>NZ_JAWDIW010000008.1:0-339535 GCF_032464805.1 Rhizobium sp. 10PS4 | reverse complement strand
AAGCCGACCGGCAGCAAGCTGACGGCAGACGAGCAGGCGCGGCTGAGCGAGCTGCTGAAGAAATAGCCGATTCGGGCCGAGCCAGTTGCAGCATCCAGGCCGCCGGAGAAACCAGCGGCGCGTTCTGGGCGAAAGCAAACATTGCAAACATTACCAACTTTTCATTGGCCGGACAGTTCGCAGTAAGGTGCGGCGTCCTATATCTTTCGTCATCGACTGATCCGGCGCCGCCGGTCTGAAGGTTTAAGAACAAGAGAAGGTGCTCCAATGCTCAAGAATTTCAACGGACGTCCGTCCCTCGCTACTGTGCTCAAGGCTTCTACCGTCGCCGGTATCGCAGCCGCTGTGCTCGCAACCGGCCTTCCGCTCGAAATCACCCGGTCTTATGCCGAAGCTGTCAAGATTCAGGCGCCTGCCGTTCCGAGCTTCGCCAATGTCGTCGACGCCGTTTCTCCGGCCGTCGTTTCCGTCCGGGTCGAAAACCGCGTCAACCCCGTCGCCGACAACAATGACGGCTTCTCCTTCGATTTCAACGGCCGCGGCTTCGATGACCTTCCCGACGATCATCCGCTGAAGCGGTTCTTCAAGCAGTTCGGCCAGGATCCGAATGATCAGCAGGGCCATTCCAGGCGCTTCGGCCAGAACGGCCCGAATGGCGGTCCGAATGGTCCGGGCGGCAAGGGTCGCCTCCGCCCCGTCGCCCAGGGCTCCGGCTTCTTCATCTCCGAGGACGGCTATATCGTCACCAACAACCACGTCGTTTCTGATGGCCAGGCCTTCGTCGCTGTCACCAATGACGGCACCGAGCTCGATGCCAAGCTGATCGGCAAGGATCCGCGCACCGACCTTGCCGTGCTGAAGGTCGACGGCAAGGGCAAGAAGTTCACCTACGTCAACTGGGCCGACGACAATAACGTCCGCGTCGGCGACTGGGTCGTTGCCGTCGGCAACCCCTTCGGCCTCGGCGGCACGGTCACAGCCGGCATCGTCTCGGCCCGCGGCCGCGATATCGGCTCCGGTCCTTATGACGATTACCTGCAGGTGGATGCCGCCGTGAACCGCGGCAACTCCGGCGGTCCGACCTTCAACCTCAGCGGCGAAGTCGTCGGCATCAACACCGCGATCTTCTCGCCGTCGGGCGGCAGCGTCGGCATTGCCTTCGCCATCCCCGCCTCGACCGCCAGGGACGTCGTTGCCGACCTGATGAAGGACGGCCAGGTCTCGCGTGGCTGGCTGGGTGTGCAGATCCAGCCGGTGACCAAGGATATCGCTGAATCCATCGGTCTCTCCGAGCCGAGCGGCGCCCTCGTGGTTGCCCCGCAGGCCGGTTCGCCGGGTGACAAGGCCGGCATGAAAGCCGGCGACGTCGTCACCGCTCTGAACGGTGAGACGATCAAGGATGCGCGTGATCTCAGCCGCCGCATCGGCGCGATGCAGCCGGGCAGCAAGGTCGAGCTTTCGGTCTGGCGCGCCGGCAAGGCCCAGCCTCTCACCGTCGAACTCGGTACGCTGCCGATCGACCAGAAGGATGCGTCCGCCGATGACAACAGCCAGCCGCAGCAGCCTGAGGCACCGGCTTCCGAAAAGGCGCTTGCCGATCTCGGCCTGACGGTTGGCCCGTCTGACGATGGCAAGGGCCTGGCGATAACAGGCATCGATCCGGACTCCGACGCTGCCGACAAGGGCATCAAGGAAGGCGAAAAGATCACTTCGGTCAACAACCAGGAGGTCGCCAGCCCCGACGATGTCGTCAGGGTGCTGAACCAGGCCAAGAAGGACGGGCGCACCCGCGCGCTCTTCCAGATCCAGTCCAATGAAGGAAGCCGTTTCGTCGCGCTTCCGATCAACGGCCAGGGCTGATCCCTCAAGACAACTTGGAGCCGTGCGGACGAAACTCCGCGCGGCTCGATTCTTCTGACCTTGAAGGATGATCGCCATGAGCGCCGCCCCGCAGGAAGATGCTTTGAGTCTTGCCGAAACGCAGCCGGCGGGTAATGTCGGCCGCATGAAGATTCTCATCATCGAAGATGATCTCGAAGCCGCGGTCTACCTCACGAAAGCCTTTCGCGAGGCGGGCATCGTCGCCGATCACGCCAGCGACGGCGAGAGCGGCCTGTTCATGGGGTCGGAAAATACCTACGACGTGATCGTCATCGACCGCATGCTGCCGCGCCGGGACGGGCTTTCCGTCATCAGCGAGTTGCGCCGCAAGGCCATCCATACGCCGGTCCTCATCCTCTCGGCGCTCGGCCAGGTCGATGACCGCGTGACCGGTCTTCGTGCCGGCGGCGACGATTACCTGCCGAAGCCCTATGCCTTCAGCGAGTTGCTGGCACGCGTCGAGGTGCTCGGCCGCCGCAAGGGCACGCCGGATCAGGACGTCGTCTATCGCGTCGGCGATCTCGAACTCGACCGGCTCTCCCACGAGGTGCGACGCGGCGGCAAGGAGATCCCGCTGCAGCCGCGCGAATTCCGCCTGCTGGAATATCTGATGAAGAATGCCGGCCAGGTGGTGACCCGCACCATGCTGCTCGAAAATGTCTGGGACTATCACTTCGACCCGCAGACCAACGTCATCGACGTCCATGTCTCGCGACTGCGTTCGAAGATCGAGAAGGACTACAGCCAGCCGCTCCTGAAGACCATTCGCGGCGCGGGGTACATGATCAAGGATGAGGGATGAGCCGTTTCAAGGTTCTCTTCAAGTCCACCGCAGTCCGCCTTTCGGCACTCTATATCCTGCTTTTCGCCATCTGTGCCGCGACGCTCGTCTTCTATGTGACGGCAATGTCGGAAAGGCTGCTGTCGGGCCAGATTCGCGACGCCGTCAGGCAGGAGGTGGAGCAGGTGCAGCGCGCCTATGACACCGGCGGCATGAACCTTCTGCTGCGCATGATGGAGCGGCGTGCCCGCCAGCCGGGCGCCAACCTCTACATCATCGCCGGTCCCTCGGGCGATATTCTCGCCGGCAACGTCGCCTCGGTGCAGCCGGGGGTCTTCGAGGAGATCGGCTGGACCTCCGCGCCCTTCGGCTACCAGCGTTATACCGACAGCGGCATCGAGCGCCGCCACAAGGCGATTGCCAATATCTTCGTTCTCGACAATGGCCTCAGAATCCTGATCGGCCGCGACCTTGGCGACCCCGAGCGTTTCCGTCTGCTGGTGCGCCAGGCGCTGATGGTTGCCTTGGCGATCATGGGGCTCGGCGCCATCATCATCTGGTTCGCCATCGGCCGCAACGCGCTGAAACGCATCGACCGCATGTCGGATGCGAGCAAGAAGATCATGGCCGGAGACCTGTCGCAGCGCCTGCCTGTGGGCGGATCCGGCGATGAATTCGACCGCTTGTCGATATCGTTGAACACCATGCTGGAGCGCATCGAGAAGCTGAACGAGGGCCTGCGGCAGGTCTCCGACAACATCGCCCACGATCTCAAGACGCCGCTGACGCGGCTGCGCAACAAGGCGGCCGATGCGCTGGACATCGGTGACGGCGCGGCGCGGCGCGCAGCCCTCGAAGGCATCATTTCGGAATCGGACCAACTGATCCGCACCTTCAATGCGCTGTTGATGATCTCCCGCGTCGAGGCCGGATCGGTCGCGGCCGAGATGTCGCCCGTGGAGCTTTCGGCCATCGTCGCCGACAGCGCCGAGCTCTACGAACCAGCAGCGGAGGAAGCCGGGCTCGGCCTCAGCTCCAGCATCGAGCCGGATGTCGAGGTGCAGGGCAATCGAGAGCTGATCGGCCAGGCAATCTTCAATCTGCTCGACAATGCCATCAAATATTCCTCCGATACGGAAGGAGCAGGCAAGGTAACGCTGAAGCTCGCCCGCCGCCCGGATGGCATCTGCCTTTCGGTGGCCGACCATGGGCCGGGCGTTCCGGCCGACAGGCGCGACGACGTGGTGAAGCGCTTCGTCCGCCTCGATGAAAGCCGATCGAAGCCGGGAACGGGGCTCGGGCTTTCGCTGGTGGAAGCGGTGATGGAGCTGCACAACGGCCGGTTGGAACTCTCCGATACCGATCCCGACAAGCCCGAAAAGCGCGGATTGACCGTCAGCATGATCTTCCCCGCCAAGGCTGCCTGAGCTTTTCCGCCGAAACACGATCGGTTGAATCGTATATTGGCGGTTTGCCGCCAAGACCCTAGTTTAATGCTGGTCGAAGGAGGCGTTCCCGCGATTCTGCGGGACCGTTCCTTCGGCGCTAAAGCAGGGAGAGTGCATGCTGACGAAATCGACGCATGGCCTGAAGAATGTGGCCGAAGGGCTGCTGCGTCCGCTGAACCAGACGGAGTTGAAGCTGGCGCTGGCCGACCTTCAGGAGGCCGGCAGACACGAGCCGTCGGTGGCGGCGATGCTGAAGACGGAGAGCCCGCTTTGCGATTTCATCGCGGCCGTGCTGACGCTGTCGCCTTATCTGCGCGAAATCGTCAATCTCGATCCCGCCATCCTCGCCGGCGCCATCACCCAACCGCTGGAGCCGCAGATCGAGGCGCTGGTCGCCGATGCGCGGCGCTGCTGGCAGCGGGACGGCGAGGGGGCAGCACCTTCGGAATCCGTGGTGATGAGCAGGCTGCGCATCATCAAGCGCAAGGTGGCCTTCCTCGTTGCACTCGCCGATCTCGCGCGCATCTTCGACGGGCGGGCGACGACGGCCTGGCTGAGCGAGCTTGCCGAAGCTTCGGTTGCCGCCGCGATCGACCATCTGCTGCTTTCGGCGCATGAGGGTGGAAAGCTCAGGCTGCGGGATGTGGCGGCACCGAGCGAGGGCTCCGGGCTGATCGTGCTCGGCATGGGCAAACTCGGCGCATCCGAACTCAACTATTCCTCCGATATCGACCTCGTCGTCGTTTTCGACGAACAGGCGGGCATCGTGCCCGACCCCGATGACGCGATCGAGGTCTTTCCCAGAATGATGCGCCGGCTGGTGCGCATCCTGCAGGAGCGGACAGCCGATGGCTACGTCTTCCGCACCGATCTCAGATTGCGCCCCGATCCCGGCTCGACGCCGCTGGCGATCCCGGTCGATGCGGCGATGATCTATTACGAGGGCAGGGGCCAGAACTGGGAGCGGGCGGCCTTCATCAAGGCGCGTGCCGTTGCCGGCGACTTGACCGCGGGCGGCGATTTCCTGCGCGGGCTCGCCCCTTTCGTCTTCCGCAAATATCTCGATTACGCGGCGATTGCCGATATCCATTCGATCAAGCGTCAGATCCACGCGCATAAGGGCCACGGCGCCATTGCGGTCAAGGGGCATAACGTCAAGCTCGGCCGCGGCGGCATTCGCGAGATCGAATTCTTCGTCCAGACGCAGCAGCTGATTGCCGGCGGTCGCATGCCGGCATTGCGTGGCAGGGCGACGGAGGAGACGCTCGGTGAACTCACCAAGGCGAAATGGATCGACGCGGAGACCCGCGACGAACTGACGGAGGCCTACTGGTTCCTGCGCGATGTCGAGCATCGCATCCAGATGGTGCGCGACGAGCAGACCCACCTGCTGCCGGAGACGGATGCCGACCTGAAGCGTATCGCCTTCATGATGGGCTTTTCCGACACGCCGAGCTTCTCCGAGCGGCTGGTCGGCGTGCTGAAAACGGTCGAGCGGCGTTATGCCCACCTCTTCGAGCAGGAGAGCAGGCTTTCCACCGACACCGGAAATCTCGTCTTCACCGGCCAGGGCGACGACCCGGATACGCTGGAGACGCTGAAGAAACTCGGTTTTACCAGACCGTCCGATATTTCCCGTATCATCCGCACCTGGCATTACGGCCGCTACCGGGCGACGCAATCGGTCGAGGCGCGTGAAAGGCTGACGGAGCTGGCGCCGGAGCTCCTGCGGGTCTTTGGTGAAAGCAAGCGCGCCGACGAGGCGCTGCTGCGCTTCGACAGCTTCATCTCCGGTCTTCCATCCGGTATCCAGCTGTTCTCGCTGCTCGGCAGCAACCCGGCGCTGCTGTCGCTGATCGTCAACATCATGTCCTCCGCACCCCGGCTTGCCGAGGTGATCGCCGCCAAGCCGCATGTCTTCGACGGCATGCTCGATCCCGGCCTGATGGCCGAGCTGCCGACGCGCGATTATCTCGGCGAACGGCTGAAGGGCTCGCTTGCCCAGGCACGCCACTATGAAGAGGTGCTCGACCGGCTGCGCATCTTCGCCGCCGAGCAACGCTTCCTGATCGGCATCCGCCTGCTCACAGGCGCGATCAACGGCGTGATGGCCGCACGCGCCTTCACCCATCTCGCCGACCTCATCATTGCGGCGGCACTCGATGCCGTGGTCGGCGAGATGCGGGCAGCACACGGCGATTATCCCGGCGGGCGCATCGCTGTCGCCGGCATGGGTAAGCTCGGCAGCTTCGAGCTGACGGCCGGTTCCGACATCGATCTGATCCTGCTCTATGATTATGACGACGCGGCCTCCGAATCCGATGGGCCGAAGCCGCTCGATGCGACGCGTTACTTCACCCGCATCACCCAGAGGCTGATGGCCGCTTTGTCGGCGCCGACCGCCGAAGGCGTGCTCTATGAGGTCGACATGCGGCTGCGCCCATCCGGCAACAAGGGGCCGGTCGCCACCCGCATCAATGCCTTCGGCAAGTATCAGCGCGAAGAGGCATGGACCTGGGAACATATGGCGCTCAGCCGCGCCCGGCTGATTTGCGGCAATGAGAGCCTGATCGCCGAGGCGGAACACATCGTCCGCGAGGTGCTGTCGGCCGATCGCGATATTGCCAAGGTGGCGCATGATGTCGCCGAGATGCGCGAATTGATCGACAGGGAAAAGCCGCCCTCCAGCCCGTGGGACCTGAAGCTCATTCCCGGCGGCGTCATCGATCTCGAATTCATCGCCCAATATCTCGCACTGATCGCGCCGACCAGGGGCGTCGGCATTGCCGTCAATGGGATGAGCACCGGCGAGGCCCTGAAAGTGCTTGGCGACCGGCTGATGGCGCCAGTCGATCTCGATATATGCCTCGAGGCGTTCGCGCTTTATACCCGACTTTCGCAGCTGATCCGCCTCTCCATCGACGGCCTGTTCGATCCGAAGGATGCGCCGGCGGGCCTCGTCGAACTCGCCTGCCGCGCCGGCGACTGCCCTGACATCAAGACACTGGAAGCGGAAATGAAGCGGCTGTCGAAAGTGGTTCGGAAAATATTCCTGAATGTCGTGAAAGCCTGATCTCACATCAGATGGAACGACCGCGAGGATTATCTCGAGCATGGCCTGTCGGATTCTCGTTTAGCCAGTCGTCTTCAGGACAAAGCTATGGAGAACACCAATGACGATTACCATCACTGCCTTTGAACGGTCGCCCGATCGCGGCAGGGGGCTGGCGCGTGACATGCGCGTTCGCTGGGCGCTCGAAGAAGTGGGCCAGCCTTACGACGTTCGTCTTGTTTCGTTCAAGACGATGAGAGAACCCGCGCATCTCGCACTTCAGCCTTTCGGGCAGATCCCGACCTATGAAGAAGGCGATCTCGCTTTATTCGAGTCCGGAGCGATCGTCTTTCATATCGGAGAGCGCCATCCGGGCCTGCTGCCGGACGATGCGAATGCCCGGGCGCGCGCGCTCACATGGATGTTTGCCGCGCTCAACACGGTGGAAACACCGATCTTCGACCGCGCTCTCGTCATGATCCTCGAGCGCGACAAGCCTTGGTACGACCAGCGCCTTTCTGCCCTCGAGGCCAGCATCCGGAAACGGCTGGACGATCTTTCCCGTCGCCTTGGCGGTGCCGACTGGCTCGACGGCGCGTTCAGCGCCGGTGACCTGCTGATGGTGACGGTGCTTCTCAGGTTGAAAGGATCAGGCATACTGGAAGAATATTCGAATCTCTCCGCCTATGTCGCCCGCGGCGAAGCGCGGCCGGCATATAAGCGTGCTTTCGCCGCCCAATTGGCGGTTTTCACCGCCGCATCGGCCGGCTAAATGAGGTCGGGTCTAGATATCGTCGGGAATACGCAGCGAGATTACGGTGCCGACCGCTTCGCGTGAGCGGATCTTCATGCGACCGCCATGCAGCAAGGTCAGCGAGCGGGAGATGGCGAGCCCGAGGCCGGAGCCGCCCTTGCTCTTGGCATATTGGCTCTGCACCTGCTCGAAGGGCTGGCCGATCTTCGACAGCGCCGAGCGTGGAATGCCGATGCCGGTGTCGGCGATGGTGACGACGACGGCGCCGTCGACGCGGCGGGTGCGTACCGCGATGCGGCCGCCATTGTCGGTGAACTTCACCGCATTGGAGAGCAGGTTGAGCAGCACCTGCTTCATCGCCCGGCGGTCGGCCATCAGCGTCAGACCTGAGCAGATGCGCTGTTCGATGACGATGTTCTTTTCAGCCGCGGGCATGGCGGTGAAGCGCAGGCTTTCCTCAATCAGCGGCACAAGATCGATGCGCTCGCAATGCAGCCTGACATGGCCGGCTTCGATCTTTGACATGTCGAGAATGTCGTTGATGACGTTGAGCAGATGTTTGCCGCTGTCATGGATATCGCGGGCATATTCGTCGTATTTCAGCGAGCCGAGCGGACCGAACATCTGGTTCTGCAGGATTTCCGAGAAGCCGAGGATGGCGTTGAGCGGCGTGCGCAGCTCATGCGACATGTTGGCGAGGAATTCCGATTTCGCCTTGTTGGCAGCCTCGGCGCGTTCCTTCTCCGCCTGATAGTTGGCGTTGGCCGTCGAAAGCTCGGATTTCTGGATCTCCAGTGTCTGGCGCGAGGCGGACAGATCGCCGATCGTCGCCATCAGCCGGCGCTCGGATTCGCGCAGCCGCTCCTGATGGCGTTTCATCAGCGTGATGTCGGTTCCGACCGAGACCCTGCCGCCGTCGCGGGTGCGCCGCTCGTTGATCTGCAGCCAGCGCTCGTCGGCAAGCTGCACCTCCGTCGTACGCGAATAGCCGGAGCCGTCGGCATCGGAAATCCGCCGTTCGATGACAGGCCGGGCGGCGGCGGCATTGACGGTCGAGCGCTCGGTGCCGGGCACGAGCACGCTGTCCGGCAGACCATAGGCCTGCTGGAAATGCGTGTTGCACATGACCAGCCGATCGTTCTTGTCCCAGAGCACGAAGGCTTCCGAGGTGCATTCGATGGCGTCGGCCAGGCGTTGGTCGGCTTCTGCGTAGCGCTGGGCGAGCCTATGCTGTTCGGTCACGTCCATGGCGATGCCGATCAGGTGCATACGGCCGGAATTGCTGCGGATCACCTGGGCGCGCGCCCGCATCCAGACATAGTGGCCGCCGGCATGGCGCATGCGGAAGATCTGGTCGACCTGGGCGGACGCGCCCTTGCCGATGACGCGCGCGATCTCGTAGAGCCCGCCGTCATCGGGATGCATCAGCCGCGCGGCGTCGCCGAAGCCCATCGTCTTGTCGGAGCCCGGCAGGCCGAGCATGTCGTACATTGAGCGCGACCAGAAGAATTCGCGGCTCTCGAAATCGAAATCCCAGAGGCCGCAGCGGCCGCGCGACAGCGCCGTCTCCACGCGCAGGTTCGATTCCACGAAGATGTCGTCGGCGTCGCGGGCGCGCTTCACCTGGGTGTAATAGGCATAGAGGATGACGAGCAGGATCGAGGAGATCCCGGCAAACAGCGTGACGTTGAGCGCCAGTTCCTCGCGCCAAAGCCGGCCGACCTCGTCGAGCGAGGTGGCGGCGATGATATAACCACCGGCATTGCCCATCAGCGTGATCTCGGCATAATAGGGCACGCCGCCGATCGTCGTTTCGATGACGCCGGTGCGGTCGCCGAAACGGCGGATCGCCGAAACCTCGGGGAAGAAGTCAGCGACATTGCTACCCACATGCGAAAGCCCGGCGGTGGTCGCGCCAAAAACCTTGCCGCTTGCCTGCACCAGCAGCACGAAAGCGCCGCTGTCCAGCCGGTCCTGCGGCAGGTATTTGGCGAGGCGGGCCTGCGCCCCGGTGATATCGCCGCTGTCGAAGATGTCGGCCGCATCGGCAAACACCGCAGAGGCGGTCGCCGCCGAAAGTGCGGTGGCATGGCGTGCCGAGGCCTCCAGGCGCCCATATTCGCTCATCATGCCAAAGAAATGCGAGGCGGCGACGACGGAGAGGAAGGCGACGATCAGCGCCGGGATGGCCCGCTTCAAGACCAACTCGGCCTTCGGCAGATAACGGAGAAGTGGTTCCGATGTCGCGTGGCCCGAAAGGCTGTCGCGCCAGGCTTTCAGCCCGTCAAAATCGACACGCAGCCGTCCACTGGCCACGGTTGCCCGCCGCACGTCCATCATCTCTTCGCCTTGTCCCTCATGTGATTCGCGCGCCGCTCGCTCGAACCTGACATAGAGAATCATGGGTGATTCGCCTTGTCCAGAGGCAAAGGTAAAAATCCGTTAACTATTTATAATTTCGGGTTTTTCCAGGTGATTCGAGGTTCCGGGCGACTGGCCGCCGAATTTCTCCTGATGGCCGGTCGAATCAAATTATCCTTTAAGCGTGCGCTCTACGATATCGCGCACGTCGGTCGAAAGATCGGCGGCCCGCTCGATCTCGATCAGCGCCGAGCGGGCGTGATCGGCACGCACGGGTTCGAGCGAGCGCCAGGAGCGCATCGAGGTGAGGATGCGGGCGGCAAGCTGCGGGTTGCGCCCGTCGATATCGAGGATCTGATCCGCGAGGAAGCGATAGCCTTCGCCGTCGGCGCGGCCGAATCCGGTCGGGTTGGCAAAGGCGAAGGTGCCGACCAGCGACCGCATCCGGTTCGGATTGGTGAGCTTGAAGAGCGGATCGTCCATCAGCGCGCGGACCCGTCCCAGGGTCTTTGCGCCCGGAATGCCGGCCTGGATCGCGAACCATTTGTCGATGACGAGCGCATTTTCCGCGAAGCGGTCACGGAAGGTGGCGAGCGCCTCGTTCGTCTCCGCGCTGTCGGGAAAACGATGGGCGAGGATCGTCAGCGCATGGCTGAGATCGGTCATATTGTTGGCCGCATCGAAGGCGGCCTTGGCGCGGGCCGGCGTCTGTTCGGCATGCGAGAGGTAGGTGAGGGCGCTATTGCGCAGCGCCCGCAGGCCGGCGCTCTTCGCATCCGGGTTGAAATCGCCTGATGTCGTCATCGCTGCGTAGAGGCCGGCAAAGACATCCTTTCCGGCATCGGCGATCTGTTTCAAGACCGCCTGCCGGCCGGCATGGATGGCATCGGGATCGTTGTTGCTGCCGAGTTCACGGGCGATATCGGATTCGCTCGGCAGAGCCAGCGCCTGGGCACGGAAGGCGGGCTCGAGGCTCTCGTCGGCGGCGGCGGCGATCAGCGTCTCGACGAAGGTCGCCTCGCAGATCACAGGCTTGCCCTCGCGGGCGTCGCGTGCCGCTTTCAGGAGGTTCGGCAGCGCCAGATCGGTCAATGCCTGCCAGCGGGCGAAGTGATCGGTCTCATGGCGGGCGAGATGGGCGAGATCGGCCGGGCTCTGATCGAAATGCAGGTTGATCGGCGCCGAGAAGCTGCGGTTGATGGAAACGACCGGCCGCGAGCCAACGCCATGGAACACGGCCGTCTGCGTGCGGCCTGTGAGATGCAGCACCTCGCCGGCATATGCCGCGCCATCGACCGAAGTCGGCTCGATCTTGTCGCCGTTTTCGCCAAACAGTGCGAGACTGAGCGGAATATGCATCGGTTCCTTGCTCGGCTGGCCGGGCGTTGCCGGGATCATCTGTTCGAGCGACAGTGTGAAACTGCCGGCCGCCGCATCATAGCTGCCCGATGCGGTGACGAGCGGCGTGCCGGCCTGATGGTACCAGAGCGAAAATTGCGTGAGGTCGCGACCGCTTGCATCCTCGAAGCATTTGACGAAATCCTCGATCGTCACGGCCTCACCGTCATGGCGGTCGAAATAGAGGTCCATGCCTTTCTTGAAGCCGTCCTTGCCGAGCAGCGTCGCGATCATGCGCGTGACTTCGCTGCCCTTTTCGTAGACGGTCGTCGTGTAGAAATTATTGATCTCACGATATGTCGTCGGCCGCACCGGATGGGCGAGCGGGCCGCCGTCCTCCGGGAACTGCTCCGATTTCAGGTGCCGCACTTCGGCAATGCGCTTGACGGCGCGCGAGCGCTGGTCGGAAGAGAATTCGTGGTCGCGATAGACCGTCAGGCCTTCCTTGAGGCACAGCTGGAACCAGTCGCGGCAGGTGATGCGGTTGCCGGTCCAGTTGTGGAAATATTCATGCGCGATGATCGTCTCGATATTGGCATAGTCGGCATCGGTGGCGATCTCTGGATCGGCAAGCACGTATTTGTCGTTGAAGACGTTGAGGCCCTTGTTCTCCATCGCGCCCATGTTGAAATCGGAGACGGCGACGATCATGAAGATGTCGAGATCGTATTCGCGGCCGAACCTCTCTTCGTCCCACTTCATCGAGCGTTTCAGCGCGTCCATGGCATAGGCTGCGCGCGGCTCCTTGCCGTGCTCGACATAGATCTTCAGCACCACCTCACGGCCGGACATGGTCGTGAACGTGTCTTCGACGACGCCGAGATCGCCGGCGACGAGCGCGAAGAGATAGCTCGGCTTCGGATGCGGATCGAACCAGGCGGCGAAATGTTTGCCGGGGCCATAGCCGGCGCCGCCGAGGAAGTTGCCGTTCGACAAAAGCAGCGGGTTGGCGTCCTTGTCGGCGATGATGTTGACCGTGAACGGCGCAAGCACGTCGGGCCGGTCGGGGAAATAGGTGATGCGGCGGAAACCCTCCGCCTCGCACTGCGTGCAGTAGATGCCGCCGGTGCGGTAAAGGCCCATCAGCTTGGTGTTGGCCTCAGGGTTGATGACGGTGGTGATCGTCAGTTCAAAGGGCGCGCTCTCCGGCAGGTCGCGCACCGTCAGGCTTTCCGGTGTTGCGTCGTAACGCGAAGGGTCCAGTTCCACCTGGTCCAACAGCAGCCCCGACAGCATCAGTTCGTCGCCGTCGAGAACGATCGGCGCGGCCGGATCGGTGCCCGGGCGACGATGAAAGATCAGACGTGCCTCGACCTTTGTCTCCGTCGGGTCGAGTTCGAAGGTCAGGTCCACACGTTCCAGCACGAAGTCGGTGGGACGGTAATCTGCCAGATGAATGACCTGGCCGGTATCTGTTCGCATGGTGTTTCCTGAAGACCGTTATTTGATAACCGCGGAATACAGAGGCGGGCGCACTCTGCCATAAATTTTGCCGGGGATGATTACATTAAAGTCTGAACTAAAGTTAAAGCAAATTGCCCGCGAACACCAAGTTCGCGGGCAAAATATCTTATTGGAAACGGATGAACGCCGCTGCGGGGAGATGGGCGCTACTTCAGGTTGAGGGCAGCTTTGATCGTCGCGTCGTTTTCCGTCTGCTGCACGACGACGCCGTACCAGCCGAGCCCATCGTAATCCTCGTAGCCGAGGGTCCGCGCGAAGGCGACGATCGAGCCGTTATTGTCGTAGTAGCTGCCTTTCGTTTGGCCGGACGGATTGGCGAGCGCGAAATGGGAAAAGAGCAAGGCGGGATTGGTGGTGGCGATGACACGGCTCTTGCCGTCGAGCAGCATGACCGTCGTTCTTTCCGCCAGTTGCGGTGGCAGGTTGGCCTCTTTCTCGACGATCGCCTGGCCCTGGTTCTGCCAGTCGAAATAGACGCCGAGCGTGCCGACCAGCCGCCCGTCGAGCTTGCCCTCTTCGCGGATGCCTGTGGCATAAACGAGCGCATGCCTGGCGTCGTGGAGCGGGCTCGCTTTGACATCATCGACGATATAAGCGTCGCCGGAGGAGCAGGCCGACGCTGCGCGGAACCACGGATCGCCGGCAAGGCTCGTGTCTGCGATCTTGCGCTGGAACTTGGGATTGGCGGATGCGATCACCTTGCCCGAGAGATCGGTCATGACGAGATCGAGATAGACGGTGTAGAAGCGGTTGATGGCGCCGAGACGCTCCGCCGCAAAGGCGACGGTTTCCCGGCTCGGGTTCTGCAGCGCCTGCCAGAGCGCTGGATCCGTCGCCCACCAGCGCACATCGGCCGTGCGCTCGAAGAGATTGCGGACGATGAGCTGCACCAGCGTCTGCGCCAGATCGGTGAGGCGAACGCCCTCCATCTCCTCGACCAGCGAATCGGCCATGGCACGGCTGAGGCCGATGCGGCCGAGCACGTTGCTTTCGAACCTGCCGGTGATGTCGGTTGCGATCTGCGCCAGCCGCTGCACCTCGTTGGCAACGACGGCAAAACCCTTTCCGGTCTCGCCGGCTCTGGCCGCCTCGATCAGCGCATTGATCGCCAGCAGCTTGATCTGCTTGACGATATGGGTGTTGTCGGCGCTGAAGCGCTCGAGGTCGGTGCTGATGCCGTCGGTGACGACGCGCATGGAGCGCGGTGTCGCATTCTGCGACTGGGCAATGGTTTCGGCGCTAAGCGGCTTCATCAAATGGGATCCTGGAAGGAGCGGGCAATTGTTTGTGCGGTGAAGAAAATTTCGAGATCAGCGATAAAAACGATGCTTGCCTATGGTTTTCAATTGGTTAACGCCGAGCGCCGGGAGATGAACATTTTGGGGGTAAATGGCTCAAAAAGGGAAATTTCAGCGCGGTGACGCGTATGCAGCACGGTTGAGCCCGCGGCTGACGGCGATTCTGTGATTCTCTCATATTGCTTGCGGTTTTTTCGCCAATCAGACTTTTCTTTCGCTACGATGGGCGACGTCACCTGCTGCGTTCCCGAGTCGAACGCGTCTCCCCGTTCCGGTTAAGTCAGTATCAAGAGCCAGGATCATGCACTCGGTTCTCAGAAACCCGATGAGAGGCATTGCGCTGAAGGTCTCGTCGGTCGTGGTCTTCCTGGCCATGCAGACCTTCATCAAGCTGGCGGGCTCAGACATCCCGCCGGGGCAGGTCACCTTCTGCAGGTCGTTCTTCGCGCTGTTCCCGATCATGGCCTATCTGGCCTATAACAGGCAGTTGCGCGCCGCCTTCTACACCGCCAATCCAATCGGTCACCTGAAACGCGGTACGATCGGCATCTTGTCGATGGCTTTCGGTTTCTACGGCCTGCTGCATCTGCCGCTGCCGGAGGCGATCGCGCTTGGCTATGCGCTGCCGCTCGTCGCCGTCATCTTCGCTGCCGTTTTTCTCGGCGAGACCGTGCGCATCTATCGCTGGAGCGCCGTCCTGGTCGGCATCGTCGGCGTCGCCATCGTTTCCTGGCCGAAACTCACGCTGTTTCGCGACGGCGGCATGGAAGCAGAACAGGCCGTCGGTGCGCTCTGCGTGCTGCTCTCGGCCGTTCTCGGCGGCGCGGCGATGATCCAGGTGCGTCGCCTCGTCGAGGAAGAGAAGACGGCGACGATCGTGCTCTATTTCTCGATCACCGCCTCGGTCTTCTCGCTGGCTTCTCTTCCCTTCGGCTGGCTCATCCTGGCATGGCCGACGGCGCTCTATCTGATCGCCGCCGGCTTTTGTGGCGGCGTCGCGCAGATCCTGCTGACGGAAAGTTACCGCCATGCCGACGTCTCCACCATCGCGCCGTTCGAATATACGTCGATCCTGCTCGGCGGCATTGTCGCCTACTTCGTCTTCGGCGACGTGCCGAGCGTGACCATGCTGATCGGCACCGTCATCGTCGTCGCCGCCGGCATCTTCATCATCTATCGCGAGCATCAGCTGGGCATCGAGCAGAGAGAGGCGCGCAAGGCCACAACGCCGCAAGCCTGACGCCTGCAAGCGCATGTTTATCAAGGTTTTAACGCAGGGATTGCGGTGGCTTGAAACTTGCGCTCAAAGAGTGAAAAGAATGGTGAATTCTTGGGATATCCTCGGTCTGCGGAATATGATTGTTGAACATGAGAGAGTATCATTTATTCCAAGCTGTGCATGTCTGAATGGCCGCTGATGCCGGAGGAGCTCTCGGGTGTCGTTGCTCCGAACGCTGGCCGGCGAGCGGGGGTGGAGAAAAGCATAATGGCATTCACAGCGGAGCAATTGGTGGGGAATTCTTCCTTTCTGATGAGCATTCGCTTTTTGGCTGGGCAGATGCGCGGCATGTTCGATGCCGGTCCGCGGCTGGCGCGACTGCTCGCCTCCCATCAACGCTGGCTTCTGACCCAGACTGCCTATGCCCTCCATCTGGAATATGATCCGCGCGACCCGACCTCGGGCTTCACCGCCGTTGGGCTGACCGGGCGCATCACCGCGCACAAGGTGGCGAGCCGCAACACCGTGCTCGCCTTCATCGAAGAACTCTATACCTACCGCTTCATCACCCACACGCCCGGCGACGAGCGGCGGCGACCACGTCATTTCGAACCGGGCGACGTCAGTCATCAGGGTATGTTTGCCTGGCTTTTCTCCAATCTCGGTGCGCTCGACCTGCTCGACGGCGGTCAAAGGGCAGCCTTTTTCCAGGCAAATCCATCACTGATGCGGCTCATTCAGCCGCGCATTGCCCGCCATTGCCTCGAAGATGCCGCCTGGCGCGAGCCGCCGGAGCAGGTGGCGCTCTTCCTCTGGACGGAAGCCGGCGGCCTCGTCGTCGACAACTTCATCGCCCGGATGGCTATAGAAAGCAGCGAGCCGGATAGGCTGTCCGTCGGTCGCGTCGAAACCCGCGCGCTCGCCGCTGATTTCATGATGTCGCGCACCCATCTGCAGCGCTTGCTGGCAAAAGCGGCGCAACGCGGCTGCGTCGGCTGGCAGGATGAGCCGCGCAAGACGCACCTATGGATATCGCGGGATTTCGTCGAGGAATATTGCGCCTGGCAGGCGGTCAAGTTCGCCTATGTCGACGAAGCTTTCGAATGGGCGAAGGCCCAGATCGAAGAAATGGCCGTGTGATCAGAGAACGATGGCTGTAGCGCCTGCGCCAATGCGCGCGCTGGCATCGGCCGGCTTGACCGAAAGCTCGCGCTCATATTCCCGCGCGGCGCAGACCGCGACGCGGATGTGCTCGAAGGTTTCGATGTTGCGCAGAAGCGATATCAGGATCGTCGACATGTTGGGTACTCTTGACACGAAAGGGCAGGCGAAGCGCCTGCAGCGCCGCGCGTCTTTTCAGACGCGCAAAGGACGCTGCAACACTTTGAGTTCTCTGCTCAATATTGCTGGAAGTCCGAAAAAATGGCGTTCGGGCGCGCCGTACGGCTGTTGATGCCGGTGCCGCGGGCAATCATCTGTTCGTTCGTGGCAAAGCCGAAACGGCTGTAGCCTTGAGTGGAACGAACCTGGTCGCCGGCGAGGCGAAGGGTTTCAAACCCGCTATGGATAGGACGAAAACGCTTGTTCATGGCCTTGGTTCCTGTGATTCCTCCCAAGACACAGTTGATATTGCGATGCAGCATAGATTCCGCAATGCATCACGGCGGGATGCAGCCATGCGAAAATCGCATAGGCTGATTCACAAATTATTCAACTTTGGCTAATTTCTAAGCAAAGAGAGGGACTTAAGTTTCGCCTGAAAAGCCAGCAGGTCATTCCAGGCCAGCCGCTTGTTTACAGGTGCGGTTAACAGATCCTGCGGATGCAGGCTGGCTATGGCAGGAATGACACAGTCCGCAACGGCAATCTCCTTCCAGCGGCCGCGCAACCCATGAATTGTATCATTTTCACCGAAGAAGAAGCGCGCCGAGAAATTGCCGAGCAACAGGATCGCCTTGGGTTCGGCAAGCGCGATCTGCCGCTCGATGAAGGGTCGGCAGATGTCCATTTCCGCCGCCGAGAGCGCACGATTGCCAGGTGGTCGCCAGGGGATGACCTGCGTCAACAGAACGCTCGAGCGCGTCAGCCCGATCGCCGCCAGCATCTTGTCGAACAGCTGGCCGGATTTTCCCGAGAAGGGCATGCCCTCGCGATCGTCTTCGGCACTCGGCGCGGAGCCGATCACCATGATCCCGCTTTCGGCATCGCCGCTGGCAAAGATGGTCGAGCGGGCACTGTGCTTGAGGTTGCAGCTGCTGAAGGCTTCGATCGCGGTCTTGAGCTCGACGAGCGAGCGCGCGGTCTCGGCGACGAAGCGCGCCTGCTGTACCGCCTCGCCATCCGGGATTGCCGGTTGCGGACCGGACGCCGCGCGTTCGGCAGGCGCCGGGCGCACCGCTGCATTCGGGCGCACCTGTGCCTGACCTGGGGCAGGGCGCTCCCCAGCGGCGGGACGTTGCTGCTGCGCCTGTGCCGCCGGGCGGCGGGCGGCCTTCATCGCCTCGAATTCGGCGAAGCGGTCAATCGCCTCTTCCTCCAGCAGCCATTCCACGCCAGCATCGGCATGGAAATGCAGAAGCGCTGCGAGCTCGGCTGGGGAAAGGTCGTTGGCGGAGATCATGCGGCAAGCTTAGCGGAGTGACAGGGGCATTGAAAGGGCGGGCGGCCGATTGCCCGACCTTGCCGGCTCTATTGCACAGTCCATTGCGCGATGTCGTCACGTTCGCCGATCAGCGCCAGGCCATGGGCGATCGACAACAGCTCGCCGCCGCTTTCGATCCGGTCGCGCTCGAAGCGTTCGGTAAAGATGCGGCGCACCGCCGGCACGAAGGAGGTGCCGCCGGTCAGAAACACCTTGTCGATCTCCGATGGTTTCGTCTCGGTCTTGTCGAGCACGTCATCGAGTGCGCCTTCGATGCGGGCGAGATCATCGGCGATCCAGCCTTCGAAGTCGCTTCGCTTGATGCTGCGATGTCCGCCGCGGCCAAGCGGCGCGAAATCGAAAGGCGCTTCCTCCGAAGCCGAGAGCGCCATCTTCGTCGCCGACACCGCCTGATAGAGCGGGTAGCCCTCATCATGGTCGATGAGATCGATGAAGATTTCGAGCTTTTCCGGTTCCAGGCTGGTGCGCACCAGCTTCTTCAGATCCTCGAATTCGCGCGTCGTCTTGAAGATCGACAGCTGGTTCCAGCGGCCGAAGCTGGAATAGTAATTGGACGGCACTTCGAGGATCTTGTCGAAGCTTTTGAAATGGCTGCCCTTGCCGATCAGCGGCGCGACGATGTTGTCAATCATCCTATAGTCGAAATGGTCGCCGGCGACGCCGACGCCGGAATGGCCGATCGGCGTTGCCGTCAGTCTGCCGGCAACGGTCTCGAAGCGGATCAGCGAATAGTCGGTCGTGCCGCCGCCGAAATCGGCGACCAGCACTGTGGCATCCCGCTTCAGGTTCTGTGCGAAATAGAAGGCGGCGGCGACCGGCTCGTAGACATAGTGGATTTCGGGAAAGCCGAAGCGCGACAGCGCCGCGTTGTAGCGCTCGGTCGCCAGCGCCGGATCGGGGCTGGCGCCGGCAAAATGCACCGGCCGGCCGGTGACGATGCGACTAACATCCGAAGGCCAGTTGTCGCCGGCATAGTTGCGCAGCCGCCGCACGAAGACCTCCATCAGATCCTCGAAATTATGCCGTTTGGCGAAGATCAGCGTGCCCTGGAACAGCGCGCTCGCCGCAAAGGTCTTGATCGACTGCAGAAAGCGGCATTCGCCGGGATTGTCGATGAATTGGCGGATCGCCGCATGGCCCGCTTCCACCTTCAGTGCCGAAGCGCCGAGCTGGGCATCCTTCATGAAGGAAAGCGCCGTGCGCATGCTGTCTGCCGTACCCTCCGTGCTCGTGAACGCCATCGAGCGCGTCGCCCCGCCATCCGCCATGGCGAGAACCGTATTCGTCGTGCCGAAGTCGAAACCCAGCGCCTGAGCCATGCCCGCACCTCTTCATGCCGATTGTTATTGGAGACGGAGCATCGCTCCGCGAAAGGGCGTAAGCACCCCCCGGAATCAGGAGGGCGGGTGATGCCACAGGGGCGTGACACTTTCAAGAGGATTGAAGGCATCGCGCCGACATCTGTTGTTCCCTCTTCGCCTGCCGGAGCGAAGAGGGCAGGCCGCCGTTACTCGGCGGCCATCGCCCTTGCCTCTTCCAGCTGCGGCTCCTCGACCTTTTTGTGGCCGATCAGGCGGCCGAGGAAGTTTCCGAAGCGGTCCATCTCGACGAAGATGACCGGGGTGATGAAGAGCGTCAGCATCTGCGAGACGATCAGGCCGCCGACGACGGCGATGCCGAGCGGCTGGCGCAGTTCCGAACTTGCGCCGGTGCCGAGCGCGATCGGCAAGGCGCCGAGCAGGGCGCAGAAGGTCGTCATCATGATCGGTCGGAAGCGTCGCACGCAGGCTTCGTGGATCGCCACCGTCGCCTTTTCGCCGGTTTTGCGCATGGTCTCCACCGCCACGTCGATCATCATGATCGCGTTCTTCTTGACGATGCCGATCAGCATCAGCAGCCCGATCAGGGCGATGATCGACAGGTCGAAGCCCATGATCTTGAGCGCCAGCAACGCACCGAATGCCGCGGCCGGCAGGCCGGACAGAATGGTGAGCGGGTGGATGAAGCTCTCGTAGAGCACGCCGAGCACGACATAGATAGTCAGCACCGCCGCCAGGATGAGGTATGGCGTATTGCCCTGAGACTGCTCGAAAATCTCAGCTGTACCGCCATAGGAGGTGAAGACGTCGGCCGGCATGCTCATTTCCGTCTTGATCTGGTCGATTGCCGCCGTGGCATTGCTGAGCGATACGCCCTCCGGCAGGTTGAAGGAAACGGTGGTCGAGACGAGCTGGCCCGTCTGGTTGATTGTCACCGGGCCGACCGTGCGCTCGACATGCGCAAAGTTCGAAAGCGGCACCAGGCTGCCATTGGCCGAGGCGACACGGATTTCCGAGAGCTTCTGGTCGTCCCAGGGCTTGCTCGTATCATATTCGACGATGACGTCGTAGCTGTCGCCGGTCGACTGGATTTCCGCCGCTGCATATCCGCTGAAGGATTCCTGCAGCGTCGTGCGCAGCGTGTCATTGTCGATCCCGTAGGCGGCTGCCCGCTCGGTATCGATGACGATATTGGCCTGCAGCGCGTTGTTCTGCGCGTCCGACGTCACGTCCGTGAAGAGGCGATCCTTGCGCATCGCCGCCTGGATCTTGCCAGCCCACAGGTTGGTCTGATCGGCACTCAGCGCCTGCACCACCAACTGATATTGGCTGGCCGTCTGGCGACCGCCGAAGCGCAGGCTCTGGTTCGGCGTCACGAAGGCCTGCAATCCGGGGATCTTGTTGATCTCCGCGCGCAGCTCGCGCAGCGTCTGGTCAAGCGGCGGACGTTCCTTCTTGTCCCTGAGTTCGACGAACATCGAGCCGTTGTTCTGCGGTTTGTTGGGGTTGCCGCCGATCGTCGACATCACATGGTTGACCGCTGGGTTCGCCTTGACGGCGGCTGCCGCCTGCTGCTGCAGCGCCGCCATGGCGGAATAGGAAATGTCCTGCCGGGCCTGCGTGCTGATCGTCAGGCGGCCGATATCCTCCTGCGGGAAGAAGCTTGTCGGCAGCGTCATGAAGAAATAGATCGTCAGCGCCACCGTGGCGAGGAAAACGCCGAGGATCGTGGGGCGGTGGCGAAGGCACCAGCCGACAGCCCTGTCATAGCCGCGCAGCGTCCGTTCGAAGCCGGCATCGAAGATGCGGATGATGAGCGGCGGGCGGCTCTGGTGGTTGGACAGACGCGAGGCGAGCATCGGCGTTACGGTCAGCGAGACAATTGCCGAAGAGATGATCGCAATCGCAACCACCATGCCGAATTCGTTGAACACGCGGCCGACAACGCCGCCCATCATCAGGATCGGGATGAAGACCGCGATCAGCGAAACCGACATGGAAATGATGGTGTAGCTGACTTCGCCCGCACCCTTGATCGCCGCTTCCCGCGCGGGCATGCCGTCCTCGACATGGCGCAGAATGTTCTCGAGCATGACGATCGCGTCGTCCACCACGAGCCCCACCGCGAGCGTCAGCCCGAGCAGCGAGATGTTGTCGATACTGTAGCCGAGCACATACATCATGCCGAAAGTCGAGATCAGCGACAGCGGAACGGCAAGCCCGGGAATGATCGTTGCGGTCGCATGGCCGGTAAACAGGTAGATGACGAGAACGACGAGGCCGATCGTCAGCAGCAGCGTGAACTTCACATCGGAGATGGCATCGCGAATCGGTTTTGCGGCGTCATTCATGACGACCGTGTTGACCGAGGGCGGGATTTCGGAGTGAAGCTGCGGCAGCTTGGCGTTGATCGCATCGACGACATCCACCGTATTGGCATCGGGTTGACGCTGGATGGCGAGGATAATGCCACGCTGGCCATCATACCAGCTGCCGGTATACTGGTTCTCGACGCTGTCCTGCACATCGGCAATATCGCCGAGGTGGATCGGCGCGCCGTTCGGATTGGCAATGACCAGCGAACGGAATTGTTCGGCGCTGGTGCGCTGCGTGTTCGCCGTGATGGTCATGCTCTGCGAATTGTTCTGCAGCGTTCCCACGGGCTGCTGGCTGTTGGCGGCAGCAAGCGCCTTGTTGACGGTATCGATGCCGATGCCGCGGGTCAAAAGCTTGTTGGGATCGACCTCGACGCGCACGGCATAGGTCTGCGCACCGTAGACGCTGACCTGGGCAACGCCGGGAAGCGTCGAAAGCGACGGCGAGATGATGTTCTCGGCGATGTCGTCAAGCTTGCTGCGCGGCATGGTGTTGCTCTGCACCGAGAGCAGCATGACAGGCGCATCGGCCGGGTTCGTCTTGCGATAACTCGGCGGCGTCGTCAGATTGTCGGGCAGTTGCCGGGTCGCATTCGAGATCGCCGCCTGCACGTCGGCTGCGGCCGCATCGATATTACGACTGAGGTCGAACTGCAGCACGATGCTGGTGCTGCCGAGCGAACTGGAGGCGCTGATTTCGGTGATCCCGGGAATGGTCTCGAACTGCTTGATCAGCGGCGTCGAAACCGAGGTCGCCATCGTCTGCGGTGAGGCGCCGCTCAACTGCGCCGAAACGTTGATGGTGGGAAAATCGACCTGCGGTAGCGCTGCGACGGCGACGAGCTGATAACCGGCAAGACCGGCCAGAATGACGCCGATCGCAAGCAGCGTCGTCGCGACGGGTCGCTGGATACAGAAATTCGGGATCATTGTTGAGCTCCCACCGCGATTGTCTCGGAGGGCTGCTGTTGCCGAGGCTCTTCGGCGGAGGCGACATCAAGCGCCTTATCGTCGAACTGCTCCTTGATCGCCTGCTGGTCGCTGAGCTGGCCCTGGCCCTCGACGACGACATGGTCGCCTTCCGAAAGGCCCGAGGCGATGGCGGTGAAGCCGCCATTTGCGCGGGCAACGGTGACGGCCGTCAGATGCGATTTGCCGTCCTTGGCGACGAAGGCGAAGAAACCCTCCGGGCCGGGGCTGACGGCGACCGTTGGCACCACCACCTGCTGTTCGTCATTGTTGAAATGCACGACGATGTTGACCGACTGGCCGGGCCAGAGCGCGCCGGAGGCATTCTCGAATTTCGCCTTGGCGAGGATCGTGCCCGAGGCCGTATCGACCGTATTGTCGTAGAAGCTGATCTCGCCCTTTCGCACTTGCCCCTTGGTGGAACTGGGAGCGGTGCTGACCTCGACCGGACCGCCTGCCAGAGCGCTCTTCAGCTCCCGCAGGTAGCGTTCCTGCAGGTGGAATTTCACATAGATCGGATCGTATTTCGCAATGGTGACGATTGCCGAGCCGGCATTGAGGAAGGCGCCCTTGCTGACGGCGATATCGCCAAGCCGGCCATCGAAGGGAGCACGGATGTCGGTGTGCTCGAGCAGGATTTGGTCGGAGGCCAGCGACGCCTTGTCGGCGTCAACAGTGGCTGCGGCGGTATCGCGGGCGGCGACCGCCTGGTCGAGGCTCTGCTGGGTGCCGGCCTTCTGGTTGAAGAGATCCTGCGCGCGCGTCAATGCGGTCTCGGCTTCCGAAAGGGTTGCCCTGTCGCGCACGATCATCGCATTGTCCTTGTCGACGGTTGCCTTGGCCGTCCGGTCGTCCAGCTTGGCGATCAGGTCGCCGGCTTTCACGGTCGTCCCATCCTGCGCATCGATTCTGACGATCAAGCCCTGTTCCTGTGCGGCAATGGTCGTGTTGTCATCGGCATCGGCCCAGCCGGTCGCCGTCACATCCATCGGCAGCGTCGTTTTCACGGCTGCGACGGTCTTGACGACGGTCGGGCCGCCGCCACCGCGCCTGCGCCCGCCGCCCTGATGTTGCCCGCCATCCTGACTGGCGGCCTGACCTTGATCGGCTTGCGCCTGCTGCCCGCCGCCATCGCCGCCGGCCGGCTGCTTGATGAACTGCGAGAGGTAGGGAATGCGGGAGGCATAAGGGACCAGATTCCCGAATTGCCAGACGCCGATGGCGGCAATCGCGATAACGCTGACGGTGATCCAAAATTTCTTCATGGCGGGAACCGGTCTTGAGCAAGGTGCAAACTTTATGCTCTGATTGAGCTGCTTATATTGCGGCGCAAAAAGGACATAATTCCCGGTATGTGATCACTAAGTGGTTATAATGGCTTAAAATTTTGTAATGAATATTCCGTAATATTCAAATTATACTAATATAGATCCAGTGTAGTCCGATGCCGTCCGACGGCGGCGGCGAGGGTGGTTCGCCAATGACGATGCCGACCCGTATGCCGTCCATCGCGCGGAAAAACATGGAAAAACGAGAGAAGGCAAGTCGTCATGACTGAGTTGGATGCCAGCGAATTTCGCTCTCTGATCGTAAGCCTATTTCCTGAACTCACGGCCTCCGTCTTCAAGCTGGCGGCGAAGGGCTGGGATTCGCTTGCCGTCGACGTCGATGACACATTAATCTTCAAGTTTCCCCGCAATCTCGGCGCGGAAAGAGCGCTTCAGAAGGAAGCCGCCTTGCTCGATATTGTTCGGCCGTCGCTGTCGATGGCGGTTCCCGACATGCGCATTCACGACGGGCCGCCGATCTTCTCCAGCCATGCCAAACTCGACGGCGAACATCTCATTGCCGAAGATTATGATGCGCTTGGCGAAAGCGATCGGCAGCGCCTCGGGGAAGATCTCGCGCGTTTTTACGCCGAGCTGCATGTGCTCGATGCCGATCGCATACGGTCCGCCGGTGCCGGGGCTATCCAGCCATGGCAATCGCCCGAGACGGTGCGAATAAAGGCTTTGCCGCTGTTGCCGCCTGACATCAGGAGCTTTGCGCAGGCCATTATTTCGGATTTCGAGGCCTTGCCGCCCGATCCCTACGGCAACATCTACGGCTTCTTCGACGGTCACGGCTGGAACATGGCCTTCGACCATGCGCAAAGGCGGCTGAACGGCATCTACGATTTCGCCGATTCCGGCTTTGGCCCGCTGCACCAGGAATTCATCTACTCGAACTTCATTTCGCCCGATCTGACCGCGCGCATCATATCGGCCTATGAAACGCTGACCGGACGCCGGCTCGACCGGCGCCGCATTGCGATCTTGACCGGCTTCCATCGTCTGTCCGAGCTCGCCGAACTTGCGGACGATCCGGCTAACGTCGAACAGATGATCCAAAGTGTGGCGACATGGGGGGCGGCGGCCCGCGTCGGCTAAGCCGTCAGACGGATCGTGCCGCGCCGCCGTCGCAGCGGATGAGCGAGCCGGTGATGTAGCTTGCTGGTTGGCTGCACAGGAAGGCAGCCGTTGCGGCGAATTCCTCGACCCTGCCGTAGCGGCCGACCGGAATGCGCGCTTCCTTGTCGATGCGGATTTCCTCGAGGCTCTTGCCGGTTCGCTTTGCCGCAGCTCCGTCGAGATCGTCGAGCCGCGCCGTCAGGATGCTGCCCGGCAACAGCAGGTTGGTGGTGACGCCGAAGCCCGCCACTTCGGAGGCAAGCGTCTTGCTCCAGCCGGCAAGGGCGGGGCGCAGCGTATTCGACAGCGCCAGATTAGCGATTGGTTCGATCACGCCGGACGAGGCAACCGTCAGGATGCGGCCCCAGCCCTGCGCTTTCATGCCGGGCAGCAGGGCATTGGTGAGCGTGATCACGCGAGCGACCATGGAGAGGAAGTAACTTTCGAGCTTTTCGCCCGTCATATCCTCCGTCGTACCGGGCGTCGGTCCGCCGGTATTGTTGACGAGGATATCGAGCCCGCCGAACTTCTCCTTCACCGCCGTCGTCGTCATCTCGACGAAGCGTTCGTCCCCGAGATCGGCCCAGATCCAGTCGGCCCGGCCTTTGCCTTCACCATTGATTGCCTTGCAATTGGCCTCCAGCTGTTCGCCGCTACGCCCGCAGAGCAGCACGTTTGCGCCCTCACGCGCCAGCGCCACGGCGATGCCGAGACCGAGACCGCGCGAGGAGGCGAGGACGAGTGCCCGTTTGCCCTTGATGCCGAGATCCATGATTGTCCTCCGATAGCTTTGAGCGATGTATAAGGCGCAAGCGGCGGAAAAGGAAAGGGCATGTGACCGGTTCGGCAGCGTTTGATAATTGACGTTGACGTAAGCGTTATGTAATTCTGTCTCGCGAGGCCTCATCATTGTGCGAATTGGAAGATTGGCTGTCGTATCCCGGCTCGACAATGCTTTCTCGTTTTGACAAGAAAGTGCCATGACGGGATGACGGCCGCGTGCCGGCAAGCGGAGACGAGTGAATGACCGAGACGACTGAGCTGCCCGAACGCGAGAGCATGGAATTCGACGTTGTGATCGTCGGCGCCGGTCCGGCTGGTCTTGCGGCGGCGATCCGTCTGAAACAAGTCAATCCGGAACTCTCCGTCGTCGTGCTGGAGAAGGGCGCGGAAGTTGGCGCGCATATCCTCTCTGGCGCCGTGGTCGATCCGATCGGCATCGACCGGCTGCTGCCCGGCTGGCGCGACGAGGCCGACCAACCGTTCAAGACCAAGGTCAGCGCCGATCACTTCCTGCTGCTCGGTCCGGCCGGCTCCGTTCGCCTGCCGAATGTGCTGATGCCGCCATTGATGAACAATCACGGCAACTACATCGTCTCGCTCGGAAACGTCTGTCGCTGGCTGGCGACCAAGGCCGAAGAGCTCGGCGTCGAGATCTATCCGGGCTTTGCCGCCACCGAAGTGCTCTACAATGACCAGGGTGCGGTCATCGGGGTCGCCACCGGCGATATGGGCATCGAGAAGAATGGCGAGCCTGGCCCGAACTATACCCGCGGCATGGAACTGCTCGGCAAATATACCCTGATCGGCGAGGGCGTGCGCGGCTCGCTCGCCAAGCAGTTGATCGCCAAGTTCGATCTGCAAAAAGACCGCGAACCGCAGAAATTCGGCATCGGCCTCAAGGAACTCTGGCAGGTCAAGCCGGAAAACCACAGGCCGGGTTTGGTGCAGCACTCCTTCGGCTGGCCGCTCGGCATGAAGACCGGCGGCGGCTCTTTCCTCTATCACCTGGAAGACAATCTGGTCGCCGTCGGTTTCGTCGTCCACCTCAATTACAAGAACCCCTATCTCTATCCCTTCGAGGAATTCCAGCGCTTCAAGACCCATCCGGCCATCCGCACCACCTTCGAGGGCGGCAAGCGCCTGTCCTATGGCGCCCGCGCCATCACCGAGGGCGGCTATCAGTCGGTGCCGAAGCTGACCTTCCCCGGCGGGGCGCTGATCGGCTGTTCGGCCGGTCTCGTCAACGTGCCGCGCATCAAGGGCAGCCACAATGCGGTGCTGTCGGGCATGCTGGCCGCCGAGAAGATCGTCGCCGCGATCGCGACCGGCTGCAGCCATGACGAGGTGGCCGAGATCGAGAATGAATGGCGCAAGGGCGACATCGGCAAGGATTTGAAGCGGGTGCGCAACGTCAAGCCGCTATGGTCGAAGTTCGGCACCGCACTCGGCGTGGCGCTCGGCGGCTTCGACATGTGGACCAACACGCTGTTCGGCTTCTCCGTCTTCGGCACGCTGAAGCATGGCAAGACCGATGCTGAGAGCCTGGAGCCGGCGTCGCAGCACAAGCCGATCGCCTATCCCAAACCCGATGGCGTCTTGACCTTCGATCGCCTCTCCTCGGTGTTCCTGTCGAACACGAATCACGAGGAAGACCAGCCGGTGCATCTGCAGGTTAAGGACATGGCGCTGCAGAAGCGTTCCGAACACGACATCTATGCCGGTCCGTCGACACGTTACTGTCCGGCCGGCGTCTATGAATGGGTGGAAAAGGACGGCGAAGAGGTCTTCGTCATCAACGCCCAGAACTGCGTGCACTGCAAGACCTGCGACATCAAGGACCCCAACCAGAACATCAACTGGGTGCCGCCGCAGGGCGGCGAGGGGCCGGTCTATCCGAATATGTGATGCGGATTATCCCCACCGCGACAATTCTTGCGTGCTGACGCCTTCGTGATCGCCTTCTGCCGGAGGCTGTTAGCCGTTCGTTAACCATAATTTCCTTAGCTTGCGACATCAAGTTGACGCACTAAGGACACATTCATGACGATCTCCCGCCGGGGCTTTCTGATCGCTCTGCCGCTTTTCGTGGCCGGCTGCTCTTCGACCGGTCTGAACAGCCAGACGAATTATGCCGCACTTCCGGATGAAAAATTCCCGTTGAAGCAGGTGCCGATCGACAAGATCAAGCCGGAGCTCCGCCGCCAGGAAGTGGCCTACGAAACCACGCATGCTGCCGGCACCGTGATCGTCGATACACCCGCGCGCCGCGCCTATTACGTCCTCGGCGGCGGCAGGGCGATGCGTTATGGCGTCGGCGTCGGCCGCGAGGGGCTGGCCTTTGCCGGGAATGCCTATATCGGCCGCAAGGCCGAGTGGCCGAGCTGGACGCCCACTGAAAACATGCAGCGCCGCGAAGAGCGCTATCGCAAGCTCGCCGGCGGCATGCCGGGCGGCCCGAACAACCCGCTCGGTGCGCGGGCGATGTATCTCTATCGCGGCGGCAACGACACGCATTTCCGCATTCATGGCACCAACCAGCCGCAATCGATTGGTCTTGCCATGTCGAGCGGCTGTGTCCGCATGATGAACCACGACGTGATCGACCTCTATAGCCGAGTCGAAGTCGGCGCCAGGGTCGTTGTCATCCAGGCCTGACGTGTCCGTTCCAAGCTCGGTAACGACGCCCTCTCCATTGAAAAAGCCGCCGCAGCGATGGCTGCAGGCGGCTTTTCCATCTGCTGTTGGTGTTGGATTTCAGCGACGTGGCGTGGCGATACCTGTCGAAAGCGCCACGCCGATGCCGGTGATCACGGCGGCGCTGATTTCCGTCATGCCGATCGCTTCGTCAAGCAGCAAGCCGCCGCCAAGTGTCGCGAGCACCGGCGTCAGCGCCGTGAAGGCGGCAGCCTGTGTTCCGCCGAGTGTTCTGACGGCGGTGCCGTAGGCGACCATGGCGACGAGGCCGGAAAGAACGCCCTGGCTTAGCACCTGCAGGCCGATCTCCGGGAGCGTAGCCTGTGGCAGCGAGATGCCGAAGATGAGGGCAAGCGCGCCCATGATCAGGAAGGACCAGACGGCGATCAGGGCGCTCGCCTGCACGGCTGTCAGACCGGTGCGGCGGAAGGCATGCGTATAGCTTGCCCAGAGAATGGCGCCGGCCGGCAGCAGTACGAAGCTCGTCCATGGCAGCGAGGCGTCCGCAAGACTGCGCGTGAGCAGGATCAGCACGCCGGCGACGATCGCGACGAGCCCGGCGATGCGGGTGCCGTCAGGTCTTTCGCGAAACAGCGCAATGCCGATCAGCGCCGCAGCGAGCGGCATCGAGCCGCCGAGCAGAATGCCTGAAGAGGCGGCGGGCGTCGAATGGATTGCCAGCGTCGTCAGCAGGAAGAACACAGCGCCGGAACCGGACACCATGATCGCCAGCAGGTGAAGCGGCAGGGCCTTCGGCAGCAGCCCCGTCTTCAGCCAGACGGGCGAAAGCATCAGCGCCGGAATTCCGAAGCGGATCAGCCCGATATCGATCGAGCCGAGCGGCGTTGCGGCGCTGTGGCGGGTGACGAGAAACCATGTCGCCCAGATCAGCACGGTAATGGTGCCGCCAGCATAACCCAGTATCTGCGACGGCGACTTGTCGTTTGTAAATGCAATGGTGGTCATCGTCTCAATCCTTTCTTCCGTCCGGAGCCTGTCCGGTTGAAGAAAAGATTAGCGCCAGAGGCCGAGGCATGTCCTTGCTATCTATGGCTCCAAAATCATGCTATGCGCAATCTTCTGCCAATCGAGGCCCACAGGTATCGCGAAAATGCCAAATCTCGATAAATTCGATATCGCCATCCTGAAGTGCCTGCAGGAGGATGCGCGCGCCACCAATGTCGAGATCGCCGAGAAGGTGAACCTTTCGCCGTCGCCCTGCCTGCGCCGCATCCGCAATCTCGAACGGTCCGGCATCATCCGCGGTTACACTGCGGATATCGACCGCAAGGAGGTTGGTCTCGGCCTCACCGTCTTCGTCGAATTCAAGGTCGTCCATCACAGCCGCGAGAATTCCGAGGCGCAGCAGAAGGCGCTGCTCACAATCCCCGAGATCGTCTCCTGCTTCCTGATTTCGGGTACGGCCGATTTCCTCGCCGAGGTGGTGGTGGAAGATCTTGCCGCCTATGAACGGCTTCTGACCGAAACGCTGTTGACCCTGCCGAATGTCAGCGACATCCGCTCGAACTTCGCCATCCGCAGCATCAAGACGCATGGGCCGTTGAAGCTGCCCGAGGGGAGATAATTCCCTCGGGCTTGCTTGCCGGTTAGAGCAGCGTCCCGCTGAGGATGAGCAGCGCTACCGAGAAGTAGATGACGAGCCCGGTGACGTCGACCAGCGTGGCGACGAAGGGGGCCGACGCGCTGGCCGGATCGAGCCGGAGCTTCTGCAGCACGAAGGGCAGCATCGAGCCGCAGATCGAGCCGAAGGTGACGATCCCGATCAGGGCGGCAAACACCGTGACGGCGACCATTTGCCAGTGCGGGCCGTAATCGTAGAGGCCGGCCGACTGCCAGAAGACGATGCGGATGAAGCCGACCAGGCCAAGGATCGCGCCGAGCACGATGCCGGTCGGCAGTTCGCGCAAAAGCACCTTCCACCAGTCCGAAAGCTTCAGCTCGCCGAGTGCCAGCGCTCGGATGATCAGCGACGTCGCCTGCGAACCCGAGTTGCCGCCCGAGCTCATGATCAGCGGGATGAACAGCGTCAGCACCACGGCCTTTTCCAGCTCGCCTTCGAAATGCTGCATGGCGCTTGCCGTCAGCATCTCGCCGAGGAAGAGCGCAGCGAGCCAGCCGGCGCGCTTGCGGATCATGCCGGCGAAGCTGATCTTCATGTAGGGTTGGCCGAGTGCCTCCATGCCGCCGAACTTCTGGGCCGCTTCCGTCGTGTCCGATATCATCGTGTCGATCACGTCGTCGACGGTGACGATGCCGAGCATCTGCCCATGTTCGTCGGTGACGGGCAGGGCGAGCAGGTCGTGCTTGCGGATCAGCCGCGCGACATCCTCCTGCTTCATCAGCGGATCGGCCGAAACCGGCACGCCCTTCTGTGCCACCGAGAGGATCGAAGCCTCCGGCTCGCCGGTGATGAGGCGACGCAGCGTCACCACATGCAGCAGCGTATGGCTGACCTCGTCGAGCACATAGATGGCGTAGACGGTTTCGCGCGAGCGTTCGACCTGGCGCACATGGTCGAGTGTGCGGGCGACGGTCCAGCTGTCAGGCACGCTGACGAACTCCGTCGTCATGATGCCGCCGGCTGTGCGCGGCGGATATCCCATCAGGTGCTGGATCGCGATGCGCACCGGTTCGTCGAGGCTGGAGAACAGCCGGGCGCGGGTCTCGCCGTCGAGTTCGAGCAGCACGTCGGCGACGCGGTCGTTCGACATGCCGTGCAGCAGCCGTGCGGCATCCTCGGCACTGATCAGCGCAAGGATCTGTGCGGAGTTGCGAAGCTCCGGCCGGTCGAGAATGTTGACCGCATAGTCCAGCGGCATGCCGCATAGAACACGTCCGGCGTCCTGGACGCTCAGCGCGTTCAATGATTCGACGCGTTCGGCGATTGTTGCGCCGCGGCTGTTGTTGATGAAGGCACGGGCGGCATGGCCTGCCCGAAGAGGGAAGCGATTGATATTCATTTGAGGCTCGCCTTTCCGTCGATCCGCCGTAGCGTCCGATCGGGCGAGCCGACAGGAGTCGGTCAGCGCACGAGGGCCGCGTACGGCAAAGGCAATCGACTGCTACTGTCGCTTGGCATCGTTATGATGGCTCCGTTGAAATCCGTGGCTGACGAGTGTCATCCACGTGGATGCTAGGTGGTCCCGGACGCGAAAAAAGTCAAGCGGGGTAAATGCTTAACGCCAGAATGCCGCACCCCCGCGATGCGGCATTCCAGGCAGGTATGGCCGGCGGTATGGCATGTAGACCTCGGGGCTTCCAAAAACACCGGCGCTGCCGGCTGCGATCTCAGAATCCTGCAAGCACCGCCTTGCCCTTCATTCTGCCGCTTTCGACCATGGCATGAGCCGTCTTGAGGTTTGCCGCATTGATCGGGCCGACGATCTCCGAAAGCGTGGTGCGGATCTTTCCGGCGTCGACGAGCTCGGAAATCCTGTTCAGCAGCTTGTGCTGCTCGATCATGTCAGGCGTGCCGTAGAGCGGGCGGGTGAACATCAGCTCCCAATGAACAGAGACGGCCTTGCGCTTGAAGGGCATGATGTCGAGCGTCTTCGGATCGTCGATCAAAACGAAGCGGCCCTGCGGCGCAATCGCTTCGACGATGTCGCCGATATGGCTGTCGGTATTGGTGGTCGAGAATATGAATCCCGGCGTGCCGATGCCGAGTGCCGCCACCTGCGGTGCGATCGGCCTGGAATGATCGACGACATGATGTGCGCCGAGTTCCTTCACCCAGTTCTGCGTTTCCGGCCGCGAGGCGGTGGCGATCACCGTCAGGTCGGTCAATGCCCGGGCGATCTGAATGGCGATCGAGCCGACGCCGCCAGCGCCGCCGATGATCAGGATGGAGCGTCCCGCCCCCGAAACCGCGTCCTGCACCTTCAGCCGGTCGAACAGCGCTTCGTAGGCCGTGATCGAGGTCAGCGGCAAGGCGGCCGCGGCAGCGAAATCGAGGCTCTTCGGTTTGGTGCCGACGATGCGCTCGTCGACGAGATGGAATTCGGCATTGGTGCCCGGGCGGCTGATAACCCCGGAGTAGAACACCTCATCGCCGGGCTTGAACAGGGTGACATCGGCGCCGACGGCCTTGACGATGCCGGCGGCATCCCAGCCGAGCACCTTGAACTCGCCCGCGGGCGGTGCGGAATGGGCGCGCACCTTCACGTCGACGGGATTGACCGAAACGGCTTTGATTTCGACGAGCAGATCGTGGCCCCTGGGCTCCGGCATCGGCAACTCGACATCGATCAGCGAGGTCTCGGCGGAGATCGGCTGGGGCGTTTTATAGGCGACGGCGCGCATGGGAAACTCCTGTGTTCGTTTGCACGGAAGCTAGATGCGCACTATGTTCTGACAACGCAAGAATGCACAAATTCTGTACGTAGTACCCAAAAGGATACTGTAAAATGTCATTGCCGCGCGCCAAGCTCGTCAAGAATTTCCCTGGCTGCCCGGTCGAAGCGACGCTGACTTACCTCGACGGGAAGTGGAAGGCCGTCATCCTCTTTCATCTGATGCAAGGAACCCTGCGCTTCAACGAATTGCGGCGTAAACTGCCGGCCGTGACCCAGCGCATGCTGACCAAGCAGTTGCGTGAACTGGAAGAGTCCGGCCTGGTATCACGCACCGTCTATCCGGTCGTGCCGCCGAGGGTCGAATATGCAATGACGCCGCTCGGCATGACGCTGAAGCCCGTGATCCAGGCATTGGCCGCCTGGGGTGACGATTATGTCTTCTGCAGCCCGGAAGGCCGCGAACTGCGCCTGGCCTCAGACGGCCTGCGCGCTCCGGTCTCGGCGCTCGAGGCGTAACGAGGCTGCAAAGACGAACAGGCCGAGGAAGGACAGCGCCGCGCCGACATAGCCGGTCGCCGCAAAACCGTAGCCTCCGGCGATGACGAGGCCGCCGAGCCAGGCGCCGATCGCATTGGCGATGTTGAAGGCGGAATGGTTGGACGCGGCCGCAAGCGTCTGCGCGTCGGCGGCAACATCCATCAGCCGCGTCTGCAGCGCCGGGCCGGCGGCAAAGCCGCAGCCCACGAGGAAGACGGAAAGCCCGAGCAAATAGGGATTGGCGGCGGTCAGCGAGAAGGTGGTCAGCACGACGATATTATAGACGAGCGACGCGCCGATCGTGCCGAGCAGCGATTTGTCGGCGAGCCACGAGCCGATGAAATTGCCCGCATTCATGCCGACGCCGAAGAGGACCAGCATGATCGGAACGGCCGCTTCCGGCAGCATCGCCACCTCAGTCGTCGTCGAGGCGATATAGCTGAACATTGCGAACATGCCGCCGTAGCCGACGGCGGCGATGCCGAGTGTCAGCCACACCTGCGGCCGGCGGAAGGCGCCGAGTTCGCGCAGGAAGCCCGCTTCCGCGGAAACCGTGTCCTTCGGAACGTAGAACCAGATCAGCGCTACCGTCAGCAGGCCGAGCACGCCGACCGAGAAAAACGCCACCTGCCAGTCGAGCGACTGGCCGAAGAAGGTCGTCAACGGCGTGCCGAGAAGTGTCGCAACGGTCAGGCCGAGCATGACGCGGCCAACAGCGCGGGCGCGGCGATGCACCGGCACCATCGAGGCGGCGACAAGGGCCGCGACGCCGAAATAGGCGCCGTGCGGCAGGCCGCTGACGAAACGCAGCAGCGTGAAGGTCTCGAAGGTCGGCGCCATGGCGCTTGATATATTGCCGGCGGCAAAGATCAGCATCAGCGTCAAAAGCAAGGTGCGCCGCGCCATCTTCGCGGCGAGTACCGCAATGACAGGTGCGCCAACGACGACGCCGAGCGCATAGGCGCTGATGACGTAGCCGGCCTGCGGCGTCGTGACCGAGAAAGTCTCGGCGACATTGGGCAGCAGCCCCATGATTGCGAATTCGCCGGTGCCGATGCCGAAGCCGCCGCAGGCGAGCGCCAACTGGACCAGCGCCACGGTCATTGCCGACGGCAGCTCTTCTTCCTGGCGATCAATGGAGTTCCGGCTATCGACTGAAATATTGGCGGCAATCTCACTCACGAGAGCTCCTCGAGGCGGTTTCTGCTTGGCAATGGCCGCTGGCGCAGACGCGAGCCGATCGTTGGAAATGGCGGGAGGTGGAGACGTGTCTCCGATACCACCATCTATCCCCAACCTCTCGGCTGCCGTCGAGTGCATTTTTTGCAGTGCAGCGTCCTGCTATGTGCATACGTCTATTGCAATTTTTGCATTTCTGTCATTTCTCGGCAAAGATGGCTGCGCTTGAAATCGCCGATGTCGCAACCATCTCAGGGGCAAGGCAGGAGCATTTCCGCGCCAGGGACGGGAGCTCTTATGAGGCTTGTAGGCTTTTTCAATCGCGACGGCGGCACCTTCAAGACCACCGACATGCTGGCCTATGAGAAGAGGGCGGAGGCGGCCTTCCGCGAAGCGGGGCACGATTTCGACGCCATCGTCTTCTCAGGAAAGGAAATCATTCCTGCCATGGAGCGGGCGGCCAAGCGCGACGATATCGACGGTATCGTCGCCGGCGGCGGCGACGGTACGATTTCGGCGGCGGCATCGATTGCCTGGAAGAACGGAATTGCGCTCGGCGTCGTGCCTGCCGGCACGATGAACCTCTTTGCCCGCTCGCTGCGTGTGCCGCTCGATATCTGGCAGGCGCTCGATGTGCTTGCCTCCGGCGAGGTCGACAATGTCGATATCGCCAGCGCCAACGGCCGGCCCTTCATCCACCAGTTTTCCGCCGGCCTGCATGCCCGCATGGTCCGCTACCGTAACGCCTACAGCTATCGGTCCCGGCTGGGCAAGATTCGGGCGAGCACCAAGGCGGCTTTAGGCGTCATCTTCAACCCGCCGGAATTCGAGGTCGAATTCGAGGCGATCGGCATGCGCGAGCGCCGCAGGGTGTCGGCGATCTCAGTCTCCAACAATCCCTTCGGTGAGAACGCACTGCTCTACGCCGATAATTTGAGAAGCGGCGAACTCGGATTCTATACTGCAAATCCCTTAAAGCCCCTCGGTGTCGCCCGCCTCGCCATCGACATGCTGCGCGGCAAGGTCCGCGAGAATGCCGATGTCATGGTGATGCATCCGGCAGAAGTGCACCTGCATTTCCCGAAACTGCGCTCCAAAGCCAATTGCGTCATGGATGGCGAGCTGCTGCCGCTCGAACGCGACGTCTCGATCCGGCTGCATCCGGGCGAATTGAAGGTTCTCGTCAAGCAGGGGCTCGCCGCTCAGGTGAATGAGGACGAACGCCGCGAGCCCGCTGCGTAAGTCGGCCCGCTACGTAATTTCAGAGCCGCGGCAGATAGGTGCGGTAGTCGAAATCCGAGACGGTGCGCAGATGCGCAAGCGCTTCCTTGCGTTTGGTGTCGCCATAGAGCGCCTGATAACGCGCACCGAAGATATCGGCGATGAAGGGCGAGGTGCGGAAGGTCTCGACGGCGCTGAGGAAATCATGCGTCAGTCGCGTCGTGTTCGCAGGTATGTGCGAGGGCGTCGTCTCTTCGCCGGGGTCGAGTTCGCCGTCGAGACCGGTGAGCATGCCGCCGAGGATCGCCGCCAGCAGCAGATAGGGATTGGCGTCGGCGCCGGCGACGCGGTGTTCGATGCGTGCGGCCGGGCCATCCTTGTCGGGGATGCGGATCGCCGTGCCGCGATGGCCGCTGCCCCAGGTCAGATCGACAGGCGCAAACGAGCCCGGCTGGAAGCGGCGGTAGGAATTGGCAAAGGGGGCGAAGATCAGCTGCGCCGCGCGCATGGAGTCGAGCAGGCCTGATATCACCGATTTGAGTAGCTTCGGTTCGCCGCCCTTGGCATCGAGGATGTTGCGGCCTTGCCCGTCGATGATGCTCGCATGCACATGCAGGCCGGAGCCGGCATGTTCGGAATAGGGTTTGGCCATGCAGGTCGATTTCAGCCCGTGCCGGCGTGCCGCCTGTTCGGCGATGCGCTTGAGATAGAGGCAATCGTCGGCGGCTGCCAGCGCGTCCGCGCGGTGCATGAGATTGACCTCGAACTGGCCCGGACCGAATTCCGCCGTCGTCGCATCCGCCGGCAGGTCCTGCGCCTTCGCATAGGCCCTCAGCGTCTGCAAATAGCCATCGAGCGCGTCGACGGCGCTCATGTCGTAGAGCTGGAAACCGTTCGGTTCGCCCTGATAGGTGAGGCTTTCGGGTGGGCAGGGGCGTCCGGTCTCGCGCCAGTCTCCCGACATCACGTAAAATTCCAGTTCGGTGGCGACGACGGGCGTCAGCCCGCGCGCCGCATAGCGCTCGACCACCGAAGCGAGGATGGCACGCGGATCCATGAAGCTCGGGCTGCCGTCGAATTCATGCATGGTGGCGAGCACCTGCATCGAACCCTCGGGCGCCCAAGGCATCGGCGCAAGGCTGCGCCGGTCGGGGATGACCTTGCCGTCGGGATCGCCTATCGTCAGCGAAAGGCCGGTGATGTCGTCATTGTCGTCGCCCCATATGTCGAGCGATTGCGTCGACGTCGGCAGGCGGATGTCGCCGGCCCAGACCTTGTCTTCGGCGCCGGGCGGAAGCTGCTTGCCGCGCAGGTCGCCGTTCATGCCGACGATAAGGATCTCGAAACGCGGGTCGCCGCCCGCCTCGGCCTTGCCGTCCACCCTGTCGCTCGCCATGACCTTGAAAATCCTCCGGGACAAGGCCAAGCTCCTATCCCATCGACATCAGCCTTTCAATCCGCGAGGGTCTTTACCAATCATGCCCGACACTTACCCACCCTCGAACCTTGCCGCGATCGACGCCGCGCACCACCTGCATCCCTTCGCTGACATGAAGAAGCTGAATGCCGAGGGCGCGCGCATCATCCAGCGGGGCGAGGGCGTCTACATCTTCGACAATCACGGCAGGAAATATCTCGATGGCTTCGCCGGCCTCTGGTGCGTCAATATCGGCTATGGCCGCCGGGAGATCGCTGACGCCGCCACCAGGCAGATGAACGAGCTGCCCTATTACAACACCTTCTTCGGCACGACCTCGACGCCGGCGACGCTGCTTGCGCAGAAGGTCACTTCCCATGCCGGCGAGCTTTTCAACCATATCTTCTTCACCGGCTCCGGCTCGGAGGCGAACGACACCTGGTTCCGCATGGCGCGGGTCTACTGGAGCGCCGTCGGCAAGCCGTCGAAGAAGATCGTCATATCGAGAAAGAACGGCTACCACGGTTCGACCGTCGCCGGCGCCAGCCTCGGCGGCATGAAATACATGCATGAGCAGGGCGACCTGCCGATCCCTGGCATCGTCCATATCGGCCAGCCCTACTGGTACGGCGAGGGCGGCGATCTCTCACCCGCCGCATTCGGTCTCAAGGTCGCCCGCGAACTCGAAACGAAGATCGACGAACTCGGCGAGGAGAATGTCGCCGCCTTCGTCGCCGAGCCGGTGCAGGGGGCTGCTGGCGTCATCATCCCGCCCGAGACCTACTGGCCGGAGATCGGCCGCATCTGCAAGGCGCGCAATATCCTGCTGGTGACCGACGAGGTGATCTGCGGTTTCGGCCGTCTGGGCGCCTGGTTCGGCCACCAGTATTTCGGCGTCGAGCCCGATCTGGCGCCGATCGCCAAGGGGCTTTCCTCCGGCTACCTGCCGATCGGCGGCGTGCTCGTCAGCGACCGCATCGCCGATGTGCTGATCAACGAGGTCGGCGACTTCAACCATGGCTTCACCTATTCCGGCCACCCGGTCTGCGCGGCCGCAGCACTCGAAAACCTGCGCATCATCGAAGAGGAAAGACTGGTCGAACGCGTGCGCGACGATATCGGCCCCTATTTCGGCAGGGCCTGGGCAGCGCTGGCAGACCATGATCTGGTCGGCGAAACCGCCAGCATCGGCCTGATGGGCGGACTGCAGCTTGCCGCGGAGAAGAGCACCCGTACCCGTTATGCCAAGCCCGATCAGGTCGGTGCGCTGGTGCGCAACCACGCGCTGGCGAACGGTCTGGTGCTGCGCGCCACCGGCGACCGCATGCTCGCCTCGCCGCCACTCGTCATTAGCCATGCCGAGGTGGACGAGATGGCGAGGATTACCAGGCTGGCGCTGGATTTGGCCTGGAAGGAGCTGAAATCCTGATGCCGCTCAGCCCGGTTGGTTGACCCAGGCATAACCGAAACGATAGTTGTCGCCGCCGCGCCCATGGACATAGGGCACGTCGATCACCGACGCCGGCGGTGCGGACACGCCGAGATTGGCCTGTAGCCATTGAGCCATGGCCGGCGGAAGTGCTTCGCTTTCCCCCTTCTGCGGGAGGAGCCAGACCAGGAGAAGCGGTCGCCGGCTGGTAAGATCCGGGTTGAAACCGGGATAATCCGTGGAGAGAACCGGAACGTTCGGAATATCCTGCCTGAGGTTGCCGGCGAGCAGGCTGTCGCCGGCAAGGATTGCCGCCGGTTCGGCCTGTTTGCGCAAGGTTTCCAGCATGCCGGCGTAAGGCCTGTTCAGCCGCTCGTAATGACCGGTAAAGCGTGCAGTTGCAACGCTCCCATAGAGGGCCGCCGGCACGCCGATCATGATGACGGCGAGGATGGGTATAAAACGCCGGAAGGCTCTGTCTGTCGTGACGCCTGCGGCCTCGATCTTCAGGCAGAAATAGAGCGGCAGGATGAAGAGCATCGGCACCAGCCAGCGATCCTTGATGCCGGCAGCGCCGCCGAAGACGATCAGAAGCAGAATGCCGGCGAGAAAGACGAGCATCATCCTCTCGAGAAGCCGCGTCCATTCCGAGCCGGAGGCGAGCGCCGGGCGAAGGCCCTTGCCGAAGACGAGCGCGAACACCGCCACGGTCAATGCGGCAAAGCTGATGGTGGCGAGGGCGAGCGAACTGACGCCCATGGCGACCTGCGTGAGATAGCTCGCATCGCCGCTCGCGGTCATCTTCTCCAGGGTGCGTGCGGTGGCGAAATCGAGATTGTCCTTCAGCCAGAAGAGATGCGGCAGGGTGATGACGAGCGCCACCGCCGCCGTCAGCACCAGCCGCCAGTCGAAGATCCGCGGCCGCAGGCGCGCATCCGAAAGCGCGGCGATCAGGGCTGCCGCCGGCAGGATCGCGAAATTATACTTGGCAAGCAGGCCGAAACCGATGCCGATGCCTGCGATCAGATAGGAGGCAAGGCTCGGCCGCTTCAGGCTGCGGATAAAGCCGTAGAAGAAGATGCTGGCCGAGAAGAACACCGCGACCGTGTGCGTCAGGTCGCGCTGCATCTCGAAAGCCATCTGCGGGATTGTCAGCAGCCCGAGCGTGGCGATCGCCACCAGCGCCTTGTCGTGCAGGATAAGCCGCGCGGTCAGGCCGTAGAGCACGTAGGAGCTGAACAGCAGCAGGTTCTTCACGATAGAAAGCGCGGTCAGCGAGACGCCGGCAAACCGGAAGACGGTGTATTGCAGCCAGTTGTAGAAGGGCGGCTGCGGGCCGTAGCCGGCGGCAAGCCATTGCGAGCGGAAGGCCTGTTCGGCCTCATCGAGATCGAGCGAATGCGAGGTTGCGAGCCGCACGCCGACCTGGAGCACGAAGTAGGCTGCCAGCAGAACGAAGATCCAACTGATGTCGCGACGGCTGCTCTCGGTCATCTATTTGGTCTCCGGCCGAACCCAGGCGTAGCCGAGCGCGAAATTGTCGCTCTGGCGGCCGAAATAATAAGGAAGCGATAGCGAGCCGATCTCCTGCAGCGCGATATCAGCCGCCGTCAGCGCCGATGAAAACCGCTCGGGCATGATCGCATCGGCAGCCGTCGCCGTCTTCTTGCCGCGCCAGACGATCAGCACCGGCCCCTTGGCCTCGGCATAGGCCGGAATGCCCGGTGCCGGAAAATCCGGGATCACCACCGGCACATCGGGAAATTGCAGCCGCATGTTTCCGCCGATATAAGTGTCGGAAGCGATCACCAGCGCCGGTTGCGCCTGTCGCGTCATCTCGCGCGAAAAACCCGCCATCGGCACATTCGGCCGGCTGTAAGTGCCAATTAGTCCGGCGCCGACGACGCGGAAGCCGAGGGCGATCAGCACGCAGGCCATCAGCACCGGCAATACCGGCCGGAAGCGGCGGAGTCCTGTGGAAAGGTCGAGCCCGGCGGCCTGCATTTTCGCAAGGAAGTAGATCGGCAGCACCAGCAGGAAGGGGTCGAGCCAGCGCTCGCGCACCGTGGTGGAGCCGGTGAACAGCACGATCAGAGCAATGCCGGCGAGACTTGCGAGCATCATCCGCTCCATCATCCCGGTCCAGCGGTTGCCCGCCGAAAGTGCCCGGACGAAATCCCGGCGGAAGGTGGCGGCGAAAATCACCACCGGCAGCGCCGCAAAGGCGATGATGGCGACGAGAAAGGCGAGAAGGCCTTTGCCGATCCGCACAGCGCCGGCGGGTTCGCTGCCGGCGGCCATCTTGACCAGAGTGTCGGAGGAGGCAAATGCGAGATTGCCCTGCAGCCAGACCGCGTGCGGCAGGACGATGACGAGCGCAACAGTGATCGCTGCCAGCATGCGCCAGTCGAGTGCCCGGCGTCGCCATTCGGCATCGGGCAGGATGGCGATCAAGGCGACGACAGGCATCAGCGCGAAATTATATTTCGAGATCAGCCCAATGCCGGTCGCAAGCCCGAGCAGCAGGTAGCTCGCCATATCGGGCCGGTCGAGCGTGCGGAAGAAGCCGTAGAGAAACAGCGAGCTGGCAAAGAGCAGCGCCGTCGTGTGGGTCAGATCCTGCTGGGCCATGTAGGAGACCTGGGGCAGGGTGATCAGCGCCAGCATGCCGATAGCGGCAAGCCCCTCGTCCTTCAGCGCGCGCCGCCCGGCAAGGCCATAGAAGAGATAGGATAGGAACAGCAGGATATTCTTCGGAACGATCAGCGCGCCGATCGACATGCCCGTCACCGAAACGACGGCATATTGCATCCAGTTGTAGAAGGGCGGCTGCGGGCCGTAGCCCGCCAGCAGATATTGCGAAAAGAAGGACTGCTCGGCCTCGTCGAGTTCCAGCGAATGCGGAAGCGAAATGCGCAGCGCGATGTTGAGCACGAAATAGGCTGCAAGCAGCAGGCCCGCGGTTCTGATCGTCCTCGTCGCGCGCTCCAGCATCGTGCTGCCGGCTTAGGCTTGGCTTTGATCGTCGAAGATCTGCCGCACGATATAATTCGGAGAGGCATCGTCGCGGTAATAGGTGCGCGCGATCATTTCCGCCAGGATGCCGGTGGTGATCATCTGCACCGACGACAGCAGCAGCACGACGCCGACCATCAGCATCGGTCGCGTGCCGATGTCGTTGCCCAGGATGAACTTGTCGAAGCCGAGATAGAGCAGGATCAGCATGGCGAGCGCGCCGAGGCCGAGACCGAGCGAACCGAAGAAGTGCCCCGGCCGCGCCTTGTAGCGCATGAAGAACATCACCGACAGCAGATCGAGGATGACGCGGAAGGTGCGCGAAATGCCGTATTTCGAAACGCCGTGCTCGCGGGCATGGTGGGTGACGGCCATCTCGCCGATGCGCGAGCTCGGCACGACCCCGGCGACCCATGCGGGGATGAAGCGGTGCATCTCGCCCATCAACTTCACCTGCTTGATGATCGAGGCACGGTAGATCTTCAAGCTGCAGCCGTAATCATGCAGCTTGACGCCGGTGATGCGGCCGATCAGGTAGTTGGCGCACCAGGAGGGGATCTTGCGCAGGAACAGACCATCCTTGCGGTTCTTGCGCCAGCCGACCAAGAGGTCGAGTTCACGCCGTTCCAACTCGGAGACCATCGAAGGAATGTCCTTCGGATCGTTTTGCAGGTCGCCGTCCATCGTCGCGATCAGGCGGCCACGGGCGGTATCGATGCCGGCCTGCATGGCGGCAGTCTGGCCGAAGTTGCGCTGCAACTCGACGATCCTGAGCGCCAGCCCCTCGCGTCCGACATACTGGCGGGCGTTGACGAGCGTCGCATCCGTGCTGCCGTCATCGACGAGGATCAGCTCCCAGCGATGGGGGTAGCTGACCATCGCGGCCGCGACACGCTCGACAAGCGGGCCGACGCTTTGCTCTTCGTTGAAAATGGGCACGACCAGCGACAGTTCGAGCGATTGTACCGGATCATTCGTACCGCGAATGGGCTCTACGGTTGTCTGCAACTTTCATCTCCAAAAGGCCGGACGGCCGAGCAATTTTTAATGCCGCCGCCGCACTTGCGGAAGGCTACTACATGAAGTGTCCGCCGGTTGCCAGCGGGCAATGCCGGTTTCCCGCAATCGGCGGATCTTCCGGGGCGCTATTTCGCGCCGCCTTCCACCCAGGAGTAGCCAATGGAGAAGCTGCGTTTGCCGTCACCGAAGAGATAGGGCAGCGTCAGCGTCTTCAACTCTTGCAGGTGAATGCCCGATCTCACGAGGTCATTGGCAAAACCGGGGGAAATTGTCGGATCATCTGCGGTCTCGCCGCGCCAGATAACCAGCACCGGCCCCTTTGCGTCAGCATATTCGGGAACCCCGGGTCCGGGGAAGAACGGGATCACGACGGGAACGTCGGGAAATCTCAGTCGCATGTTGCCGGCAACGAACTTGGTTCCCGCCACGATGAGAACCGGCTTGCGGGTCGCGGTCAATTCAGCCACGTAGCCGGAAAAGGGTACGTTCGTTCTCGTGTAAGTGCCTATATATTGAATGCCGACGATCCGGAAAAGAAGGATCGACAGGATGACGACCATGAAGACCGGCACCACGGGCCGGAAGCGGGCAAGGCCGGCGGACAGATCGAAATCTGCGGTTTCCAGTTTCAGGAACAGATAGATCAGCAGGACGAGCAGGCATGGGTCGAGCCAGCGCTCGTGGATATCGCTCGCGCCGGCGAAGAGGACCACGCCGACGAAGGCGAGCAGGCTGATGACCATCATCCGCTCGATCACCCGGATCATCGGGCTGGAAGCGGAGAGCGCGCGAAAGAAGTCGCGCCGGAAGGCGGCCGCGATGAGAACGATCGGCAATGCGACGAAGCCGAGGACGGCGATGACGAGAGACAGCAGCCCTTGCCCGATGCGCGGCAGGCCGGCCGGGGCCAGCTCTTCAGCAGTCATCCGCTCCAGCGTCGGCGCAGAGGCGCTGGCAAGATTGTCAGGCAACCAGAGCGCATGCGGCAGCACGATCAGAATGGCAAGGACGGCCGCCGGCAGCAAACGCCAGTCGATGAGACGGCTGCGCCATTCCCGCTCCGGCAGTACGGCGATGAGGGCGGCAAATGGCAGGATGGCAAAATTATACTTCGAGATGAGCCCGATGCCGGTGGCGATACCGATGATCAGATAGCTCCAGATCGTCGGCTGGCGCAGTGTGCGGAAAAATCCGAAGAGGAAGAGCGAGGTCGCAAACAGCAGGGCAACCGTGTGGGTCAATTCGCGCTGCGCCATCAGGCCGACCTGCGGCAGGGTAATCAGGCTCAGCATGGCGATGGCTGCGAGCGACCGGTTCTTCAGCACTTCGCGTGCAGCAAGTCCGTAGAACAGATAGCAGCCGAAGAGAATGATGTTCTTCGGCACCGAGAGCACCCACATCGATATGCCAGTCACCGAAACGATGGCATATTGGATCCAGTTGTAGAAGGGCGGCTGCGGGCCGTAGCCGGCAAGCAGGTATTGCGAGTAGAAGGATTGCTCTGCCTCGTCGAGGTCGAGCGTATGCGGCAAGGCGAGGCGAAGCGCGACGTTCAGCAGGAAATAGACTGCCAGAAACAGGCTTGCGCTCGTAATGCTTCTGGTAATGCGCTTCAACATCGATCTCCAAGTCAGGCCGGCAAGGCGTCGCTATTTTCGGTCGTCCGGCGATCTCGCCGCCGTCGCCGTCAACTCCGCCGTTGTGCGCAACCTTCATTTCTCCTAAAACGCCTGGCGACGGAACCGAGGCCCATGCCGACGCCAAGCGAGGAATGCCTACTACATGAAGAGTTCGATCGTTGAAAGCCGGCAATCCTGGTTTATGCGCAATCGCATGACCGTTCTGACGGTCGTCATCGTCGCAGCCTATGGCCTCTTCATCCAATGGTTCTGGGGATGGCCTGTTATCATCAGGCAGTGGGCCGATGTCGGCGTAGGTCCGGTGATCGCTGCGCTCGTACTGCTGACCAGCACCTATTTCCTGCGCACCTGGCGCATCTATGATTATTTTCCGAAGGAAACGGCCGGCCGGTTTGCGACCCTCTTCCGCGTCACGCAGATCCATAATCTCCTGAACATCATGCTGCCTTTCCGAACCGGCGAAACCAGCTTCCCGCTGTTGATGCGCACCGAATTCGGCATTCCGCTGACGCGCGGGACCTCGGCGCTGTTCGTCATGCGGCTACTCGACCTGCACGCGCTTCTGGCTGCCGCCGGCATCGGCTTTGCCATCGCTTCAGCCGATGCAGCGGTTGCCTGGTCGCTCTGGGCGGCCTTCCTGCTGCTGCCGGTCGCGGCCTTTGCCGCCCGCAAGCCGCTGCTGCGCCTGGCCGCCAGACTGCTGCCGAACAAGGCGCAGAAATTCGTCGCCGAGATCGAAAACGGCTTGCCACTCGATGCGATCGCCTTTGCGCGTGCCTGGGCGATGACCATCGTCAACTGGCTGGTGAAGGTGATGGTGCTCGCGTGGGCGCTCGGCCTGATGGGCGTGCTGCCGATGGCGGCAAGCTTCGGCGGCGCGCTCGGCGGCGAACTCTCCTCCGTGCTGCCAATGCATGCGCCGGGCGGCGTCGGCACCTATCCGGCCGGCATCACCGCCGGCGCCATCGCCTTGGGAGCATCGAGCGAGCGGCTGGCCCTTGCCGCGCTGGCACAGGCGAGCGTCAATGCCCACCTGCTGATCATTGTCTCGGCGCTGACGGGAACTGCGATCTCACTACCGCTCGGACGCCGTGGCAACCTCTGAAATCCGCTTTCTCAGAAACGCCTGCTCCGGCTCCTGCCGACAGAGCGATAACGCCGTTTGATAGGCCGCGATCGCCTCTTGCCTCCGGCCGAGACGGCGCAGGAAATCGGCGCGCGCCGAATGGACGAGGTGATAGGCCTGCAGCTCCCGGCGTCCCAGAATGTTATCGATCAGGTCCAGCCCCTTCGCTGGCCCTTCGGCCATCGCAATCGCCACGGCGCGGTTGAGCTCGACGATCGGAGAGGGCTGCGCCGCCAGCAGCAGATCGTAATAGAAGGCGATCCGCCGCCAGTCGGTCTCTTCGGCAGCCGGCGCCTTGGCATGTTCGGCGGCGATCGCCGCCTGCAGCGTATAGGTGCCGATCTCTCCCGCTTCCATCGCCGCGGCGAGCAGCGCCAGGCCTTCCGTAATCTTCGCATGATCCCAGAGCGAGCGGTCCTGATCGGCAAGCAACACCAGCGATCCGTCTCCGACGCGGCGGGCGGTGCGGCGGGAATCCTGCAGCAGCATCAAGGCCAGCAGGCCGGAGACGTCGGGATGCGGCAGCAGCGCCAGAAGCAGTCGCGCCAGACGGATCGCTTCTGCGGTCAGGTCGGCGCGGACCACCTCATCGCCCGAAGAGGCCGAATAGCCCTCGTTGAAGACGAGGTAGATGACGTGCAGCACCCGGTCTAGCCGCGGCGGCAGCGCCTCGCGGCCCGGCACCTCGTAGGGGATCTTCGCCGCCCGGATCCTGCCTTTGGCGCGTACGATCCGCTGGGCCACCGTCGGCGCCGGAATGAGGAAGGCATGGGCGATCTCTTCGGTGGTCAGTCCGCAGATTTCCCTCAGCGCCATCGCCATCTGCGCATCGGCCGGGATGAGCGGATGGCAGCAGGTGAAGATCAGCCGCAGCATGTCGTCCTCGATCGGTTCCATGTCGCCGATCTCCGTTGCATCGGGCGTGTAGAGGCTGTCTTCGATATGATGCTGCGAAGCATCGAAACGCGTCCGCCGTCGGATCGTGTCGATCGCCTTGAAACGCCCTGTCGAAACGAGCCAGGCGAAGGGATTGCCGGGAATGCCGTCCGTCGGCCATGTCCGGGCGGCGGCGGCAAAGGCGTCGTGAAGCGCCTCCTCCGCCCGGTCGAAATCGCCGAGCAGACGGATCAGCGTCGCCAGCACCCGGCGCGACTGAGTTCGGTAGATTTCTTCGATGACGCTTTCCAATCAGGCACCTCAGTCTGGCAGGGTCAGCGTCCGCACGGGCCTCAGTTCGACCGCGCCGTAACGGGCCGACGGGATTCGCCCGGCGATCTCTTTTGCCTTGACCATGTCGGGCGCCTCGATGACGTAGAAGCCGGCCAGATGCTCCTTCGTTTCGACATAGGGACCGTCCGTGGCGGAGAGCGTGTTGTTGCGAACGCGCAACACGGTCGCCGTGTCCGGCATCTCCAAGGCATCGGAGTGGATCATGATGCCTTCGCGGCTCAGCTCCTCATCGAAAGCGAAATGCGCTTTGATAAGTTGGGCGGTTTCATCAGGCGTCAGCGTTCCGTCCGTGTCGGTGCTGTTATAAATCAGGCAGATGTAGCGCATCGCTATTTCCCATCCTCAATGGAGTAAGTCGGGCGCACTTCGATCGAGCAATATTTGAGGATCGGAAAACTCGACACGATCGTCTTCGCCTCCTCGATAGTCTCGGCTTCGATCAGCAAAAAACCGCCGAGGTGCTCTTTGATTTCGGCAAATGGGCCATCGGTCGCAAAGGCTTCGCCATTGCGCAGGCGGACCGTGATCGCCGTTGACGGGTCATGCAAGGCGAGCGCCACCAGCAGATGGCCGCTCTCGCGCCAGCGATTGTCGCTGGTGATGCACTCCTGTGTGAGCGCATCCCATTCGGTCTGAGGGACCAGCTTGCTTTTTTCCGTGTCGAACCAGATCTGGCATAGAAATTTCATTCGTCTCTCCTCATTTAGCTTCGAATTCGTGGATTGGCCGCACCTCGATCGCGCCGAGCCTGGCGAGCGGGATACCGGCGGCAATGCGGATCGCTTCGTTGAGATCCTTTGCCTCGATCAGGATGAAGCCGCCGAGCGCCTCCTTCGTCTCGGCAAAGGGACCGTCCGTCACCGACGTCTCGCCATTGCGCACCCGTACGGTCACCGCCGATTTCGGCGGCTGCAGCGCCTGGGCGACGATCATATGCCCGCTGTCGACGAGGTCCTTGTCATAGTTCAAGGAATTAGTGTCGAGTTCGGTCTTCTCCTCCTGCGTCATGGCGTCGAGCACCCCGCCATCGAACCAGACCTGACAGAGATATTTCATCGCGGCAGCCTCCTTGCTCTGTTCCCATAAACATGGACGAACGACCTGCATGCATTTCGACAGCGCCGCGAAAAAAAATTGTGCGGACGAGATGTCGAAATCGCAAGGCAGCACTCGACAAGGCTTCATCGAAACCCGTCGAGGAGAATGGAAATGAGCATTCTTGAAATCGCTGTGGCAAGCCAGATCTGGGCACGTCGCCACGAGAAGCGTCAGCTGGTAGTACTCGACGATGCCGATGTGCTGAAGGTTCTGCTGCGCATCGCTTTCGTCGTGATGGCCTTCACCTTGCTGATATCAGCGCTGAATCTTGCCGCCGGTAGGCCGCAGATGCTGGCCGAGGGCTCTGCGCCTGTCGTGACGGGCAGATGAGGAAACGGCCTATTGGAAGGCCGTTTCGAAGAAGCTGCGCAGCTTGCGTGAATGCAGCGCTTCCTTCGGCATGGCGGCAAGCTTCTGGACGGCACGGATGCCGATCTGCAGGTGTTGGTTGACCTGCGTGCGGTAGAAGGCCGTTGCCATGCCCGGCAGCTTCAATTCGCCGTGCAGCGGCTTGTCGGAGACGCAGAGCAGCGTGCCATAGGGCACGCGGAAGCGGAAGCCGTTGGCGGCGATCGTTGCCGATTCCATGTCGAGCGCGATCGCGCGCGCCTGGGAGAGCCGCTTCACCGGCCCGCGCTGGTCGCGCAGTTCCCAGTTGCGGTTGTCGATCGTGCCGACGGTACCGGTGCGCATGATGCGCTTCAGCTCGAAACCTTCATAGCCGGTGATTTCGGCCACGGCTGCTTCGAGCGCCACCTGCACTTCGGCCAGCGCCGGGATCGGTACCCAGACCGGCAGGTCGTCGTCGAGGACATGGTCCTCACGCATATAGGCATGGGCGAGAACATAGTCGCCGAGCCGCTGGCTGTTGCGAAGACCGGCGCAGTGGCCGAGCATCAGCCAGGCATGCGGGCGCAGCACGGCGACATGGTCGGTGATCGTCTTGGCGTTGGAGGGGCCGACGCCGATATTGATCATGGTGATCCCGGCATGGCCCTTCTTCTTCAGATGGTAGGCCGGCATTTGCGGCAGGCGGGTGAGGGTGGCATCCGTTTCCGGCGCGTTCGAGCCGGGCAGGGTGACGACATTGCCGGGCTCGACGAAGGCGGTATAGCCGTCGCCGCCCTCCGCCATCAGCTTGCGCGCCCAGCTGCAGAATTCGTCGATATAGAACTGGTAGTTGGTGAACAGCACGAAATTCTGGAAATGCTCGGCATGCGTCGCCGTATAATGCGACAGCCGGGCGAGCGAATAGTCGATGCGTTGCGCGGTGAACGGCGCCAGCGGCGAGGGCTCTCCCGGCGGCGGGATATATTCGCCGTTGGCGATCTCGTCGTCGGTGGTGTTGAGGTCGGGCGTGTCGAAGATATCGCGCATCGGAACGTCGACGAAGGCGTTGGTCGAAGCTTCCACATGCGCACCCTCGCCGAAAGCGAAGTGCAAGGGGATCGGCGTCGCAGATTCCGAGACGATCACAGGCACATTGTGGCTCTTCATCAAGAGCGCCAGCTGCTCCTTCAAGTAATGCTTGAAGAGTTTCGGCCGGGTGACGGTCGTCGTGTAGATGCCGGGTGCCGTGACATGACCGTAGGAAAGCCGCGAATCGACATGGCCGAAGCTTGTCGTCTCGATGCTGACCTGCGGATAAAATGCGCGGTAGCGCGAGGAGATCGGAGCGCCCTGCGCAAGTTCGCTGAAACTCTCGATCAGGAACGCCGTGTTGCGCTCGTAAAGCGCTGTCAGCGTCTCGACCGCCTTGGCGGGATCATCGAAGCTCTGAGGCTGGAAAGGCGGTGGAGAGGATATGTCGAGGGGCGACAAAAGGGAGATTCGTTTGTTCATGACGCATTATAGAGAGTTGTTCTTGACAAGCAAACGACGCGCGCCGGCGGAATTCGATTTTTATCTCCTTCCGTGTCTGATGCCAGTCACCGCACCGTCGGTGCGCAGAAGCTGCCGTTTCTCTCCAGGCAGGTATAACTCGCCCCGAAATGCGACTGCGCACCGCCGCCACCCTCATGCACCACGACTGCCGAAAACGTGATCGCAAAGATCGCCGCAAACAGCGTGATGATGCTGAGGCGTCTCGCCATAATATAGTGGTTCATTGCCTTGCCCTCGATACGCAACTCTATGGTGATAAGAGTTTTGGCATGCGATGGCTGAACGAGTGCTGAGATGCCGGTTCATCAGCCGTTCAGCTTGCCGGGCGGGCTCTGGCCGACCGCCAAGGCTTTGAGGCATGCCGGCGTCGACATGTTTGGCGTTTTGGATGATGGCTGCGCAGGTGCGTTACGATACGCTTATTGGTTCGACTATTCTTCGGCCGGCCAATCCCGCGCGGTATGGATCACACGCAAGATGACGACGCTTTCGCGTCCCGCGATCGACCGCAGCTCATAGGAAATTATGTAGGAGAGCCGGGTGAGGGATTTTTCATAAGTGCCAGTTATTCGTCCTGGCCGACCGGTTGCAAATTCGCCAAGTTTCTTGCCGGCATCCTCGATGGCGTCCACGACCCTTTCGGCCGCATCGGGGTTGTCCTTTGCGATATAACGCAGAATTTCCAGATTATCCTGATGTGCTTCCTTCGACCAAAGAACCGGCCTCATCCGCGCGGGCTCTTCCTACGCTTGGCATCCTCGATGACCTTACGCATTTCGGCGACAGCCTGCTCGTGCGGTATAACGCGTCCAGCTTCCGCATCAGCCATGCCGCGCTTGATACCCTCGATGATTTCAAGCTCGCGCTCCACATAGGCCGCTACGGCCTCGCCGGCGAGGAATGATTTGCTGCGTTGCGTGTCCGCCGCAATCCTGTCGAGCTTTTCTTTTACGTCGGGGCGGACCCGAATTGTCATGGTCGTGCTGCCGGCCATTTCGAAAACTCCTGTGTTGAGCTGTGTACACTCTAACACATCTCGGCCGTTGCCCGCTATCCGCGCCGCGTTCTCTCAAAGCCGCGTCCAGGTCTGAGACTTGCAGAGAATCTTCATCACGCAGCCCTGCATCCTCAGCGAATTGCCGGAAACCTTGCCTGAGCCGCTATAGGTCTTCTCGGCGGCCGGGTCGGTGATCTCGCCGGCATAGCTGCCGCCGGTTCCCGCAAGCGTGCCGATCTTCCGGCCGGCATATTTACCGCTCTTCAGTGTCACGCAGTAACTGCCGCCGCAGGATGCGATCACCGCCGTATCGCCGGCAGCCGTCTTCCAGTTGCCGACGATCGGCTCCTCGGCATGCGCGATACCCGCGATCACTGTTATGACGCCGGCGAGAACGAAGCTGCGGATCATCTTTTCCTCCATGATGCCCTTGATCGCCGCGAAAATAACTGACGCGAACGTAAAGGTAAACAGCCTCAATCGCTATCATGCCGACTGGCTGAAAAACGCGAGAAAAAGCCGTGCGGCGAGCTTTCAAATATATCGCCTGCTGATTTCATGATGAACGATCCGTTTATTTTCAAATCTGAATCTTTCGTAAAATCCGCTCGAAAATCCTTAATTCGCAGGGAGTCCGATGTTTAACGAAAATCCAATTTTACCAAGTGTTTGCACTTTGTTTGTCTCAAATTAATCATGCATTTTAGGCGTTTTTTGAAAGCCGTTTGGCATAGTGAACCCATCAAACGAGCGGGGCAAACCCGCCGGACCGGAAGGGCCGCAAGCCGCAACAGACGGCAAGGCCTAGAGGTAAAACAGGGTCAGTCATAAACAGGCTAACAGGGATAAAACCGATGGCACGCTTTGAAATGCACAATGCTGAAACGGCCACCATGGGTGGCGACAACAACAGCGCCGATGTCTTCTGCGAAATGGGTCTGATGTATGCGACCGGCCGCGGCTGCGAAGTCGATCTCGTCGCAGCCCACAAATGGCTGAACATCGCCGCAATCAAGGGCAACGACCGCGCCGCCGAGCTTCGCGCCGACGTGGCCGCCGCCATGGACAAGATGCAGCTCGCAGCAGCGCTGCGCGCCGCCCGCGAGTGGATGACGGTTCACTAGAGCAATTCCAGGCAAAGCGCGAAGCGCTTTTGCCGGGAATCGCGTAAAAACAAAAAGTGAGAGCGATTCTGCGTTTCCGTGAAAAGCTGAACCGCACTTAACACCGTCTCCGATCAGGCATTCGACAAGAGCAGCAATAACAACCTCAAAAAGAGGGGACTGGCGGGGCGCTTTGGACGGGGCCGACGCCGGGAGAGCGGAACCGCGACCGGGTCCTCCACCGGCCGCGGTTCTTGGTTTTATTGGCTGATCTGTTCCAGCACCTGCGGCAGCGCTTCTTCGAGAAGCGCCATTTCCGCCTCCGGCCCGACGCTGACGCGAATGCAGCGATTGAGCGGCGCCACGCCAGGCATGCGGATGAAAACCCCGCGCTCCATCAATCCGTCGACGACCGCCCTGGCATAAGCGCCGTCGCGGCCAGCGTCGATCGCCACGAAATTCGTCGCCGAGGGCAGCGGTTGAAGGCCGTTCGCCCGGGCGATACCGCCGATCCGCTCCCGGCCCGCATGGATTTTCCCGACCACCTCGACGAGATAGGCCTGGTCCTTCAGCGCCGCGAGCGCTGCTGCCGTCGCCAGCCGGTTCATGCCAAAATGATTGCGGATCTTATCGAAGGCCTGTGCCGTGCCCGCCGTCGAGATCGCGTAGCCGGTGCGTGAGCCGGCAAGTCCGTAGGCCTTGGAGAAGGTGCGGGTGCGAACGACGTTCGGCAGCTCGATGAGCGAGGAGATCGACGGCAGCGAACCTGCCGGCCCCGTCTCGCTATAGGCCTCGTCGAGCACCATCAGCGTCGTCTCGGGCAGCGCACGGGCGAAAGCGACGATGCTGTCGGCATCCCACCAGCTTCCCATCGGATTGTCGGGATTGGCGAAATAGACGAGCGGCGCATTCTCGCGTTTCACCGCATCGAGCAGCCCGTCGAGATCCTCGCGGTCGTTTGCGTAGGGAACGGTCACCAGCCGGCCGCCGAAACCGGCGACATGGAAATTGAAGGTCGGATAGGCGCCGAGCGAGGTAACGACCGGCGCCCCCGACTCGATCACCAGCCGGACGATCTGGCCGAGCAATTCGTCGATGCCGCTGCCGATGGCAATATTGGCGGCCGAGACGCCGAGATGGGCGGCAAGCGCTTCCCGGAGTGCGAAATTCTCCGGATCATTGTATTTCCAGATATTGCCTGCCTCCTCGCGCATCGCTGCAAAAACCGAAGCCGCTGGGCCGAAGCCGTTCTCATTGGCGCCGATGCGCGCCGAAACGGCAAGTCCGCGCTGGCGCTCGATCGCCTCGGGGCCGACGAAGGGAACTGTGGAGGGCAGGGCGCTGGCAAGAGGTGTGAAGCGCGAAAAGGCGGACATGCGAAGGCAGCTTCCCGGACATATTGACAATCGGCGAAACAATAGGCCCGGGCACGGCCAACGCAAGCAAGATTATTTCCGCAACGGCAGCGCCGCGCGTGTCGCCGGCCTGTTTACGCGCGGAAGATCGGCGCACGCCGGGCGTCGATCGCTTCCATGTTGCCGATCATGAAATCGGTGCGGACGACGCGGCGCAGAACCTCGGGGTCCATGATGTTGATGAACCGCACCCCGATGCGTTCGTTGTTGCGGTATACCTCGGCGCAGCCGATCCGGTAGGCGAGGCCGAGAATGTTGAGATAATAATGCTTCGGCAGACCGGCCGTGGTCGAAACGATGAAGGTGGCGCCGCCCTGCGAGATATCGATGATCTCGGCGCTTCGCATCGACACGCCGGTCAGGCACGGGCGGACGGCGACGATGCGGGCGGGTCGCTTGACGTTGAACTCTTCCCAGCGCAGGTCGTAGACAGCGGATTTGACCGTGGCAAGGTGTGTAGCGCGGAGCATAGTCATTCACATTCTCCGTCAGACAGTGCACATTTGGGGTCTTGATCACGAGCAAGCTGGTCTTGATCACGAGCAAGCTAGTCTTGATCTCATTCAAGCTGGGGTCTTGCTCCAACCAAGGTCACATGAATGTTTTGCACATTCGTCAAATATAAAATTACAATTTTAACGAGTTTAAACTTTGTTTCCAAGCGGGACGCCCGATGTCCATTTTCGGGACGCGGGCTTGCATCTCCAGGCTCCCGTTTCAGCCAAAAAATCTGACGGCGAAATATCTACCGGCGGCAGTCAGCGCCGTCAGAGCCGTGCCCCAGGCCATGTCGACCAGGCTCATGGCGAGCGGCCAGTTGCGAAGCGTGGCGAGATTGGTGATGTCATAAGTGCCATAGGCCGCCAGTTCCAGAATGGCACCGTGGAGAACGCCGTGGCGATAGAGCCCGCCGACAGCGCTGGCAGCACGGCACTGCGGCGGCGAAGAACAGGTAGAACAGTGCGCCGACCGCCAGATTGGGCGAGGGCAGCATCAGCGCTCCCAACTGGTCCCGGTAGAAGTTGCGGGCGATGAGGCCGAGCCATATCCCGTCGCAGATGAGAAGAGTGAGAAAGGTGCCGGCATAGGCAAACAGCGCTGTCTTCGTCGTCAATTTACCGAGCTTAGCCTTTCTACGCGGCCAAGGCCGACCGGATCGCCGCCCCGTTCGATTTCGGCGCAATTTTCCCGAACTCTTTCAATGGCCGAGCGTTGTGCCTTGATCGATGAAGCACGGCGCGCTTCGAATGACGACAGCGAGGAGTTGAAGATGACCGACGTCAAAATCCCTTGGAAATCATGGGTCGTGGTCTGCAACGGAGCCAAGGCTCTGATCATGCAGAATGCCGGCGATGCCCAGCTGATGAAGCTGAAGGTGCTGGAGACTTTAACGCAGCCGAGCGAGCCAGACCGCGAGATCGGCACCGACAAGCCCGGCCGCAGCCATGCCGCCGATGGCTTCAGCCGCAGTGCTGTGGAGGAGACCAACTGGCAGGATCAGGCCGAAGCCCAATTCTTGAAACAAGTCGCAGAAAGGCTGGATGAGCTGTCGCAGGAAAAGGATGTCCGCCGCATCGTCCTGGTTGCGCCGCCGAAAGCACTCGGCACGCTGCGGCCGGCGCTCAGCGCCGATACGCAAGCAGCGATCTCCGTGGAATTGGCGAAGGACTATACCAATATGCCTGTCGATGAGATCGAGCGGCATCTCGCTGCCTGAACCGTTAGAGCAATTCCAGGAAAAGTGTGAAGCGGTTTTCCGTCCGGAATTGCGTAAAAACAGAAGGCTAGAGCGGTTATGCGCTTCCCGTGAAGCTGAGCCGCTCTAGCCCAATCTGAGGGAACGCGGGTCGAGAGGCCCGCGTTTTCGCGTCATGCGGACGGTTTCTGCCCGGCAAACAGATCTTCATGATCGGCAAAGAGCGCCGCCAGGCGGTCGATGACGATCCTGACTTCCGGCCGTTGCCGCTCGTCGTCATGCGCAACGATCCACATGTCGTAGGTCAGTTCGTCGATGACAGGCCCGGCGCGGACGAGCCTGCGCTCCTGATCGCCGATGAAACAGGGGAGCACGCCGCGGCCGGCGCCGCCGCGGATGAGGTAGAAGAGCATATGCGGCGTGTTCGTCCAGCTGGTGATCCAGGAATCCGGCTGTTCGAACGTCCATTTGTCCGCCGGCGTGATGGCGGTATCTGTGCCGAGCGAGATCCAGTTGCAGTTTTTGTCGTCATAGCCGGCCGCCTGATAAGCCGCATGCGCCACCTTGACCGAACGGCGGATCGCGACGTTGCCGCTCTCCGGCCGGCTGTGGCGAATGGCGATATGCGCCTCGCGATAGGTGAAATCGACGCTCGCATCGCAGGTCTTGTAGCACATGCGGAAGCTGTCCTTCGGCGTCCAGACGCTTGCCAGGCGGTCGGCGACGAAGCGCGAGGTCCAGCTGTCGGCGGCCGTCGAGACGATCGGCAGTGTCAGCACCTCGCCGCGCCAGTCGGAGATCGCACGCGCCGCATCCTGCATCAGCCGGACGCGATCGAGCAGTTCCTGCCCGTCCTTGGCGAGCAGATAACCGGTGGGGCCGCGGCTGAACAGCGAGCGGCCGGTCACCCGTTCGAGCGCCAGCATGCGCCGGCCGATCGTCGGTGCGCTGAGCCCGGTGCGCGTCGCCGCCGCCGAAAGCCCGCCGGCGGTCGCAACATGGAAGAAAAGCTGCAAGTCGTCCCAGCTCGCATCTTTCATGGATGAAAACCCCCTTTCCCCAGCGCCTCTACATCGGAGGGGCGCGAAGGCTTAGCTCAAGTGCCTGAGCCAAATAGATGGAGGATCGAGCAATGGATCTCAACTGGATTGTTCTCTTTAAGGAAATCGAAAACGGCAATCGCCGGATCCGCCATGATCCCTTGGCCGATCCACTCGAGCGTCCGGAATGGCGCGGATTTCTCTGGGCCGTTTCGATCATCGCGCGTCTCGCCGCAAGACGGAGCGGCGAAACAAAGGCGACGCGCCGCGATGATTCACGGATCGGAAAAAGCCTCAGGTTTCGAAGTTCAATCGCAACACGTGGTGCAGGAATTCCGGATTGATCAGCATGTTGAAGCTGATCGTCACCGATTCGCCTTCGCGCTTGACCACGGTCGCACCGATCTCGTCATGGATGCCTAGGATTTCGAGAAAGAAATGGCTCGGTATTTCCAGGTTCGGGCTGACTTCAAGCAATGCGCCGGCAAGCGTGATCGTGCGGATCAGGCAGCGCACCTGGGTTCCGGTGCTGAGGTGATGGCCGACGAAGATGATGTTGCCGGGCCTGTCGAGGTTGAATTCCCTGTAGGCACGTTCCGGCTTGGGGTGTTCTGTGTCGAGGTGCATCTGAAAGGCCCTTTTAGCCTCCGCTTGTAATACGACAGGATATTAGCCGAAGAATGCTGACATTTGCTGAAGAACACCGTTAAGATTGAATGCTTATGTGAAAGCCGCGGGAAAATCGCACCGATTTCGTGCAGATTTGCTCCAAAGCTGCGCATTCCTGAAGCAGATGCGCCATTCTTGACATGTCGGTGGCGTTCGCGCATACAAAGGCCGGTTCGAGGCACCGGCCGCTCGCGGATGAAAATCCATGGTGAAGTCCTCGCGATCATGGTCACGGCCCTTTGTGCATGCTGACTGGCGGCAATGCGAGCTCCCATCCGCAGTCGAAGAGCATGCCTTTCGAAGGCTCACGCCATGACGACGACCTATCCTGCCATTGATGAATTGAAGGCCCAGGCCAAGCGCCTGCGCCAGGCGATGAACGATCGCGGCACCATGCTGACCCACAGTGCTGCCCTGGAAATGATTGCCCGCCAGCATGGCGCGCGCGATTGGAATACGCTCGCAGCCCTTGCGGAAAAGCCCAATGCTGCTCCGAAGACGCCGCTCTTCGTCGGCGCGCATATTCGCGGTCGCTATCTCAATCAGCCGTTCACCGGCGAAGTCCTGGCGCTTTCGGCCCTGCCGGGCGGCGACCTGCACAGGATCACCATCCACTTCGACGAGCCGGTGGATGTCGTAACCTTCGAGAGCTTTTCCGCCTTTCGCCAACGTGTGAACGCGCAGATCGATGCCGATGGTGTGTCGCCGCGGAAGACCTCCAACGGTGTGCCGCATCTGGTGCTCGATCTCTAGATTGTTTTTGTCCTTTTGAGGCTGTCGATCCGGATGATTTAGCCGGATCGGCCTCATATCGCACGGATTTATCCATGACCGATCTTTCTGAAGGTAATGCCTTTCTCACCGGCTGGCTGCCGGCCGTCTTCGTCAAAACGGCGGCGCCGATCGTCGCGATCACCACCGTCAACGGTCTGTTCACCGTCGTCGACGCCTATTTTCTCGGCGCCTATGTCGGCCCGGACGCGCTCTCTGCCGTCAGCCTGATTTTCCCCGGGCTGATGCTGCTGATCGCCCTGCAATCGCTGGTCTCGAACGGCATGGCGAGCATCCTCGCCCGCCGGCTCGGCGCCGGCGATCGTCAAGGCGCGCGTCGGGTGTTTGCCGGCGCGCATGCGCTGACGTTCGCCGTTACCCTCATTCTCAATCTGGTCTATTGGACTGTCGGCCGGCAGATCATCGATGCCGGTGCCGCCGGCAATGCTGCCGTGGCCGATGGCGCCATGCTGTTCATGGGCGCGATGATCGCCTGTGCGCCGGTCGGCTTCTTCCTGTCGCTGCATCTCGACGGGCTGCGCTGCGAAGGCAAGATCGGTTTCATGACGCTGGTGACGCTGTCGGCCTCGCTGCTCAACATCTTCGGCAACTGGCTGTTCATGGCGGTGATGCATTGGGGCGTGCTCGGTTCGGCAGTCGGCTCCATCGCATCGCAATTCGTCTGTCTCGCGGCTGTGCTCGCCTATCGCTGGCGCCGGCCGGCGGCACTGAGGCCTTTCCGAGGGTTGGCTCTTGCCGAATGGCGCGGCATCGTCGCCTTCGGCGCGCCGATGAGCCTCGGCTTCATCGGCATATCGCTGGCCTCAGCCGCCATTCTGATCAACGTTTCGCTCTGGAGCACGCATGACTATGCTGCGACGGTGGCTGCCTATGGCATCATCACCCGGATCATGACCTTCACCTATCTGCCGCTGCTTGGCCTCAGCATTGCGCTGCAGACGGTCGCCGGCAACAATCACGGCGCCGGCCTCGGGCTCCGCGTCGGCCGCAGCCTGCAGATCGCCATGCTCGCAGCGCTCGTCTATTGCACCCTGGTGGAAATCACCGTCGAATTGCTGGCCGGTCGCCTCGGCGCCGTCTTCGTTGCGGATCCCGCCATTATCGCCGAGGTCAGGCGCATTCTGCCCTGGACGATCGGCGCCTATTTTCTCTTCGGGCAGATGCTGATCCTGTCATCCTATTTCCAATCCATCGGCGATGCCCCGCGCGCGGCGATCTTCGGCCTGTCGCGGCCCTATCTGCTCACCCTGCCGCTCACCTTTTTGCTGCCCTTCGTCTTCGGCGAGCAGGGGATCTGGATGGTGCCGGTCTTTGCCGAGGCAGCCATGTTCATCCTTGCCTTCCTGGTGCTGTCGCAGAACGCCAAACGCCGCGGTTGGCGCTACGGGCTTCTGCCCGCCTGAGACGGAAAAGCCGCGCTTGGGAGCGCGGCTTTTGCCTGATCGTCATTCCTTGCCTGCCGAAGCGGCCGATGTTGCGGCTTCAGCCTCGTTCAAGGCTTCGGCGCACTCCTGGCAGCAGACCTCGACAGTCTTGCCGCCGAGCTTGACGGTGATGGTATCCGCGCCGAGTTCGCAGTCGCAGGCAGCGCATGTGGTCTTCTTCATCTGGTGATCCTCCGTTGATCGCCCCGTGATCGGGACAGGCTGATAAGATCATCGAAGACCGCATCGTCGCTGTCGAAATCTTTAGCGATCGATTCCCCGCACAATTCCTTAAATCGGGATCGATTTAAGGAATTGTGCGGGGGTTCAAAGTGCTACAGCGTCCTTTGCGGCTCTCGAAAAGAGGCGCGGCGCTGTAGGCTTTCACTTGCGCCGCAGCTGCGCCGCGCGCTGGAATTCGGCCGGAGTCTGGCCGAAGGACTGTTTGAAGGAAGCGCTGAAATGGCTGTGGCTGGAGAAGCCGAGATCGAGACCGAGCGCCGTCAGATCCTCATACTGGCCGAGCAGATCGAGCGCGCGGGCAAGCCGCAGCCGAAGCTGGTAGCGATAGAGTGGCGTCGCCTCGACCTGTTGGAAGACCTGGGTGAGATAAACGGGCGAGACGCCCACTTCGGTGGCGATTTCCGAAAGTGTCCAGCGCCGCGCGAGATCGGAGGAAAGCACCAGCTTTGCCCGGTCGACGAGTTTCTGCCGGCCGGCGCTGGCGCCCGCTGCGTGCGATGTGCGCTCGCCGAGCGAGCGGCGCACGAGCGTCAGCGCCAATATTTCCGCTTCCAGCGTTTCGGCGACGTTGCGGCTGAGACCATGGCGCAGGAGAGCGACCAGGGCCTGCGCACGCGGATCGATCCGCCGGCGCTGGCGGCGGAAGGAAAGGGGCGGGCCGGGCTGCGCCTGTTCCTTCGGCGTAAGCTCTTCAAGCATGGATTCGTCGATCGCCAGATCGATGCAGGCGTCGCCACCCTCGATAGGGTGGCTGATCCGATATCCCTGGCCGGCATTGAAGAACAAGACCTGATTGGCTTCCGCCACCGTATCATTGCGGCCGACATGCCGCATGAAGACGCCGCGATAGGGATAGACGAGGCTTGTCCTGTGGGCGCATTCCTCGTCGCTCTTATGACGGCACTCGCCATTGCAGAGGATGTCACGAATCCTGACCATCTTCGTTTTCAGAAGCGGTGCCGTTGAGAACTGCGACATTGCATATTCCGTATCAGACAGGCCAGAACCGACCTTACTTATAACAGCACTTCAGTACCGGCCGTAGACATGAACATCGCTTTCCGTCTGCCCCCTGGAAAGGCCGATATCCTTCAGCTGTTCGTCCGAAAGCTCCATCAACGCATTCCGGTTGCGGCGTTCGTTTATTTTGCCGGCCAGCCAGCGCGCCGACCTGATCGCGGCAAGGAACAGGCCGGGTCGCGTAAGACGCGAAGAGCGAATATTTCGGGCCGGTATCGTGAAGTTCGAGCTGTGCATGATGATCCTCCATCCGTGTTTGGATGGAGGCAGTGAACCATCAGCGGCGTTTTCGCGCTGTCAGATTATTTAGCGATCGGAGGCGACGCTTACGCTTTCAGCAGCCACTCGTGCTCGGCGGCATTGTGGAATTTCCAGATCCGCTGCGGTCCGGCCATGACGTTGAGGTAGTAGAGGTCGTAACCATGGCAGGCGGCGCAGGGGTGATAGCCTTTCGGCACCAGCGTCACATCGCCGTCCTCGAGCGCCATTGCCTCGTCGAGCGAGCGATCGTCGGTATAGACGCGCTGAAAAGCGAAGCCCTGCGGCGGGTTGAGGCGATGGTAATAGGTCTCTTCCAGGAAGCTCTCGTTCGGCAGGTCGTCCTGGTCGTGTTTGTGCGGCGGATAGGAGGAGGTGTGTCCACCAGGCGTGATCACCTCGACGACCAGCAGCGAATGCGCCGAGCTGTCATCTTCCGGCATGATATTGTTGACATAGCGCACATTCGTGCCCTTGCCGCGCGTCACCTGCGGGTGCGTGCCGGGCGGGATGGCCTTCGCCTGATAGGTGCCGCCGCCGGGTGCCGAGCAGACCGCGAGCTCCAGATCGGTCTCCGCCGTCACCGACCATGTCGATTCCATCGGGATGTAGAGCGCATGCGGCGCGCCTTCGAACGGGTTCATCCGGCCGCCGAGCGTGCCGAAATCCTTGGTGCCGGCAGACGCCTTGCCCTTGCCTGTCACCCAGACGAGGCAGACTTCGCGATCGCCCGTCTCTCCCGAGACGGTTTCGCCCGGCTTCATCCGATGCAGATCGAAGCCGACATAGGTCCAGCCGGCATTTTCCGGGGTGACATGCGTGACGCGGCCATGCGTGCCTGATGGTTTCACCTTGAGATTTGGCATTGGTGTTTTTCCTCGTAAGTTGGTGGACGCTGCCCCCTCATCCGGCTGCCGCCACCTTCTCCCCGAGGGGAGAAGGGATATGCCGCGCCGCCTCTTTCCCCTTCTCCCCAGCGGGGGTCCGAAGGACGGGTTGAGACCGGTGGCTTAACCCAGGCAAAGGTGCCGGAGGGCGGGGGCGTCTTGCTCCGGCGTCCCGATCAGCCTCTCCCCTTGTGGGGAGGGGTCTTTTGCTCCCGCTATCCCCCAGGAAAGCCTTCCGTTTCCACGGTATAGCCCGCAGCCGTCATGACGCGCATCAACTCGGCGTGGCCGATCTCGGCCATTTTCTGCGGCGGGGCCTTGCGCGGATCCTGTTCGGCCTCGACAACGAACCAGCCTTCATAACCGTGATCGGCCAGCCGCTGGACGATGGCGGCGAAATCGAGCGAGCCGTCGCCCGGCACAGTGAAGGCGCCAAGCGCCACCGCATCGAGGAAGGACTGCCGGCTGCGGTCCAGCCCGTCCACCACCGGCTTGCGGATGTCCTTGACGTGAACATGATTGATGCGGGCGTGGTGGTTCCCGATGGCGCGCAGCACGTCGCCGCCGGCAAAGGCCAAATGCCCGGCATCGAGCAGCAGCGGGATGCCTTCGCCCGAATGGCGCATGAAGGCGTCGAGTTCCGGCTCGGTTTCGACCACGGCCGCCATGTGGTGGTGATAGGAAAGCGGGATGCCCTGCTCGGCGCACCATTCCCCGAATTCCGTGACGCGCCGCGCATAGGCCTTCATCTCGTCATCGGAGAGGCGCGGCTTGGTCGCGAGCGGCTTGGAGCGGTCGCCCTGGATCGAGCGGCCGACTTCGCCATAAACAATGCAGGGCGCATTGACCGCCTTGAAAAGCTCGATCATCGGCGCGATGCGGTCCTTGTTGGCGGCAAGCTCCTCATCGACCAGCGTGCCCGAGAACCAGCCGCCGCACAGCGTCACGTCGGCTGCGCGCAGAATGGGCAGCATCACCTCGGGATCGTCGGGGAAGCGGCGTCCCTTTTCCATGCCGGTGAAACCGGCACTGCGCGATTGCCGCAGGCATTCCTCCAGGGACACATCGTCGCTGAGCTCAGGAAGATCGTCGTTCCACCACGCGATGGGCGACATGCCGAGTTTGGCCTTCATCAACATTCTCCTTAAAAGCATTACGGGGAGCGGTGCCGCTCCTCCAGAAAAATGACAGCAATCGATCAGCCGACGCGCTGGGCAGCGCGTGCTTTGACATAGGCCTCATGCGCCCTGTTGACCTCACCGCGCGAGCTGACCTCAGGCACCGCGACATCCCACCAGTGGCCACCGGCTTCCGTGGTGATCAGCGGATCGGTGTCGATGACGAAGACCGACGTGCGGTCGTTCTTCCTGGAATCGGCGATTGCCTGCTCGAGTTCCGCGATCGAGGCGACCTTGACGGCGATGGCGCCCATGCTTTCGGCATGCGCGCGGAAATCGATCTCCGGCATCACCTCGTGATAGGAGTCCTTCAGCAGATTGTTGAAGTTGGCGCCGCCGGTGCCCATCTGCAATCGGTTAATGCAGCCGTAACCGCGATTGTCGAGCACGACGATGTTGAGCTTGAGGCCGAGCATGACCGAGGTGGCGAGCTCGGAATTCATCATCATGTAGGAACCGTCGCCGACCATGACGACGACATCCCGTTCGGGACGCGCCATCTTGGCGCCGAGCCCGCCGGCGATCTCGTAGCCCATGCAGGAAAAACCGTATTCCATGTGATAGCTGCCCGGCGCCGTCGCCGGCCAGAGCTTGTGCAATTCGCCGGGAAGGCCGCCCGCAGCGCAAAGCACCGTCGTATTCTCACCGCCGATCGCGCGCGCTACCGCGCCGATGACCTGCGCATCGGAGGGCAGGGCTGCATTGGTCGTCGCCATCGCCCTGGCCGCAGCCTCCATCCAGATCTTTTTCTCCGCCGCTGCCTTCTCGGCGAGTGCTGCCGGCGCCTTCCAGCCGGAAAGTCCGGCCGAAAGCGCCTTCAGTCCTTCGCGGGCGTCAGTCACCAGCGGATGGCTGTCGTGCTTCACCGCGTCATAGGCGGCGATATTGAGGCCGATCATCTTCAGGCTGTCATTCTTGAACAGCGCCCAGGAGCCCGTGGTGAAATCCTGGCAGCGGGTGCCGACGGCGATGACGAGGTCCGTCTCTTCGGCGATCGCATTCGCCGCCGAGGTGCCGGTGACGCCGACCGAACCAAGCGCCAGCGGATGGGTTTCGTTGATCGATGATTTGCCCGCCTGGCTGACGACGACAGGAATGCCGTGGGCCTCGGCAAAGGCGGCAAGCTCCTTCGTCGCCTGCGAATAAAGCACGCCGCCGCCGGCAACGATCACCGGCTTCTGCGATGCCTTGATCAGCGCGATGGCATTTGCCAGCTCGTCCGCATCCGGCTGCGGCCGGCGGGTGGTCCAGACTTTTTCCTCGAACAGGCTTTCCGGATAATCATAGGCTTCTGCCTGAACGTCCTGGCAGAGCGACAATGTCACCGGACCGCAATCCAAGGGGTCGGTCAGGACCTGCATGGCGCGCTTCAGCGCCGTGATGATCTGCTCGGGCCGGGTGATGCGATCAAAATAGCGCGAAACCGGACGGAAGGCGTCATTGGCCGAAACCGTGCCGTCCCCGAAATCCTCGATCTGCTGCAGCACCGGATCCGGCGCGCGGTTGGCGAAGACGTCGCCCGGCAGGAAGAGAATGGGGATACGATTGACATGCGCCACGCCGGCGGCGGTCACCATGTTCAGCGCGCCCGGACCGATCGAGCTCGTGCAGGCCATGAAGCGCGTGCGGAAATTCGCCTTGGCATAGGCGATCGCGGCATGCGCCATGCCCTGTTCGTTGTGGGCGCGATAGGTCGTCAATTCCGCGCGCACCTGATAGAGCGCTTCGCCGATACCGGCGACGTTGCCGTGACCGAAGATCGCCCAGACGCCGCCGAAGATCGGCACTTTCTTGCCGTCGACGATCGTCATCTGTACTTTCAGGAAATGCGCGACGGCCTGCGCCATCGTCAACCGTATCGTCTTGCCCATCGGGTCCTCCCGCAATCTTTCTTTTCGCGTTTTCCCCTCCCCAACCCCTCCCCACAAGGGGGAGGGACTTAACTTGGGGCACCGTCTCACACCATGAGCGAGCATCCTTTTGGACAAGACGCTGCGGCGAGAATGCAGAGGGCCCGCCAGGTTAGCCCCGCCCCCTTGTGGGGAGGGGTTGGGGAGGGGTCTTAATTCTAAGTCTACTGATGTCCGCGCGTTTTCAGCCACGCCTCTGTCAGTTGCCGGAAGCGGCCGGCCATATCGGCGATCGCTTCCTCGTCGTTCATTTCGCCTGAAAGCCAGGCGCGCGCCGGATCGGCAAAGATCGTCCGGCCGACGGCGAAACCCTTCACGGAGGGAGCTGCCAGCGTCGCCTCGAAGCAGGAGATCAGCTCGTCGGCGGGCGCCTCGAGCCCCAGGAGCACGATACCGCGGCACCAGGGATCATTTTTGGCGATCACCGCATCGATCTTCTTCCAGGCTTCACGGGATGCCTGCGGCTCCAGCTTCCACCAGTCCGGCTTGATGCCGAGCGCATAGAGCTCCTCCAGCGCGGTTGCGATCGTGTCGTCGGTGAGCGGCCCGTTCTTGCCGGCAATGATCTCCACCAGCAGCTCGCGGCCGACCTTGCGGGCGGCCTCGAACAGCGTCCGCAGCTTCTCCTGCTGCTCCGTCTTCAATTCAGCCGGATCATCAGGATGATAGAAGCACAGGCATTTGATGCAATGACCGAGCGGCCATTCGACGAGCTGCGAGCCGATATCCTGGCTGAATTCGAAGCGCAGCGGCTTCGAGCCCGGCAATTCCACCGGCCGGCCGATCCAGGAGAAATTCTTCGTCGCCGCATCGAAGAAAGCGTCGCGGCCGAAGCGTTCGTCGATCAGCATGCCGTAGCCGTCGCGGCCGTTCGAAACCCGCGCCGCTGCCGCCACCGCCAGCCGCTTGAAGGCGACGATCTTCTCATGGCCGACGCCGAGCTCATCGGCGACGCTGACGAGCTGCGAACGGTGGTCGATCGCCAGCGCCATCAAAAGCGGGATTTCGCCGCGGCGGGTCGATGCCCAGTGGATATGGTTGAGCGCCTCGTCCTTGCGCAGTGCCCGGTGCTTGCTGCCGATCGTCAGGAAGAAGTCGAGTTCCGCCCAGGTCGGATATTCCGGCGAGCAGAGCAGGCGGGAGACGGCGAAGGCGCCGCAGGCATTGGCCCAGGTGGCGCAGGTCTTCAGCGGCTCGTCGCGCAGGAAGCCACGCAGGAAACCGGACATGAACGCATCGCCGGCGCCCAGCACGTTGAAGACCTCGATCGGGAAACCCTGGCCGATGATGCCGGCTTCGAGATCGTCGGCGATCGGCCCGTCATAGACGATGCAGCCCATGGCGCCGCGCTTGAGCACGATCGTCGCCGGCGACAGCCGACGGATCTCCTTCAGCGCGCCGAGCACGTCGTCGGCGCCGGAAGCGATCAGGATTTCCTCTTCGGTGCCGACGATGAGGTCGCAATCCGGCAGCGTCTCCTTCATCTTCCAGGAGACCCGGTCGGATTTCACGTAGCGTTCGAAGCCTTCCGCATGGCCGGCAAGGCCCCAGAGGTTCGGCCGGTAATCGATGTCGAAGATCACCTTGCGGCCGTTCGCCTTGGCGATGCGGATAGCCTTGCGCTGTGCGGCCTCGGTATTCGGCCGCGAGAAATGCGTTCCGGAAACGAGAACGGCGCGCGACGATCTGATGAAATCCTCGTCGATATCGCCTTCATCGAGCGCCATGTCGGCGCAGTCCGACCGATAGAAGATCATCGGCGACACGCCCTCGGCCTCGACCGCCAGCAGCACCAGCGCCGTCAGTCGCTCCTTGTCGGTGACGATGCCGTCTGTCGCGACACCTTCGCGCGCCGACTGCTCGCGGATGAAACGTCCCATCTGCTCGTCGCCGACGCGAGTGATGAGGCCGGATTTGAGCCCGAGCCGCGCCGTGCCGATGGCGATATTGGCCGGGCAGCCACCGACGGACTTGGCGAAAGAGCCGATATCCTCCAGCCGCGAACCGATCTGCTGGCCGTAAAGATCGACCGAGGAACGGCCGATGGTGATCACATCAAGCGCCGGCTCCGGCTGTGAACCCGGATTCGATTGTACCATGATGTCCTCCCGCTAGATTTTGCGCGGCTTCCAGTGCCTGCGAATTTTCAATAATGAAACATCGGTTCCGATATTTTGTCAATTCGGAATGTTTATTCCATTTTGCCTTTTGCAGGTTTTGACTGCTGACTCTTGCGCCGCCGTTCGGCGATTGCAACCGGTAGTGCCATGGTGAGCGCCATCGAGGCCGAAAGCGAGCGGAAGCCGGCGAAATCGGCTTCCGCCACTTCGAACCAGTGCGTGGCGCAGGCGGCAAGCGGCGAAAAGGCCGAATCGGTGATCGCGATGACGGGGACGCCGCGGTCGGCAAGCTCCTGGCTCTGATTAAGGCTGTCGGCGGCATAGGGCGAGAAGCTTGCCGCGATCGCTGCGTCTTTCGGTGTTGCGAACTGCACCATTTCAGGGTCGACGCCGTTTGGCGAGGCGACGATCTGGTGGCGGATATTGAGCTTGGAAAAAGCATAGGTCATATGCGCCGTCAGCGGGTAGGAGCGCCGTTTGGCGATCAGATAGATCGTCTCGGCGCTGGCAAGGATATTCACTGCTTTGGTGAAGGTATCGCTCTGCACCGTCGCCGCCAGCCGGTTGACGGACTGGTTTGCCGCGGCGATGAAGCCGGAGAGCAGATTGGCGTCCTCATCGTCGCCGCTCGATTTCTCCAGCGTGACGAGGCGCTCTTCGTAGCTTAGCGTCCGGTCCCGCAATCTTTCGCGAAAGATGCTCTGCAGGTCGGAAAAGCCTCCGTAACCCAGATGATGCGCCAGGCGCACCAGCGTCGATGGTTGGACATCGGAGGCGGCCGCGATGCTCGCCGTCGTGCCGAAGGCGATTTCGTCGGGATTGCCGAGCGCGAAGGCGGCGACCTGCGCCAGCCGCTTCGGCATGCTCGCCTTGCGCTCGATGATGGTGCTGCGCAAGCTTTCGAAATCGCGCGGCACACGCGCGTGCCTCTGGGGATCGTTATCCATGCTTACGGCTCACGAGATGAAACAAATATTCCATATTATCGAACATAAACGATTTCAAACGACACGGCTAATTGTTTTTAATCCTCTGTAATTGAATGCTTTTAGACAATCCTCTAGGGACGGCTGCAGAAATGCCTGTCAGCAGGTCCCTTGTCAAAATGATCCAAATATTCCAAAAATCCGCGTGCAGCTCTGGAGGAGACGGAAATGAAGCCACTCGGCATCGGTTTGATCGGGACCGGTTATATGGGCAAGTGCCATGCATTGGCGTGGAATGCGGTGAAGACGGTGTTCGGCGATGTCGAGCGCCCGCGTCTTGTGCATCTGGCCGAAGCCAATGCCGGGCTTGCTGATGCTCGTGCCGGTGAATTCGGTTTCGAGAAGGCGACGGCCGACTGGCGAGCGCTGATTGCCGACCCCGAGGTCGACGTCGTCTCCGTCACCACGCCCAATCAGTTCCACGCCGAGATGGCGATTGCAGCCCTCGCGGCCGGCAAACATGTCTGGTGCGAAAAGCCGATGGCGCCGGCCTATGCCGATGCCGAGCGCATGCTGGAGACGGCGAAGCGATCCGGCAGGGTTGCCGCCCTTGGCTATAATTACATCCAGAATCCTGTCATTCGGCATATCAGGACGTTGATCGGCGAGGGCGCCATCGGCGCGGTCAACCACATCCGCGTCGAGATGGACGAGGATTTCATGGCCGATCCCGATGTCTTCTTTTATTGGAAGAGCGAGCTTTCCGCTGGCTACGGCGCGCTCGACGATTTCGCCGTGCACCCGCTGTCGCTGCTCTGGTATCTCTTCGGCCATGTCGAGGCCGTCATAACGGATATGGTCAAACCCTATGCCGACCGCCCGCTAAGCGAGGGCGGTCGCCGTGCCGTCGAAAACCACGATGGCGCCAACGTGCTGATGCGGCTTGGCGGCGGCATCTCCGCCGTGTTGATGGCGAATCGCGCCGCCTGGGGTCGCAAGGGCCGCATCGCCCTGCAGATTTTTGGCTCGACAGGCTCGATCGTCTACGACCAGGAGCGGATGAACGAATTCGAGCTCTATCAGGCCGACGGCCGTGGCTCCGAGCAGGGCTTCCGCAAGATACTGGCGGCCCCCGCCCATCAGCCTTATGATCGGTTTATCCCGGCACCAGGCCACGGCCTCGGCTTCAACGATCTGAAGATCATCGAATGCCGTGAGCTGATCCGGGCAATATCAGGCGAGCCGTCGTCGATCGTGACATTCGAAGACGGTCTCAGGATAGAGAAGTCGGTGCATGCCATGGCACAGTCCTTCCACGAGCGCCGCTGGATCGAGATCGGCTGAATGTAAGAGGCCGCTTTCCGTTGACGGGGCGTGGGGTAGGGAATAGGCCTTGGCGTGGGCGTCGGGCGCAGCTTCAGGAGTGAGATCGTGACGGATAGACTGGTGATCATCGGCGCGGGCCAGGCCGGTTTCGCATTGGCGGCCAAGCTGCGTGCGTTGAAGGATACGCGCCCGATCACCCTCATCGGTGCAGAGGACGTCGCTCCCTATCAGCGCCCGCCGCTTTCGAAGAAATACCTGCTCGGCGAAATGTCTTTCGACCGCCTGCTGTTCCGCGCCGAGCACTGGTATGCGGACAATGACGTCGATCTTCGCCTTTCGACTTGGGCCGAGCAGATCAAGCCGGACAGCAAGCAGGTTCTGCTGCAGGACGGCTCCGTTCTTGATTACGGCACGCTGGCGCTCGCCACCGGCTCGACGCCGCGCCGGCTGCCGGCCGCAATCGGCGGCGATCTCGAAGGCGTCTATGTCGCCCGCGACAAGCGCGATGCCGATCTGCTTGCTGACGAGATGCGCCCCGGTCGTCGCGTCCTCATCATCGGTGGCGGTTATATCGGTCTCGAGGCGGCGGCTGTTGCCCGCCATCGCGGGCTGGAAGTCACCGTCATTGAGATGGCAGACCGCATCCTGCAGCGCGTCGCGGCGAAGGAGACTGCCGACATCATGCGCGTGATCCACGAGGCCCATGACGTGGTGATCCGCGAGAAGACAGGGCTCAAGAATCTGATCGGCAAGGATGGCCGCGTCACCGGCGCCGCACTTTCCGACGGATCGGTCATCGACATCGATTTCGCCGTCGTCGGCATCGGCGTCGCCCCGAACGATCAGCTTGCCAAGGAAGCCGGCCTCGAAGTCACCAACGGCATTGTCGTCGACGAATTCGCCCGCACCTCCGATCCGGCGATCTTTGCGGCTGGCGATTGCGCAGCACTTCCCTGGCAGGGCGGACGCATCAGGCTCGAATCGGTGCAGAACGCCGTCGACCAGGCCGAAGCGGCGGCAGCCGTCATCGCCGGCGGCAGCGAGCCCTATGATCCGAAGCCGTGGTTCTGGTCGGACCAGTATGACGTCAAGCTGCAGATCGCCGGCTTCAATCTTGGTTATGACGAGACGCTGCTGCGCCCCGGCGCCCGCGAAGGCGCCCATTCGGTCTGGTACTTCAGGGAAGGCCGGCTGATTGCCGTCGATGCGATCAACGACGCGAAGGCCTATGTGACCGGCAAAAAACTGCTGGAATCCGGGACCAATCCTGATAAATCGATTCTCGCCGACCCTTCTGCCGACCTCAAGAGCCTGCTCGGCTGAGTTCGGCTTCTTCATTGAAGAGAACGAAGCGCGATCAAATTCCGCGGATTTCACCAGGAAATGCGGTTTGTTTGCGCAACCGGCTGAATTGCAGCTCGCTGCATTTCTTCTGGTGAAAACTCAAAAAACCCTTGCATTCACAGACCGGTCACCATAGTTAGGCCGCACCGGAGAGGTGGCCGAGTGGTCGAAGGCGCTCCCCTGCTAAGGGAGTATACGTCAAAAGCGTATCGTGGGTTCGAATCCCATCTTCTCCGCCATTCCCGATTTCCTGAGCGCGCGTCGATCGTTAGTTTCTGGCTGGGAACCATGTTCGTTTAGTCGGCTAGGCCGGACGGCGGAAAAATCTCTCTACCTCAAGTGAGAGAATCGCCTGCGGGAATCACCTCCCGCCCTCAAGCCACTGACAGGTGGCGAAAGCGGATCGGTGCACGTCCGGTTACGCTTCCGGCAATCATGAATCCCTCGCAAGAGCCGCATTTTGTCAAAAAAGTGTCACGAATGTGTCGCAAAGCGCATGTCCAATTCTTTGTTGGCTTGACCTAAGCCTCCGCAAAATCAGGGTTTTCTTAACGAAACATAAAGGAAATCGAGGCCGGTTGCCCGACTTGTGTCCTTTCAGCAACAGAATGTCGGGAAGGCTCCTTCAAATCCCCTGTCCGAGTAAGTTGGTGATTGCGTGATGGCTTCCGTCTTGTATTTTCAGCGTCGGAAGCAAGGGCGACTGATCGTCCACTTCTTGAAACACGGGGATGGGGCAGGGAACGCTGCTCAGCGAAAGATCCCAAACCCGATCGAAACTTTGAATTGGAGGTCATTTATGAACATCAAGAGCCTTCTTCTCGGCTCCGCTGCTACTCTCGCAGTAGTATCCGGTGCTCAGGCTGCTGACGCTATCGTTGCTGCCGAGCCGGAACCGGTTGAATATGTTCGCGTCTGCGACGCTTACGGCACCGGCTACTTCTACATCCCGGGCACCGAAACCTGCCTCAAGATCAACGGTTACATCCGTTTCCAGGTCAACGTTGGCGACCAGGTCGGCGCTAATGACGATCGTCCTAACGACTCCGATTGGGATGCCGTCACTCGCGGTCAGGTTCAGTTCACTGCCAAGAGCGACACCGAATATGGTCCGCTGACCGGCGTCATCGTCATGCAGTTCAATGCTGACAATGCCACTGATCAGTCTGCCAAGCTCGACTCCGCTTACCTCGACATCGCCGGCTTCCGCGCTGGTCTGTTCTATAGCTGGTGGGACGATGGCCTCTCTGGCGAAACCGACGACATCGGCTCGCCGGTCACGCTGCATAACTCCATCCGTTATCAGTACGAAACCGACGCCTTCTACGCTGGCATCAGCGTCGATGAACTCGAGGACGGCTACTTCAAGGCGGACGAAGAACCCAACAACGTTGGCGTTGCAGTCGGTCTCGGCGGCAAGGCTGGTGCCTTCAGCTACCAGATCACTGCCGGCTATGACGTCGACAACGAAGATGGTGCTGTCCGTGCAATGGGTACGGTTGACATCGGTCCCGGTACGCTCGGCCTCGCTGCCGTATACGCTACCGGCCCGAGCTCTTACTACACCAAGGCCGAATGGGCGATCGCTGCTGAATACGCCATCAAGGCGACTGACCAGCTGAAGATCACCCCCGGTGTCCAGTACTACAGCAACTACGGCATCACTGCTGACGACTTCGACGACGGCGATGCCTGGAAGGTCGGTCTGACGGTTGATTACCAGATCGTCGACAACTTCTACGCCAAGGCTTCGGTTCAGTATCTCGATCCGGAAGATGATGACGACTCCACTTCGGGCTACTTCCGCCTGCAGCGTTCGTTCTAATCTGATCTGACTTCGGTCAATCAGGAAAGCCCGGCTCTCGAGCCGGGCTTTTTGTATTGTGCGCCAGGCATGGCGCGTGGTGTGAGAACACCGTTTGGCCGGGTTGGTATCCGGCCGATGACTTGGAGGTGAGAGTCCTCTGCGGGCCCTGGTGATGGGAACCGTTAGCTGAACAGCAAGGGCGTCGTCGCGAGGCGGGGTCTGAAGGAAGCTGTAGGCAAAGTGCCGGCTCTGACCAATTTCGTGAGCTTATCGGCAGGTGTCGAGAAAAGCTCGAATTGTCGTGGGGATATTACCGAGATGCAGGAGTGGGGCGTGTCCTTGTCCTTCGGCAGCATGAAGGATCAGCCGCGAATGCCGCCGTGCCATTTCGCCGGCGGTTTCCTGTGAAAGCAGCGACGTGTTTTCACCGCGGATCAGCATAAGCGGCAACCGGCTCAGGCTTTCGAATTGCCCCCAGAGATCAGGCAACGGCTGGCTGAAATCGATCGATTTCAGTGCCTCTGCGATCGCCGGGTCGAAGTCGGCGACCGGCCGTCCACCGATATCGCGATAAAGGGCAAGCGCCATCTCGCGCCAATCTTCCTCTGCAAGCGCAGCAAACGACGCGCCATGATTTTCCTTCAATATATCGGCCGCCTCGTTCCAGTCCGCCGGCTTCCTGCCGCTGTTGAGGTAATCGCGGATCCGCGCCAGCCCCTCAGCCTCAAGCACGGGCCCGATATCGTTGAGGATGACGGCTTCGAGAAGATCCGGATGTGTCGCGGCGATCAGATGCAGGATCAGCCCGCCCCGCGACGTGCCGACGAAGATCGCCCGCTCGATGCCGAACGCCGTGCAGGCGGCAAGGACGTCGCCGGCCTCGATGGCGAGATTGTAGTTCGCCTTGTTCTCATCCCATGCCGAGTTTCCTCGTCCGCGCGAATCGAGCGCAATCACCCTGCGTGGCGTTGTTGTGTCCCGGGCGAGAAGCAGCGCAAGCGGATGAAAATCCCGCGTATTGCGGGTCAGGCCGGGCAGGCAGATCACCGGCAGCCGTCCGGCGGTTGTCGCCTGGTCGGGTCGGTAGTCGCGGGCATAAAGCCTCAACCCATCGGAAGACGTGTAAAATCGTTCCTGGAAACCGCCTGCATCCATATCCGGCATCGCATCCCTCGAGATCTGTTTGATCCCGAAGATGTAGCTTGCTTTTCAAGCCGCGCCAAACGGCTTCAGGAGGCGCTGCGTCCGCCGATCAGGTCGCGCTCGATATCGGTGGGTTGGCCGAGACGGGCTTTATAAACTTCGTAATTCTCCATCACGCGCTGCACGTAGTTGCGCGTTTCGGGGAAGGGGATGCGCTCGATCCAGTCGACGATCTCGTCGATCGGCCTGCCGCGCGGATCGCCGTAGCGGCCGATCCATTCCGGCACCCGCTTCGGCCCGGCATTATAGGCAATGAAGGTGAGAATATAGGAGCCGCCGAAGGCGTCGATCTGCTCGCCGAGATAATGGGCACCGAGTGTCGCGTTATAGCCGGCATCGGCCGTTAGCTTGTCCTTGGAAAAGGCGATGTTGTGGCGCTTGGCCACCGCCTGGGCTGTTCCCGGCAGAAGTTGCAGCAGGCCGCGCGCGTTTGCCGCCGAAACGGCGGCCGGGTTGAAGGCGCTTTCCTGCCGGGCAATAGCATAGGCGAGCGCCTTGCCGGAGCCTGTTATATTGGCGCTCGCCGGGATCACGCCGACCGGAAAGGCAAGCGCTGCGACATCAATGCCGCGTCCATAGGCGATCTTGCCGATCTGCAGCGAGAGATGATGATCGCCGGATTGCTCGGCCCGTGCCGCAAGGACAGCCAATTCACCGGGGCTTTGCAGTTGATCGGCGAGCGCGAGATAGAGAATGGCGGCCCGCCATCCATGGCCGGCGGCCTCCAGCCGGCCGATCGCCTGCACGGCTTCGCGTGCCTGGAAGCGCTGCCGGTCGGCCGTGCTCGGTGCGGGATAGGTGACGTTAAGCGTCTTTCGCCCCAGTCTTTCGGCCGCGAGCTGTCCATAGAAGGTGCCGGGAAAACTCGCGGCCTTCGCATAGAATTCGCTGGATTTGCCGGGACCTCCGGCCTCCGCTGCTCGTCCCAGCCAATACCAGGCGCGTGAAACCGAGATCGGTCCGTTTGATGTCTGGAGAATCTTGCGGAAATGTCTTTCCGCCGTTGCCGGGTCCTGCAGGCCGCGAAGGGCGTACCATCCGGCATGGAATTCAGCCTCGACGATATCCGTCGGGCTCGTTGCGGCGTAGTTTGCGACGATGCGATAGGCAGGCTTGAACTGTCCCTGGTCGACGAGACCACGGCTGACGATGCGCTGCTCGTTCCACCATTCGCCGGAATTGAGGAGTTCGCTACGCTCTGGCGGCATCTGCTCCAGAAGCACAGCCGCTTCGGCATATTTGTCTTGCTTGCGCAGATATTCGATCCGCGCAAACAGCAGGCCGGCATCGCCGCGCCATTTCGCATCGACGGCGTTGAGCAGCGCGCCGGCATTGCCGGCTTTGGCGTCGACGGCAGCCCAGGCCGTGTAGAGCGACTGCGCCTGGCCCATGTCTCCGAAGCGCTTAGCCTGCGCCACCCGGCCGCGATACATCAGATAGTCCATCCGCGCCTTATGGTCGGCGGGCGTCAACAGCGCGGAAAACTCGATGAGGATCTTGTCCTCGGTCGCCTTGTCGAGCGCCTCTCCGCGCCAGACCTTGCGGATATATTTTGCCGCCTGTGCCTGTTTGCCTGACGCAACCAGCGCCCGGCCGAGGATGACGGCGCCCTGCATCGTCTCGGGCGCGGTATCGCCGAAGGCGGCGAGCACGGCGAAAGGGGCGGGATTTTCATCATAGATCGCGCGTTCGGAATAGGCGCGCAGCCGCGAAAGACCCGGCCAGCTCTTGAGCTCTTGCGCGGCGCTGGCGATTTCAAAAGAAGGAACACCCTTCAATCCGGAAACGGCGATCGCCCAGGTGAGGATATGGCGGTCGAGCGTCCCGTCGCGCATGCTGTCGCGGATCGAAAGCGCCAGCTGCGGATCCTTGTCGGAAAGCGCGTCGAGGCCGGCCTTCAGGTCGCCGTTGACGGGCGCGATGGCCGGATTGCGCGGAATAGCGCCTGTCGTGATCGACTCCGGTATGGCTGTTTCGGGAATGAAGCCGAGCGGCTTGACGGCAGGCATGGCAGTGCTCTCGCCGGGAAGCGGCGACGCAACGCTGCCCCACGCAGCGGCAATGAAGCCGAAGGCGGACAGAATCAGGACAGCTTTCTTCATCCGGGATCTCGCAATGAAAACACGCCCTGCCATTAGGCTAGAGGCATCTTAACGAAACCTTACCGTACCAGGTAAAATTCATTCACATCTGCTATCGGAATTTGCCCTAAACCGAACTCTACGCGCTTGTCGCGATGATTTCGGCGCTCTATGGTGCGCAACTCTTATTCATGGAATGCGGCCGAAGCAAGGATTTGGTCGTGAGGAGCTTTGCATGTTCAATGGGTCCATTCCCGCCCTCGTCACCCCCTTCACCGATGCCGGACTGATCGACGAAGACAGCTTCGCCGCTCATGTCGACTGGCAGATCAAGGAAGGCAGCGGCGGTCTCGTTCCGGTCGGCACGACGGGCGAATCCCCGACGCTGTCGCATGCCGAACACAAGCGGGTGGTGGAACTCTGCATCGAGGTTGCCGCAAAACGCGTTCCCGTCATGGCTGGCGCCGGCTCGAACAATACGCGTGAGGCGATCGAGCTTGCCCAGCATGCCGAAAAGGTCGGTGCGAACGCCGTGCTGGTCGTCACCCCCTATTACAACAAGCCGACGCAGAAGGGTTTGATCGCGCATTTTTCGGCGATCGCCGAGGCCGTCGATCTGCCGATCTATATCTATAACATCCCCGGCCGCTCGGTGGTCGACATGACCCCGGAAACGATGGGTGCGCTCGCCAAGGCGCATAGGAATATCGTCGGCGTCAAGGATGCGACGGGCAAGATCGAGCGCGTCTCCGAACAGCGCATCAGCTGCGGCGCGGATTTCAGGCAATTGTCCGGCGAGGATGCGACGGCGCTCGGCTTCAACGCCCATGGCGGTGTCGGCTGTATTTCGGTGACGGCGAATGTCGCCCCGCGCCTTTGCGCCGACTTCCAGGCGGCAACGCTGGCCGGCGACTATGCCCGCGCTCTGGAATATCAGGACCGGCTGATGCCACTGCACAAGGCGATCTTCCTCGAGCCTGGTCTTTGCGGCGCCAAATACGGGCTTTCCAGACTTGGCCGGATGAGCCGCAACGTCCGCTCGCCGCTGCTTTCGACGCTGGAGCCGGCAACGGAATCGGCGATCGACGCCGCGATGCGTCATGCGGGCCTGTTGAACTGACGAGGCCGGCCGTCTTCACAAGGCCGGGTCTCTCCCTTACATAAGGGCAAGGAATAAGGGTGCGGCTTTTCGCGCCCTAAAAAATAATTGGAATATCGTCATGGCCCCCAAAGGCAGCCAGCGTGTGGTGAACAAGGTCGTGGCCGAAAACCGCAAGGCCCGCTTCAACTACGAGATCATCGATACTTATGAGGCCGGCATCGTGCTGATGGGCACGGAGGTCAAGTCGCTGCGCGAAGGCAAGGCCAATATCGCCGAATCCTACGCCTCGGATGAGGGCGGAGAGATCTGGCTGATCAATTCCTACCTGCCGGAATATCTGCAAGCCAACCGCTTCAACCACGAGCCGCGCCGGCGCCGCAAGCTGCTGCTGTCGGGCCGTGAAATCCATCGCCTGCGCTCTGCCATCAACCGCGAAGGCATGACGCTGATTCCGCTGAAGATCTATTTCAACGATCGCGGTCGGGCGAAGATGGAACTGGCGCTCGCCAAGGGTAAGAAATTGCACGACAAGCGCGAATCCGAGAAGGAGCGCGATTGGAACCGGCAGAAGAGCCGCCTGCTGAAGGCTCATGGTTGACCGCGCTGGGTCCGATCACGCTGCAATCGGCCGCTGTCGTGTATCGTCCATGTAAAGGCGTGGCCACGCGAGGAGCTGGCCGCCGCGCCCCTGCATGATTCAAATGTTACAGCGAGAGATCAGTCCTCGAAATCGCTGGCCGGGGCGACTTCGGCCGGGCGTGGCGCCCGCTCGGAAGGATCGCGACCGATCTCAGCCTTCAGAGACAAGAGATCGATGAAATGATCGGCCTGGCGGCGCAGGTCGTCGGCAATCATTGGTGGCTGGGTCGCCATGGTTGATATCACCGAGACCTTGCGGCCTCTGCGCTGCAATGCCTCGACCAGGTTGGTGAAATCGCCGTCGCCCGAGAAGATGACGAGATGATCGACCGTTTCGGATTGTTCCATGGCATCGATCGCAAGCTCGATGTCCATGTTGCCTTTGATCTTTCGGCGCCCCATGGAATCCGTGAATTCCTTGGCGGGCTTGGTGACGACTTTGTAGCCGTTGTAGTCGAGCCAGTCGATCAGCGGCCGGATCGACGAATATTCCTGATCTTCGATCAGAGCGGTATAATAATACGCGCGCAGCAGATATCCGCGTTTCTGGAATGCTTTCAGGAGCTTGCGGTAATCAATGTCAAAGCCGAGGCTCTTGGATGCAGCGTAGAGATTGGCGCCGTCAATGAAGAGTGCAATTTTTTCGCGTGGGTCAAACATCGCTTACCAATCCAATGAGAGCAATCGAAATCCGTATGGGTCAAACTTCAATAAAAACAATAGCTTGTGTTTCGATTTCGATCTGATCCTTACTTTATGAATTATTCATATATGAAAGATTTAGGGCACGATTCGACATATTCCAAGCAACCTTCGGTGGAATTATGACATTCTCCATGGAAATCTAGCTCAGCCGCGGATAAAGACGAGGGGAGCCGGAACGAAAAACTTGTATTTGCCCGGTTTTAATTGTATCGGGCGTGTTAATCCCGAAATGACGACCGTAAAGGACAGGCAATGGCCCGTGTCACAGTTGAAGATTGCATCGACAAGGTGGAGAACCGCTTCGAGCTGGTTCTGCTCGCCAGCCACCGCGCCCGGCTGATTTCCCAGGGTGCCTCGATCACCATCGATCGCGACAACGACAAGAATCCTGTCGTGGCCCTGCGCGAAATCGCCGACGAGACGCTTTCGCCCGATGACCTCAAGGAAGATCTGATCCATTCGCTGCAGAAGCACGTCGAAGTCGACGAGCCCGAGCCCGACCCGGCAAGCATGATCGCCGCCGGCGGTGCCACTGCGGCCGACAGCGAAGAGCAGGACGACGTGCCGGAGACGATCACTTTCGACCAGATGTCGGAAGAAGAGCTGCTTGCCGGCATCGAAGGCCTTGTGCCGCCGGAAAAGAGCGACGACTACTAAGCGCACCGGCCGGATCTCCGTCGCATCGGTCAGATGCGATCCCGCGGTCGCATTGATGCGATCCGAAAAAAGCTGCATGCGACGCAAAAGAGCGACGATTACCAATCGTCAATCTTGCACCTTTATTGCTTAGGCATATTATTGCCCATGTGTGCGCCAATCGTTGATTGGCGCGCTTTTATTTTTATCGGAGTGGCTTTGGAATGATGCGGCAGTACGAGCTCGTGGAGCGGGTTCAGCAATACAAGCCCGATGCCAATGAAGCACTGCTGAACAAAGCCTATGTTTACGCCATGCAGAAACATGGCCAGCAAAAGCGCGCGAGCGGCGATCCCTATATTTCCCATCCGCTCGAGGTCGCCGCCATCCTCACCGACATGCATCTCGATGAATCGACGATCGCGGTCGCCCTTCTGCATGATACGATCGAGGATACGACGGCGACACGCGCCGAGATCGACGAACTCTTCGGCGAGGATATCGGTCGCCTGGTCGAGGGTCTGACGAAGATCAAGAAGCTCGATCTCGTCACCAAGAAAGCCAAGCAGGCGGAAAATCTGCGCAAGCTGCTGCTCGCCATTTCCGACGATGTGCGCGTGCTGCTCGTCAAGCTTGCCGATCGCTTGCACAATATGCGTACCCTCGATCACATGTCGGCCGACAAGCGTGCCCGCATTTCCGAGGAGACGATGGAAATCTATGCGCCGCTCGCCGGCCGCATGGGCATGCAGGACATGCGCGAGGAACTCGAGGAACTCTCCTTCCGCCATATGAACCCGGAAGCCTACGAGACCGTCACCAAAAGGCTGGAAGAGCTTTCGAAGCGCAACGAGGGCATCGTCAAGAAGATCGAGGCCGAACTGCGCGACCTTCTGGTCGCAAGCGGCCTGACGAGCGCCTATGTCAAGGGCCGGCAGAAGAAGCCCTATTCCGTCTTCCGCAAGATGCAATCGAAGTCGCTTTCCTTCGAACAGCTTTCCGATGTCTACGGCTTCCGCCTGATCGTCGAGGACATCCCGTCCTGTTACCGGGCACTCGGCATTGTCCACACGCGCTGGCGCGTCGTGCCCGGCCGCTTCAAGGATTATATCTCGACGCCGAAGCAGAACGATTACCGTTCGCTGCACACCACTATCGTCGGCCCCTCCAGCCAGCGCATCGAACTGCAGATCCGCACCAAGCGCATGCACGAAATCGCCGAATTCGGCATCGCCGCCCACACGCTCTATAAGGACGGCGCCACCAATGCCGATGGCGATATTCTTTCCCGCGAATCCAATGCCTATTCTTGGCTGCGTCATACGATCGAGGCCCTGGCCGAGGGCGACAGCCCGGAAGAATTCCTCGAACACACCAAGCTCGAGCTCTTCCAGGACCAGGTCTTCTGCTTCACGCCGAAGGGCAAGTTGATCGCCCTGCCGCGCGGCGCCACCCCGATCGATTTCGCCTATGCGGTGCACACCAATATCGGCGATACGACAGTCGGCGCCAAGATCAACGGCCGCATCATGCCGCTGGTGACGCGACTTGCAAATGGCGACGAGGTCGAGATCATCCGCTCCGGCGTGCAGGTTCCGCCCGCCGCCTGGGAGGAGATCGTCGTGACCGGCAAGGCGCGCGCCGCCATCCGCCGCGCCACCCGCATGGCGATCCGCAAGCAATATGCCGGCCTCGGCCACCGCATTCTCGAGCGCACCTTCAACAGGGCCGGCAAGATCTTCTCGCGCGAGGCGATGAAGCCGGCGCTGCACCGTCTCGGCCAGAAGGATGTCGAGGATGCGATCGCCGCCGTCGGCCGCGGCGAGATGTCCTCGCTCGACGTGTTGCGCGCCGTCTATCCCGATCATCAAGATGAGCGCGTCACCGTGAAGCCCTCCGGCGATGATGGCTGGTTCAACGTTCGCAGCGCCGCCGGCATGATCTTCAAGATCCCCGGCAAGACCAAGACAGGGCACGACGGCGGCCATTCGGAAATCGACGCCGATGCCGATATCGGGCCGATCCGCGGCCTGTCCGGCAATGTCGACGTCAAGTTCGCGCCGACCGGCGCCGTGCCCGGCGATCGCATCGTCGGTATCATGGATCAGGGCAAGGGCATCACCATCTATCCGATCCAGTCGCCGAGCCTGCAGCGCTTCGACGATCAGCCCGACCGCTGGATCGACGTGCGCTGGGACCTCGACGAAGCCAACAAGTCGCGTTTCATGGCGCGCATCATGGTGAATGGGTTGAATGAGCCCGGCACGCTTGCCAAGGTCGCCCAGACGGTCGCAGGCCTCGACGTCAATATCCGCTTGCTGAACACGGTGCGGGTGGCGGCCGATTTCACCGAAATGATGCTCGAGGTCGAGGTCTGGGACCTGCGCCAGCTCAACCAGTTGCTCGCCCAGATGAAGGAACTGGATTGCATCGCCACGGTCCGGCGCCTCTACGACTAAAGCTTTTGTTAAGCCCCTCCAGAGGGTTGGGCGAAAAATTGCACATTTTATAATCGGAGCAGCGCATGAGAGGGGCAAGCGGTGCACTCAGCGCATGGCTGTCTCCATATTGCGGCGGTAGTAATTAACCTGTGCCGGGCCTATCTTCTGGTCATCGAAACGTAAACAGAAGATGAGACAAGATAATGTTTGACCCTATCAAGAAATTCGCTCGCGCCTTTCGCGCTCCGACCACGCAGGAACGTGAAATGGCATATTTGAATGGCTCGCTCGATCGTATCGATCTCGAGTTTCGTCAGCGCCAGGTCGATCGCGGTCTGTTCCGTAATCGCTGATAATGGACTTTATACTTGAGGTAAGTGAGGGACGTTATGCATAACGGAGGCCCCTCGGCATGAAGAAGCTCCTCTTCGCAGCGAGAATTGAGGGGCGGTTTTTGGAGCGGTATCATTTGCCGCTCTTGTCATGGTCGTGTGCGCTGCACTAAATACCGGCCATGTTGTTTCGCCGTCGCAAGCCTGCGGGATTCAAGGAAAAGATGCGGGAGCTTTTATGGCCTCGCAAAGGTTTCCTTCGCCCGATCCGTTATCTGACAATGCGCGTCCTGCGCCTGAGCGCTTCGCCGCATGCGGTTGCCGCCGGCGTCGCTGCGGGTGTCTTCGTCTCGTGGACGCCGTTCATCGGCGTGCATTTCGTCATGGCTTTCGTCATCACCTATTTCCTCTCCGGTAGTATGGTGGCCGCCGCCCTCGGCTGCGCCGCCTTCGGCAATCCGCTGACCTATCCCTTCATCTGGGGCATCACCTGGGAAATCGGGCATCTGCTGTTGAGCCGCGAGGATCAACTGGCTGGTCAGACGGTGGATCTCGCCGCCCTTTTCCACAAGCTGAACTTCACCGAATTATGGAAGCCGGTGCTGGAGCCGATGCTGGTCGGCGCTATCCCGCCGGCGATCGTCACCTCCGTTGCGCTCTATGCGCTGACATTCTACACCGTGAAGGGTTTTCAGACGCGCCGCCATATACGGCTGATGGAGCGGGCGCGCCTGCGTCTTGCCGTTCCAGCCGGCGACATGCCGAGCGTATGAACCCGATCAAGAATTCTTAAGCGACGGAAGGGGCCGGCATGATCATCGGCATTGGCAGTGATTTGATCGACATTCGCCGTGTCGAGAAATCCATCGAGCGCTTCGGCGAGCGCTTCACCCATCGCTGCTTCACCGAGATCGAGCGCGCGCGTTCCGACAGGCGAGCAAACCGTGCCGCATCCTATGCCAAGCGTTTTGCCGCCAAGGAGGCCTGTTCCAAGGCGCTCGGCACCGGCATGGCGCAGGGCGTCTTCTGGAAGGACATGGGCGTCGTCAACCTGCCGAGCGGCAAACCCACCATGCTTTTATCAGGCGGCGCCGCCCTGATCCTCGAATCGCTGCTGCCCGCGGGCCACAGGCCCGCCATTCATTTGACAATAACGGATGATTATCCCTTGGCGCAGGCTTTCGTCATTATCGAGGCGTTGCCCGAGAGCCTCTGATGGCGACCTCGGGAACTGTTGATCGCGACCTCTCGTCGCTTTTGATGTTGTCGCCATTGCCGCAACCGGCCGAAGCCGCTAGAGAGAACGACAGAAAGAATTGCGCCGCCGCGGCGTCTTGAAGGAATAAGACTGCGTGTCCGAAAAAGTCGAAGCCAAGCCGAACGCCCTCTGGGAAAATATCAAAGTTATCATCCAGGCGCTGATTTTGGCGATGGTGATCCGAACGGTGTTGTTCCAGCCCTTTACCATTCCGTCCGGTTCGATGATGCCGACCTTGCTTGTCGGCGACTACATCTTCGTCAACAAGTTCGCTTACGGCTATTCGAAATATTCGCTGCCTTTCTCGCCTGATGTCTTCAGCGGCCGCCTGTTCGGCGCCGATCCGAAGCGTGGCGACATTGTCGTCTTCCGTTTCCCGCCGAACCCCGACATCGATTACATCAAGCGCTGCATCGGCCTGCCGGGCGACCGTATCCAGGTTACCGACGGCGTGCTCTACGTCAACGGCAAGCCGGTTCCGAAGGTGGCGGACGGTGCGTTCACTTCGGATTACAAGCTCGACCCGGGCGAGGACGTGCCGGTATTCCGCGAAACACTCGACGACGGCAAGTCCTACGACACGCTCGATCAGTCTCGGGTGTCGCGTGGTGATAACACCCGCGAGTTCATCGTGCCGGAAGGCCATTATTTCATGATGGGCGACAATCGCGACAACTCGCTAGACAGCCGCTTCGACGTCGGCTTCGTGCCCGCTGAAAATCTTGTCGGCCGTGCCAGCGTCATCTTCTTCTCGCTCGGCAACGACACCTCCTTCCGCGAAATCTGGAAGTGGCCGACGAACATGCGTTGGGACCGCCTCTTCAAGGTTGTTGAATGAGTAAGGCGCAGACGCTTTCTGCGGCGGACCGCGCAAAGCTTGAGGGCCTGATCGGTCATGACTTCGCTGAAAAGGAACGCCTGGATAGCGCGCTGACCCATGCCAGCGCCCGTACCGAAAAGGGCGGCAATTACGAACGGCTGGAATTCCTCGGCGACAGGGTCCTCGGGCTCTGCATCGCCGAGCTTCTGTTCCGCACCTTCGGCACGGCAGGAGAAGGCGAGCTCTCGGTTCGCCTCAACCAGCTCGTCAGCGCCGAAACCTGTGCTGCGGTCGCCGACGAACTCAATCTTCACCTCTATATCCGCACCGGCGCCGATGTAAAAAAACTGACCGGCAAGCGCATGATGAATGTGCGCGCCGATGTCGTCGAAAGCCTGATCGCCGCGATCTATCTCGACGGCGGCCTCGAAGTCGCCCGCCGCTTCATTCTGCGTTACTGGCAGGGCAGGGCGGTGCGGGCCGATGGCGCCAAGCGCGACGCCAAGACCGAGCTGCAGGAATGGTCGCACGCGAAATTTGGTGTCACGCCGATCTACCGGGTTGATGAACGCAGCGGACCGGATCATGATCCGCGCTTCAAGGTGACGGTGGAAGTTGCTGGCATTAAGCCCGAAACCGGCGTAGAGCGGTCGAAGCGTGCCGCCGAACAGGTGGCGGCAACGAAGATGCTCGAGCGCGAAGGCATTTGGCAGCAATCGCCTGCCGGAAACTGACGGGACAATGACACAAGAAGAAGAGATCGCGGCCGAAGCTGCCGCAGAAACCAATCGTCCGACGCATTCGGGCTTTGTCGCGCTGATCGGGCCGACCAATGCCGGCAAGTCGACGCTGGTCAACCGCCTCGTCGGCGCCAAGGTCTCAATCGTCAGCCATAAGGTGCAGACGACGCGGGCCATCGTCCGCGGCATCGCGATCCACGACAATGCCCAGATCGTCTTCATGGATACGCCTGGTATCTTCAAGCCGCGCCGCCGGCTTGACCGCGCCATGGTGACCTCGGCCTGGGGCGGTGCGAGGGATGCCGATCTGATCGTGCTGCTGATCGACAGCGAGCGCGGCCTGCGCGGGGATGCCGAAGCCATCCTCGAAGGCCTCAAGGAAGTCCGGCAGCCGAAGATCCTGCTGCTCAACAAGATCGACCGCGTCAATCGCGAGGATCTGCTGGGGCTGGCCGCTGCCGCCAACGAGAAGATCGCTTTCGATCGCACCTTCATGATCTCCGCCGAAAACGGCTCCGGCTGCGACGATCTCATGGACTATCTGGCGAAAACGCTCCCGGAGGGGCCGTGGTACTATCCGGAAGACCAGATCTCCGATCTGCCGATGCGCCAGCTCGCTGCCGAGATCACCCGCGAGAAGCTGTTTCTGCGCCTGCACCAAGAGCTCCCCTATGCCTCCCATGTCGAGACGGAGACGTGGGAAGAGCGCAAGGACGGCTCGGTGCGGATCGAGCAGGTGATTTATCTCGAGCGTGACAGCCAGAAGAAGATCGCGCTCGGCAAGGGTGGTGAAACCATCAAGGCGATCTCGACTGCTTCCCGCAAGGAATTGTCGCAGATCCTCGAACAGCCGGTCCATCTCTTCCTGTTCGTCAAGGTTCGCGAGAATTGGGGTGATGATCCCGAGCGGTTCCGCGAAATGGGTCTCGATTTCCCGAAATAAGCACGGCAAGGATTTCGTCGGGTTGGCGCCAGCCCTTTGTTTCCGCATAAAAAATTGGCCTCGCTCATGGAACAAATCCGTGCCTTGCGCATTCCTTGACGAACGGCGCGCCAATGTTGGCGCGCCGATTTTGCGACGGCAAGGGCAAGCATGGCGACGTCGAGACCCATCAATTCTTTCAAGACCCCTTGCGACCAATGTCCCTTGCGGCCTCTGCCGCATTTCAGGGAGTTCAGCCGCGACGAGCTGGAATTCGTCTCGAGCTTCAAGAGGGGAGAGCTTGCCGTCGATGCCGGCTCCACCATCCTCGTCGAGGGCGCACATAGCGCTCACCTCTTCACCGTGCTCGCCGGCTGGGGCTTCCGCTACAAGATGCTGGAGGACGGACGCCGCCAGATTCTGAACTATATTATGCCGGGCGACCTGGTCGGCCTGCAGGGAACGATCGCCGGTGAGATGCAGCATTCCGTCGAAGCGCTTTCGCCCGTGTCCCTTTGTGTCTTCGAGCGTGACAGGCTGATGACGCTGTACAACAAGCACGCCTCGCTGGCCTTCGACATCACCTGGATCGCCGCGCGCGAGGAGCGCATCCTGGATGAGCATCTCTTGAGCATCGGCCGCCGCACGGCGCTGGAAAGAGCAGCCTACCTGATCGCCTTCCTGTTTGAGCGTGGCCGGAAGCTCAATATCTTCAACGGCCGCAAATTCATTCCCATCACCCAGCAGCACATCGCCGACACGCTCGGTCTTTCCATCGTTCACACCAATAAAACTTTGAAAAAGCTCAGCGAACGAGGGTTGATCCGCTGGCAGGAGCGCGGCTGCGAGGTGCTGAACGGCGAGGAATTGATGGCGATCGCCGGCTGGGAAGGGCTGGGAGAGGGCAAACGCCCGTTCATCTAAAGCGCGTCGCGTCTTAGGTCTTCGTTCTGCGCGACATGCTTTGGTCAAGCAGCCTGGTTATGTCTTTTTTAAATGCAGATTAGCAGCAAGGAAAATAAGGTCGGCTGTCATCTTCCTCCGATTTTGATTCTTATCGACCGGGCAGAAAAATGGTTTATTCAGAAAAGGTGGCGGAATTCACCGATAGCGTGCCATGCGGGGCACCGGAGGGCAATGATGTTGGCGAAACGGCCGGGGCGCTGCGACAGGCGCCCGACGAGGGGCATCGAATCATGAGCGCAATCCGTGTTCTGGTTCTTGAAGACAGTTTGATCATCGCGATGGAGGCGGAGGATATTCTACGCCTGGCCGGCGTCGAGAGCATCGATATCGTCGGCAGCGTCGAACAGGCAAGGGCCGCCATTGCTGCGGAGAAATATGATTTCGCTCTTCTCGACGTCAATCTCGGCGAGGGCATGAGCTTCGGTTTTGCCCGCCATCTTCTCGACATCGGCATCCCGTTCGGCTTCGTCAGCGGCTATTCCGATACCGGCGATTTCCCGCCCGACCTGCAGCAGATACCGCTTCTGGTGAAGCCTTTCGACGAAATGGCGATGCGGGAATTCCTGCAGAGGCTTTTCCCGGCTGTCGCCTGACGCGGTCCCCGACGGAAGCCGGGCCTTGCATTGCAGCGTGTCTTTCAGACGCGCAAAGGACGCTGTAACGCGTTGAATTATGCAGTAGGATGGATTCGTCAGCCGTAAGGACTTCTTTCGATGCAGTGGCAGGACCATGCGATCATCCTGGGCGTCAAGCGCCACGGCGAGACGAGCGTCATCGCCGAGGTAATGACGCGTGATCGCGGCCGCCATCTCGGCCTGGTGCGCTCCGGCCGCTCGCGCGCCATGCAGCCGGTGCTGCAGGCGGGTAATGCGGTGGAGGTTATCTGGCGCGCCCGGCTTGACGAGCATCTGGGCGAATTCCGCGTCGAGCCGGTGACGCTGCGCGCTGCCCGGCTGATGGAAACGGCAACCGCCGTCTACGGTGTCCAGGCGATGGGCGCGCTGCTGCGGCTGCTGCCGGAGCGTGACCCGCATCCGCATCTCTTCGATGCACTGGAGGTCATCCTCGATCACCTGCACAACCCGGCCGATGCCGGCGAACTCTTTGTGCGTTTCGAACTTGCGGTGCTGAATGACCTCGGCTTCGGCCTCGATCTCGCCGAATGCGCCGCGACCGGCGCCCGTTCCGATCTCGTCTATGTCTCGCCGAAATCCGGCCGCGCCGTCAGCCGCGCCGCTGGTGCCCCCTGGGCGGACAAGATGCTGCTCCTGCCGCAGTTCCTCAGCATCGAGGGCAATCATGCGGCCGACTTCGATAGTCTCTCAGCCGCATTCCGTCTGACAGGGTTTTTTCTGCATCGCCATGTCTACGAACCGCGCGGCATCGAAGCCGTGGCAGCCCGCGACGGCTTCGTTCAGGCGGCACTCAAGGCGCTCAATCCAGCCTTGCGGACGCTTTCAGGTCCGAATGGTATTTCCGCCTGACTTCCGTTTTTTACGGGTGCAAAACATCCTCCGGATTTGGCGGTTTACCTGCCTATGAGCGCTTCCTATGTCTTCACAGGATTGCCAATCAAGGAGGATCTCATGCTGACCAAGACCGCATCACCGACGACGATCACGCTCTGGAATGGCCGCGAAATTCCGCGCCTCGGTATGGGATGCTGGGCGATCGGCGGTCCCTTCTTCGCCGGCGACACGCCGCTCGGCTGGGGCGATGTCGACGACGATGAATCCGTGGAAGCGATCCACCGTGCCATCGAACTCGGCATCCGCTTCTTCGACACGGCCTCGAACTACGGCGCCGGCCACTCGGAGGAGGTGCTCGGCCGGGCGATCGGCAATCGCGACGATATTGTCATCGCCACCAAGTTCGGCTTCGCCACCGACCCGGAAACCAAGCAGGCAACCGGCGCCTTCGCCGATGAGGCCTTCATCCGCCGTTCGGTCGAGACCTCGCTGCGCCGCCTCAAGCGCGATCGCCTCGATCTCCTGCAGTTCCACCTCAATGATTTTCCGCTTGAACAGTCGGATGCCGTCTTCGATACGCTGGAGGCGCTGCGCGCCGAAGGCAAGATCGATGCGTTCGGCTGGAGCACCGATTTTCCCGATCGTGCCGCCCGTCATGTCGGCCGCCAGGGCTACGTCTCGATCCAGCATACGATGAACGTTTTCGAACCGGTGCCGGAGATGATCGCGGTGATCGAGGGGACGGGTCTGATGTCAATCAATCGCGGTCCGCTGGCGATGGGACTGCTGACCGGCAAGTTCACCGCCGACAAGGCGGTAGGCGCCAAGGATGTCCGTGGGGCGGCCCTTGACTGGATGGTCTATTTCAAGAACGGGCGCATGGCCCCGGAATTCGCCGCAAGGCTCGATGCCGTCCGCGATCTCCTGACGTCAGGCGGCCGCACACTGACGCAGGGCGCGCTTGCCTGGCTCTGGGCACGCTCGCCGCGCACCCTTCCCATTCCGGGGTTCCGCACCGTCGCCCAGGTAGAGGAAAATGCCGGCGCTCTGGAGAAGGGACCATTGCCGGCCGATGTCATGGCAGGCATCGATACCGCACTCGCACGCGTGTGACGCTCTAACTCTTTGTTTTCACGCAATTCCGGACGGAGAACCGCTTCGCGCTTTTCCTGGAATTGCTTTATGCTGCGGCGCGACGCTTGAGCGCCCAGCCTTCTGGCCTCTCTTCAACGATGCGGACGGTGTCACCGATCGTGACCCTGCCGCTGCCGCGCGGCGTGACGTTCCAACCGAAGAGCGGGCCTGGCACGCGCCGATCGGCCGACATACGGAGGCGGCCCATGGCCGGCATCGGGTTTGGTCCCTCGCGGGACCCGGTCAACTGGTCCTGCGTCGTCATGATGCAGCGGGAGCAGGGTTTGACGAGATCGAAGCGGATGCCGACGATCTCGATCGCCGCCCAGCGGTCCTCCGCCCAGGCTTCGTCGGTATCGATGACGATGTTCGGACGGAAGCGTTCCATGCCGACACTGCCTTCGCCATGGGCGGCGAGATCGGCATTCAACGCTTTCAGCGAGCCGGTCGTCGTCACCAGGATCTGGTAGCCGTCGGTAAAGGTGACGGGCGTGGCTTCGCCGGCCCATTCGGCATTCGCCGTCCGCCGTGCCTGCCCGTCGAAGAAGACCAGGCGCACCTCGCGGCCAAGCCATTCCGAAAGCTGCCGGTTGCTCTCCGGATCGGCGACGGCCGCGTTGACGGCAGATTTCCACACGATCACATCCATGCGGGCTTCAGGCTGAGGCGGTGGTACCGATATGTCCGTTTTCCCCTGCATCAGCAGCCGAAAGGCACTCGCTTCCGGTCGTACCTCGATGCGTGCGAGGTCGGGCAACTCGCGCTGGGTGATGAAGTGCCCCTGCGCATCGGTGATCATCGCCCGCCGGTCGCCTGGAAGCCCATAGGCGTCGATGTCGGCGGCGGGCAGCGCAATGCCACGGGCGCTCTTGAGCGGATAGATGAAGAGGTCGCTGACAAGCATGCCGTTCTCCTAGATTTCGTCCATGAATTCCGAGAGAAAATCGCGCAAGCTCTTGTCACGCGCGGCCGCCAGCCTGCGGCCGGTCTCGGTCTGGAATCCTTCCGCCAGTTTGAACAGCTTCGTCTGGAAATGGTCAATGGCATAACGCTTGTCATCGAGCGGGCGGTCTGCCGCTGCCGGGTCGAACGGATCGTAGAGCCCGGATCCCAGTCGCCCGGCGATATAGAAGCAGCGGGCGACGCCGATCATGCCGATCGCGTCCAGCCGGTCGGCATCCTGCAGGATCTTCGCCTCCAGCGTCTGCGGCGCCACCCCGGCCGAGAAACTATGCGCGGTGATTGCGTGGGCCGCGGCCTCGATATCCGCGCCGCTCCAGCCAAGTTCCGCCAGGATCGCCGATGCCTTCTCGGCCGCCAAAGCCGATGCTTTTGCCCGCTGCGGCGAATTCTTCTCGACGGCGACGCAGTCGTGCAGCAGCACGGAAGCAACAAGAACCCGCCCGTCGCCGCCTTCTCCCGCATGGATGCGCATGGCATTCCTGAAAACGCGCAGGATATGGGCAAGGTCGTGCGAGCCGTCGTCGCCGTCGGCCGCATGCGCAATCAGCGCTGCGGCAAGCGTTTCGTGTGGGGAGAACGCTTCAGCCGCGAACATAGCGCCACCTGTCATGAGGAAGATCGTTTCCGCCGATAGCGCATCGGCGCGGTATTGAATGCGGGTGATAAAAGGATGCGACAACGAAGATCTCAGGAATCGCAGCCGATTTTCTAGAGCATGATGCCGAAAAGTGTGAGCGGTTTTCGGGCGACATCATGCTCTAACTATATATTGTAGAATAGGATTCAGATTTTAGGCCGACCCGGCCTGAAATCATCCTATTCTAACGGCTTGCCGTGCGAGTCGCAATCGAGGGTGATCTCACCGCTTGGCTTTGGGAAGATGCGTCACGCCGCCGTTTTTCGGCGGCAGGGAGAGAAGATGAGGCACCTCACGCGCCGGTCTCGGCGGGCTGATGTGATAGCCCTGGATCTCGTCGCATTCCTCGCACTCGAGCAGCGCCAGCTGCTCGGCCGTCTCGACACCCTCGACGGTGACCCGCATGCCGAGCGCATCGCCGAGCAGGATGATCGCGTGCATGATCGCATGCGCTTCCTTGTTGTCGACGATCTCGTTGACGAAGGATTTGTCGATCTTGATCTTGTCGAAGGGGAAGCTCGAGAGGTAGCTCAGTGAAGAATAGCCGGTTCCGAAATCGTCCATCGAGATGTGGATGCCGCGCTCCTTCAGCGCATGCAGGATCGGCAGCACCTCGCTCAGATTTTCCATCAGCACGCTCTCGGTGATTTCGAGTTCAAGCCGCGACGGCGACAGCGTCGCGGCGGCAAGCGCCTCGCTGACATCCCGTGTCAGGTCGCTGCTGCTGAACTGGATCGCCGAAACGTTGACGGCGACCTTGATGCCCTCCGGCCATTGCGCTGCATCGTCGCAGGCCCGACGCAAAACCCAGCGGCCGATATCGACGACGAGGCCGACCTCTTCGGCAAGCGGAATAAAATCCATCGGCGGAACGCGGCCTCGGACCGGGTGGTTCCAGCGGATCAATGCTTCGAAGCCGCAGATGCGCCGCTGCGTGAGGTCGTAGAGCGGCTGATAATGCAGCTCGAATTCCTCTTTCTCGACGGCTGCCCTGAGATCAGCTTCCAGCGCGTGACGCAGCTGCATCTGCGCTTCCATCTCATTGGCGAAGAAGCGCTCACGTTTGCGCCCGTCGGCCTTGGCATGCGACAGTGCCACGCCGGCATTTTTCAGCAGGATATCGGTTTCCTCGCCATCATCAGGCGCGACCGCGATGCCCATCGAGACGCTGAGCTCCACCTGTTTGTCGCCGTGGAGGAATGGTTCGGAAAGCTCTCGGCGGATCTGGTCCGCCAGCGCCGTCACGTTCCACGGCTGCTGCCTGCCCGTCTGCAGAATGGCGAATTCGTCCGAACCGAGGCGCGACAGGATGTTTTCCGAACCGGCCGAGGCGCGGATGCGCTCAGCGACCTGCTGCAGGATCGTGTCGCCGGCCGACACGCCCATCATGTTGTTGATCGATTTGAACCGGTCGAGATTGAGGTGAACCAAGGCGATCTGCTCATCCGGCTTTCGTTCGGCAAGCGCGGCATCCACCTGCTCGCGAAAATGGATGCGGTTGGGAAGACCTGTCAGCGGGTCGTGGTGGGCGAGAAAGGCAATGCGCTCGGCTGCCCGCCGATCCTCGGTGACATCGGCATGGATGGCGATGCTGCTGCCGTCGGAAAGGATGGTCACCATGCTCTGTATGATGCGGTCGTCGTCCATCAACCATTCGCGCCGACGGATACTGCCGCGTCTTGCGGTTGCGGAGGACTGCAGCCTGGTCCGCCTGCCGGGTTTAGCGTCGGCGTTCTCCCTGCCGCGCATTTTGGCCGTGAGATTGGCGATTGTCGCGCCCGCGGTGACATCGTCCTCCGTCAAGCCGAAGAGCTGACGGAAACGGATGTTGGAAAGCGTCAGCCGCTGGTCGGCGTCGAAGACGCTGAGACCGAGCGGCAGGTTGTTGAGAATGATTTCGAAGAGTTTTGTCTGTCCGTCGAACGCCTGACTGAGGGCCGATATATTGCCTCTCAGTGCATGGTTTTCCCTCAGCAGCGTTTCTGCGCTTCTCTCGATTTCGTCATAGTCGCTTTCATGGACGCGATAGGTCGCGATCACCAGATCCATCAGGCGCTGCGCATCTATCGATCCATCGTCTGAGACGGACTGAGTGCATTGCTGCCAGAAAAGCGCTTCGGCTTTCATGTGGATGCGTCTTGCGCAGCAGCTGCCCCGGCCTCGGGCGGAGATGCCTTCGATTGACGTACGTGCATCATTACGCCGGACATGATAACCTTTCTCAGATGAACACAGAAATTGCTTCTTATAGCCGGACTGTCTGGTGGCAAAGCGTGACGCCCATTTTCTATGCGCCGAATTAATATTCGGTTGCAGTGCAACAGCGACGGGCACGTCCTCAGACAATTGTTTTGTATGTGAAAAACCGCTGAAATAATGCGGGAAATCGGGTTGGCTGGCGCTGGCGGCAGGCGACTTCGCGGCGTTCCGTTAACTTTTGTCAATCATCGTTAATGAGAAGTTAACAACTTATTGACGCACTGCGCAAATCAGTTTAACCACCGAGTTAACAATGATTTTCCACCTTGGTATTGCGTGCAAACACCACCGGCAAAAGGCGGTGAATGGAGGTTTGTATGACCAGCACCCCATCCGTTTCAGACACCTCATACGCATATCTGGCGACACTGTCGCGGCTCGATGCCAACGGCGATGGCGTGCTCAGCCGCGGCGAACGTGCCGCCGATGAGAAGCCCGGCATCATCAAGGAACTTCTGGAAGACGATAAGGCCAGCGACACGCAGCCGAAATTTTCCGGCAGCCTGATTGCGCTGATGATGGACACGCGTGACAGCGGCACGGCAAGCAGCATTGCCGTTCCCTATCCACTCCAGCAGGCCGCGCCGACGACCGATAATCAGTCCGACGATCTTTACCGCAAGACCTACGGCCAGTTTGATTTCGATGCCGTCGCCTGAACCGCGTCTCGATTCGGGCGATCTGCAAGCCGGCCGTTTGGCCGGCTTTTCTCGTTCGACGGTCTCTAATCAGGAACACCTTCCGGTTTGATACGTTCAGAAGGACAACCGGACGGAAGGAGATCTCCATGAAAGCCATGCGCACCATCGCCGCCTTGAGCCTGCTTGCGGTTGCATTGCCGGCAGGCGCTCAGGACAAGCAGACGGCGGTCGCCAATTTCGTCACCAAGGACGGCAAGGAAGACGGTCGCGCGCAACTGACGGCTGCTGCCAATGGCGGTGTCCTGATCGAAGTCGAGATATCGGGACTGCCGGCGAACAAATGGGTGGCCTTCCATGTGCATGAGACCGGCCGTTGCGACGCCGCGACCCATCACGAATCGGCGGGCGGTCATTTCGATCCTGAGAAGGCGGAGCATGGCATTCTTGCCGCCAAGGGTCCGCACGCTGGCGACATGCCCAATCAATATGTCGGACAGGATGGCGTGTTGCGGGCACAGATCTTCAACGGCATGGTCACGCTCGACGGCAAGACCGACGGCATTCGTGGCCGCGCATTGATGGTGCACGCCAATTCGGATGATTATCGGAGCCAGCCTTCGGGAGATGCCGGCGAAAGACTTTCCTGCGGCGTCGTCCAATAGCTACGGCACAAGTCCTTTAATCGGGATCGATTGAGGGACAAAGCCATGCAGTAATTCAACCTGTGCACAGCGCCGCTGGTCTTAAAAGATCCGCGGCGCCGCAATGTCTCACTGTCGCGTCTGCGTCGGCTTTTCGGCGGTTGCCTTGCCGTTGGACTTTTTTGGTGGCGCGGCATCTGAAGCATCCGCATCAGCGACCGGTTTCTTGTCGAAGGCGAGTTTCACGCGCTTTACCATGTCACGGCTGACCAGCCACCAATCGCCGGTCTTTGCCCAATAGCGCAGCGTTACGGAGATCGCGCCGTCGCCGAGGCTGTCGATGAAGACACTCGGTGCCGGCGACGTCAGCACTCTGGAATCGGCTCTGGCAAGGCCCATCAGCCTCTCCATCGCCAGATCGATGTCATCCTCATGGGCGACGCTGATTTTCAGCTCTTCCCGCCGCGTGGGCTCGCGGCTGAAATTGGTAATCGGCGTGTTCCAGAGCGTCGAATTCGGCGCCAAGCGGTAGAGCCCGTCGCCAGTCCTGAGTTCGGTCGCAAACAGTCCGATTTCGCGCACCGTACCGGCCACGCTGCTGGTCTCGATATATTCGCCAACGCGGAACGGTCTGAGGATCAGCAACATGATACCGGCCGCGATATTCTGCAGCGTCCCTTGCAGCGCCAGCCCGATCGCCAGGCCGGCTGCGCCGAGCGCCGCGATGATCGAGGCGGTCTGAACGCCGAATTGGCCGAGCACGGTGATGAACACCAGGATCAGCAGCGCATAGCGCACGACATTGGTGAAGAAGCGTGCCAACGTCTCGTCGATGCCGTGGATGCGCGACAAGCCCTCATAAGCCCAGCGGCTGACGAAGCCGGCGAGCGTCCAGCCGATGACCAGCAGGATTAACGCCCCCAGGATTGAGAAGGAATATTGGACTGCGAGCGCGCTTGCTTGGCTGAGTGCCGTGCGGGTGGCGAGGAAGACGTCGGCTGCTTGTTGTTCCATGATCAGGCTCTGTCGATTGTTCGTGGTCGGGGCCTAGATGGAGCGGCCGGTGGCAGCGTCAACCGCAGGCGGCGTCTCGGATCGCAAGCACGAAGGGCGCATTGCCGTCGGCATCGGCACCGAGTCCGATTGCCCGCACCGCCGCGACCAGCCAGCCGCTGCGGCCGAGCAGCGCGTCACCGATCTCGATCAGCCGGGCATTCGGCGTCGCGAAGGGCGAGGCGGCCCGCAGCCGGCGGGCAAGCGTTTCCTCGCTCTGATCGGGTGCCAGCGACAGCGCGGCAATGAGCGCTGCGGCCGGCGATCGCGACACGCCCATCCAGCAATGGATGAGCAGCGGCGTCTCCTGCCGCCATGAAGCGGCAAAGTCGATAATCCCCTGCACATGCGTCTCGTCAGGCGCCACGAGATCGCCGGTGCCCTTGAAGACGATATCGTTCATAGCAAGTGTCAGATGGCGCTCGGCCGCGATCACGCCCGGCCGGTGAAAGGCCTGCTCCTTGGCGATCAGGCTGATCATGTCGCGCGCCTTGTGGCGCACCGCCATTTCCGCGATGCGCGACAGCGGCGAGACGACGATGAAGGTCACGATACCATCTCCCGTTCGACCTCGATCGCCGCAAAGCGCTCGCAAAACAACCGCTGCGCTTCGACCGCCGGCAGGGGCTCGATCATCAGCATGTCCTTGCTGATTCCGCGTGGCTGGCCGAAGAATTTCTGTGCCTCGGCGGGTGTGAAACCGGCCAGCACGGTCGCCTCGAAATAAGCGGCGATCGTGTCGGCCTTCTTGATCCGGTCCTTGAGATCGCGCGAGGGATGCGGCGGCAGGCCGAAGCGCAGGTGCACGGCGGCCTCCAGCCGCTTTTCCACCGTCTTGTAGCCGCCGCCGACCACCGATTTGAACGGCGAGATCATGTCGCCGATCACATATTCGGGTGCATCGTGCAGCAGCGCCATCAGGCATTCCTGCGGCCGCGCATCGTTGAAGCGACGGAAGATATCCTCGACGACGAGACTGTGCTGGGCCACCGAAAAAGCATGATCGCCTGAGGTCTGGCCGTTCCAGCGGGCCACGCGCGCAAGCCCGTGAGCGATGTCGATGAGTTCGACGTCGAGCGGCGAGGGTTCCAGCAGGTCGAGCCTGCGCCCGGACAGCATGCGTTGCCAGGCACGCGGAGCTTTCGTCGTTGTCACGCGCTGGCCTCGTCGGCGCTGGCTGGAAAGACGAGACCGGACCATGCCGGTAGGACGAGGGAAACAGGCGTGTCGCCGGCGAGCAGCGGCGTGCCTGCTGCCATCGCCGCGCCGGCGCGGTCGATGCGCACGATCGCAAGTCCATTGCCGCCGTCAACCGAACCGAGGGTTCCCACAGGCTTGCCGGCGGCGGTAATCTCCGTCCCGGTTCCCGGCAGATCCGTTGCGGCGGACACCGTCACGACGCGCCGGCGCGCAGTGCCGCGATGCTGCATGCGTGAGACGACCTCCTGGCCGACATAGCAGCCTTTCCTGAAGGAGAGGCCGCCGTTGAAATCCATCAACACATCATGCGGGAAAGCGTCCTGCAGGGCGAAGTCAGATCCTGATGTGACGATGCCGTGGCGGATGCGTAGCGCGTCGTAGAGCGCTTCTGCACCATCGCCCTGTCTTCCTGCCCGGCGGGTCAGGGTGACGCCCGCCTTGGCGAAGCGGCTGTCTCGGGCGCCCTGGCTGCCCCGGGCGCCCTGGCTGCCCCGGGCGCCCTCGGCATCCTCGCCCCAGGAAACGGTAACGCCTTCTTCGGTGCTTGGCGCAAGTGTGACGGCGGCGCGCAGCTTGTACATCGTCAGCCGTTTCAGCAGGCCATCGCGCTGGCCGGCATCGGTCTCGATCATGTAACCGTCGCCGTCCTGCCAGATCATGAAGTCGAACAGGATCTTGCCCTGCGGCGTCAGCAATGCCCCGGGCCGCGCCTCGTCGGCGCCGAGCGCGGCGATATCGGTGGTGATCAGGTTCTGCAGGAAGGATTGGGCTTCCGCTCCGCTGACGAAGAGCAAGGAGCGGTCTTTCAGGAATACGGCTGGCATGGCGGAACCTGTCGCGTTGGTTATCGCTCAGAGGTATGTCTTCATGAGGTGGATCGCAAGCGCCATGCGAACGTGAAAAGCGCAGGCGAGACGGGCATCAATCGCCCGCTGTGAAGAATTTCCATTTACCCTCGGGCGTAATACCGAGGCGATAGAAATTATATCCGCCGAATTCCTGCATGTCGGAGAGATCGCCGGCCGTGACGATGCGCAGCAGCTCGACGCGCTCCGGCGGTGTCAGCGACTTCAGGTCCTTCTCGGCAAAATAGGGCCAGACATACATGTCGTCGGGCGTGCCCTGGCCGACATGCACGAAGCCGGTCGAGATGATGTCGAGCATGATGGCAAGGATCTCGTCGCCATCAGGATCGCCCGACAGATCCTTCAGCGTGCCGATCGGATCGTCGGTCGGTTCGCCCACAGTCACCTGCGTCTGGTCGGCGCCAGTGCCCATCAGCGGCCGCAGCCGCTCGAGATCGCCGGATGCGGCCGCCTCGACGATCTGCTCGCGCATCTTGCGAACCGGCTCTGGCACCTTGCTGATATCGTAGATCACCTCGGTGGGCTTGGAATTGTCCTGAGCGCCCGGCGTCTTGTCGACACCCTGATTGCTCTGGCTGTTGACCAGCGGGTCGGCCATGGGAACGCCGGGAGTGGTCTGCGGCTGGCTCTGTCCCTGAGCGCTTCCCTGTGCAGGCGTCTCGTTGGCCGCCTGGCCAGGGATCTTGTGCAGTTCGGAAAGCGCGTAGGCTGCCGGCGCAAGGAAAACATTGCCGGCGGCGAGGCTGAACGCAAGCAGCACCGGCGCGAGCGAAATTCGCGAAACTTTCTCTTTACCGGTGTGCATCAAACTCTCTGATAACAATTATTGCAGGGTGCGGTTCGCGGAGAATTCGCCGGCAAGCATGCGCTCACGCAGCGAATCCAGCAGGGCTTCGGCGCTCTTTTCCCCATGCAATCTGATCGTCTCGCGTAGCGCATGTGCAATGGCAGCATCAGCGATGATTTCAGGCTCGATCCCGTCGGCCATGCCGTCGGCCCAAGCCTCGTTCTGGTACTCCAGAGCTGCCTGCATCTTTTCGTGGACGATCATGTCGTCGATGTCGTTGAGGCTTGCTTCCATTGTCTTTTCCTCAGAACTTCTCATGTCTTACTGCACCGTTAACAACACTAACAGCCTTTTCCCAAAACGACACGTCCGCTTGCGAAAACAGGTTAATTAAACGTCAATTTCCAAAGCGCGAGGTAATTTCTGTGGCAAGTGTTGCACCTTCGTTACGGTAGCGCTCTTCTGCCACGATGGCCGCCGGGGTGCAATCCGTATAGACCGAGGCGAAGGCGCGATAGCCGCGATTGAAGGCTGCTGTCAGCTTTTCCTTGCGCTGCGGCTCGTTGCCGGTCTCCGAATCGAGCAGCTGCTGCATGCCGTTTCGCCAATCGTCGCCGCCCGCCGCCTTGCAGAGCGTTCTGAGATAATGCACCGAGCCCAGCACCTCGGCGAACCGCGCCAGCTTGTCGTCATAGGGCACGCTCACGATCGGCGGGGCAATCTCCTCTTCCTGTGGAGGCGGCGTATTCTTGCCCTGCGCCATCGTGGGGCCGGCGAGAACGAGCAGGGACAGAAAAACGCGTCGAACGGGAATCATGCTCACAGTTGATACGCTCAGCATGACGGCAACAAGGCGTGCTTCAAAGTTTCCACGTCTATTCGCCGTCCGCCAGCCGCTCCGCGCATTCGAGCACGCTCTGCGGTACGGGCAATTGCCGGATTTCCTCGACCGTGTACCAGCCGAGGGCTGCCGCATCGTCGGCAGCTTCCGCCACTGCATCCCGATCCGCATCGACGCGAAAGACCGACAGCAGGAAATGGCTCTTGACGCTGCCGTCGGCCGCATGCGTTTTCAGGTCGTAGGTCGAAAACAGCCGCGGATTACGTGCCGAAATGCCGGTCTCTTCATGGAGTTCGCGCAATGCCGTTTGCTCCGGAGTTTCGCCGGGTTCAGCCCGTCCGCCGGGAAAGGCATACATGTCCGCGGAAGGCGGGTTGCGCCGCAACACGAGGAGGAATCGGCCTTCGCGTTCGAGAATGGCGGAGGAGGCGGCTTTGGCGGTGGAGATCATCGGAGGCTGCTCTTGCTGTGATGGCCCATCTTATCGGAGGAATAGTGCGACGGGGATTCGAAAGGTGCTTCCGTGACTTACATCATTTTTGCGTTTGCTGCCCTCTTCGAGATCGCCGGCTGCTTTGCCTTCTGGGCATGGCTGAAGCTCGAAAAGTCAGTCTGGTGGCTGGCGCCGGGCATGATCTCCCTGGCGCTTTTCGCCTGGCTTCTGACGCTGGTGCCGAGCGAGGCCGCCGGCCGCACCTTCGCAGCCTATGGCGGCATTTACATCCTCGCTTCGCTGCTCTGGCTGTGGCTGGTCGAAGCCCGCGTGCCGGATCGTTACGATATCGGCGGTGCGCTGATCTGCCTTGCCGGCGCCAGCCTCATCCTCTTCGCGCCGAGAGGCTGAGGCGCCTTGACGGAGTACCAGCCGGGTGTAAAGACAGGCCGATGTGTGGACGTTTCGCCCTGACAGTCTCCAGCGTCGACCTGAGCGACGTCTTCTCCGGTCTCGATCTCGACGATTTTCCGGCGCGCTACAACATCGCGCCGACGCAGCCGATCCTCGTCGTCATATCAGGCGAGGGCAGGGAGCAGGGAAGCAACTTGGCCGACCGGCGCGCCGTGCTCGTGCGCTGGGGGCTCACTCCGGGCTGGGTCAAAGATCCGAGAGATTTCCCGCTGCTGATCAACGCGCGCGCAGAAACCGCAATCGGTAAAGCCTCCTTCCGCGCCGCCATGCGGCATCGCCGCGTGCTCATTCCGGCCTCCGGTTTCTATGAATGGCATCGCCCGTCGAAAGAAAGCGGCGAGCTGCCGCAGGCCTACTGGATCAGGCCGCGTCAGGGTGGGATCATCGCCTTTGCCGGGCTGATGGAGACATGGTCTTCTGCCGACGGCTCCGAGGTCGATACCGGCGCGATCCTGACGACATCGACCAATTCAGCCATATCAGCGATCCACGATCGCATGCCTGTCGTCATCAGACCTGAGGATTTCACGCGCTGGCTCGACTGCAAGACGCAAGAGCCACGCGAGGTGGTCGACCTGATGCAGCCGGTTCAGGATGATTTCTTCGAGGTCGTGCCGGTCTCCGACAAAGTCAACAAGGTTGCCAACATGGGTCCCGACCTGCAGGAGCCGGTTGTCATCGAAAAGCCGTTGAAGGCGCCCGACAAGCAAAAGCCTGACGACGGCCAGCTCAGCTTCTTCTGAACACTGTCCGCCGCACCAGCCGGCCCGTCGGCGACCTATCGGCGCCGACGTGTCACATTGGCGGTGGCCATGCATCGCTTCGTCCATCAGGTTTTTCGGTTGTGCTTATGTCGCCGGAGCGTTGTCAGGAGATTCCGGCGATCGCCTCTCGTCATTCACTTGGTCAGCGGTGCCTGACGGATGTAACCCGAGAGCACGCATGCTTCCAATTTGAAGCCTTCTTCAAGCGGATTTTTTGACGCTGGTTGGCTTATGCTTCGCCATCAGCGATGCTGCGGCAACAGCCTTCAGGCCGACGGGGCGATAGTTGGCGGCGAGGTCTGGCTTGGCCGCTTGCTGTTCGCCGGTGCTGCTCGTCTTCGAAGTCACGATACTCTCCTTACGTGGTTCTTCCCTGGGCATTTTATAGTTTGATGTTTCGTCACGAATAGCGACAAAATGGGGGCGTAGCTCATCAGGATTTGTAAACGCGCACCATAATTCGCGAGGCTTAACTGAAGCCTACGTTGGTTAATACTTACTGAAGAGAGCAGTTCCAATAAAACTGCGAAAGCGGTTTTCTCGGGAAAATGCGGAACAGCCGGATAAGCGCACGGTTTTCTCCGGGGAAAACCTGCGCTTTTCCCAAGTATCCCTCAGAACGAAGAGAGAAGCATTTCCATCATTTGGAGAAATCCGGAAATGCTCGGTGATCAGATGTGCCGGCCGATATCGTCGTCGCCGATGCCGGGTTCCTCGATCGTTAATGTCCCGTATTTCCGCCGCCATTTCCGCGCGCCGAAGGGAAGCGATATGAGGTAGGCGGCGACGGTGAAGACCATCACCTCCCAGGTGTAGCTCATCAGCAGAGCCACATACAGCACGACACCGAGCATCATCGGCAGCACGAGATCGCGCCGCAAGCGGTTGCCTTCCGCTTTTCCCGACCAGACCGGCAGCCGGCTGATCAGCAGGAAGGCGATGAGCACGGTGTAGATCGACGAGAGATAGGCGAAGGTGCGGTCCGTCGCCAGCCCGAGGAAGCCGAGATAGACCGGCAGCAGCACCAGCATGGCGCCGGCCGGCGCCGGCACGCCGACGAAATATTCCGATTGCCAGCTCGCCTTGTTCTCGCGTTCGGCCATGACATTGAAGCGGGCAAGGCGAAGCCCGGCGGCGATCGCATAGATCAGGGCGGCGATCCAGCCGAGCGAGCGCGCCTGGTCGAGCGCGAAGACGTAGACGACGAGGGCGGGTGCGACGCCGAAATTGACGATGTCGGCAAGCGAATCCATCTGCGCGCCGAACTTTGAGGTTGCTTTCATCAGCCGTGCCACGCGCCCGTCGATGCCGTCGAGGAAGGCGGCGAGCAGCACCATGGAGACGGCGAGCTCATAACGGTTCTCGAAAGCCAGCCGGATGCCGGTCAACCCGGCGCAGATCGCCAGAATGGTGATGAGATTTGGAAAGACGAGCCGGAGCGGGATTTCGCGCAGACGTGGGCCGCGGGCGGAATCATCTGGCCCATTGGGCTCGAAAGGCGGAAAAGGCGTTTCCATATCGCGTTCCAATCGTTCCTAAGGCAATTCCTGCAACAGTGCGTAGCGCTTCTGCACTTCCGTGAAAAGCTGAACCGCTCTAGCTGCGGCGGCTGATGACGGGACCCTTGGCGGAGGCGAATTCGGCGATGACGGTTTCTCCCGCAACCGCCGTCTGGCCGAGCGAGACGCGTGGCGCAGCACCGGCGGGCAGGAACACGTCGAGCCGCGAGCCGAAACGGATCAGCCCGAAGCGCTCGCCGGCATCCACCGGCTCGTTGGGGTTTGCCCAGCAGAGGATGCGCCGCGCGACGAGGCCGGCGATCTGCACGACGCCAATCTGGCCGTGCTGGGTTTCGATCACCAGCCCGTTGCGCTCATTGTCTTCGCTCGCCTTGTCGAGCTCGGCGTTGACGAAGCTGCCGGAGCGGTAGTTGATGCTGACGATGCGCCCGCGCATCGGCGCCCGGTTCACATGGCAATTGAAGACGTTCATGAAAACGGAGATGCGCAGCATCGGCTCGGAGCCGAGGTTGAGCTCGGCCGGCGGGGTCACCATCTGGATCGCCGAGACCTTGCCATCGGCGGGGGAGATCACCAGGTCGTCATCCTGCGGGGTCACGCGCTCCGGATCGCGGAAGAAATAGGCGCACCAAAGTGTGAAGATCATGCCGATCCAGAAGAGCGGCTTAAAGATCCAGCCCAGGACAAGCGACGCGACGAAGAAGGCGGCAACGAAGGGATAGCCCTCCTTGTGCACGGGGACGATCGTGTTGCGAACCGTGTTGAACAGGCTCATGGCTGCCGGTCTCCTTGCGTTTTCATTTTTGCTGTTAGCGAAAAACCGTCTCTGGGGCAATGCTGTGGCCTCGGCCCTGGTTCCCGCGCCGGGGTTCTAAACAACAAAAGCCGGCCGGCGTCGGCTTCCGCTGTCAGCTTGCCGGAGCAAGCCGCGTTATCACGCCGAGGTCGTCGCTTTCGCGCACCTGCTTCAGATGTTCCTCCGCCTGTGTCGCCTCGCGCTGGCGGTTCCACATCGAGGCATAAAGGCCGTTCATTTCGAGGAGGGCGGCATGTGTTCCGCGCTCGGCGATCTCGCCGCTTTTGAGCACGATGATTTCATCGGCGCTGATGACAGTCGAAAGCCGGTGGGCAATAACAAGCGTCGTGCGGTTCTTCGAAACCAGGTCGAGTGCCTCCTGGATTTCCCGCTCCGTTGTCGTGTCGAGCGCCGATGTCGCCTCGTCGAGGATCAGGATCGGTGGCGCCTTGAGGATGGTGCGGGCGATAGCCACCCGCTGCTTCTCGCCGCCCGAAAGCTTCAGCCCGCGCTCGCCGACCTTGGTTTCGAAGCCCTCGGGCAGCGTTTCGATGAAATGCGCGATCCGCGCCACCTCGGCGGCGGCAAAGACCTCGCCGTCGCTGGCCGATGTGCGGCCATAGCGGATGTTGTAGGCGACCGTGTCGTTGAAGAGCACGGTATCCTGCGGCACCATGCCGATCGCCGTACGCAGGCTCTTCTGCGTCACCGTGCGGATATCCTGACCGTCGACGGTGATTGCGCCGCTCTGGATATCGTAGAAACGATAGAGCAGGCGCGACAGCGTCGATTTGCCCGCACCGGACGGGCCGACGACGGCGACCGTCTTACCGGCCGGCACCTCGAAGGAAATGCCCTTCAGGATCGGACGGGCCGCATCATAGGCGAAGTGCACGTCCTTGAAGGAGATCGCGCCCTTGCCGATCCGAAGTTCCGTCGCATCAGGCGCGTCTTTGACTTCGGTCTGCACCTCAAGCAAATCGAACATCTGCTCGATATCGGTCAGCCCCTGGCGGATTTCGCGGTAGACGAAGCCGATGAAGTTGAGCGGTACGGAAAGCTGCAGCAGCATCGAATTGACGAAGACGAAATCGCCGACCGTCTGCTCGCCGCGCTGCACGGCCAGCGCCGACAGCACCAGCATGATGGTCGTGCCGATGCCGAAGATGACGCCCTGGCCGAAATTCAGCCAGCCGAGCGAGGTCCAGACATCGGTCGCCGCCTTCTCGTAGCGTTCCATTGATTTGTCGAAACGCTTTGCCTCCATCTCCTCATTGCCGAAATATTTGACGGTCTCGAAATTGAGGAGAGAGTCGATCGCCTTCGTGTTGGCGTCGGTATCGCTGTCGTTCATCGACCGGCGGATGGCGATGCGCCAGTCGGATGCCCGGATCGTGAACCAGATATAGGCCCAGACAGTAAAGGCGGTAACGGCGAGATAGGAGAAGCCGTAGCCCCACCAGAAGATCACCGCCGTCAGCACGAATTCGATGACGGTCGGGACCGAATTGAGGATCGTGAAGCGCACGATCGTCTCGATACCCTTGGTACCGCGCTCGATGATGCGCGACAGCCCGCCGGTCTTGCGCTCGAGATGGAAGCGCAGCGACAGCTCGTGCATGTGCACGAAGGTCCTGTAGGCGAGCTGGCGCACCGCATGTTGTCCGACGCTGGCAAAGAGCGCGTCGCGCAGCTGGTTGAGGCCGAGCTGGATCAGCCGGGTGATATTATAGGCAATCACCAGCGCGATGGCGCCGGCCAGCAGCGGTGGCACTGAGCCGGCAAGATCCATCCTGCCGTTCAGCGCATCGGTCGACCATTTGAAGAAATAGGGAACGAGCAGCAGTACGAATTTGGAGATCAGCAGGTAGACCGAAGCCCAGACGACGCGCATTTTCAGGTCGGGCCGGCCGGCCGGCCACATATAGGGCCAAAGGTTGAGAAGCGTCTGCGGCAGGTTGGATTCCGAGACTGTCTTGCCGTTTGCCATGCTTGTCTCCAGCCCGGATGAGCTTGCCGCGATTGCGGCGATTCGATGGCGGCAGGAGCGCGGAACCGGGACCTACCTGAAAGCGCTTCCCATATCCCGCAGCCGCCACCGCCAGATAGGGTGCCGGGCGGACGAATACAACAATTGCTGGGGTAAGGAAACGACGAGGCCGGGCGCTTGTCCCGCCCGGCCTCGTCGCGTTGTTTAGTAGCTTAGAGATGCTGGCCGGACATGCGCTTGCGGTGCAGCTCTTCGGCATTCGGCAGGACATCCTTCGGCAGGCCGAAAATCTGGCCAGGGCGGATGCGATCGGGATTGATGATCTTGTCCTCGTTGGCGATGTAGATCGTCGTGTAACGAACGCCGAGGCCATAGGTGCGGCGCGAGATCTGCCACAGCGTGTCGCCGCGGCGAATGATGACCGCCGCATTGTTTGCCGTCAGCGGCGCCTGTTCGATCGTCTTCGGCTGGTTGCTTCCGACATCGTTTGCAGATGGCGTTGCCGGCGCGGGTGCAGCGGTGAGTTCGGCGATCATCCCGCCCAGTTTTTCAAGTGCGGCGCCGACGGATTTCGCATCTCCAGGCAGGCCCTGCAGCAGCTTCAGCGCATTGCCGGCGACCTGAGAGGCCGAGCCGGACGTTTGCTTGAAGGCATCGGGCGCATCGGCCGCCGGACGGAAGTCGGCGACCGAGCGTAGCGCGAACTCCGTTGCCGAGCGCGCCGCTGCGAGCTGTTCGGCGCCGGGCAGCTTGCCATCGGCAAATAGCCCCTTCAGCAGCCCGAAGGCCTTGCCGACTTCTGCTTTGAGTTTGCCGAGTTCGCCTTCGTCGAGCAGCACCATCGAGGAAGCACCGTTCGCCTCGGTGGGCGCCGATTGCGCGGCAACCCTCACCTGATCACCGGCCGGGCGGTTGAAATTCACCGCCGCACGCACGATCACCTTGCCTGCGGGATCGACGACATCGACGCGGATCTTGTGGTCGCCGACCGAGAGCGCCACCACGCCGTCGATGACGAAATGGCCGTCGGAGCCGGCCGTGTCCTGGCCGACGAGGCTGTCGTCGGCATAACCGATGACCTTGGCATTGGAGCGCGTCGTGCCGGCAATGAAGATCTTGTTGCCCTCGATTTCGACGGCATTGACCATGACGTCGGGCACATTCGTCTTATCAGGTGCGGCGGTACCGGGAATGGCCGGTGCCGTATCAGCGGCGCCGGAAGGGGTGTCGGTGAGGTTCGGCGTCTGCAACGCCAGTTCGCCGGTTGCTGCAGCTGTTGCGGCAGGTGCAGCAGGCGGTGTCATCGGGTTGGAAGCATCGGCAACTTCGGTTCCGGCCTTCGGCGCGGTAATGATGCGGCTCGCCGTGCCGGGTTTGGAAACCATGGCGAGCAGATTGGCGCCATTGCCATCCTTCGGCACGGAAATCGTCGCGACTTCTTCGGAAAGCGTGCTCTTGCCGTCCTTGCCCGTGAACTTGAGCACGAGCTGGTGGTCGCCGGCCGGAAGCGGATCGTCGAGAACGGCAGCAAAATCGCCGCTTGCATCGACATTGGCCGTCGTCACCACCTTCTCGCCGTCGAGCACCTCGAGCTTGCCGTTCGGCTCGGCGGAACCGGCAATCACCGTCGATCCGTCGGGTTCGACGCGCAATACGTCGAAGGCCGGAAGCTTGGGGCCGGCATTTTCCGCTGCCGTATTGGCTCCCGGGGCTGCCCCCGGCGCACCGGTCAGCGCAACCTCGGCCTTGGCGATCGCGGCAAGAGCATCGGCGATGTTCTCGGGCAGCGACTGGACGATGGCGAGCGCCTTCGCGCCGCCTTCCTTGGCCTTGGCGGCAAGGGTCTGGGTCGCGGGATCAAGGCCCTCGGGAATGGTGAAATCGGCAAGCGCGGCCAGCGCGTTGACGGCCTTGGTCTTGGCGGCAGTGAAGACATCGATGGAAGGGCCTTTGCCGTCGGCAAACAATGCCTTGAGCTCGCTGAGCGATACGCCGGCATCGGCCGAAAGGCGACCCACCTGGTCGGCGACCGCAGCCGTGTCGCCCACGGCGGAGCGGGATGTCTTTGCCGCCTCGTTAACCGTGTTCTTGACCTCCGTGCTCGCCTGGTTGATGGCATCGCCGACCTTGGTTGCATCGCCGCCGATGCGCGGCATGACGACAAACACCATCAGTAGGATTGCGATTGCGAGGACTGCAAGAGCCAGCAAGCCGGCACGGTTCTTCATCATTATGTCTCCCAGAGCGGCAATTTGCCGTAGTAACCAAAATTGCTAGCGATTCCCGTTGCTTTTCACAAGCATTCAAAGCAATTCGGCAAGCTAGGCACGCTGCTTTTCAGTCAATTTTCTTGACTGCATTGAAATGGAATAGTTGTTTGCCTCTATGACCGAACAATCTGTATCGATTCGATCCATCTGCGTTTACTGCGGCTCCAGGCCGGGAGGCGATCCTTCCCACATGGCGGCCGGGCGTGCTCTCGGAAGAGAGATCGCCGAATACGGCCTGCGCCTCGTCTATGGCGGGGGGACCAAAGGCATCATGGGCGCGGTTGCCAGCGGCGTGCTTTCAGGCGGCGGTCAGGTCACGGGCATTATCCCCGAATTCCTGATCGATATGGAAGCGACTCGCCACTCGCTCGGTCAGCTCAACGAACTCATTGTAACCCCTGACATGCATGCGCGCAAACACACCATGTTCGAGCGCTCCGATGCCTTCGTCGCGCTGCCCGGCGGCATCGGTACGCTGGAGGAGATCGTCGAGATCATGACCTGGGCGCAGCTCGGCCGCCACGAGAAGCCGATGGTCTTTGCCAACGTCAACGGTTTCTGGGATCCGATGATGGAACTGATGCGCCATATGACCGAAGAAGGCTTCCTGCACACCGCCCACCGGGTGCAGCCGCTCGTTGTCGACGAGATCTCCGGCATCATTCCGGCGATCATGGCCCAGGCAGCCCAGCTCGCCGCCGACCGTGACGGCGAGGACGAGGTGATTTCGAAGATGTAGGTCTGTTGCCTTTAGCGCCCCCGGCTTCCCTTCAGCATCGACCAACTATAGAGGAACAGCCCCGCCCAGATCAGCGGGAAGGCGATCATGCGCGCCGTGCCGAATGGCTCGTGGAAAACGAAGACCGCGATCAGAAAGATCATCGTCGGCGCGATATACTGCATGATGCCGATCGTCGAGAGTTTCAAGAGCTTGGCGCCGTTCGCATAGATCATCAGCGGCACGGCGGTGATGACGCCGCAGCCGAGCAGCAGGGTCGTATCTGCAAGACCGGTGCGGTAGAGGTGGCCCTGGCCGCCGAATTCGAGATAGAGGATGTAGAGGAGGGCGGGCCCGCTGAGGATCAGCACTTCGAGGAAGAATCCCTGGTTCGGCCCGAGCGGCAGCGTCTTGCGCAACAGGGCGTAAAAACCCCAGCTGACCGCCAGCGTCAGCGCCACCCACGGGATGCCGCCGCTGTCCAGTGCGAGAATGGCGACGGCAAGTGCTGCAAGCGCGATCGCGGCGATCTGCAGCGGCTGCAGCTTTTCCTTGAGGAACACCGCGCCGAGGAAGATGCTGAACAGCGGATTGATGAAATAACCGAGTGCTGCATCGAGCGAATGGCCGGCGCCGATCGCCCAGACATAGGTGCCCCAGTTGACGGTGATCAGCGACGCGGTCAGCGCCGCCATCGCCAGCATGCGCGGCGACCTGAGTGCTGCGCGGATGTCCTGCGTGCGCCCGAGCACGATCAGCACGATGCCCGCCAGCGGCAGCGACCAGACGATGCGATGGGCGATCACCTCGGCCGGCGTGATATGCGCCACCGCCTTCATGTAGATCGGCAGGAAGCCCCAGAGCAGATAGGCCGTCAGCGCGAAGGCGAACCCGCGCGGACTGTCTTCGTTCTTGGCCAACGGAACGGATGCATCGGTCGACATCGGTGTTTCCATCTTTGTTCTTCTTCTGATCCGGCCTAACTTAAGCGCCGTGAATAGGCCAATTCATTTCGTTGAATGAAGGGTGAGAGGATTTGAAGCGGGAGACGACGCGATGATCCGGCTCCCTGCGCTGGAAGGCGGAGTCCGAAGGAAGCGAATAATATTCGGGCGAGGGCTGGGACCCGTCGCCGAGCCGCGGAATAGGTTTATTCCGCCGCGATCTTGCCCGCCAGCTGCCGGTTCTTCATCAGCTTGTAGATGACCGAATCCATCAGTGCCTGGAACGAAGCGTCGATGATGTTCTCCGAGACGCCGACGGTCCACCAGCGTACACCGTCGCTGTCGGTGGATTCGATCAGCACGCGGGTGATCGCCTCCGTGCCGCCATTGAGGATACGCACCTTAAAATCGGCGAGCACCAGATCGTCGATCTCGTGCTGGTACTTGCCGAAATCCTTGCGCAGCGCGAGGTCGAGTGCGTTGACCGGGCCTTCGGCATCGGCAACCGACATCAGCGTCTGGCCGTCGATGGTGATCTTGACCACCGCCTCCGAGACGATCTTCACTCGGCCGAGACTGTCGAAGCGGCGCTCTATCATCACGCGGAAGCCTTCGATGGTGAAGAATTCCGGGATCGTGCCGAGCGTGCGGCGCGCCAGCAGCTCGAAGCTCGCATCCGCGCCCTCATAGGCATAGCCGATGGATTCACGTTCCTTGACGATCGAGATCAGCAGGTCGAGCTTCGGATCGTCCTTGGCGACCGCGATGCCGCGCCGTTTCAGCGCATTGATGAAGTTTGCCTTGCCGCCCTGGTCGGAGACCATGACCTTGCGGAAGTTGCCGACGGTTTCCGGCGGCACGTGTTCATAGGTCCGCGGATCCTTGAGCAGCGCCGATGCATGAATGCCGGCCTTGGTGGCAAAGGCGGAAGCGCCGACATAGGGCATCTGGTGGTCGGGCGAGCGGTTGAGGAGCTCGTCGAAGGCATGCGAGAGCCGGGTGAGGTTGAGCAGCCGCTCCTCGTCGATCGTCGTTTCGAAACGTGTGTTGTAGGCGCTCTTCAGCGCCAGCGTCGGGATCAGCGTCACCAGATTGGCATTGCCGCAGCGCTCGCCGATACCGTTGAGCGTGCCCTGGATCTGCCGGACGCCGGCGTCGACCGCGGCAAGCGAATTGGCGACCGCCTGGCCGGTGTCGTTATGCGCATGGATGCCAAGACAGTGGCCGGGAACGCCTGAGGCGATCACCGCCTCGACGATGGCGCGCACCTCGGGCGGCTGCGTGCCGCCATTGGTGTCGCAGAGCACGACCCAGCGGGCGCCGCTCTCATAGGCCGTGTTGGCGCAGGCGAGCGCATAGGCCGGATTGGCCTTGAAGCCGTCAAAGAAATGCTCGCAATCGACGATCGCCTCCTTGCCCGCGCCAACCGCCGCCTTGACGCTTTCGGCGATGCATTCGAGGTTTTCCTCGTTGGTGCAGCCGAGCGCCACCGCGACATGATAATCCCAGCTCTTGGCGACGAAACAGATGGCGTCGGATTTCGCCTGCAGCAGCCCGGCAATGCCGGGATCGTTGGAGACCGAAACGCCGGCCCGCTTCGTCATGCCGAAGGCGACGAAACTGGCCTGGCTGGTGCGCTTCTCGCTGAAGAAAGCGGTATCCGTCGGGTTGGCGCCGGGATATCCGCCCTCGACGTAATCGATGCCGAATTCGTCCAGCATGGCGGCGATCGCAATCTTGTCCTCGACGGAAAAATCGATGCCGGGCGTCTGCTGCCCGTCCCGGAGCGTCGTGTCGAAGAGATAGATGCGTTCTTTCATGTCGGTTCCTCCCGCCAGGCGGGTTGTGATGGAGTGCGGATGCTGCCCCTCATCCGGCTGCCGCCACCTTCTCCCCGTTATGATGGGGAGAAGAGGGATATGCCGCACCGTATCGCAGGGCACGTCCCCTCTCCCCGCGGGCGGGGAGAGGGTTAGGGTGAGGGGTTGCCCCCCAATGCCAAAGATCAGGCTTGCTTCCCGGCAAACTTGTCCGTCGCCTGGATCAGTTGATCGAGAATCCCCGGTTCCGAATAGGCATGGCCCACGCCCTCGATCAGGTGGAACTCTGCCTTCGGCCAGGCCTTGTGCAGCAGCCAGGCATATTTGGCCGGGCAGGGCATATCGTAGCGTCCATGTACGATGACGCCCGGAATATCCCTGAGCCTGCCCGCATCGCGGATCAACTGTCCCTCGTCCATCCAGCCGGCATTGACAAAGAAATGGTTTTCGATGCGCGCAAATGCATAAGCGAATTCCGGCTCCTCGAACTTGCCGCTCGTCGAAGGTTCCGGCAGCAGCGTAATCGTTTCGCCTTCCCAGATGCTCCAGGCCTGCGCGGCCTTAAGGCGCACGTTCTTGTCCTCATGCGTCAAGCGGCGATGATAGGCATGCATCATCTCATGACGCTCTTCCCTAGGAATGGGAGCGATAAACCTCTCCCACTTGTCGGGGAACATTTCCGAGACGCCGAATTGGTAATACCAGTCGAGCTCCGCCTTGGTCAGCGTGTAGATGCCGCGCAGGATGAGCTCGGAGACGTGCTCCGGATGCGTCTCGGCATAGGCGAGCGCCAGCGTCGAACCCCAGGAACCGCCGAACACCTGCCAGCTGTCGACGCCCACCATCTCGCGCAGCCGCTCGATATCGGCGACGAGGTGCCAGGTCGTGTTGGCATGGAGCTCCGCATGCGGCGTCGACCTGCCGCAACCGCGCTGGTCGAACAGCATGACGTCGTAGAGAGCGGGATCGAAGAGCCGGCGATGGGCGGGTGAGATGCCGCCGCCCGGACCGCCATGCAGGAAGACGGCAGGCTTGGCGCCTGGTGTGCCCGAGCGCTCCCAATAGATCACATGGCCGTCGCCGACATCGAGATGGCCGGAAGCATAGGGCTCGATTTCGGGATAGAGCGTGCGCAACATCTCGGTCATATCTTCACGCCTTTCGCGGGCCAGACTTCTGTGTCGTGGTCGGGATGCTGGAAGGAGATGATAGCCTCCTGTCGTGCGTAGAAATCCTGATCCTTCAGCACCGGCGCCTCGAAAATCGTCTCGACCCAGGGCAGGCGGGCCTCGTAGTTGACCTGGATCAGCGGAGCGAGGTCGCTGCGATCGTCGAATGTGCCGATCGCAAGCTCCAGCCCGCCCGGATGGCGATAGGTCATCGGCGTGCCGCAATTGCTGCAGAAGCCGCGTTCGATATTGACCGAGGACTGGAAATAGCTCGGCTCGCCGCGCGTCCATTCCATCCCTTCCTCAGGCGCGGTAACGAGCGCGGAGAAGAAGCCGCCGAACTGCTTTTGGCACATGCGGCAATGGCAGATCGAAGGTCGCCCCAGTCTGCCTGAGATGCGGAAGCGCACAGCGCCGCACTGGCATCCGCCTGTCTTTATCGTGTCCGTCATGAGGTTTCTCCGAGGGGCCAGCTTTTCGTGTCGTGGTCCGGGTGCTGATGGTTGCTTGCCGCGATCGCATTCTCGCGGTCGGGCGTTTCAGGCTGTGGTTCCAGCGGCAGGCCGTCGAGCGCATGAAACCAGGACATCTTGCGGCCGGTGTTCGATTGCATAACCGGCTTGACCCCATCGGGATCGTCCAACGAGCCGAGCGTGAGGTTGATCGAGTCCGCTTCCGGAATGTCGTAGAACAGCGGCGTGCCGCAATCGCCGCAGAAACCGCGCCGCACCAGATCGGACGAGCGGAACCATTTCGGCTCACCCCGCGTCAGCTCAAAATCCTTACGCATGGCCCCTGCAAGCGGAAGAAAATAATTGCCGGCGGCTTTCTGGCACATGCGGCAGTGGCAGATGTGTGGGTAGCCGAGCTCGCCGCTGGCCCGATAACGAACCGCCCCGCACTGGCATCCGCCTGTCTGCTTCGCCACGCCGGTCAAGTGCGATCCTCCAGCGGCCAAACCGGCGTATCGTGGTCGGGATGCTGATAGGAAACGAGTTCCTTGAGGAAGGAGCCTGCAGTCAGATCCGCCTCGGTTCGCTCTCCGGGCAGTTGGTGCAGATGATCGACGAAGCCGATCTTGCCTTCCACGCCCCATTGAATGGTCGGAGGAAGGGATGACGGATCGTCGAATGCGCCTGCGGCAATCGCCATTCCATCCGGCGCCTCATAGGTCAGCGGCGTGCCGCAATCGCCGCAGAAGCCGCGCTCGACGAAATTGGAAGAGCGGAATCTTTTCCGCTCTCCGCGTGTCCATTCGAAATCGGCGCCACGCACCGAGACCAGCGGCGCATAATAAGCACCGAACGCCTTCTGGCACATGCGGCAATGACAGATCGACGAATCCTTGATGTCGCCGCTGACGCGGAAACGGATCGCTCCGCATTGGCAGCCGCCGGTATAGGTCGTCATCTCTTGACCTCCCACGTCGTCACGCGCTCGCCGGTCACCGGATCCTTGCCGTCCTTCAACTGGATGCCCTTCGCCGTCAACTCGTCACGGATCTTGTCGGCCTCGGTGAAGTTCTTCGCCTTCAGCATTTCGAGACGCATCGCGACCAGCGCATCGACTGCCGATGCGACGGCTTCGTCGATTTCCATCTTTTTCGGCAACAGGCCCAGAAGGTCGGCCGTTGCGGCAAAGACGGCACGGGCTGTGGGATCCGCATGGGCAGCCTGGGCCAGCGCATGCAATGCCTGCACCGCCGCGACCGTATTGAGGTCGTCGGAAAGCGCGTTCAGCACGGTTTCATCGGGCGCCGCATCGCCGGCTTCGGCTACCGGCCATTTGGCGAGCAGCCGTTCGGCTTCTTCCAGCCGCTTGATCGAAAAATCGATCGGCTCGCGGTAATGCGTCATCAGCATGGCAAGGCGTAGCACCTGGCCCGGCCAGCTGCGGCCGCCGAAGATGTCTGTGTGCAGCAACTCGTGGATGGTGACGAAATTGCCTTCGGATTTCGACATCTTGCGGCCTTCGACCTGCAGGAAGCCGTTATGCATCCAGACGTTCGCCATCACCTCGGTGCCGTGGGCGCAGCGCGACTGGGCGATCTCGTTTTCATGATGCGGGAAGATCAGATCCAGCCCGCCGCCGTGAATGTCGAAGACATCGCCGAGATAACGCTTGCTCATCGCCGAGCATTCGATGTGCCAACCGGGCCGGCCGCGGCCCCACGGGCTCTCCCAGCCGGGCTCGTTGTGGCTCGACAGCTTCCAGAGCACGAAATCACCCGGGTTCTTCTTGTGCGCCTCGACGGCGATGCGGGCGCCGGCCTGCTGCTCGTCGAGCGGGCGCTTCGAAAGCTGACCGTAATCCGCCATGGATTTGGTGTCGAACAGCACTTCGCCCGATGCGACATAGGCATGGCCGTTGCCGATCAGCTTCTCGATGATCTCGGTCATCTCGACGATATTGTCGGTGGCGCGCGGCTCGAAGCTCGGCTCCAGGCAGCCGAGTTCGGCGACATCGGCGTGATATTGCGTCTCGGTCTTTTCGGTGACCGCGCGGATCGCTTCATTGAGCGGCAAGCCCGGATGGTCCCGAAGCGCCCGCGCATTGATCTTGTCGTCGACGTCGGTGATGTTGCGGGCATAAGTGACGTGATCTTCGCCATAGACATGGCGCAGCAGCCGGAACAGCATATCGAAGACGATGGCTGGCCGGGCATTGCCGATATGAGCGAAGTCATAGACGGTCGGGCCGCAGACATACATGCGGACATTGTTGGGATCGATCGGCGAAAAGACCGATTTTTCCCGTGTCAGCGTGTTGTACAGCTTCAGTTCCGGCGTCGCGTCCATTTCACTCTCCCAAATGCACGATCAGAAAAATATCACGACCGGCGGACCGGGGCGTTTCGCATCTTGACTATTTGGGAGACGAAAACGGCCGGGCCAGCGCTCGCGCTAGCGAATAATCTTCCGGCAGATAATGCAGATAACCGTTTTCATGGCGGGTTTTATGGCCCGGTTCGCGCTTCCGGTCAAGGGGGCGAAGAGCGATCCAGCGGCAACGGGATCCATCTATCCGGTGAATCGATGGCAGCAACCAACGTCTTTGAAACCCGTTAGCGCGCTCTTGAAATTCGTCCGCCATTTTCGGAGCACAAATCTCGCATAGCCGGTTGAGAAGCTGTTGAAAATAGGGGGCAGGGATGCGGAGACTTGCGCGATCGACGATCGGAGCGACTGCGGTTCTGGTGGTCGCATTCGCTGCATATTTCGCATACGATTTCGGGATGCTTCGCTTCAACAATCCCTCTCTCAGCACCTATCCAATCCAAGGCATCGATGTCAGCCATCACCAGGGCGATATCGATTGGAAGGTTGTTGCCGCGCAGCCGAATGTCCGTTTCGCCTTCATGAAGGCGACCGAAGGCGGAGACCACCGGGATTCCAAGTTCGCCGATAACTGGCAGCGCGCCGGAGATGCTGGAGTGGTCAGGGGCGCTTATCATTTCTTCACCTTCTGCCGTCCGGGCAAGGATCAGGCGCAGAATGTCCTGGCGACCGTGCCGAAGGAGCAGGGAACTCTGCCGATCGCCGTCGATCTGGAGTTTGTCGGCAATTGCAACAGGATCCCGACGCTCGAGGAAATGGTTGCCGAGGTGAACGCCTTTTTCATCGAGCTGAACGGCACCTTTCCGGAAAAGCCTATTCTCTACGTCACGCAGGAGTTCTTCGATCAATATCTGAAAGGCAATGAATCACGCTTCCCCGACCACTATCTGTGGCTGCGCAGCGTGTTCATAGAGCCGAGGCAGGAAGAGTGCAGCCGTTGGTCGATCTGGCAATTTGCCGATAACGGCACCTTGGACGGTATCCAGGGACCGGTTGACCTCAATGCACTATGCCCGTCGGAAACGGGCCTGGCGCATCTGTTCCCCGCCGTTGCAGCGAATTGAAACGTCCGGCCTATCTGAAACGCCGGCCTATTCGGGCAGGCGATAATCGACGAGCTTGTTCTCCCGAACGATGAACAGCTTGCCCGTCTCCGTCACACCAGGCCCCAGCAACGGCAGGATTGCCTTTGCGACCTCGGAGGGATGCGGCAGCGTCTGCGGATCTTCGCCGGGCACCGCCTGCGCCCGCATCGCCGTGCGTGTCGCCCCCGGATCGACGCTGGTGACCCGCAGCGGGGTGCTTTGGCTCTCGCCGGCCCATGTGCGCGCCAGCGCTTCGACCGCAGCCTTGGAAGCGGAATAGGCGCCCCAGAAGGGGCGGCACTTGTGGGCGGCACCCGAAGACAGGATCACCGCGCGGCCGGCATCCGAGCGGGCCAGCAGCGGGTCGACCGAGCGGATCAGCCGCCATGTCGCGGTGACGTTGATAGTCATCACCTTCTCGAACACTTTCGCTTCGATATGGCCGATCGGCGAAATGACGCCGAGCACGCCGGCATTGGCGATGAGGATGTCGAGCTTGCCCCAGCGCTCGAAGATCGAGCCGCCGAGCGCATCGATCGCATTCATGTCGGAAAGGTCGAAGGGCACGAGGGTCGCCGTGCCGCCGACGGCCTTGATTGCATCGTCGAGATCCTCGAGCCCGCCGACCGTGCGCGCGCAGGCAATCACGTGGGCGCCGGCTTTGGCAAGTTCCAGCGCCGTGAAATAGCCGATGCCGCGCGACGCACCGGTGACGAGTGCGATCTTGCCCTCAAGATTGATATTCATGATGTCGTGTTCCCTCACGAAGGGAGAGGGGTGCGATGCACCCCTCGGGATGGACAATGAAAAAGCCGGCGCGCCGTGTCAGCCGTTGCTGGCAAGCATGGAGATTTTGTTGCCCATGGACTCGCCGTTCTTGTCGAGCAGGCGGGTCGGATAGTCGCCGGTAAAATAGTGGTCGGTGAACTGCGGCCGGGCGGGGTTGCGATCCTCGCCGCCAACGGCACGGTAAAGTCCGTTGATCGACAGGAAGGCGAGCGAGTCCGCGCCGATATATTTGGCCATGGCTTCGACATCGGCATACTGGTTTGCCAGCAACTTTTCGGCATCGGGCGTGTCGATGCCGTAGAAATCCGGGAAGAAAATCATCGGGCTTGCGACGCGGACATGGACTTCGCGCGCCCCGGCTTCGCGGATCATCTGCACGATCTTGAGAGACGTCGTACCGCGCACGATGGAATCATCGACCAGCACCACGCGCTTGCCTTCGATCATCGCCCGGTTGGCCGAATGCTTCAGCTTCACACCGAAGGCGCGGATCTGTTGCGTCGGCTCGATGAAGGTGCGCCCGACATAGTGGTTACGAATGATGCCGTATTCGAAGGGAATGCCGCTCTGCTGCGCATAGCCGAGCGCTGCCGGCGTGCCGCCGTCCGGCACCGGCACGATGACGTCGCCATCGACGGGCGATTCCTTTGCGAGGTTCATGCCCATGCTCTTGCGCGTCGTATAGACGTTGCGGCCACCGACCACCGAGTCCGGGCGAGCGAAATAGACATATTCGAACAGGCAGAGGCGTTCCGGCTGCGGCTTGCTGGGCTTGCGCGCATCGATGCTGATCGAGCCGTCGGGCTGGATTTCACAGATGATAACCTCGCCGTTCTCAACGTCGCGGATGAACTTGGCGCCGATGATGTCGAGCGCGCAGGTCTCCGAGCAGAAGATCGGCTTGCCGTCGAATTCTCCCATGACGAGTGGGCGGATGCCGGTCGGGTCGCGCGCGGCAATCAGTTTGGTGCGCGTCATGGCGAGCATCGAATAGCCGCCTTCCATCTGGCGAATGGCGTCGATGAAGCGGTCGGACGTGGAAGCGTGGCGGGAACGGGCGATGAGGTGAAGGACGACTTCGGTATCGGAGGTCGACTGACAGATGGCGCCAGTCGCGATGATCTGGCGGCGCAGCGTCAGGCCGTTGGTGAAATTGCCGTTATGGGCAATGGCGATGCCGCCTTCTTCCAGTTCGGCAAAGAGCGGCTGCACGTTGCGCATGGCCACTTCGCCGGTTGTCGAGTAGCGGGTATGACCGATCGTAATGCTGCCGGGCAGGCGGGCAAGCGTCATCGGATTGGTATAGTGGTCGCCGACAAGGCCCATGTGGCGTTCCTGGTAGAAGCGCTTGCCGTCGAAGGAGACGATGCCGGCCGCTTCCTGCCCGCGGTGCTGCAGAGCATGCAGGCCAAGAGCCGTGAGCGCGGCGGCATCAGGATGTCCCAGAATTCCGAAAACCCCGCATTCTTCATGCAGCGTATCTCCGTCGAGCGGATCGTCGGTCGGGAAGGAATGGGACTGGTTCATTTCTGCGGGCCTCTGCTCTCACAAGAATGGATCGGCATTTCCAGAAATAGCTGAGCCCGGCGGAGCTGGAATGCTCGGCCGGACCCTCATTTCACGTCCCGCTCAAATGGCGATTGCCGGAAGGCGGGTCAAGCTCTTGAACACTGTGTCAATTCGCCGGCTGCTGCGCGCCGTCTGCAGGCGCGGTCGGTGCGTCTTCCGCCGGAGCCTGGTCGCCCGTCGGCGGAGTGGTACCTTCGGCGCCCTGTGCCGGCGGCTGCAGCTTATCACGGATGCTTTCCGGTATCATCTGGGCAAATTGCTCCGGCAGAACCGATTTCAGTTTCACGACCATCGAATCCAGGAAGGGCTTCGACTTCGCTTCGTTGACCCAGGTCGGACGGTGGTCGGCATCGACGAGCCAGTTCCAGAAGGCGACGGCAACGACCAGGAGCAGCACGCCGCGCGCTGCCCCGAACAGGAAGCCGAGCGTGCGGTCGAGCGCGCCGACACGGCTGTCGATGATGAAATCGGCGATCTTCATCGTGATGAAGGAGATGACGATGAGCGCGATCAGGAAGACGACCGCTGCCGAACCGACGATCGCGATGCGGTCGTCATCGGTGTATTTTTTCGCGTAGGGCAGCAGGTACGGATAGAGATAGTAGGCGGCCGCGGCCGAACCGCCCCAGCTCGCGATCGAAAGAATCTCGCGCGAAAAGCCGCGGACCATCGCCAGCACGGCGGAGAAGAGCACGACGCCGATGACAATACCGTCGAAAATCGTAATGGGCATGTAAATTCAACTCCAGGACTGCCGCTTGGCGGCCGTGTCGTGCCTTATCGTGTGCTCCTATATCATCACCACTCTTGGCAATGAAAGGATCAAACGTCGTCTTCCACACGCAGCGCTCCCTTCGATCCGGCGATGCGCGCGACCAGATCCGGCAGGCTTGCGACTTCGCTCCAGCGCCCGCCGGAGCCCTTCGGCAATTCGGCGGAGGCAGACGGAAGCAGCGCTGCGGAAAAGCCCAGCTTCTCGGCTTCCTTGAGACGCTGGGCGGTGTGCGCAACCGGCCGGATGGCACCCGACAGGCTGACTTCGCCGAAATAGACGCAATCGGCAGGAAGGGCAATACCGGCAAGCGAGGAAACGAGCGCCGAGGCGACGGCAAGATCGGCCGCCGGTTCGGAGATGCGGTAACCGCCGGCGACGTTAAGATAGACGTCGTGCTGGCCGAGCCTGACCCCGCAATGGGCCTCAAGCACTGCGAGGATCATCGACAGCCGAGCCGAATCCCAGCCGACCACAGCGCGCCGCGGCGTGCCGAGTGAGGTTTGGGCCACCAGCGCCTGCACCTCGACGAGAATGGGACGCGTGCCCTCCATGCCGGCAAAGACGGCAGCGCCCGGCGATTTTTCGTTGCGTTCGCCGAGGAAGAGTTCCGAGGGGTTGGCGACTTCGCGCAAGCCTTTGTCTGACATTTCGAAGACGCCGATCTCGTCGGTGGGGCCGAAGCGGTTCTTGACCGTGCGCAGGATGCGGTAGTGATGGCCGCGGTCGCCTTCGAAATAGAGCACGGCATCGACCATGTGTTCGACGACGCGCGGCCCGGCAATCTGCCCGTCCTTGGTCACATGGCCGACGAGCACCATGGCGGCCCCTGTCTGCTTGGCGAAACGGATCATTGCCTGCACCCCAGTGCGCACCTGCGTCACCGTTCCCGGCGCCGATTCGGCAAGTTCGCTCCACAGCGTCTGGATGGAATCGATGATGACGAGGTCCGGCCGCTTGCCCTCGGCGAGCGTCGCCAGAATATCCTCGACATTGGTTTCGGCCGCCAGCATCACATCGGTATCGGCCGCCGCAAGGCGTTGTGCCCGCAGCCGCACCTGCGCCACGGCTTCTTCGCCGGAGACGTAGATGATCTTGTGGCCGCGCCGCGCAAGGGCGGCGGCGGCCTGCATCAGCAGGGTCGATTTGCCAATGCCGGGATCGCCTCCGATCAGCACCGCCGAACCGCGCACGAAACCGCCGCCGAGCGCCCGGTCGAGCTCCGACATGGCTGTATGGATGCGTGGCGCCTCCTCGATCTCGCCGGAGAGGGCCGTCAGCGCGACCGGTCGGCCCTTCTTCGGCGTCTTGCCGGGACCGGAGCCGATCCCGCCCATCGGGTCTTCCTCGACGATGGTGTTCCACTCGCCGCAGTTCTCGCATTTGCCGGCCCAGCGGTTATGAACCGTGCCGCAACTCTGGCAGATGAATTGTGTCCTGGCCTTCGCCATCCATTACTCTTTCAGTCCGGGTTCCCGAGCGAAGCGACGCGCCGCTTCGCCGAATCATTGTCGTGCTTGAGATAATGGCTATCGCGACGGATCAAAACTAATGATTTCCCCATCAGCGCACCCATGGCCTATGCTTTGCTTCTGCTTATTTGGAATGATGATGATGTTCGATTATTCGTTTGCGCACTGGCTTGCATTTCTGTCGGCGGCGGTTTTGCTCAATCTCTCGCCCGGCCCCGACATCGCCTTCATCCTCGGTCACACGATGAGAAGCGGAAAACGTGCCGGTTTTTCCGCGCTGTTCGGCGTCTGGTCCGGCGCCTGCCTGCACGTGCTGATGGCTGCACTCGGTCTCTCGGCCATACTTGCCGCTTCCGCCGTCGCCTTCTCCACGGTCAAATGGATCGGCGCCGCCTATCTCGTCTGGCTCGGCATTCAGGCTTTGCGCTCCGGCGGCGGCGATGGCCTGATAAAGGTCGCCAGTGAAAGTTTGCCGGTTGCAACAATCTATCGGCAGGGAATTCTGGTGTCGCTGCTCAATCCGAAAGTGGCGATATTCTTCCTGGCCTTCCTGCCGCAATTCGTCGTCGAAGGGGCAGGGCCGGGATGGGCGCAGCTCATGCTGCATGGCGGGCTGATCATCGTCGTCGCCGCCTTCATCGAACCGCCGCTCGTCCTTCTCGGCGGGCGCCTTGCGGATGCAGTCAGGCATAATCAAAAAGTCGGCCTCTGGCTCGATCGCGGCCTCGGTGCGCTTTTCGTGGCACTCGGTGTCCGTCTCGCCCTCAGCAGCCGCTGAATAAAAAGCCGCTATTCCTCGGCCACGTAGCGCCGCTCGTGGCGCAGCCCCATGCTGGTCAGGATCTCGTATCCGATCGTGCCGGATGTCCGCGCCACATCGTCGACCGGCAGGTTCTTTCCGAACAGCTCGACATAATCCCCGGCACGCACGGCGTTGTCAGGCAGGTCGGTGATATCGAAGATCGTCAGGTCCATGGTGATCCGGCCGGCAACCGGAACCTTGCGTCCGGCGATGAAACCCTGCCCGCCTTGCGGCACCACCTGGCGCAGTGGCACGCCGCCGCTCGACTGGCTGCGCATGTAGCCGTCGGCATAACCGGCCGAGGCGATCGCCAGCCGGCTTTCGCGGCGAAGCCGCAGTGCCCGCCCATAGCTGACGGTCTCGCCGGCTTCGACGCTGCGCACCTGAATGATACGCGCTTCCGCCGTCGCGACCGGCCGCATCGGGTTCGCCATGCCGCTGACCGCTTCGCCGCCATAGAGCGCGATGCCGGGGCGAGTCAGATCGAAGTGATAATCCTCACCGAGAAAGATGCCGGCCGAGGCGGCAAGGCTTGAATCGATGCCTTCATAGGCGGCGCTAACCCTGTGGAATGATTCGAGCTGCTGCCGGTTCATCGCATGGCTGGGATCATCGGCGCAGGCGAGGTGGCTCATGACAAGCACGGGCGCGAAGCTCGCCGGCCGTGAGACGTCGTCGGCGAGCGCGATCGCGTCGTCGATATGCAGTCCGAGCCGATTGAAGCCGGTATCGACATGCAGCGCGCAGGGATAGTCGCCGTAATCGGCAAGCACCGCCATCCAGAAGGCGAGCTGTTCGTCGGATGAAATCACCGGCACCAGATCATTGTCGAAGAAGCGCCGTTCGGTGCCCGGCCAGATGCCTGAGAGCACGAAGATGCGTGCCTCGGGCGCATAGAGGCGAAGCGTCACGCCCTCGTCGACGGTCGCGACAAAGAAGTCGCGCGCGCCGGCCATATAGAGCGCTTCGCCGGCATCCTCGATGCCCATACCGTAAGCATCCGCTTTGACGACTGCCGAGGCCCGCGCCGCACCGGAGCGGCGCGCCATGTCGCGCCAGTTCTCCGTCAGGGCGGTCAGGTCGACGGTCAGCCGCAGGCCGGCCGAGGCAAAATTGACGTCTTCGGGGGGGTCGAAAAATTCGCTCATGATTCACATCGAAAAGAGGCCGGAGAAGGATTCTCCGGCCAGTTTAAAGATCAACTATGTCAAGGGAAAGCCCGGCGCTGCATTGCAGCATCCACACGATCAGTGCTCTTCATATTGGGTGAAGGAGGGATCGGCGAGATCGGCAAAACGCGTGAATTCCGCCTGGAAGGCGAGCTTCACCGTGCCCGTCGGCCCGTGGCGCTGCTTGGCGATGATGACGTCGGCCGTGCCCTTCACCTTGTCGAACAGCGCTTCCCATTCCGGATATTTCGGATCGTGGATGTCGCGCGGCTCCGAATTCTTGACGTAATATTCCTCGCGGAACACGAAGAGCACGACGTCGGCGTCCTGCTCGATCGAGCCGGATTCGCGAAGGTCGGACAGCTGCGGCCGCTTGTCGTCTCGGCTTTCGACCTGACGCGAGAGCTGCGACAGCGCGATAATCGGAACGTTGAGCTCCTTGCCGAGCGCCTTCAGGCCGGTGGTGATCTGGGTGATTTCCTGCACGCGGTTGTCGCTGGATTTGCCCGAGCCGGTCATCAGCTGAATGTAATCGACCACCAGCACGTCGAGGCCGCGCTGGCGCTTCAGACGGCGCGCGCGGGCCGAAAGCTGGGCGATCGAAATGCCGCCGGTTTGGTCGATAAAGAGCGGCACCTTCTGCATCATCATCGAGCAGGCGACGAGCTTTTCGAAATCGGCATCGTTGATGTCGCCGCGGCGGATCTTCGAGGAGGAGACTTCGGTCTGCTCGGAGATGATACGGGTGGCGAGCTGTTCGGACGACATTTCGAGCGAGTAGAAACCGACGACGCCGCCGTTCTTCGCCTTCATGCTGCCGTCCGACTGGACTTCGCCTTCGTAGGCGGCGGCGATATTGTAGGCGATATTTGTAGCAAGCGAGGTCTTGCCCATGCCGGGGCGTCCGGCAAGCACGATCAAGTCCGACCGCTGCAAACCGCCCATCTTGGAATCCAGCGAATGGATGCCGGTGGAAATGCCGGAAAGCCCGCCGTCGCGTTCCTTGGCGACGGCCGCCATGTCGATCGCCAGCGCGACCGCATCGTTGAAGGCCTGGAAGCCGCCGTCGTAGCGGCCGTTTTCCGCCAGTTCGAAGAGGCGGCGTTCGGTATCCTCGATCTGCGACTGCGGCGGCATGTCGAGCGGCGCGTCATAGGCGATGTTGACGACGTCCTCGCCGATGGTGATCAGCGCTCGGCGCAGCGCCAGGTCGTAGATCGCCCGGCCGTAATCCTCGGCATTGATGACGGTAACGGCATTGCTGACGAGGCTCGCCAGATATTGCGAAACCGTCATGTCGCCGACCTTCTCGTCGGCCTTCAGGAAGGTCTTGATCGTCACCGGATTGGCGATCTTGCCCATGCGGATGATATCGCCGGCAACCTCGAAGATCTTCCGGTGCAGCGGTTCATAAAGATGGATCGGCTTCAGGAAGTCCGACACCCGGTAATAGGCGTCGTTGTTCATCAGGATCGCACCCAGAAGCGCCTGCTCGGCTTCGATGTTGTTGGGTGCTTCGCGATAATGCTGCTCCGACGGAGCAACGGCTGCAATCTTTCGAGCGGCGTCGTTCATCATCATCCGTTCTGTCTTTTTCCAGCTCCGGATTTGCAATTCCGGACGCGAAAATCAAGAGGCTACGAAAGGAGCGGGGGCTCGCTTCGCCTAAATCCTGAACACTGTGCACGTTGTTCGACTTCTCCACAGTCTTGGGCGACGCAAAGGAGAAATACTGGCAGTGTCACCCGCACGACACGGTATGGCGCCGACTCAGCCCATCCGCTTCGGAGAATGTCATTTTAGCGCGATGCGATAAGGCACGCAGCAAAAACATCCGGAAGATCCCCTTAAAAGAAGCGAGCCGATCAGCGGCTCATATCGAAGGGGTGGAAACGAAAAAGCCCGGCGCGGTGGCCGGGCTTCCCTCTCGCGGATCGCTCCGACGAAATTATGCTTCGTCTTCGTCGACGCCATCGGCTTCCGGATCGAAGAAGTCTTCCGGACGCAGCGCGTCTTCGTCGACGCCGTAGATCGCGTCGACCGAGGTGAGTTCTTCGCCCTTGGACTGGCGCTCTGCCTCTTCGGCAGAACGGGCAACGTTCAGCTCGACGTGAATTTCGACTTCGGCATGCAGCTGCAGCTCGACCTTGTGCAGGCCGATCGACTTGATCGGCGTGTTGAGGTGAACCTGGTTGCGGCCGATGTTGAAGCCTTCGGCGCCGAGAATATCGACGACGTCACGGGCAGCAACCGAACCGTAGAGCTGGCCGGTTTCGCCGGCGGAACGCACGACGATGAAGGACTTGCCGTCGAGAACGTCGGCGACCGTCTTGGCTTCCGACTTGCGCTCGAGGTTGCGGGCTTCGAGCGTCGCGCGCTCGGCTTCGAAGCGGGTCTTGTTGGCGGCGTTGGCGCGAAGCGCCTTGCCGAGCGGCAGCAGGTAGTTGCGGGCAAAGCCGTCGCGAACCTTTACGGTTTCGCCCATCTGGCCGAGCTTGGAAATGCGTTCGAGAAGGATGACTTGCATTTTCTTTTTCCTTTCTTGTGTCTCAGATTTTCGTATCGGATTGTTTGGGGGCATCAGCATCTTTCGTCGGGGTCAGTGCGATCGCCTTGCGCGTATCGCTGAGACCGAGGACGAGGATGAGGAGAGCTGGCAGCAGCATGAGCATCGAGGCCAGATAGCAGAGGATGAGGGCCGGTATGCGCCAGTCCTTGCCGCGCGTGCGGAAATGCAGCGAGGCGAAACCGGAAAGCATGAAACCAGCGCCGAAGCTGCCGATCACCGTCGCACCGACCAGTGCCGGAACGCCGCCGAAAAAGCAGGCGGCAAGCCCGGCCAGGAAGATGAAGATCGAGTTGCGGTTCATCCGCAGCGACGAGGGAATGTCCTCGCGCGGGCGAAGGCCGCGGCCGGATGCTGCAACGATGCGCACGGCGAAATAATAGGCGGCAAATAGCATGCTGACCCACATGCCGCCCTGCAAAGCCGGCAGCATCAGCAGGATCAGCGACTTGGTCTGCGCGGTCGCTGCCGGATCGGGCATGAATTCCGGCTGCTGCTGCTTGAGCGAGGTGATCAGCAGATCGACGATCGGATCGGTAACTTCGGGGCCGTAGCCGATGATCACACCGATGACGATGACGGCGAGCGTCACCAGACCGCAGAGATGCAGCAGGATATCGGAGAGCGGATACCAGGCAAGCAGATGGTCGGGTCCGCCGAGTTCGGCGGCCGGACGCGCCAGATTGGCGAGATGGCTGAGCCAACCGGCCGGCAGCAGCGTTACCATCGTCATGATCAGCGCGAAGGAAGGCGAGATCAAGATCGCGCCGAGTGCTGCGGCGCTGACGACGGCCGAGATCGCGGCGGTATTGCCCCAGCCGAGCCCGACGATGAGGATCGGCAGAGCCGAGGCCGTGTAGAGAAGCGCGCTGAAAAACGACGGCTGCATGCTCGCGCCCAGCACCAGCAGGGCGGCGGTCAATCCGGCGAGTGCGCCGATCAGCAGCGTTTTAATGTTCGGTCGTTTCAAGGTCGCTGTCCTGCTTCATCAAGCAGTTAGAGGATGTTGCTGAATCAGATTCAGAAACGTCTCAACATGGGTTTTAAGAGTTCCGATCCGCGCCCATCGCGAAAGGGAGAAGGGAAGGCACGAATGCCTTCCCTCAAGGGTGTGCGCGTCGGCCGATGATCAGGCGACGACGTAGGGCAGCAGGCCGAGGAAACGGGCGCGCTTGATCGCCTGGGCGAGTTCGCGCTGCTTCTTCTGGGAAACGGCCGTGATGCGGGACGGAACGATCTTGCCGCGCTCGGAAATGTAGCGCTGCAGCAGGCGTACGTCCTTGTAGTCGATCCGCGGCGCGTTGGCGCCGGAGAACGGGCAGGTCTTGCGGCGGCGATGGAACGGGCGGCGGACCGGAGCGGAGGAAGTTTCAGACATATCTCAGATCTCCCTTATACACGGTCTTCGCGCGGACGGCGCGGACGGTCGTCGCGGTCGCCGAAGCCACCTTCACGCGGCGGACGTGGGCCGCGATCGCGATCGCCGAAGCCGCCTTCACGCGGGCCACGGCCGCCTTCGCGCGGACGGTCGTCACGGTCGCGCTTCTGCATCATGGCAGACGGACCTTCTTCATGCTTCTCGACGGCAATCGTCATGTAACGAAGAACGTCTTCGCTGATGCGCATCTGACGTTCCATTTCCTGGACGGCAGCAGCCGGCGCATCGATGTCCATCAGGGCGTAGTGCGCCTTGCGGTTCTTCTTGATGCGGTAGGTGAGGGACTTGAGGCCCCAGTTCTCGATACGCCCGACTTTACCGCCATTCGCTTCGATCACACCCTTGTACTGTTCTACGAGGGCATCGACCTGCTGAGCGGAAATATCCTGCCGGGCAAGGAGTACATGTTCATAAAGAGCCATGATAGCTTTGCCTTTCTTGCGTTTGGTTCAACCCGATATTCGGCGGCTAAGCCTCAACGACTGCTCCTGATTGGGCGGACCCAGGCAAGAAAGCGTTTCCGAGACGGTCGAGAGCGGAGACACGGGAGGCTGGAACGCTTCCGTTCCGAACGATTTCCAAGAGGAAACCGGCCCTCCGTTCAGCCACCAGCCAGAAGACCGGGTTAACGAACACGGCGGCTTATACGGATTTTTCGGGGAAAGGCAAGCGCAATCGGATACCCGAACCCGACGCCGGCCAATGGTCTTCATCGGGCAGGCGCCAAACAAATATGATCAAAGCGTCAGCGGATACTGCCGGTGCACCTTGGCGATTTCCGCCAGGACCTCGTTCGAAAGCGTAATGTCGGCCGCGCCGATATCGATTTTCAACTGCTCCATCGACGTCGCGCCGATGATGACCGAGGCCATGAAGGGACGTGACAGGCAAAAGGCGAGCGCCATCGCTGCCGGGTCGAGGCCATATGTTGCGGCGATCTCCAGATAGGCTCTGGTCGCCGGCTCTTGCAGCGGCTGCAGCCGCCCGCCGATATCGGGGTTGATCGAACCGCGGGAACCTTTCGGCCTGCCGCCGTCGATATATTTGCCGGACAGGATACCGCCGGCGAGCGGCGAATAGGCGAGCAGTCCGACATCCTCATGATGCGAGAGTTCGGCGAGATCGAGATCGAAATGGCGGTAGAGCAGGTTGTATTCGTTCTGGACGCTGGCGACCCGCGGCAGGCCCTTCTGTTCGGAGAGCGTCAGGTATTTGTGTATGCCCCAGGTGGTTTCGTTGGAAAGGCCGATCGCGCGGATCTTGCCCTCCTTCACCAGAGCGCCGAGCGTTTCCAGGATGTCGAGCATATTGGCGACCGCCTTGTCGCGATCCTGGGTGAACGGATTGTAGCTCCAGTTCTGGCGGAAATGGAAATGCCCGCGGTTCGGCCAGTGGATCTGGTAGAGGTCGACGTAATCCGTCTTCAGCCGCATCAGGCTGGCCTCGAGCGCCAGGCGGATATTCTTTGCATCGGCACCTTCGCCGCCGCGCAGATAATCGCGGCCGCGGCCCGCGACCTTGGTGGCGAGCACGATATCGCCGCGCTTGCCGGTCTTCTCGAACCAGCTGCCGATATAGTCTTCGGTCCAGCCCTGTGTCGCCGCTGAAACCGGGGTGGTTGGATAAAGCTCGGCCGTATCGAAGAAATTGACGCCCTTTTCGACGGCGTAATCCATCTGCGCATGCGCATCGGCTTCGCTGTTCTGCGAGCCCCAGGTCATGGTGCCAAGGCAAATCTCTGAAACGGAAATATCGGTGCGGCCTAGTGAATTGTACTTCATGGAAAAACCTTGGGAGAGAGGTGAAAGCCTTGGGAGGTCCGGGCAAATCTAGGCTGGATTTGGCGGAGCGCAAGAGCAAAAGCCGGGCTTTTGCGCGCGCGCGAAAGGCTTTGCGGAGAATGAGCCGCTACTTGACTCTGCCGGAAAGAATGTCAATTGGAGGCAAAACAGCCTCAAGGGGCGCAATCAGGGACATGAAAATGACCATTGCTTTCACTTTTCCCGGTCAGGGCAGCCAGGCCGTCGGCATGGGCAAGGATCTCGCCGAGAATTTCGCGGAAGCCCGCGCCGTTTTCGAAGAGGTCGATGAGGCACTCGGTGAAAAGCTTTCGGACGTCATGTTCAACGGTCCCGAGGATACGCTGACCTTGACGGCGAACGCCCAGCCGGCGCTGATGGCCGTCTCGATCGCCGTTGTCCGCGTTCTCGAAGCCAAGGGGCTGGATCTGAAGTCCAAGGTCGCCTACGTCGCCGGCCACTCGCTCGGCGAATATTCGGCACTTTGCGCCGCCGGCAGCTTTTCGCTCGCCGACACCGCTCGGCTGTTGCGTATCCGCGGCAATGCCATGCAGGCCGCCGTTCCCGTCGGCGTCGGCGCCATGGCCGCGATCATCGGCCTCGAACATGCCGACGTCATCGCCGTCTGCGAAGAGGCGTCCGCCATCGGCGCCTGCCAGATCGCCAACGACAATGGCGGCGGCCAGATCGTCATCTCGGGCGAGAAGGCAGCCGTCGAAAAGGCGGCCGCCCTTGCGACCGACAAGGGCGCCAAGCGCGCCATCCTGCTGCCGGTCTCTGCTCCGTTCCATTCGACGCTGATGGCGCCTGCCGCCGACGCCATGCGCGAAGCGCTGGCAAAAGTCGCCAAGTCCGACCCCGTCGTGCCCGTCATCGCCAATGTCCGTGCCGCCCCGGTGACCGGCGCCGACGAGATCGCCGGCCTGCTGGTCGAGCAGGTGACCGGTCAGGTCCGCTGGCGCGAGACGGTGGAATGGTTTGCCGGAAATGGCGTGACGACGCTTTATGAACTCGGTTCCGGCAAAGTGCTGACCGGCCTTGCCCGCCGCATCGACAAGACGATCAACGGCATCTCCGTCAACGGTCCGGCGGATATCGACGCGGCAGTAGCCGCCCTCATGGCCTGATTGGTATTTCCGGACACCGGATTTGGTGTCCCTGTTATAAGGAACGTTTCCATGCTCGATCTTTCCGGCCGCAAGGCTCTCGTCACAGGCGCATCGGGTGGTATCGGCGAGGAAATCGCCCGCCTTCTTCATAAGCAGGGCGCCATCGTCGGCCTGCATGGCACCCGCGTCGAGAAGCTGGAAGCGCTGGCCGCCGATCTCGGCGAGCGCGTCAAGATCTTCCCGGCGAACCTCTCCAACCGCGATGAAGTCAAGGCGCTCGGCCAGAAAGCGGAGGCCGACCTCGAAGGCGTCGACATCCTCGTCAACAATGCCGGCATCACCCGCGACGGGCTGTTCGTGCGCATGAGCGACGAGGACTGGGACAGCGTCATCGACGTGAACCTGACGGCGACCTTCCGCCTGACGCGCGAATTGACGCATCCGATGATGCGCCGCCGCTATGGCCGCATCATCAACATCACCTCCATCGTCGGCGTCACCGGCAATCCGGGCCAGGCCAATTACTGCGCCTCCAAGGCCGGCATGATCGGCTTCACCAAGTCCCTGGCGCAGGAAATTGCCACCCGCAACGTGACGGTCAACTGCGTCGCACCCGGCTTCATCGAAAGCGCCATGACCGGCAAGCTGAACGACAAGCAGAAGGAAGCGATCATGGGAGCGATCCCGATGAAGCGCATGGGAACGGGTGGCGAGGTCGCTTCGGCGGTCGCTTACCTTGCGTCCTCCGAGGCTGCCTATATGACGGGCCAGACGCTGCACGTAAACGGCGGCATGGCGATGATCTGAAACGACAAACTGTTGGCATGGGAATAATTCCGCCAATAGCATGTTGAGCAATCACGAACCGTTGATTTTCTGGCTTTGCGGCAGACATAAAGCATGTTAAGCGGGCCATGACTGTGAACAGTCGTCCCGAGAAAGCAGACGGACCGGCGGGCTTTTTGCAAGCCTGGGACATCTCTGAAGCCGGGTAAACGAGTTTGCCGAGGATGTCTGAAAACATCGCAGGCTGAAACAGGGTAGGGTGCCGTGATGGCATTCCGATCAGGACATAAGGTCGAGGAAACCGACATGAGCGATATCGCAGAACGCGTAAAGAAAATTGTTATTGATCATCTTGGCGTCGACGCCGACAAGGTCGTCGAGAGCGCCAGCTTTATCGACGATCTGGGCGCTGACTCGCTCGACACGGTCGAACTTGTCATGGCTTTCGAAGAAGAATTCGGCGTTGAAATTCCTGACGACGCTGCCGACTCGATCCTGACGGTCGGCGATGCAGTGAAGTTTATTGAGAAGGCCCAGGCCTGATCCTGTGAATTTGAGAAAGGGCGGGCCTGGAGTCCGCCCTTTTCTTTTCGGCATATTTCTCCATAGAACATAAGAGACGGGGGAAAGCACGCGATGAGACGTGTCGTCATCACCGGTACCGGCATGGTATCACCCTTGGGATGCGGAACCGAGGTGACGTGGTCCCGGCTGCTTGCCGGTCAGAACGGCGCCCGCCTCGTCACCGAATTCGAGGTCGATGATCTTCCCGCCAAGATCGCCTGCCGTATTCCTATCGGTGACGGCACCGACGGCACCTTCAATGTCGATCAGTGGATGGAGCCGAAGGAGCAGCGCAAGGTCGATCCCTTCATCATCTACGGCATGGCCGCCGCCGACATGGCGCTTGCCGATGCCGGCTGGCATCCTGAAACCGATGAGGACCAGATCGCCACCGGCGTGCTGATCGGATCCGGCATCGGCGGCATCGAAGGCATTGTCGAGGCGGGTTACACCCTGCGCGACAAGGGCCCGCGCCGCATCTCCCCCTTCTTCATTCCCGGCCGCCTGATCAACCTCGTCTCCGGCCAGGTCTCGATCCGCCACAAGCTGCGCGGCCCCAATCATTCGGTCGTCACCGCCTGCTCGACGGGCGCGCATGCGATCGGCGATGCCGCGCGCTTGATCGCGCTGGGCGACGCCGACGTCATGGTCGCCGGCGGCACGGAATCCCCCGTCAGCCGCATTTCGCTTGCAGGCTTTGCCGCCTGCAAGGCGCTGTCGACCCAGCACAACGACGATCCGCAAAAGGCGTCGCGTCCCTATGATCGCGATCGCGACGGCTTCGTCATGGGCGAAGGCGCCGGCATCGTCGTGCTTGAGGAACTGGAACACGCCAAGGCGCGCGGCGCCAAAATCCACGCCGAAATCGTCGGCTACGGCCTGTCGGGCGATGCCTATCACATCACCGCGCCGTCCGAAGACGGCGAGGGCGCCGGCCGCTGCATGGCGATGGCGCTGAAACGCGCCGGGCTGACGCCGGCCGATATCGACTACATCAATGCCCACGGTACCTCGACCATGGCCGACACGATCGAACTCGGCGCCGTCGAGCGGCTGGTCGGCAATGCGGCGTCGAAGATCTCCATGTCCTCGACCAAGTCGGCGACAGGACACCTTCTCGGTGCTGCCGGTGCCATCGAGGCGATCTTCGCCACGCTCGCCATTCGCGACAATATCGCGCCGCCGACGCTCAATCTCGACAATCCCGAACGGGAGACGGCGATCGATCTTGTTCCGCACAAGGCGCGTGAGCGAGACATCAATGTGGCGCTGTCCAACTCGTTCGGATTCGGCGGCACGAACGCGTCGCTCGTACTGCGCCGTTACGCGCAATAAGAGTCCTGCAAGCGGTGTGAAGGGTCTTCCTTGCACCGCAAACCGGCCGTCCTCTACGTTGCGTAAGGGGGCGTGCGAAAGCATAACGACCGTCAGCGGCGTCGTTGAACGGCGGCAGAACCTGCTTTTGCCGCATTGCTTCGCGAAATAGCGAAGTGAGGGTCAAGTTTTAGAGGATTGCCGGTGAGCGATACGACGAACCAGAGCAACGATACCCAGTCGCAGAAGGGACCGATTATCCCGAAGTCGCCGAGCGAAGCCCTGCGTCCGGAGCGCGTTCCGGAGCCGCCGAAGCGGTCCAAGAAAGCCCGCGGCCAGGTCGTTCTTTTCCTGAACTTCATCATGACGATGGCGGTGCTGGTCTGCGTCGTCGCCGTCATCGGCTTCTATTACGCCACATCGACCTATCGGAACCCGGGCCCGCTGCAGACCAACACCAATTTCATCGTCCGCAGCGGCGCTGGTCTGACCGAAATCGCCTCGAACCTCGAGCGCAACGCGATCATCAGCGATGCCCGAATCTTCCGCTATCTCACGGCAACGCATCTTTCTGCCGGTGAGAGCCTGAAGGCGGGTGAATACGAGATCAAGGCGAGGGCCTCCATGAGGGATATCATGGAGCTGCTGAAATCGGGCAAGTCCATTCTCTATTCCGTTTCCTTCCCTGAGGGCCTGACGGTCCGCCAGATGTTCGACCGCATGCTGCAGGACACCGTGCTGGAAGGCGACTTGCCGGCGGCACTGCCGACCGAGGGCAGCCTGCGTCCGGATACCTACAAATTCTCGCGCGGCACCAAGCGCTCGGAAATCATCGAACAGATGGCGGCTGCGCAGCAGAAGCTCGTCGATCAGATCTGGGACAAACGCGACCAGTCGCTGCCGCTGCGATCCAAGGAGGAGTTCGTGACACTCGCCTCGATCGTCGAAAAGGAAACCGGCGTTCCCGACGAGCGAGCCCATGTCGCCTCCGTTTTTCTGAACCGGCTCGGCAAGGGTATGCGCCTGCAGTCCGACCCGACGATCATCTACGGCCTCTTCGGCGGCGAGGGTAAACCGGCCGACCGGCCGATCTACCAGTCGGACCTGAAGCGGGACACACCTTACAACACCTATGTCATCAAGGGTCTGCCGCCGACGCCGATCGCCAATCCCGGCAAGGATGCGCTGGAAGCCGTCGCCAATCCCTGGAAGACGCAGGATCTCTATTTCGTCGCCGACGGCACCGGTGGCCATATTTTCTCTGCGACGCTCGAGGAGCACAATGCCAACGTCAAGCGCTGGCGCAAGCTCGAAGCCGACAAGGGTTCGGACCCGAATATCGCAGTCGACGGCCAGCCGGAAGAGCAGCCGGCGGATAATGGCGCGACCGTCGCGCCGCCGAAGAAAAAGAAGATCAACTGAAACTTTCGGGAGGCTCGCATGGCTTTGCAGTCCATGACCGGTTTTGCGCGGCGCGAGGGAACGAGCGGCCGCTGGCGCTGGGCATGGGAACTGCGCTCGGTCAACGGCAAGGGCCTCGACCTGCGCCTGCGCCTGCCGCCCGGTCTCGAACGCATGGAGGCAGAGGTCCGCCGCCTCGCCGGCGAAAGCTTCAGCCGCGGCAACCTGCAGGCATCGCTATCCGTCAGCGCCGACGAGAACCGTTTCGAAGCGGTGCTGAACAAGGAGGCTCTTGCCGCCGTGCTGGCCATGCGCGAGCAGTTGGACGGTGTCATCGATCCGGCGCCGCTGAAGCTCGATACGCTGCTTCTGGTGCGCGGCATCGTCGAATTCCGCGAAAGCGAGGATGGCGTGGAGGCGCTTGCCGCCCGTGACGCCGATATCGCTGCCGGCCTGTTGGCCGCGCTTGCCGATCTGCGAGCAATGCGCGAACAGGAAGGGTCGGCGCTGGCCCGCATTCTTCACGACCACGTCACGACGATCGAAGGCCTGACGCGGACGATCGAGGCCGATCCATCGCGCTCGCCGCAGGAGATCGCCGCGCGGCTTGCCGCGCAGGTCGCATTGTTGATGGACGGCATGGCCGCGCTCGACCGCGACAGGCTGCATGCCGAAGCCGCACTGTTGGCGACCAAGGCCGATCTGCGCGAGGAAATCGATCGTCTGAAGGCCCATATCGCCGCAGCGCGCGATCTCCTGGTGAAAGGTGGCCCCGCCGGGCGCCGGCTGGACTTCCTTGCACAGGAATTTAACCGCGAATCGAATACCATCTGCTCGAAGTCGAATGCCTCGGCGGTCACCGCCGCCGGCATCGAGCTGAAAGTCGTGATCGACCAGTTCCGCGAGCAGGTCCAGAATTTGGAGTAAGACATGAAACCGGCGAAATCCTCGCCCGTGCAGATCGCCCGCCGCGGTCTGATGCTTGTCATCTCGTCGCCATCAGGCGCCGGCAAGTCCACCATCGCGCGCACGCTGCTGGAGACCGACAGGCAAATCGGCCTTTCCGTCAGCGTCACCACGCGCCAGCGCCGCCCGAGTGAAGTCGAGGATGTGCATTACCACTTCAAGAGTGTGCGCGAGTTCGAGCGGCTGCGCGATAGCGACGCGCTGCTCGAATGGGCCGAGGTGCATGGCAATTTCTACGGCACGCCGCGTGAGCCGGTCGAGCAGGCCATGGGCGAAGGCCGCGACATGCTCTTCGACATCGACTGGCAGGGCGCCCAGCAATTGCAGGAGAAGATGTCGGCCGACGTCGTCTCGATCTTCGTGCTGCCGCCGACCATGACCGAGCTCCAGTCGCGGCTGCACCGCCGTGCCGAGGATTCCGAGGAGGTCATCCAGACGCGCCTCGCCAACAGCCGCGCCGAGATCGCCCACTGGCGCGAATACGACTATGTCATCGTCAATGACGATCTCAACGCCGCCCTCGACGCCGTCCAGTCGATCGTCAAGGCCGAACGCCTGCGCCGCGACCGCCGCCATGGCATGTTCGACTTCGTCCGCGAGCTGCTGGAAGAGACGCCGTCGCTTTAAAGCGTGACGCCGAAAAGTCTGCGCGATTTCGCGATGAGACACCAAATCTGAAAGATTGCGACGCGCTTTAGAGGCTGTTCGCCAGCAGACAGAACTCCTCGACGGACAGGGTTTCCGCCCGACGCGCCGGATCGATCCCGGCCTTGACGAGCAGGCTCTCGCCGCCGAGCGGTTTCAGGCTTTGGCGCAGCATCTTGCGGCGCTGGCCGAAGGCAGCCTGTGTCACTTTTTCCAGATTGCCGACAGCGCAGGGGATCGGGTTTTCGCGGGGGGTCAGTTGCACGACCGTCGACGTCACCTTTGGTGGCGGCGTGAAGGCTTGCGGCGGCACGTCGAAGGCCATGCGTGCCTCCGTCCGCCAGCCGCAGAGCACGCCGAGACGGCCGTAATGGTCGTCGTCTTCGTTGGCGACGATACGCTCGCCGACTTCCTTCTGAAACATCAGCGTCAGCGACTGCCAGAACGGCGGCCAGGCTTTTGGCAGCAGCCAGTTGACCAACAACTGCGTGCCGACATTGTAGGGCAGATTGGCAATGATCTTGATCGGGCCTTGCGGCGCCAATGTCTCGAAATCCGTCTTCAGCGCATCGCCTTCGATCACCTCCAGCCGGCCGGGATAATGATCGGCGATCTCGGCAAGCGCCGGCAGGCAGCGTGTATCCCGCTCGATGGCGATAACCTTCCTGGCGCCGAGCGCCAGGATCGCGCGCGTCAGTCCGCCGGGGCCGGGGCCGACCTCGAAAACGGTCGCGTCTTCGAGCGCCCCCGCCGTGCGGGCGATCTTCTGCGTGAGGTTGAGGTCGAGCAGGAAATTCTGCCCGAGCGCCTTGCGTGCATCGAGGCCGTGACGCTGTATGACGTCGCGAAGCGGCGGCAGGCCATCGAGTGCTGCCATCAGCGGCGGCTTTCGGCGCTGCGGCCGAGCTGGGCGGCGAGCTTCAGCGCCGCAACGAGGCTGTGCTCGCGCGCCAATCCCTTGCCGGCAATGCCGAAAGCGGTGCCATGATCCGGCGAGGTGCGCACGAAGGGAAGCCCGAGCGTCACGTTGACGCTGTCGTCGAAACCAAGTGCCTTGGCCGGGATCAGCGCCTGATCGTGATACATGCAGATGGCAACGTCGTATCGCGCCCGCGCCTCGTCATGGAACATCGTATCGGCGGGCAGGGGGCCGATCGCATCGATGCCCTCGTCGCGCAGGCGCTCGATCGCCGGACGAATGACGCCCTCGTCCTCCGTGCCGATCGCCCCGCCTTCGCCCGCATGCGGGTTGAGGCCGGCAACGGCGAGCCGCGGCGCCTCGATGCCGAAGCGCTGCCTCAGATCTTCATGGGCGATCCTGCAGGTTTCCATGATCAGTTCGCCCGTCAGCGCCTGCGGCACGTCGCGGACCGGAATATGGATGGTGACGGGAATGGCCCGGAGCTTCGGCCCGGACAGCATCATTACCGGTGTTACCGGCCGGCCGGTCGCCCTGGCGGCGAGATCGGCGAGAAATTCGGTATGGCCGGGAAACCGGAAACCCGCCTCGTAAAGCACGGCCTTGGCGATCGGATTGGTAACGACTGCGAGCGCCTCGCCGTCAATGACAAGCGACACGGCTTTCTCGATCGACGCGATCGTGCCTTTCGCCGTTGCCGCATGCGGTTCGCCGGCCACGACCTCGATACCGGCCGATATGGTCATGACGGGCAGCGCACCGGCAAACACGCCGGCTACCTTGCTGGCTTCATCGGTCTCGCGGATCGAGACCGCCAGATTGAGCTGGCGGGCTCTCAACGCCAGAACGTCGGGGTCGCCGATCAGGAAGAAAGGCGGCAGCCCGAGTTCTCGCCGCCGGAGCCAAGCCATCAGAGTAATATCCGGCCCGATGCCGGCGGGGTCGCCCTGGCTCAGCGCAAGCGGTCGCGAAAACGGTATCGCCATTGTCGGTCAGCGATAGGCGATCTGCGCCTTTTTGCGCAGTTCATCCAGGTATTTCTTGCTGTTTTCGTTTTCCGGGCTGGCATCCTTGCCGGCCTTGGACTTGTCGAGATCTTCCTGGCGGAAGACCATTTCGGCGGCCTGGTCGTCGGAGACCTGCCGCTGGCTGCAGATTGCCAGATATTCGACGCCCTTGTCGGTGACGCGGGTCCCTGTCGTGTTACCCTTGGCCTGCTCGACCAGCGGCTTCCAATCCGGCGGGATCTCGGGGGCGAGCAGGCGGCCGAGATCGCGCACGGAAACGTCGCGCATCGTCGCAGCAAACACCTTTGCCTGATCGCAGCCCGGAAATTTGGAGCGCGACGCCTCGGCCTCGCCCTTGCGCTTGCCGGTGATGGCGCCGCGCTTGGCTTGCGGAATGACGAAGATGATCTGCTGCAGCATATATTCCGTCGTCACCGGCTTCTGCTTGTTGTTCTGCATCATGCGCGAGACGAGATCATAGTTCGACAGCCGCGAGGTCGAGCCGTAGCGGGCGTTGACGACACGCGGCCAGCTCATCTGCACGGCGATGAAACCTTTGAAATGATCGACGCCGACGCCGGCGCGATCGAGGATCTGCGACATCTGCTCTGGGGAAAGCTTGTTGCCGCTCGAAAAGCGCGCGAAAGACGCATCGACGTCCTGCTGCGAAACCGACATACGGACGCGGGCGACTTCCTGTCGCTTGAGCGCCTCGTCGACCAATTGCTCCTGGGCAGTCTTGGCGTCGGCCTTCGTACGCTGCAGGCGCAGGAAGGCCTGGCGCTTGGCGACATCGCCGCTTGTGATAGCGGTGCCGTTCACCACGGCTTTGACTTCACTGGCCGCAAGCGCTGGAGCGGCAAAGCCCGTCAGCAATGCAAGCGCTGCCCCGGCGAGGAACTTGGTTATGGCTTTTTTCGCGTCAATCATCTGTTGACCTCCCGATAGCGCCGCGAGACGTTGTTCGCGGCGTTCTTACCACAGTGCGAGACACGCTGAAATCGCTTCCATCACGGCGCGAACCCCTATGCCTCAGATACCGACTGGCGGCAATGTCCTGCACAGGCTTACGGCGAAAGAATGGCTTCAGGCCATGTTTGCGCCGATCGCCCTTCATTCGAGGGTGTCGGAACCGATCTTGATGTCGCCGAGCGTGCGGAAGGTCAGCCGTGCGCCGATCGTCCAGTCGCTTCCTGACTCGTCGTCGGAATCTCTGCTGTCCGTATAGGCGATCGTGAAGATCGTGCATTCGTCGTCATAAGAGAGGCCGATCGTCCGCCGGCTGATCACATCATTGTTCAGATCCCAGGCAATGCCGCCGAAAATCGACCAGTAATCCTTGAACCTGACGCTGCTGTTGGTCTGAATCTCGTCATTGTCCTCGGCGAAGCCATATGCTGGCTGGGCGCTGAGATGAGTGTAGGTCAGCTGCGTCGAAAAGGTGTCGTTCTGGTAGGCCGTCGTCAGATCGCCGCGGCGGAATTCGAAATCTTTTTCGTCGAGCCGGTAGGAGGCTGCGACGGAAACGCCGTACGGTGTTTCGACGCCGCCAAGGCCGACATAATCGGAGCGGTCGGTTTCAAGGCCCGAATCCGCACCGACATTGACGAGGTCATCGGTCGCAAACGAGTTCTGGCCGGCGATCTGATAGGATTGGCCGAAAATGCCGTGCAGCTTGTAACCGCTGTCGAATGTACCGGTGTACTGAACGCCGATATTGGCGCGGGTACCGCCTTCGACCCGGTCGTAGCCCGAGAACTTGTCGCGGTCGAACAGCGAGGTGGCGTCGAAGACGAAGCTTTGCGCATCCTCGTTCGGCAGGCGGCCTGCCAGCTGCTCGTCGGGGCGGGCATAGATCTGTGCGATCGGCTCGAGGATGTGGGCGCTATTGTCAGTCGTCATCAGGATCGGATAACGCATCTCCAGCCCGGCTGTGAACATCGAGCGGGTGGCGGAATTGCCGTCGACGTAGTTGCCGGTGTAGCCGGTCGGATCATCCATGTTCAGCGCGAAGGCATCGCCGCGCGCGGCCAGCAGCGGTGTGATCACCAGGCCGGTCGGCGTGACGTAGGTGCGCTTCCATTGCAGCTCGGCAGTCAGCCGCGAGGTCTGGCCTTTCAGGCCGCGGAAACGGTCGAAGCCGTCGACGGTATAGAAGTCGTCATGTGTGCGCGAAATATTCGTGAGATTGACATCCGCCGAAAGCTCGCCGCCGGCAAGCGGTTGCGGCGCCACATAGTGATAGTCGAGCGACGGATAGACGATCGCCTGCTGCTTTTCAGCGGTATTCGTCCGATCGGCATCCTGGACGTCGAAATAGAACGCCCGCATGTCGAAATAATTGCGTTTCCCGAGCCCTGTCAGGTAGATCTGGTTGGTGCGATCCGTACCGGTCAGGCCCCGCAGCTTATACGTTTTCGAGAAATTGTTGTCGCTCTGCATCATGACGTCCCAGCCGAACGTCCAGCGCGGATTGATGCGGAATTCCGCCTTCGATGCCACCATGCCACGCTGATCGGCTTCGGCGTCGCTGGTGCCGGAGCTGAAGTTGCCCGGCTTTGCCTGGTCGATGCCGGCGACGCGCAGAATATGCGTGCCATTTTCGAAGCGTTGGCGAAATTCGCCTTCGATGAGGAAGCCCTGGGCGGTGTAGCCCGTGGCGGTGACCGTCGCGTCCATGCTCGGCGAGATCACATAGTAATAAGGAACGGAAAGTCCGAAGCCGAGATTCTGCGACAGGCTCATCGTCGGAAACAGAAAGCCGGACTTGCGTTTCACCGTATTGTCGGGAACTTCGATGAACGGCAGGAAGGCGATCGGATGGCCGAGCAGCTCGAAGCGCGCTCTCTCCAGACGGATCGTATGCGTCTCGCCGTTCTGGATCACCCGCTGGGCCTTGACCTGCCAGAAAGGGGCGCGCTTCGGATCTTCAGCGCAGGGAAGGCAGGCCGTGTAGACGCCCTTGTTGAGAATCATCTTCGTGCCGCCGACGCGCTCGCCGCTTTCGGCGACGATGCGGGTATTGTCGGCGGTCTCGATGCGCAACGAGTTCAGGAACCCGTCGGCAAAATTGTCGGTCACGTCGAGGTTGTCGGCATAGATACGGTTGCCGTCCGGGCTGACCAACTCGACATTGCCAAGCGCCATCATCCGGCCGGTCTTCTGATTGTACTCGACCTTCTGCGCGACCATTTTATAGCCGCCATAGTTGATCTGCACGCCGCCGACCGCCGACACCAGATCGGCGTCACGATTATAGACCAGTTCATTGGCCGAAAGCAGAAGCTTGGCCCCTTCGGGAATATTCTTCTCTATATTTTGTTCGGGCGCGCTGGCCTGGCCGAAAGAGGCCGGGGCGCTGCCGAAATAGGAACATAAAGCCGCACCGACAAGCAGGGCAACCAACTGTTTACTTAAATACTTGCGGTCGCCTGCCGCCACTAGCCGTCCTCCTGATGAAGCAGAATAGTCGCACCCAAGGCCAGCGCGACGACCACCGGTATCCACGTCGCCACGAAGGGGGGCACGACTCCACTGCTTCCGAATGCCTTTACAAGCACGGTGATGACATAAAGCATGAAGCCCGAAAGGATGCCACCCAGAATCACGGAGCGGGATTGGTTGAACCGGCTAAATTTTAGGGACACTGTTGCGGCTATGAAAGTCATGGCCACCAGCAGCAATGGCTGGGACAACAGGGAGTTGAACTGCGTCTCCAGCGCCTTGGTCGAGATGCCGAAGGATTTGGCCGCCGCAATCCGGTTGGAAAGGTCAAAGAAACCAATTGTTTCCGGCGCTGTAAGCCGCTCCTGGACGAAGTCCTGTTTCAGATTGGTGCGAAGTTGAACCGAAGCTTTACGCACGGGGATTTCGCCAGGCTTGCGCTCGACAACGGTGTTAAGTTGCCAGTAACCATCTTCCAATTTTGCCGTGGCGGCGTCCTGTCTCAGAATGACCTGACCGCTTGAATCGAAATGGATCAGCACGGCGTCGATCAGCTTGGTTCCGTTCTCCTGGACCGTCTGGGCGCCGATGATGACATCGTCCCGGCCACTGATCTGGCGCAGCCACGGAATCTGCGGCGCCTTGCGCAGAACCGCGTTCTCGCCGCGCCAGTCGGATTCGACCAGCAGTGCCTGGCGCTGTCCCCAGGCGGCAAGCGGGTTCAGCGCCGCCATCGTCAGCAGGCCGAGCGCCAGCGAGCCGGCGATGAAGGGGAACATGAACTGCCAGACCGAAATGCCGGCGGCGCGCGTGACGACGAGTTCATATTTGCGGTTGAGGCCGATCAGCACCGTCATGCCGACGAACAGCGCGATGAACGGCACCGTCTGCTGCAGGATGAGCGGCAGGCGCACCGCGGTCATCAAGACGCCGCCGCCGATCGTGTAGCCGGGAAGGCCGGACATGCGGCCCGCCGTCTCGCTGAAATCGAGGAGGAAAGAAATCGCCGAGACGCCGATCAGGAACCAGCCCGTCGTCACCAGATAGCGGCGAAAGAAATAACGCGACAATGTCCCGAACATCATTGGGCAGTGCCCCCGCCGATCCTGCCGGTTGCAGCAAGCAGCCTTTCCTGCATCCGCCTCCAGAAAGACGAAATCCGGTCCCGGATGAACGAAGGCATGACCAGTCGTTTGTGGAGGCCGAGGAAGACGATCGAGACGATGCTGCTGACGATCGGGATGGCGTAGAGGACGGCGATATATTCAGGGTCGGTATCGATCTGATTGGCCGCGTAGAAAGCCGCCCATCGCATCGCGAAGGCATAAGCGAGAGCGCTCACCATCGGATGCAGCCGCGCTTCGCGGTGCGAGCGCGCATCGCCGGCGATCGCCAGTGAAAACAGTGCAAAGACGACAGGCAGGATCCAGTCGGTCAGCCGCCGATGCAGTTCGGCGCGGTAGCTTTGCGGCCGGATCGTAAAGTCCTTGTCGGCCGGATCCGGATTGAACAGGAACCACAGGTCACGGTCGCTGGCGCGCAGCGTCGCCTGACCGCGATTCTCCGTCATATCCGAGAGGTCGAAGGAATAGGAATCGAAATTGATGACCGAGACATTGCCATCGGGCGTTTTGCGGTGCACTTCGCCTTGATGCATGATCAGCGTCGTGCCCGTGTCGTCGACGGCGCCTTCCTTCGCATAATAGATCAGTTCGTAGGCCGGGTCGCGCTCGTCAGCGACAAAAAGGCCCTTCAGCATGCGGCCCGCCATCCGCTGCGAGATCTGTACATAGAGGCCTTCATCGAGCTTGCGGAAGGTCTTTTCCTCGATCACCGAAGAGAGGAGGTCGGCATAGGTCTCGGCGATCATCTGGCGCACGACGGTCTTTGCGCGTGGCTCGACGACGTTGTCGACGAAGAAGGAAAAGACGCTGATGACGGCGGCAAGCAGCAGGATCGGGCGGATCAGCACGCTGCGCCGCGCCCCGGCCGCGTCGATGACGGTGAGCTCGGAATCATTGTTCATCGTCGTCAGCGTCTGGGTGATCGCGATAACGAGAGCGAAGGGCAGGACGACAGGAATGATCGACGGCAAAATCATCGTCGCCAGCTTGGCGAACGAGCCGATCGACTGGCCGCTGTCGGTGACCAGATTGATGCGCTGCAGAACCTGAGTCGTCCAAATGATCGCCAGAACCGGCAGGAGCGCCACGAGAAACATCTGGCCGACGCGCCGCAATATGTATGTCTCGAGTAGTTTCATGCCTGCCCTTGAAAGCACCTGCACGCCCAAACGGCTTTGCAGGAGAATCCCTCTACGCTCTTTGTCGCGCTTTTGCGACAAGCTGGTGTCAAAAATTCATTCAAATTTCAGAATTTTTTTGATGCTGTTGCGACTCAGTTAACGCCAGCAATGCGGCGAAGACGACAAGCGACGAAAGCCATCCAAGAACGACGTCGGAAAGATAGTGTGCGCCGAAGGATAGCCGCATCGCCGGGGTGAGGATCGAGATCGCCGCCAGGGGTGCCGCCACCGCATAACGCAGGGATTTCGGCACGAAGAGCAGGAGGCAGAAGAGCCAGCCGGCACTCGCCGCCTCGCCGGAGACGAACGAGCAGTTCGAAACGCATTTTCCGGCAAGCGAACCTGCCTCGACGAAATGCAGCGCACCGCCGAAAATGTCCGTCTGTATCGGCCGCGGCCGGCCCCAATGTTCCTTCAGGACCACATTGACGAGCAGCACCGGCCCGATCAGCAGCGTTCCGAGCGCGACTTTGAGCCTTTGCGCGCGCTGGGCGTTGAAGGTCGCGCCATGCTGCTGGTAGCATTCGACGAGTTTCCACAGCATCACGATCGCCACCACATAGGGCAGCCGGAAGAAGAGAGTGCGCAGCAGGTCGAAGGCCGCGACGTCGCGATAGGGAAAGCCGCCGCAGATGCTTCCGGCAGCAGCAGTCGTGTCGCAATCTGCGCCCACGAAAAAAAGCTGGGAAAAATAGATGTCTATTTCGGGGAAAGCGCGGAAGACGGCAAGCAGCGCCCACCACATCCAAAACAGCAGCATGAATGCGCCGAAACTCGTTTTCGGCAGGCGGATTGCCAAGCCCCGCCATCGATTTTTAGGAAAAACTGTCAACGCGAATATCTACAAAACTGACGAAAACAAGAGAGCCCTGATGGCTGCGGGCGACCATAACAATTGTCGCAAGCCATTGACAGACCCGCCAAACGCGAAATTATCCGCGAGGGACGGATTTCAAAGAATCCCAGCGGAGAAGACATGTCAGTAAAGTTGGAAATTTCATTCTCGAAGTCGGCAAAGCTCAATGGCGGCCTGGCGATCCTGTTGAAGACTGCGGAGGCCGACAGCGCTGCCGGCGCCGACACGGTCGATCCGGCAGGCGTGATCGCCAAGGCTGCGAGGATTGCCCGATTCTCCGCAAAATCCATGAGCGGGCTCGATATCGTTGCCCCCGAAGGCGCGCCCGTCGAGCGCATCGTCGTTATCGGGCTCGGCAAGGCAGCTGAACTCACCGCCCATGACTGGCTGAAGGCCGGCGGTGCTGCGGCATCGAGAATCAAGAATACCGACAAGGCCGCCGTCTTCATCGACGTGCCCGGGCTCGAGACGAGCGCGCGGGCAGCTGCCGATTTCGCGCTCGGCATGCTGCTGCGCGCCTATAGCTTCGATACCTACAAGACGAAGAAGAGCGACGAGGAGGAGAAGCCGGCGAAATCCGTCAAGGTGACGATCGTCACTGCCGATCCGGGCGGTGCCAAGAAGGCGTTTTCCGATTCCGAAGCGATTGCCGGTGGTGTCAACCTTGCCCGCGACCTCGTCAACGAACCGCCGAACGTGCTCGGCCCCGTCGAGTTCGCCGCCAAGGCGAAGGAGCTGGAAAAGGTCGGCGTCGAAGTGGAAATCCTGACGGAGCGCGAAATGCGCCGCCTCGGCATGGGCGCCCTTCTCGGCGTCGCCCAGGGCTCCGTGCGCCCGCCGCGCCTGGCGGTCATGCAGTGGAAGGGCGGCAAGGGCAAGGATCGTCCCGTCGCCTTCATCGGCAAGGGTGTCGTCTTCGATACCGGCGGCATTTCGATCAAGCCGGCCGCCGGCATGGAGGACATGAAGGGCGATATGGGCGGTGCGGCAGCCGTCACCGGCCTCATGCATGTGCTCGCCTCCCGCAAGGCCGCCGTCAACGCCGTCGGCATCATCGGCCTGGTCGAGAACATGCCTGACGGTAACGCCCAGCGTCCTGGTGATATCGTCACCTCGATGTCCGGCCAGACGATCGAGGTGATCAACACCGATGCCGAGGGCCGCCTCGTGCTCTGCGATGCGCTCTGGTACTGCAACGACCGCTTCAAGCCGCAGTTCATGATCAATCTTGCGACACTCACCGGTGCGATCGTCGTGGCGCTCGGCAATGTGCATGCCGGCCTGTTCTCCAATGACGACCAGCTTTCCGCCCAACTGACGGCAGCCGGTCTTTCGAGCAACGAAAAACTCTGGCGCATGCCGCTCGGCAGGGACTACGACAAGCTGATCGACAGCAAGTTCGCCGATATGAAGAACACCGGCGGCCGACAGGCCGGCTCGATCACGGCCGCGCATTTCCTCAAGCGCTTCGTGCAGGACACCCCTTGGGCGCATCTCGATATTGCCGGCACGGCGATGGGCTCGCCGCAGGATGAGATCAATCAATCCTGGGGCTCCGGCTTCGGCGTGCGCCTGCTCGATGAACTCGTTCGCGCCCATTATGAATCCTGATGACGGAAATTCTCTTCTATCATCTGACCGAATCCAGGCTGGAGGACGCGCTTCCGCCGCTCATCGACAAAAGCGTCGAGCGCGGCTGGCGCGTTGCCGTCCAGACGCGCGAGCCGGCGCGGCGTGATGCTCTCGATCAGCATCTTTGGACTTTCCGCGAGGAGAGCTTCCTGCCGCACGGCACCGACGAGGCGGATTTCGCCGAAAGCCAGCCGGTGCTTTTGACCGTGACGCCGGACAATGCCAATGCGGCGACCGTGCGTTTCATCGTCGATGGAGCCGAGCCGCCGCCGGCCGATGCCTATGAGCGCGTCGTCTTCATGTTCGACGGTCACGACCAGGAGCAACTGGAAGCCGCCCGTGCGCAGTGGAAGAAGCTGAAAGGCGAGGGACATAACCTCACCTATTGGCAGCAGACTCCGGAAGGGCGATGGGAGAAGAAGGCCTGAGCGTTTCGCCACGACGCTACAGCGCCGCGCGTCTTTTCGAGAGCCGCAAAGGACGCTGTAACACTTTGAATTGCTGTATGAAGCCGTCCAGCTTCGCTCTCCCGGCCAGCGAATGCCGCTACCGTTTCGAATCTTTGTCCTCGTCGAGGTTTGTCAGGATATTGAGGGGTACGATCCCGCCAGCACTTTCCGATGCGTCGAGCGCCTCGACTGCCAAAACATGCTTTCCATTCGGACTGACCAAAGCGAATGCCCACGCCTTGTCGGCAAAGGTGCTGACCGGCATTTCTGCCCAGCCGGCTTGATGCACAAGGCGTTCGGCATAATAAGCCTTGATGGTCTGCGGGTCGGTGGTGCTGGCAAGATTGCGCGCCAGGATACGCATGGACTTCTCTCCGAACCGCCCTTCCAGTTGGCCCAGCACCTTGCGGGTAGCCTGCCAATCCTGGGCCTGGGTCGCCGATCCGAAGGAATATTCCTCGGATCGGGAAATGCCCGGTGGATCAGGCGGCATGACGACCTCTTCGCCCGAACATGCTGCAAGGCCGAGAAGCGGCACCACAAGGATGCCAATCTTCAACATGCGGAAAAATCGGCCCTTGCGGCCAATTTTGTTGCTCATGAGCGGCTGCCCCCGAACACTATTGCCATAGGCCGGCAAATCTTGCCGGTTTCTATGACGTTATTGCGACGCTCAGTCGTGGAAGGCGTCGACGAATTTCCGCTTGCCGAGCATGAAGGCATCGGCGACGTGGCGCAGCGGCGCGAGATCGACATCCGATTTGCCGGCCTTGATGATTTCGGCAAAGCGACGGTAGAGCGAGGGATATTCCTGCTCCGGCTCGGCGAATCTCAGCGCGCCGTCGATCAAAAGCTTGGCGCCGCCCTCGGCGAGCACCATCTGGCCGGCTGCCGTCTCCGCGACGATGTCCCAGCTCTGCTTGCCGGTCTGTCGCCAGTCGAATTCGGCGTGAACCGGCAGGCCGTCCGCATCGCGGAAGTGAATGTCGGCCGCGATCGGCGCATCGCGATTCTCGGGAAATTCGAGCACGGCCTCTGTGATGAAGATCGGCCGCGGCAGGATATGGGTGACGATCGACAGCGCGTTGATGCCGGGATCGAAAACGCCGAGGCCGCCGGCCTGCCAGATCCATTCCTGGTTCGGATGCCAGTGGCGGACATCCTCCTTCCAGATCACATGCACGCTTTTGATCGTCGTCGAGGCAAGAAACGCCTTGGCCGCCTCGACGCCCGGTGCATAGCGCGAATGCCAGCTGGCAAAGAGCGACGCACCCTGCTTGTTCGCCAGCGCTTCGAGATCGGCCACTTCGCTGAGCGTCGCGCCGGGCGGCTTTTCCAGGAAGACGTGCTTGCCGGCGACCAGCGCCTTATAGGCCGCCTCATAGCGATATTGCGGCGGCATGCAGAGCGAAACGGCATCGATCGAGGGTTCTGCGTCGAGCATCGCTTCGATCGTCGTATAACTCTTGACGCCTTCGACCGTGCCGTGGCGGCTTGCCGTGGCGACGAGTTCGAAATCCGGGTTCTTGGCGATGGAGGGAAGGTGCTGGTCGCGGGCGATCTTGCCGACGCCGACGATGGCGAGGTTAATAGGAGACATGGTGTTTCGCTCGAGCCTGTATGAAAAGTATGATTTATTGATCTGTTTGTATCAGAAAGAGGCGCGCCGACAAGCGCTCCTCCTCCATTCTATCGCATGATGGTTTGGCGAAGGAAGCTGTAACCCATCGCCGCGCGGGCGGCGCGCTCTTCGGAATTGCCGTCGCCGCCATGCCCGCCGGAGCCGAATTCATGGAAGAGCGGCCGGTGTCCTTCTTCCTCCAGCCGCGCGGCAAAGCGGCGCGCATGCGAGGGATGCACGCGGTCGTCATTGGCGGAGCTTTCGATGTAGATCGGCGGATAGCTGACCTTGGTCGCCGCCCCGACATTGTGAAGCGGCGAATAACCGAGCATGAAGTCCCGGTCCACCGGCGTCTCCGGATCGCCATACTCGTCCATCCAGGCTTGCCCTGCGGTAAACAGGTGGAAGCGTGTCATGTCGAGGACCGGCACCTGGCACCAGACGGCGCCGAAATCTTGCGGGTAGCGCGTCAGCATCACGCCGGTCAGCAGACCGCCATTGCTGCCGCCCTGGCAGGCAATCCGCGACGGCACGGTATAGCCGCGGGCGACGAGATCGCGCGCGATGGCGACGAAATCGGCAAACGCCCGGTCTCGCCCCTGCCGCTTGGCGCTGCGATACCAGTCGGGCCCGAATTCGCCGCCGCCGCGAATATAGGCCTGCACATAGGCGCCGCCTTGTTCCAGCCAGCGTCCTGTCACGCCGGAATAGCTTGGCGACAACGGGACATCGAAGCCGCCATAGCCGTAAAGCAGCACCGGCAGCGCGCCCTTGGTCCATTGCTTCGGCAGAACCAACCGGTAGGTAACCCTCGTTCCGTCCTCCGAAACAGCCTCCAGCAGTTCGGATGACATATCGGTCGTATCGAAATAGCTCGGCGCCGCGGCGACGAAAACCGGCTCGGCCTCTCTGCTGCGATCCGACAGCTCGAGACGGTAACAGACGGGCGGCTGCAGGAAGCCCTGGCCGACGACGAGGAGCGTATCGTCGCCAAGATGCAGATCCGCATGGAGTGGCCTGAAGTGAGCCGTTTGCATATCCGCCGGCAGTGCGATCTCGCGCTGCTCGCCGTCAGGCCTTGTCAGGTCCAGCACCATGAGACGCGGACGCAGCCGATCGGAGATAATGAAGACGCACCACTCCTGCATCAGCATCATCTGCGCGATGGACTGGCCCTCTCCAGGCTGAAACAGGATCCGCTCCGGTCCGAGCAGGGCCGTCTCCGAGGCGGGGTCGAAGCGTTGCAGCACGAGGCTGCCGGTCGCAACGCGTTCATCGGTCTTTGCCCGCCAAAGGCAATGATCATGATTGAACTGGAAATCGGCTTCCTTAGGCAGATCGATGCGCCGCTGCGTGCCGTCGCTGGCGATCAGGAAAGCGCTCGCGACGCCGATCTCGTGGGCGGCGACGAAAATATCGATCAATCCGCGATCCGCCGAAGCGCCCGATAGGGCAGGGTCGATGACGAGATTGAAGCCATAGACGTCCTCGTCCGCTGCTTCGAACATGACGGCGGCATCTTCCGGCCGCTGCCCGCGCTTCAATCGCCGTCCGACGCGCGGCCATCCGGAGCGGGTCGCCGAAAACCTATCGATGGAACCGAAATAGCAGATTTCGTCGCGGCCGAGCCAGGTGGCATGCGATCGTGCGGCCGGTGTATCGAAGCCGCCCTCGACGACCTGTTTCCGCTCGGCGTCGAATTCGAGCAGCCGGAGAAGATCGGAACCACCATCCGAAAGCGTGAGCAACACCCGCGTCGGCTCCCACGGGCAGGTGACGGCGCCGCGCCAGTTCCAGCGCTTGCCTTCCCTGACGCAGAAGGCGTCGAGATCGAAGACCGGCTCCCAGGCGGCGTCCGGCAGCGGCTCCTGATCTGCCGGGAGGCGCAGCCAGATGCCGAGAGGATTGTCTTTGCTCTGGCGGAAATCGAACAGCCACTCTCCTCGGCGCATCGGAACGATCAGCCTGTCCTGCCGCTCGATCAGCGCTTTGATCGCGTCGCGATCCCTGTCGAATTCAGGTGTTCTCAGTGCCGCGCCGGAAACCCGGTTGTGCTCGTCGATGAACTGGCGGGTGCGTGGATCGTCGTCCGTTTCGAGATGAAGGTTCATTCTAACCTGCCGGTTTCCGTTGACGTCGGACAGATCTAGGCAGCCGGTCCCGACTTGGCAACCGCCTTATAGCGCCGCGCGTCTCTTCAGACGCGCTGATGCGCTAGCGGATCGTCACGAATTCGGCCGAGGCGACGAGGGTGTTGGGCACCTCGGTCTTCTTGAATTTCAGCGTCACCCTGTGGCTATCCCGCCATCGCTTCTTCGTATTCGGCCGACAGCATCAGCCAGTCTTCCTCGGCGGCAGCCAGGTTTGCCGCGGCTTCGCCGCGTTGCTTCGCCTTCTCGGCGGCTTTAGTGGGCGTCTTTTCGTAAAGGGCCGGATCCGCAAGTTCTGCGTCAAGCGCCTGAATCTGTTTCTCCAGCTTCGCCGTCAAGGATTCGATTTCATTGATCTTTTTCCTGAGCGGCGTCAGCGAGGCGCGACGTTCGGCATTGAGCTTGCGCTGGTCGGCCTTCGACGTCGCGTCTTCAACTAGCTGCGGCTTTTCTTCTTTTTTTTTACCGGAACTGACGATCAGGTCGCGATACTCGTCCATATCGCCTTCGAAACTCGTCACCGTACCGCCATTGACCAGCCACAGCCGGTCTACCGTCGCCTCGATCAGATGGCGATCATGCGAGATCAGGATGACGGCGCCTTCATAGTCGTTCAGCGCCTCGATCAGCGCGCGGCGGCTGTCGATGTCGAGGTGGTTGGTCGGCTCGTCGAGGATCAGCAGATTGGGCGCATTGAAGGCGGCAAGCCCCATCAGCAATCGGGCTTTTTCGCCGCCGGAAAGATCCTTGGCGGCCGTCGCCATCTTTTCGGTCGCAAGCCCCATCTGGGCGACGCGAGCGCGCACCTTGGCTTCCGGCGCGCCTGGCATCAGGCGGCGCACATGCTCCACCGCCGATTGCTCGGGAATGAGGTCGTCGAGCTGGTGCTGCGCGAAGAAGCCGATCTTCAGGCTCGGCGCGATCTTCACTTCACCGCTCTCCGGCGCCAGCCGGCCGGAGATGAATTTGGCGAAGGTCGATTTGCCGTTGCCGTTCGAGCCGAGCAGGGCGATGCGGTCGTCATTGTCGATGCGCAGATTGAGGTTCTTCAGGATCGGATTGCCGGGCTCGTAGCCGACGGCGCCGCTCTGGATCGCGACGATCGGCGAAGCCGGCTGCTTTTCTGGCTCAGGAAAAGTGATCGGCTGGACGTGGTCCTCGATGACGGCGGCGACCGTTCCCATGCGCTCCAGCGCCTTGACGCGCGATTGTGCCTGCCGGGCCTTGGAGGCCTTGGCCTTGAAGCGATCGATGAAGCCCTGGAGATGTTTGCGCGCCGCGTCGTTCTTGGCCTTGGCCTTGGTCTGCAACTCGTCGGCTTCCGCTTTCTGCCGCTCGAACTGGTCGTATCCGCCGCGATAAAAGGTGAGCTTCTTCTGGTCGAGGTGGACGATTGCATTGACCGCGTTGTTCAACAGGTCGCGATCGTGGCTGATGATGATGACGGTATGCGGATAGCGCCTGACATAATCTTCCAGCCACAGCGTGCCTTCGAGGTCGAGATAGTTGGTCGGCTCGTCGAGCAGGAGCAGGTCCGGCTCGGAAAACAGCACGGCGGCAAGGGCGACGCGCATGCGCCAGCCGCCGGAGAAGGAGGAGGCAGGGCGGGCCTGCGCATCCTTGTCGAAGCCCAGGCCGGCAAGAATGCTCGCCGCACGCGCTTCGGCGGAATGCGCGTCGATATCGACAAGACGCATCTGGATTTCGGCGATGCGATGCGGATCGGTTGCCGTTTCCGCCTCGGCAACGAGAGCGGTGCGTTCCTTGTCCGCGGCAAGCACGATTTCGATCAGGGCGTCTTCGGTCGCCGGCGCTTCCTGTGCCACCTGGCCGATGCGTGCGGCCTTGGGGATCGACACCGATCCGCTCTCCGAGCCGAGATCGCCGGTGATGACGCGAAACAGCGTGGACTTGCCGGCGCCGTTGCGCCCGACGAGCCCAGCCTTCGTGCCTGAAGGCAGCGAAACGCTGGCATTGTCGAGAAGCAGGCGCCCGGCGATGCGGGCGGAAATATCGGTGAGCGTGATCATGGCCGGCGTTTTGGCCGAAAGCGCTCGCTAAGGCAAGAGCGCTTATCCCGCGCCAAGCTTGCTTGTGCGCTGACAAGCTTGCTTATCCCCGCGGCAAGCTCGCTTGTCCGCCCCAAGCTTGCTTGTCTCGCGACCAGAACAATTGTCCGCCGCCTCAGCGGCCGAAAGCCTGCACCGGCAGTCGGGGGTTCGATCGCGCGGCGAGAAGTGCCACGCGGGCATTGGCCTGCAATTGTCCCGGCGTTGCCGCGTCGGTGCTGAGCGCCACGCCGATCGAGATGGTGAGTCTGCCGGGATCGGCCTTGTCGGATGTCGCGAAGACGAGGTTGTCCTCGACAGAGGCGCGCAGGCGTTCGGCAATCGTCATCGCATCCTGCATGCCGACATTGGAAAACAACAGGGCGAATTCGTCAGCCTCCGTGCGGGCGACGAAATCGTTTTTCTTGACGGACTTGCTGAGCAGGCCGGCGAGCTTCTTCAGGAGCTTGTTGCCGGCCTGGGTGCCGTATTTGTCGTTGAGATCGGTGAAATTGTCGATATCGACCGTGATCAGCGCGCTGCCGGCGGCACCTTCTTCTCGCTTGTAGAGATCGGCGATCGTCCGGTTCAGTGCGACGCGGTTTGGAAGTCCGGTGATCCTGTCGGCGATCGCGGCCGATTGCATCGCCGAAATGCCTCGCTCCAGCGTTTCCAGCGTCTTGATATCGTCCTGCAGCTTCGCGCCGATTTCCATCTCCGCCGCAAGAACGGTCGAAAGCGAGGCAGTGAGGTAGTCGATCTCGCTGAGGAAGGCGGCAAGGCTCTGATCGTCATGGCCGGACACGGATTTCAGGATCGTGCCGCAGGCGCGCGCAAAGGCATTCTTGTGCTTCAGCCCTTCGGCAAGCCTTTCCGCCACGTCGCGCAGCATCCGGCTCGCCTCGTTCCGTGATGTCTCGCCGGCCAGCCCGCAATGGCCGACGAGGCGATATTTCAGGCCGAGCTCGTCGAGCATCGGCTGTTGCGGCTGGGACCCGAGTGCCGCAATATCCTGCGCAAGGCCGGCATTGAGCCCGACGATCGCCTCGTGAAAGAGTTCGTAATTGCGCGGGAGTGCCGCGACGTTCAGACGCGCCATGTGCTGGGCGATCTTCTGAATATCCGCCATCGGCGCCGGGCGCGCAGCCTCGCGCGGCACCAATGCGTTTGCGCTTGCATTCTGCATGACGATCCCTCGCGGCAGCCTCTTTTCCTGTGTTCCGCTATGCCCGCAAGCTTTTAAGAGAGGCTGAACTTTCAATCGGAAGCCCTGGATTCGCGGGCGGAACCCGTAAAGGCGGTTAACGCGGCCTTGATGGCGAAGACCTCACATCCATTCGCGGCCCTCGACCCGCAGGAAGTAGATGAGGTCCAGCACGAGGCTCGGCTTGCCGAGCGCCGTCAGCGTCATGTGGCACTGGCCGCGATGATGGGTCTGGTGGTTGAAGAAATGCGCGAGCGCCGACGACAGAGGCTGGGTGATCTCGACCGGCTGTACCACTGTTACATAGGTGAAGTTGGCGGCAAGCGCCGCCTCGTCCAGCATGCCCGTCCAGGCAATGATACGCTCGTCCTCTGCTTTGCGTGCGCCGGCAAGCGCATCCAGATCTTCGAAGAGCACGGCATCGAGTGTCGCCGGCGCTTCGCCGGTGCCGGTGAAGCGCTTCATCCATATCCGGTCGGCGACGATCAGATGATTGAGCGTGCGATGCAGTGAGCCGAAGAAGGCGCCGCGGCCGCTGCGGAATTCTGCATCGCTGAGTTCGGCGGCAGCCGCATAGACTTGGCGGTTGGCCCAGCGATTATAGGCGGCGAACATCCTGTAATGTCTGAGCATTCCGTCCCTCCCGGATTGGTCGCGGCAGTTTAGCCCCTTTTCCCGGAAATCGCAGTGATGCGCCCATGAAATTTCCTGATTTGATCGCAGGCACTTTCTGTCGTCGAATGCATTAAGCTGCGATCTCGAAAGGACTGTCATGACCAGAGCCCTCTATTCCCTCTGCGGCGCCGACGAACGGCGCTTCTTTTCGCCCCATTGCTGGAAGGCGGTGATGGCGCTGGCGCATAAGGGGCTCGATTTCGAGGAAATTCCGACGACTTATGCCCGCATCCGCGCGATTGGCGGCGGCGTCTCGTCGATCGTGCCCGTTCTCGACGATAATGGCCGACTGATTCCAGACAGCTTCGACATCGCCCTTTATCTGGAGGGGGCTTATCCCGAGCGGCCGTCGCTGTTCAACGGCGAGGGCGGCAAGGCGCTGTCGCGCATGGTGGAAGGCTATTCGCAGATGATCATCCATCCAGCGATCATGCGCATTGCCCTTCTCGACATCCATGCGAACCTCGATGAGGCAGACAAGGCCTATTTCCGCGAAAGCCGGGAGGCTCGGCTCGGCAAACCGCTGGAGGTGGTTGCCGCCGACAGCGAGGCGGAGAAGGCTACCTTCGGCGCCAAACTGGAGCCGCTCCGGCACATGCTGAAGTTCCAGCCCTTCATCGGCGGGCAGACACCGCTCTTTGCCGACTATATCGTCTTCGGCGCGCTGCAATGGCTGCGTGTGTCCGCCGGTCTCGCCATGCTAGCTGCCGACGATCCCGTCATGGCCTGGTTCGAACGCTGCCTCGATCTTCACCAAAGCCGCGGCAGGACTGTGACAGCGGCGTGAAATTGCCGCCTACCTCTTGTTTTCGGGCGTTGGGGCGGGTAAAGACCGCCCACTTTTCCCGAGAAAACAGAGGATTTGACTATGGCGATTGAACGCACCTTCTCGATGATCAAGCCGGACGCGACCAAGCGCAACCTGACGGGCGCCATCACCAAGATGCTCGAAGATGCCGGCCTGCGTGTCGTCGCTTCCAAGCGCGTCTGGATGAGCCGTCGCGAAGCCGAAGGCTTCTACGCCGTTCACAAGGACCGTCCCTTCTTCGGCGAACTGGTCGAAGGCATGATCTCCGGCCCGACCGTCGTCCAGGTGCTGGAAGGCGAAGGCGCGATCCTCAAGAACCGCGAGATCATGGGCGCGACCAACCCGGCTAACGCTGACGAAGGCACGATCCGCAAGGTTCACGCTCTGTCGATCGGCGAAAATTCCGTTCACGGCTCGGACGCTCCTGAAACGGCTGCCCAGGAAATCAAGTACTGGTTCTCTGATACCGAAATCGTCGGCTGAGGCCTCGCTTCGGCATTCGCCGGCAATGCCTTGAACTGACTCTCGAAAGCCGGGGCCACGCTCCGGCTTTTTCTATGCATTTCTCTATGCCGGGCATTTGTCCGTATTCGAGAAATCGACGCTGCCGTCAGGCTTGAAGACCTCCGGGTTCTTGTCATAAAACGCGCCGACGACGAGTGGCTTGCTCGGTAGGACGGTCTGGTCGAGGTCGGACCGGAACTGCGTCTTCAATTCCTGCAGCACCTTGCCGTCCTTGTCGACCAGCCGGACACTGACGGAATAGGGACGGTCCTTGCGCACGCAATGCAGGTTTTCGCTCTGCAGCGCGATCTTGTCGTCGATCGGATAGATCTTCTGGTTCAGCACCAGCGGATCGCCTCCTTGCGGATTTTCGAATTCAGCGATGATGACCGAACCGTCGGGGATGGGCCCCGTCTTTTTCAGCGTCAGCAGGTAGGTGGCGCTCGCCACCCGATAGTTGAAGACGAAGAGATGGCCGGTGACCTCGACCAGGTTTTCAGCCTGGCGCTGGCAGGCTGACAGTATCAGCCCGGCGGCGGCCATCATGATCCAATGCTTTCTCATGGTGTCTCCTCCTTCTTGCGGCGATAGTGACGGTTCGCCTTGGCGCGGTTGCCGCAGACCGCCATGTCGCACCAGGCCCGGCTTCTGTTTTTGCTGCGGTCGATGAACAGCCAGCCGCAATTGCCGCAGATCTTCATGCGCTCCGGATCGGGCATGGCGATCAGCCGCAGCGCCGAATGGGCGGTCGCCGCAACCAAGCTGTCGGGCCTCGTGTCGCGCAACGCCTTCGCCAGTGCCTCCAGCAGGCTAGCGAGCAGTTGGTCGTCGCCTCCATCAAGTATACGCTCGCGGAAATAGAGATCGATTGTTTCCCGCAGCGCGATGAAATCCGCTTCGTTTTCCGCCGCGACCGGCGCGATGTCGCCGAAGAGGGCGCGCTCGGCGCAGAATTCGGCGGCAGCGCGCGGAAAGCTCCGCATCTGGTCCCTGACCGCGAAGCGGTCGATACGCCGCGTGGTATCGTGGCGCAGAACGACGCTGTTGACGACATCGAGCGCCAGTGCGCCGCCGGCAAAGCGGTGAGGGGTCCAGGAAAAGCTCATGATAAATTATAACTGACGAAATGGGTTTTACCAGTTATAATTTTGGTGACGCGGAGTGTCTGGAATGGCTTATCTTCTGCAGCAGCTGGCGAATTCGGTTCCGCTGGCCGCCCTCTATGCCGCGCTTGCCTTCGGTTACGCCGTCGCCTTCGGCGTGACGAAGCGGGCCGACATCACCTATGGGGCGATCTTTGCCTTTGCGGGCCAGATCCTGCTGCTCTTCACCGACCTCGCCTTCAACCGCTTCTGGCTGGTGCTGCCGGCCGCCCTTGCCGTCGGCGCCGGCGCTTCGATCGTCTATTCGCTGGCGGCGGGCCTATGGATCGGTCGCTCGATCATGCTGCCGCTGGTCAGCAAATCGCCGAATACGGTCATCGTCGCTGCCCTCGGCATCATGATCGTCCTCATGGAGACCGCCCGGCTTGCCGCCAATACCCGCGCCATCTGGCTGCCGCCGTTCCTGAACGACACGGTCGTCTTCTGGAGCGACGGCCCGTTCAAGGTGACGCTCACCCATATCCAGTTGATCGACACCGCGCTGATGTGCGCCATCGTCGCCGTGGGTACGCTGATCCTCAGGCGCACGGCCTGGGGCCGCGTCTGGCGCGCCGTCACCGATGATCCGCTGGCCGCCGAACTCTGCGGCACCAGCGCCAACCGCGTCTTTCTTGTCGCCTATGGGGCAGCAGCCCTCGTCGCCACCATCTGCGGCATCCTCGCGACTTTCTACTACGGCTCGATGGATTTCGGCGCCGGCCTTATGTTCGGGTTGAAGGTGCTGCTGATCGCAGCCGTCGGCGGCCATTCCGATCCGCTGCGCTCGGCAGGCGGCGCTGCCGGGCTTGCCGTTGTCGAAACCATGTGGGGCGCATACGGCCCCTTCGTCTGGCGGGATCTGGTCGTTTTCTCGCTGCTCGTCCTGCTCCTGGTGATGAGCCGCAGGGAGCGCGTGGTTCTCTAATTTACTTCCACTTGTCACGCGCCGCGTCGTCGGCGTCTTTCGCCGAGACCCAGTCGCCGGTGGTGCCATCTCCAGCGTGCTCCTTCTTCCAGAAGGGGGCTGCAGTCTTCAGGAAATCCATGACGAAATTGGCGCCGTCGAACGCCGCCTGCCGGTGCGGCGCGGCTGCGACGACGAGCACGATATTCTCGCCGGCAGCGATCTTCCCGTAGCGGTGGATGGCGGTCAGCCCGAGCAACCCGAAACGCCCGATGGCAAGATCGCCGATGCGCCGCATCTCCGCCTCCGCCATGCCGGGATAATGCTCGAGTTCGAGGGCGGCCAGTGTCCCGCCTTCATCACGGCAGAGGCCGGAAAAAGTGACGACGGCGCCGATGCCGGCTTTGCCCTTGGAGAGGCGATCGACCTCGGCTTGCAGGTCGAAGTCCTCATGCTGGACGCGGATGGTGGGGGTGATGGTCATGATAACATCCCCAACTGCTTTGATGTCGTAGCGGAGGCTATGGAGAGGGCGTGCCGTGCCAACCCCCCTCTGCCCTGCCGGGCATCTCCCCCACAAGGAGGGAGATTACGCGTGGCTTGACCATCGTGCCCATCTACAGTTTTGCCAAGCTGAATCGCCGATTGTTTGGGGAGGCCGGTGCGCCCAGCCAATCTCCCTCCTTGTGGGGGAGATGCCCGGCAGGGCAGAGGGGGGTAGCGACACGGCATCATGGTCACCGCCCTATCCACCCGTCATCGGCGGAAATATCCCGATTTCACGTGCGCCTGATATCGGTTCGTCATGCTCGACATGCTCCATGTCGAGCGCCACGCGGATCACGTCGGGATATTGAAGTGCGGTCTCATATTCTTCGCCCAGCGTCTTCAAATGATTCAAGAGATCGGCGACGGTGACGACGGAGGAGGGGAGGTCGATCTCCTCCTCGCCCTTGCCGATGCGCTCGCGCACCCAGGCGAAATAGACAAGTCGCGTCATTCTTCATCATCCACGATATGTTTCACCCCGGCGCGGAAATAGTCGTAGCCGGTATAGATCGTCAGCAGCGCCGCGATCCACAGCAGCGCGATGCCGGTCTGCGTCGTATAGGGGAAAATCTCGTCGCCGGCAGGGCCGGCGAGCAGGAAGGCGATGGCGACAAGCTGCAGCGTCGTCTTCCACTTTGCGATCCGCGTCACCGGCACGCTGACCTTCAGCGCCGCCAGATATTCGCGTAGGCCCGACACCAGGATCTCGCGGCAGAGAATGGTGATCGCCGCCCAGATCGACCAGCCGGCGATCGTCTGGTCGGCCGCGACCAGGAGGAGGATCGAGGCGACCAGCAGCTTGTCGGCGATCGGGTCGAGCATGCGGCCGATATTCGACGTCTGGTTCCAGATGCGCGCGAGATAACCGTCGAGGAAATCGGTGAGCGAAGCGATGACGAAGATCCACAGCGCCACCCAACGCGCCGTATTGCTGATCGACAGCCTGCCCTCGATGAAGAAGCAGAGAACGATCAGCGGTACGGCGAGGATACGGCCGTAGGTCAGGAGATTGGGAATGCTGTACGCACGCGATGCCATGGGATCGTTTCTCTGAATTGATGCACCGCTACAGCGCCGCGCGCCTTTTCAGACGAGCCAAGGACGCTGTAACACTTTAGAACCTCCGCATCATGCTCGGGCCGATGCGGTAGATGACGGCTTTGGCCGCGGACCGTCAACATTCTTTCTGTCTTTTCACCGCCTTTGCGTGGAATTTGCGACGGACGCCGGTTATTTCGCGGCGTCGTCGTGGAAATGGTTATAGACCTGCCTGGCGACGGCTTCCGATATGCCTTCCACCGCCATCAGGTCGGACAGGGCTGCGCGCGAAACCGCCTTTGCCGTGCCGAAATGCTGGAGCAGCGCGCGTTTGCGCGACGGCCCGATGCCGCCGATCTCGTCGAGCGGGTTCTTGATCATTTCCTTCTTGCGCCGCGCCCGGTGTGAGCCGATCGCGAAACGGTGCGCTTCGTCGCGCATGCGCTGGATAAAGTAGAGCACCGGATCGCGCGGCGGCAGCGTGAAGCTCTCGCGTCCGGCCGGGAAGAAGCGTTCGCGCCCGGCATCGCGGTCGACGCCCTTGGCGATGCCGATCGCCGTCACGCTGTCGGTGATGCCGAGTTCGGCAAGGATGGCGCGCACCGCCGTCATCTGCCCCTGGCCGCCATCGATGAGGATCACATCGGGCCAGGTCGGAAAGGGCATGTCGGCTGCATCGGGCGTGGCCACCTGCGCCGTCCGGTCAGGAATGCCTTCCTCCTTGATCAGCCGCGAGAACCGCCGCGTCATCACCTCCTTCATCATGCCGAAGTCGTCGCCGGGCGTGATGTCGGTCGATTTGATGTTGAACTTGCGGTACTGGTTCTTGACGAAACCTTCCGGCCCCGCGACCACCATGCCGCCGACGGCATTGGTGCCCATGATATGTGAGTTGTCGTAGATCTCGATGCGCTGCGGTGCATAGGCAAGCCCGAACGTTTCCTTGAAACCTTCGAGCAGCCGCGACTGCGACGCCGTCTCGGCAAGCTTTCGCCCATGCGCCTCGCGTGCATTGCCGACGACATGGTCGACCAGATCGCGCTTCTCGCCGCGTTGCGGCACCAGAATGGAAACCTTGTGGCCGGCTTTTTCGCTGAGTGCGGCGGCAAGCAGCTCCAACTCCTCCACCGTCTGCGACAGCATGATCTGCTTCGGCACCGGCTTGTCGTCGTAGAACTGCGCGAGGAACGAGTTCAGCACTTCGGCGCTCGAAAGCTGCGGATCGGCCTTCGGGAAATAGGCGCGGTTGCCCCAGTTCTGGCCGGTGCGGAAGAAGAACACCTGGATGCAGGAGATGCCGCCTTCATGGTGGATGGCGAAGACGTCAGCCTCCTCGACGCCGGCCGGATTGATGCCCTGGTGGCTCTGCACATGCGACAATGCCGCCAGGCGATCGCGATAGATTGCCGCCCGCTCGAAGTCGAGATCCTCGGCCGCCTGGTTCATCGCCTCGGCCATATGCGACTTCACCTTCTGGCTCTTGCCGGACAGGAAGTCCTTCGCCTCCTGCACCAGTTCGCCGTAACCCTGATCGCTGATCTCGTGGGTGCACGGCCCGGAACAGCGCTTGATCTGGTAGAGCAGGCAGGGTCGCGTGCGCGTTTCGAAGACGCTGTCGGTGCAGGTGCGGATCAGGAAGGCGCGCTGCAGCGAGTTGATCGTCCGTCCGACCGCGCCGGCCGAAGCAAAAGGTCCGAAATAGTCGCCCTTTCGCGCTCTCGCACCACGATGTTTGAAGATTGCTGGCGCCCGGTGGTCGCCGGTGATGAGGATATAGGGAAAGGACTTGTCGTCGCGCAAAAGCACATTAAAGCGCGGCCGCAAGCGCTTGATCAGATTCGCTTCCAAGAGCAGCGCTTCGGTTTCCGTGCGCGTCGTCACGAATTCCATGTTCGCCGTCTGGCGCACCATCTGGGCGATGCGGTTGGAATGCACGCGGCCGACCGCGTAATTGTTGACCCGCTTCTTCAGGCTGCGCGCCTTGCCGACATAGAGCACGTCGCCCTCGGCATTGAACATGCGGTAGACGCCGGGGCTGTTCGGCAGCCGCTTGACGAATTCGCCGATCAGGTCCGCGCCGAGGAGTCCGGTTTCATTGAGGCTGCCCGCATTCCAATCGACCGTCGCCGCAAGCGGCGCGGCGACGGAAGCGTCGCCTTCCACCTCGATATCGTCTTCGCTCTCGTCCGTGTCGTCGTAGAGAACGCCGCCATCCGGCAGCTTTCGTCCGTTCATTCCGTAATCTCCGCCACATCGGGCGTCTGCCACGCAAGGTGCTGGCCGCCGTCGAGGGCAATCATCTGGCCGGTGATCGAGGGCGTGTCGTAAAGGAAGCGAATCGTTTGTCCGAATTCTTCCAGCGCCGGCCCTCGCTGCAAGATAAGGGCTGAGACCTGCGCTTGGAAGTCCTCCATCTTCTGTCGTTCGCTCGGCATCGAGGGGCCGGGGCCGATGGCATTGACGCGGATGCGTGGCGCCAATGCCTGTGCAAGCGTCTGCGTCGCCGTCCACAGCGCGGATTTGGAGAGGGTATAGGAATAGAAGCTGGGCCTCAGCGCCCAAACCCGCTGGTCGATGATATTGACGATCAGCCCCGCTGCCTCAGCGGGCACCTGCTGCGCGAAGGCCGCCGCAAGGATAGAGGGCGCACGGACATGCAGGTCGAAGTGCAATGCCCATGTGGCGGCATTGAAACTACGCGCTGAATCATACTGGAAGACCGACGCATTATTGACGAGCAGATCGAGCGGCCCGAGCGCTTCCGACGCCTTCGCGACCAACGCGCCCGTTTCGCCGAGATCGCTAAGATCGGCCTGCAGCGCGACCGCCCTTTGTCCCTTTCGCCGCAATTCCGCCACCAGCTCTTCGGCCTCACCGATGGAGCCGTTCGCGTGGATCGCAACGGAAAAGCCATTTGCAGCAAGGTCTTCGGCGATTGCCCGGCCTATTCTTTTGGCGGCCCCTGTTATAAGGGCCGAGCGAAGTCTTTTGTGGTTCAAAATCTTGCCTTCTGATCCCGCGAGTCTGTCCGCAGACTATATAGGGGCCGACGGAGATTATATAAATAGGCCGTTGCGGTTGCGTCCGGGAGCCGGATATTCTATGTATTATTTAAGAATGCGATTTCCTAAAATAAGTATTTTAAGTTTAACTATTCAGTAGGGTTAACAAAGTGTATGTTGCGCCAAAGCAACATCGAATTTCAGCCATGGCGCAGCCACAATGATATCACAATTTGGCTCTTTCAAATCCGCATTTCAGTTCCAATTTCAATCTCGATCCGGAAGGGACATCTGGCAATATCCCGCCAATGCTTCACTGATAGACAGTTGACAAGCGGCGCGGGACTGAAAGGAGACTAAGTATGCGTGTACTCATTGCTGGCCTCATGGCCTCCGTTTTTGCAATTGCGGGCGTCTCGGCAGCTCAGGCGGCCGATGCCGTCGACCAGGTTCCGGAAGCACCGGTCGCCCAGGAAGCTCCAGTCAAGCCGGCCGGCAGTTGGGAAGGTTTCTACCTCGGCGGCGCCGGCACCTATAACATGGGTGACTTCGGTTCCGATCGCCACACCTACGGTTTCGGCGGCCAGGTCTTTACCGGCTACAACTGGCAGCAGGGCCAGATCGTTTACGGCGTTGAATCCGATCTCGGCTACAGCGGCGACGACGTCTCCTCGGGCGGCGTCGAGAACAAGTATGGCTGGAACGGCTCCGTCCGTGGCCGCGTCGGCTACGACATGAACCCCTTCCTGCTCTACGGCACGGCCGGTCTCGCCATCGGCGACGTCAAGGTTTCCGACGACACTTCGGACGAAAGCAAGACGAACTTCGGCTATACGGTCGGCGCCGGCGTCGAAGCCTTCGTGACCAACAACATCACGACGCGCTTGGAATATCGCTACACCGACTACCAGAGCAAGGACTACGACCTCGACTCCGGCAGCTTCTCGCGCGGTTACGACGAGAACAGCGTCAAGCTCGGTATCGGCGTCAAGTTCTAAGCTGGTCGAATATCCGAACATGGAAAAGCCGGGCACGTCGCCCGGCTTTTTGCTGTCCGCCTGTCTCTCCAGACGTTGAGCCCGCTCAGCCCTCAGACTTGAGCTCGCGGTGGGCAGGGAATTTTTTCTCGAACTGGGCAAGCCAGTCGATCAGCGGCGCATGATCGGCTTCCCACTGGTCCTTGAAGCGCAGCTCGAGATAGTCGAGCGTCGCGGCCAGCGCGAAATGTCCGCCATTGAGGTTCTTGCCTGTTTTCGGCGGGTTGGCGCTGAGATGAGCGAGCCCGCTCGTCGCCTTCTTCCACTGCCGGTCGATCCATGGCTGATGAATTTTTTCCTCGTCGCGGAAGCGCCGCTCGTAGACGATCGCCAGCAGGCAGTCGCAGATGCCGTCGCAGAGCGCTTCGAGGATTTCCGCATCCGTGCGCTTGCCCTTCTTGGAAGGGTAGAGCCCGCCCTTCGTCAGCCGGTCGAAATAATGCATGATCGCCACGCTGTCGTATATCGAGACCCCGTCATCGGTCAGCAGCGTCGGGATCTTGCCGAGCGGATTGTTGTCCACCAGGATCGCCGGTGCGGTATTGGTATCGACCCGGATGGCGTTCAGCTCCAGCCCCAGAAAATGCGCGGCCATCCGCACCTTGTTGGAATAGGGCGAGGCGGGCGAACAAAGGAGCTTCATGGGACACCTGATAAGGTTGTGGACTGCGGCGGCGCGGACTATTCCTGAAGGCGATTGGCTGGTCAATCGTCCTTGACCGCCTTGTTCTCGCCGCGCAGCCAGAAGGCGCGGTGCGAGGCGAAGCGGTCTTGCGCCAGATGGTCCTTCAATGCCGGCAGCAACTGGTGCAACTCGTCCTTCAGAGTGAAGGGTGGGTTGACGATAACGAGGCCTGAGCCCGTCAGTCCCGTGATGCCGCGATCGCTGCGAACGGCGAGTTCGGCGCAGAGCATTTTCGGGATGTCGAGCGCCTGCAGGGTCTCGTGGAATTCCTTGATCGGCGCGCCCTTCTTCATCGGATACCACAGGCAATAGGTGCCGCCGGGGAAGCGCCGATAGGCCTTTTCCAGCCCCTCGGCCAGCCGCTGATATTCGTCCTCTTCCTCGAAGGGCGGATCGACGAGCACGATGCCGCGCTTCTCCTTCGGTGGCAGATGCGCGCCGAGCGCCAGCCAGCCGTCGAGCTCGGTAATGCGGGCGTGGTGATCGCCCTCAAACAGCCGGTGCAGCCGGGCGAAATCCTCGGGATGCAGTTCCATCGCCGACAGCCGGTCCTGCGGCCGGAACAGCATGCGCGCAAGTTTCGGCGAACCGGGATAGAAACGGATGCCGCCCTCAGGATTGAGTTCGCGGATCGCCGAGAGGTAGGGCTCCAGCAGTTCAGAGACCTGAGGGCCGAGTTCTGCCTCCATCAGCTTGCCGATGCCATCGAGCCATTCGCCGGTTTTCTGCGCTTCTTCGGAGGAGAGGTCGTAGAGCCCGATGCCGGCATGCGTATCGAGCACGCGGAACCCGCCATCCTTCTTCTGCATGTAGCGGATCAGCCGCGTCAGCACGACATGTTTCAGCACATCGGCAAAGTTGCCCGCGTGATAAATGTGGCGGTAGTTCATTTTCGCTGATGTCCGTATGAATTCGCGTCATGAGGAATTTTTGTGGCTTTTGGCCGTGCAAGCCTTGGAATATACAAATGCCATGAACATTGCGACCCCCATCCACGCCAAATCCCCGAAGTCGGACAACAGGGTAGGGCACACGGCCTGTCCGCATGACTGTCCCTCCACATGCGCGCTGGAGGTCGAGATATCGGAGGATGGCCGCATCGGCCGTGTGCGCGGCGCGCGCGATCATTCCTACACCTCGGGCGTGATCTGCGCCAAGGTCGCCCGTTATGCCGAGCGGCTCTACCATCCCGACCGCCTGATGCATCCGTTGCGTCGCACCGGCGCCAAGGGGGCAGGGCAGTGGCAGCAGATTTCCTGGGACGATGCGCTGGATGAGATCGCCGAAGCCTTTGTGAAGTCCGAGGCAAGGGACGGCAGCGAAGCGATCTGGCCCTATTTTTACGCCGGCACCATGGGCTGGGTGCAGCGCGATTCCATCGATCGCCTGCGTCATGCCAAGCGTTACTCCGGCTTCTTCTCCTCGATCTGCACCAACCCCGCCTGGACCGGCTTCACCATGGCGACCGGCACGCTGCGCGGTCCCGATCCGCGCGAGATGGGCCGCACCGATTGCGTCGTCATCTGGGGCACTAACGCGGTGTCGACCCAGGTCAATGTGATGACCCACGCCATCAAGTCGCGCAAGGAGCGCGGCGCGAAGATCGTCGTCATCGACATTTACGACAATCCGACGATGAAGCAGGCCGACATGGCGCTTGTCGTCAGGCCAGGCACCGACGCCGCGCTCGCCTGCGCCGTCATGCACATCGCCTTCCGCGACGGTTACGCCGACCGCGAATACATGGCGAGATATGCCGATGATCCCGAGGGTCTCGAAGCGCATCTGAAAACCAAGACGCCGCAATGGGCCGCTGCCGTCACCGGCCTTTCGGTCGAGGAGATCGAAGCCTTCGCCAGCCTCGTCGGCACGACGAATAAGACCTTCTTCCGCCTGGGTTATGGCTTCACCCGCCAGCGCAACGGCGCGGTCGCCATGCATGCGGCGGCCTCGATTGCCACCGTCCTCGGCTCCTGGCAATATGAAGGCGGCGGCGCCTTCCATTCGAACAGCGACATCTTCCGCTTGAACAATGCGGAACTGATCGGCCGGTCGATGAAGGATGCGGATATCCGCATGCTCGATCAATCCCAGATCGGCCGCGTGCTGACCGGTGACGCTGTCGCGCTGCGCCATCGCGGCCCGGTGACATCGATGCTGATCCAGAACACCAATCCCGCCAACATCGCCCCCGAGCAGCGCCTCGTCAGGCGCGGCTTTGCCCGCAACGATCTTTTCGTTGCCGTGCACGAGCAGTTCATGACCGAAACGGCCGAGATCGCCGATATCGTCATTCCCGCGACGATGTTCGTCGAGCACGACGACATCTACCGCGCCGGCGGCCAGAACCATATCCTGCTGGGGCCGAAACTGGTCGAGCCGCCGCCAACCGTGCGCACCAATCTCTTCGTCATCGAGGAACTGGCAAAACGCCTCGGCGTCGCCGATCGCCCCGGCTTCGGCTTCACTGCCCGGGAGATGGTCGACCGCATTCTGGAATCGAGCGGCCTGCCGGATTACGACCATTTCCTCGAACACAAATGGTTCGATCGTCAACCCGCTTTCGAGGAGGCGCATTATCTGAACGGTTTTGCCCATCCGGATGGCAAGTTCCATTTCCGCCCGGACTGGATCGATCAGCCGGCGCCGAACAAACCCCCGGCTTCTATCGGCGTGCTCGGGCCGCATGCCGCGCTTCCGGCTTTCCCTGATCAGGTCGATGTCATTGAAGTCGCCGATTCCGAACATCCCTTCCGGCTCGCCACCTCGCCGGCGCGCAACTTCCTGAATTCGAGCTTTTCCGAGACCAAGACCTCCCGCCAGAAGGAAGGCCGCCCTGAAGTGATGATCAATCCGGCCGATGCCGAAGCCAATGGCATCGCGCATGGCGATCTTGTGCGCATCGGCAACAGCCGCGGCGATCTGCGCATCCACGCCCGCATCACCACCGAAGTCAAATCCGGCGTGCTGATCGCCGAGGGGCTTTGGCCGAACAAGGCGCATGTCGACGGCGAGGGCATCAACGTCTTGACCGGCGCCGACCCCGTCGCGCCTTATGGCGGGGCGGCCGTGCACGACAACAAGGTCTGGCTTCGCAGGGACGCAGCATGATGCAGCCGAAATCACGCGTGAAGATCGCCGGCGAGGAAACCCTGTCGAATGGGTGGACGCGGCTGAGCAGCTACCTCCTCGACTATATCGATCGCAAGGGCGCAACCCAGCGGTTGAAGCGGGAAGTCTATCACCGCACGCCGGCCGCCTGCATCCTTCTTTATGATCCGAAGCGCGACCTCGTCGTTCTCGTCCGCCAATTCCGCCTCGCCGTTCATCTCAACGGCGATCCGGCCTGGATGATCGAGGTGCCGGCCGGCCTTCTCGACGACGACCACCCCGAAGCGGCAATCCGTCGCGAGGCGATGGAGGAGACCGGCTATCGCCTGCGCGATGCGCGCTTCCTGTTCAAATCCTATACGTCGCCGGGTGCTGTCACCGAAGTCGTGCATTTCTTCGCAGCCCTCGTCGACACCGCCGATCGCGTCGCCGAAGGCGGCGGCCTGGACGATGAACACGAGGACATCGAAGTCCTCGAGATTCCGCTCGACGAGGCGGCGGCGATGATCGAAACCGGCGAAATTTTCGACGTCAAGACGATCGTGCTTCTGCAATGGGCGCTGTTGAACAGGGGAACGCTTTCTTAGAGCCTTTCCTGGTCAGATTGTAGCATTCTGCCGGAGCAGGTTTTCGTCAGGGCAGAGGCGATTGGCGAAGGACATACCTCTTGGTACGTCCGAGCCGATCGCCTTTGATCCTGGCGGAAAGATGCCCGGCCCTTCGGGTTGGCTGAAACGGGCCGGCTGATCGACCGGCCGGCTTGGCCGTAGAGCTTGGCTACGACGCGCGCCGGCCGGTCGACCATCCGACTCCGTTTGAGCCAACAGAATGCTGCAATCTGACCAGGAAAGGCTCTAACTCAGCCCGAAGGTGAGACTTTCCGCTGACGCAGCACGTTCCAGTCCGGCGTCCAGCGTCGCAAGCGATACGTTCTCTGCGACCGCGAGCGCGAGATAAGCGGCGTCATAGGCCGATAGCTGATATTTTCCGGCAAGTCGTAGGATCGGAAGATGGTCTTCGCTTGAGACAGTGCGCAGCGGCAGGCTGGTGAGTCGCATGAGACAAGCGAGCACATCGTTGGAGATGAGTTTCCGCCGTTCCGCGGTCAACAGGATGTTACGCATCTCATGCCAGAAGAGATCGGGCACCAAGGCGTCTTCCGTTTCGAGAAACGACAAGGCTTCTTCGGCCGTCCGGCTTTCCTCATCGGCAAGCAACCAAGCCGCCGCAACCGAAGCATCAACCACGAACGGCATCAGCGCTGACCTTCGCGACGCCAGGCTTGAATTTCAGCCGCGGTCGCTCCGGCGCGTTCTGCCCGTTCGCTGCGGAGTGCACGGATGGCGTCGAGCCTCTGGCGGCGGTCATCGATCTTGATCATGCGCGCGACCGGGTTGTTGCCGCGTGATATCACCACATCTTCGCCTGCTTCCACCTTTGTCAGAAGCTCGGAGAGATGCGTTTTTGCCTCTGCCACTTTCACTTTGATCGTCATAGCCACCGTCCATTTTGTTTCTAATGTAATGATATCCAAAACTTGGTCAGCCGATTGGTCAAGCGTGGCAAAGCAAGAACGCAAAGAGTAAGAAGCTTCATGCAGTTGTCACGAAGCAGTTCTATGCGCTGCGGTTTATCAATCATCGGATGCGGTCAGGAGACAGCCAATGTGGCTCGGCAATTTCACCCTCGTTCTCCCAAACGAGGTGGTGAGTGAAGGTTCCGTGCGTGTTGAGGGTGGCGTCATCGCCGAGATCAGGCCGGAGCCGGTCGCCGGTGCTGTGATCGATGGCGGCGGGCGGCTGCTGATGCCGGGCTTCGTCGATCTCCACGGCGATATGATCGAGCGCGAGATTGCCCCGCGGCCGAACGCGATGATGCCGATCGATTTCGGCATCCACGAACTCGACAAGAAACTTGCTGCCGCCGGCGTCACGACGGCGTTTGCCGCCGTCTCGTTCGCGACCGAAAGCGTCTACGGCCACGTCCGCTCGCTGGAGACGACATCGGCGGTGATCGAAGGCATCAACCGCCTGCGTGACGATCTGCTGATCGACCACCGCGTCCACGCCCGCTACGAAATCACCAATGTCGGTGCAGCCCCTGCACTCGAGCGCCTGCTGAATTCCGATCAGATCGACATGGTTTCGCTCACCGATCACACGCCGGGCCAGGGCCAGTACAACAACCTGCAGAGCTACATCCTCAGCATTTCCGAGCGTCGCGCCATCTCCGAGGAAATGGCGGCGGAGATCGTTTCCAAGCGCATCGCCATGCGCAGCAATCCCGACATCGAGGCCAAGCTGAAGGAGATCGTCGCGCTGTCGCTGAAACACAAGCTGTCGCTTGCCTCGCATGACGACGACAGCGTCGAAAAGGTCGCCGAAATGCACGATCTTGGCGTCACCATCAGCGAGTTTCCTGTCACCGCACCTGCGGCGGAGGAGGCGCGCCGCCGCGGCCTCTGGACGTTGATGGGCGCGCCGAACGCGCTGCGCGGCCAGTCGATGTCGGGTAATCTCAGCGCGCTCGATGCCGCAAGCGCCGGCCTGCTGAGCATCATCGCCGCCGATTATCATCCGGCCGCCTTCGTGCCCGGCATCTTCAAGCTTGCCGATATGGTGGAAGGTGGCTTGCCGGCAGCCGTTGCCATGGCGACCAGCAATGCGGCCCGCTCGGCCGGATTGTTGGATCGTGGCGCGATCGCCATCGGCCAGCGCGCCGATCTGGTCGTGGTCGAGCCGGGTGATATCAATCGCATCCGCGCCACCTTCCGCGCCGGCCGCTTCGTCTACAGCGACGGCACGCTGCATCCATTGCGGGCGCTGGCGGCTTAGGCGCGATCGCCTATCAGTGAAATCAGCTGAGCCTTGGGCACAGCGGTCGAGGCCTGAGCGCTGACGGCCCTGCCGGCTTCCATCGTCACACGGCCCTCGGCAAAGAGCCGTAGCGCTTGCGGATAGATCTGGTGCTCCACGGTGAGCACACGTGCAGCAAGGCTTTCGGCCGTGTCGCCGGAAAGAACCGGTACGGCCGCCTGGCCGATCACCGGCCCCTCATCCATGCCTTCGGTGACGAAATGCACCGTGCAGCCGGCGATCCGCATGCCGGCATCGATTGCACGCTGATGCGTATGCAGGCCGGGAAACAGCGGCAGCAGGGAAGGGTGGATGTTGAGCATCCGGCCTTCATAACGTTGTATGAAGGTCGCCGTCAGCAGCCGCATATAGCCCGCCAGGCAGAGAATGTCGGGTGAAAGCTCATCGAGCGCCGAAAAGATCGCCGCCTCATGTGCATCCTTGCTGGCATAGTCCTTGCGGGGAAAAGCGAAGGTGGCAATGCCTTCGGCAGCCGCCTTGGCAAGCCCGCCGGCATCCGTCTTGTCGGAGATCACCCCGACGATCTCGGCCGGGTAGTCGGCGGCCTTTGCAGCCGCAACCAGCGCCATCATGTTGGAGCCGCTGCCTGATATGAAGACGACGGCGCGTTTGCGCGGCGAGCTCATATGGCAAGCGTACCCTTGTAGACCGTGCCGGCAGCGCCCTCGTCGCGGGCGATCATGCGGCCGAGCGTGACAACCGTCTCGCCCTCGGCTTCGAGTGCGGCGGAAACCGCCGCAACATTCTCACCGGCGACGACGGCGATCATGCCGACGCCGCAGTTGAAGGTGCGCAGCATTTCCTTGGATTCGACGCCGCCCGTCTTGGCGAGCCATGAAAACACCGGCGGCACCTTGACGGCGGCAAGATCGATCTCGGCCGCCAGATGCTTCGGCAGCACGCGCGGAATATTTTCCGGGAAGCCGCCGCCGGTGATGTGCGCCAGCGCCTTGATGGCGCCGGTCTCGCGGATCGCCTTCAGGAGCGGCCTCACATAAATACGCGTCGGCTCGAGCAGGGCTTCGCCAAGCTTCTTGTCTTCGGTGAACGGCGCCGGTGCATCCCAATCGAGGCCGGACAATTCGACGATCTTGCGCACCAGCGAGAAACCGTTGGAATGGACGCCGGAGGAGGCGAGGCCGAGGATCACGTCACCCTCGGCAATATCGCCTGATGGCAGCAGCTTGCCGCGTTCGGCAGCACCGACGGCAAAACCCGCGAGGTCGTAGTCGCCGGAGGAATACATGCCGGGCATTTCGGCCGTCTCGCCGCCGATCAGCGCGCAGCCGGCCTCACGGCAGCCGGCGGCAATGCCGCCGACGATGGCCGCGCCCTGGTCGGGGTCGAGCTTGCCGGTCGCGAAATAATCGAGGAAGAACAGCGGCTCGGCGCCCTGTACCACGAGATCGTTGACGCACATTGCGACGAGGTCGATGCCGACGGTTTCGTGATAGTCGGCGTCGATCGCAATCTTCAGCTTGGTGCCGACGCCGTCATTGGCGGCGACGAGAACCGGATCGGTAAAGCCTGCCGCCTTGAGATCGAAAAGCCCGCCGAAGCCGCCGATCTCGCCGTCGGCGCCGGGACGGCGGGTCGAGCGCACCGCCGGCTTGATCTTTTCGACGAGCAGGTTGCCGGCATCGATGTCGACGCCCGCATCGCTATATGTCAGGCCGTTTTTCCCAGACTGGCTCATGCTGGTCTCCGATGGCTATTTCAGGCGGCAAACGTGCCGCGTCATCTGCCGGTCGCAATTGCATGACAGGGGCTTTTATGCAAGCGCTGCATGGCGAAAGCCCCAATTTCCCGCGTCTTCTTCCGGCCTTTCCGGGATTTGGCGCGACAGGGTTGACCATCTTTGCGCCTGCATCCTATGTGCTCAATGGCCGCTTCGGATCGGATGCGGCGTCAGACGGCGGCGAGCGATCAGCGGGGAAGCAATGCCACAGCAAGTCAGCGGCAACAGTCTCAAACGTCAGATTTTCTTCTGGCTGGTGGTGCTCGTCTTCTTCATCGTCTTTCTCTATGTCTTCAGCTCGATCCTGCTGCCCTTCGTCGCCGGCATGGCGATCGCCTACTTCCTCGATCCGGTGGCAGACAGGTTGCAGCGGCTGGGACTGAGCCGCATGATGGCGACCATCGGCATTCTCGTCGCTTTCGTGATCGTCTTCGCGCTGGCGCTGATGATCCTCATTCCGGTGCTGATCAGCCAGTTCAACGATTTCGCTCAACGTCTGCCGGGTTATATCAGCCAATTACAGCAGTTCATCGCGCAGGCGCAGAATTCGCTGCTGCCGGACTGGGTTGAGAACCAAGTGGGCACGATCAAGGACAATCTCTCGGGCATCCTGTCGGAGGGCATGGGCTTCCTCACCGGGCTCTTTGCGCAGATCTGGAATTCCGGAAAGGCGATCGTTGACGTCATATCGCTGCTCGTGGTCACCCCCGTCGTCGCCTTCTACATCCTGCTCGATTGGGACCGCATGGTCGCCAAGGTCGATCAGTGGATCCCGCGCGATTATGTCAGCGATGTCCGCCAGATCGCCAAGGAGATCGACCAGGCAATCGCCGGTTTCATCCGCGGCCAGGGCTCGCTCTGCCTCATCCTCGGCATTTATTATGCCGTCGGCCTCTCTCTCGTGGGGCTGAATTTCGGGCTGCTGATCGGCCTCTTCGCTGGCATGATCAGCTTCATTCCCTATGTCGGCTCGATGGTTGGTCTCGTGCTGGCGGTCGGCGTCGCGCTTGTGCAGTTCTGGCCGGATTATCCGTTGATCGGCCTGGTGCTCGTCGTCTTCTTCAGCGGTCAGTTCCTCGAAGGTAACATTCTGCAGCCGAAGCTCGTCGGCTCCAGCGTTGGCTTGCATCCGGTCTGGCTGATGTTCGCGCTCTTTGCCTTCGGCGCGCTCTTCGGTTTCGTCGGGCTTCTGGTCGCCGTGCCGGCGGCGGCGGCGGTCGGCGTCCTTGTTCGTTTCGCACTTTCACGCTACCTTCAGAGTGATCTTTATTTTGGCGGGTCGCCGAGTGGCAGTGCCCGGAAGACGAAATCAGTTCCCAATGAGTGACGCGAAAAACGCTGATCCGAAGCGCAAGGCCGGAGAGCAGCTGCCGCTGGTCTTTTCGCACGATGCCGCAAGCGGGCGCGACGACCTCCTGATCTCGGAGCGGCTCGCCGCCGCCGTTTCGATCGTCGATGCCTGGCCGGCATGGCCATCGCCGGTGGTCGTGCTCGCCGGCCCCGTAGGCTCGGGAAAATCGCATCTCGCCCGGATCTGGCGGGAATTGAGCGGCGCCGTCGACATCCACCCCGAGCGTGGCTCGGATGCGGCGGTTGCCGCTGCCGCCGGCCCGGTGCTGTTCGAGGACGCCGACCGCCTCGGCTTCGACGACAATGCGCTCTTTCACGTCATCAACAGCGTGCGCGAAAACGGCACCAGCCTGTTGATCACCAGCCGTCTCTGGCCGATGTCGTGGCCGGTTTCGTTGCCCGATCTGCGCTCGCGCCTGAAAGCGGCAACCGTCGTCGAGATCGGCGAACCCGATGAGGCGCTGTTGTCGCAGGTGATCGTCAAGCTCTTCGCCGACCGGCAGCTTTATATAGATGACAAACTCGTGCTCTATATCGTTGTCAGGATGGAGCGGTCGCTGAACGCGGCCCAGACAATCGTCGAAAGGCTTGACCGGCTGGCGCTGTCGCGGGGCACGAAAATCACCCGGTCTCTTGCTGCCGAAGTATTGAATGAATTGGGAAATTCGGAACCGGCCGATTGACTGTCACAGTTCCGTCGTCAAACTGATATAATTGCCTTTGGCGATTGAAAACGGGGTAAGCGGACCATGGATAGTGCAGTCGCAGAACATCAGGAACTCACTCCGGAAATCAACGACAACACCCCCCCGCTGGAAGAGCTGCTCAAGAGCCCCGAGCGCTTCATCAACCGAGAATTCTCCTGGCTGCAGTTCAACCGCCGTGTCCTCGAAGAAACGCTGAATACCGAGCATCCGCTGCTCGAGCGTGTCCGCTTCCTGTCGATCTCGGCCGCCAACCTCGACGAGTTCTTCATGGTGCGTGTCGCCGGCCTCGAAGGCCAGGTACGCCAGAATATCGCCATCCGCAGCCCGGACGGCAAGACGCCGGCCGAGCAGCTCGACTCGATCCTGCAGGAGATCGACCATCTGCAGATGGAGCAGCAGGCCTCGCTCGCCGTGCTGCAACAATATCTCGCCAAGGAAGACATCCTGATCGTGCGCCCCGGCGCCCTGAGCGAGGGCGACCGCCAGTGGCTGGCCGCCGAATTCGAGCAGGCGATCTTCCCTGTTTTGACGCCGCTATCGATCGATCCCGCCCATCCGTTCCCCTTCATTCCGAATCTCGGCTTCTCGATCGGTCTGCAGCTCGTCAGCAAGAACGGCCGCGAGCCGATGACGGCGCTGTTGCGCCTGCCGGTGGCGCTCGATCGCTTCGTTCGCCTGCCGGATGATGGAAACACGATCCGCTACATCACGCTGGAAGATGTCGCCAACATCTTCATCCATCGGCTCTACCCGGGTTACGAGGTGCAGGGCTCCGGTACGTTCCGCGTCATCCGCGACAGCGATATTGAAGTCGAGGAAGAGGCCGAGGATCTCGTCCGCTTCTTCGAAACGGCGCTGAAACGCCGACGCCGCGGCAAGGTCATCCGCATCGAGACCGATTCGGAAATGCCGGCGTCGCTGCGCCAGTTCGTCGTCCAGGCACTGAGTATCCCCGACAATCGCGTCGCCGTTCTGCCGGGTCTTCTGGCGCTGAACACGCTGTCGGAGATTACCAAGGCGCCGCGCGACGATCTGCGTTTTGCCCCCTACAATGCCCGATTTCCCGAGCGCGTCCGCGAGCACGCCGGCGATTGCTTCGCCGCTATCCGCGAAAAGGACATGGTCGTCCATCACCCCTACGAATCTTTCGACGTGGTGGTCCAGTTTCTTCTCCAGGCTGCGCGCGATCCTGACGTCCTGGCGATAAAGCAGACGCTTTACCGCACCTCCAACGACAGCCCGATTGTCCGCGCGCTGATCGACGCCGCCGAGGCCGGCAAGTCGGTGACGGCGCTGGTCGAGCTCAAGGCCCGCTTTGACGAAGAGGCAAACATCCGTTGGGCGCGCGACCTCGAACGCGCCGGCGTCCAGGTCGTCTTCGGCTTCATCGAGCTCAAGACCCACGCCAAGATGTCGCTGGTCGTCCGTCGCGAGGACGGCAAACTGCGCACCTATTGCCATCTCGGCACCGGCAACTATCACCCGATCACCGCGAAGATCTATACTGATCTCTCCTACTTCACCTGCAATCCCGTCATCGCCCACGACATGGCGAACATCTTCAACTTCATCACCGGCTACGGCGAGCCGGAACAGGGCATGCAGCTCGCGATCTCGCCCTATACGATGCGCTCGCGCATCCTGCGTCACATTGAGGAAGAGGTCCAGCACGCCAGGAACGGTGCGCCGGCGGCGATCTGGATGAAGATGAATTCGCTTGTCGATCCCGACATCATCGACGCGCTCTATCGCGCCAGCCATGCCGGCGTCGAGATCGATCTTGTCGTGCGCGGCATCTGCTGCCTGCGTCCCCAGGTGCCCGGCCTTTCGGAAAAGATCCGCGTCAAGTCGATCGTCGGCCGCTTCCTCGAACACAGCCGCATCTTCTGCTTCGGCAACGGCCACGGTCTGCCGTCCGACAAGGCGCTGGTTTATATCGGCTCGGCCGACATGATGCCGAGAAACCTCGATCGCCGTGTCGAAACCATGGTTCCGTTGACAAATCCGACCGTTCACGAGCAGGTCTTGTCACAGATTATGCTCGGCAACGTGATTGACAATCAACAAAGCTACGAGATATTGCCCGACGGTACGTCGCGTCGCATGGAAGTGCGCAGGGGCGAAGAACCGTTCAATGCGCAGCAGTATTTCATGACCAATCCGAGCCTGTCAGGCCGTGGTGAAGCTCTGAAGTCCAGTGCGCCGAAGCTGATCGCCGGCCTGCTCGAAGGCCGCAACAACAAGTAATACTGGACCTAAATGGTTGAATCTGAAGCCCAGGGGCGCCTTCCGGGGATCGCCCCGGTCTCCGTCGTCGATATTGGATCGAATTCGATCCGTCTTGTCGTCTACGAAGGCATGTCCCGTTCGCCCACCGTCCTCTTCAATGAAAAGGTCCTCTGCGGCCTCGGCAAGGGTGTCGCCCTTATTGGCAAGATGGATGAAGACAGCGTCGCGCGGGCTCTGGCGGCGCTGCACCGTTTCAAGGCCCTATCCGACCAGGCGCGCGCCGCCACCATGTATGTGCTGGCGACGGCGGCCGCGCGCGAGGCGAGCAACGGCCCTGATTTCATCCATCAGGCAGAAACCATCCTGAACCGCAAGGTCCGCGTGCTCTCGGGTGAGGAGGAGGCGAAATTCGCTTCGCTCGGCATCATCAGCGGTTTCTATAACCCTGACGGCATTGCCGGCGATCTCGGCGGCGGCTCACTGGAACTGATCGATATCAAGGGCAAGGAGTTCGGCAAGGGCATCACGCTGCCGCTCGGCGGCCTGCGCCTGTCGGAATATGCCGGCGGTTCGCTCTCCAAGGCCCAGACCTTTGCCCGCAAGCAACTGAAGACGGCAAAGCTGTTGTTGAAAGGCGAGGGCCGCACCTTCTACGCCGTCGGTGGCACCTGGCGAAACATTGCCAAGCTGCACATGGAAATCACCCATTATCCGCTGCATATGATGCAGGGTTATGAGGTGTCTTTCGAAGCGATGATGCTGTTCCTCGAACAGCTGACCGCGCGCGATTCCCGGGAGCCGGCGCTGCAGGTTGTTTCCAAGCACCGTCGTTCGCTGCTGCCCTTCGGCGCTATCGCCATGAAGGAAGTCCTGAGCGCGATGAAGCCGTCGGTGATTTCCTTCTCGGCGCAGGGTGTGCGCGAGGGATATCTTTATTCGCTGTTGTCGGAGTCCGAACGCCGCCTGGATCCGCTGCTTACCGCGGCCGGCGAACTGGCGATCCTGCGTGCGCGTTCGCCGGAGCATGCCCGCGAGCTCGCGGAATGGACCGGCCGCATGATGCCCCTTTTCGGCATCCAGGAAACCGACGAGGAAAGCCGCTACCGTCAGGCCGCCTGTCTGCTGGCCGATATCAGCTGGCGCGCCCATCCTGACTATCGCGGCCTGCAGGCGCTGAACGTCATCGCCCACTCTTCCTTCGTCGGCATCAGTCATCCCGGCCGCGCTTTCATTGCGCTTTCCAACTATTACCGTTTCGAAGGCCTGCATGACGACGGCGCCACCGGCCCGCTGGCGCAGATCGCCACGCCGCAGCTCATCGAGCGCGCCAAGCTGCTCGGCGGCATGCTGCGCGTCGTCTACCTGTTCTCGGCCTCGATGCCCGGCATCGTCAAGAGCCTGACCTTCCGCAAATCCTCGAGCCCGGACCTCGACCTCGAATTCGTCGTGCCTCCCGAATATCGCGACTTCGCCGGCGAACGCCTGGACGGCCGCCTACAGCAGCTGTCGAGGCTGACGAACAAGCGGTTGGCGTTTCGGTTCGAATAGGTCTGATTTGCGGCCGTTTTGCCGTATCAGCCCCCCTCTGCCCTGCCGGGCATCTCCCCCACAGGTGGGGAGATTGGCTGGGCGCAACGGCTTCCCCAATCAATCAGCGGTTCAGCTTGGCTTGACGGTCAAGATGCGGGAAAGCCATGCCACTTGTGATCTCCCACCCGTGGGGGAGATGCCCGGCAGGGCAGAGGGGGCACACACGGCACAGCGTCAACGAAAAAGGCGGCGCCTGCGCACCGCCCTCTCTATCTCACATCACGCTCGAATTACTTCGCGTTCAGGAACTCGCCAACCTCGATCAGGCTGAACTCGTTATTGTCGGCCTTGTCGGCGGCGCGGCCGGCCGAAAAGGGCAGGTTGTTGTCGTTGCCGATGATGATGTGTGTGGCGTCGACGCGGTCGACGTTTTCGATCGTCACGAACGGCATGTCGTAGGCGCCGTCCTTGCTGCCGGCCCTCTTCTTGTTGTCGGGGTCCTGGATGTTGAGGAGGTCGATATAGCCGATCTTGCGGACGGACTTGCCGACATTGGCATCGTTGAACTTGATCTTGTAGACGCGCTTCAGCACGGCCGGAGCTTCGAAGCAATCCGGCTTCGGCTGCTTCGGATCGGCGCAGGCCTTGTCTGCCGTGCCGGCGCCGTTATCGCGCTCGATGACGAGAGCGGTCGTGTCGTCGAGCATGTTGAAGTCGCCGATCGACACACCCTTGTCTTCGAACGGATAGAACCAGCTGCGGCCGGTCCACTTCTTCGACGCGACGTCGAATTCGATGACGCGAATGGCGGTGTGGCCGTCGATGGTTTCCACCGTGCCGTCATCCTTGTAGATGGCGCCTTCGAGCAGGCCGTAGAGCTTGGCGCCGTCCTTGGACATGGCAAGGCCCTCGAAGCCGCCGGAGCGCTTCAGATTGAAGACCGGCATCTTGGCAGCCGGGTTGGCCGGAACCGAGAGAAGCGGATTGTCGGGCGAAAGCACCGGTTTACCGTCGAGCGTCGTCGGGATGACGTCGGTGAGGCGGCCTGACGTGTCGAACTTCAGGATGTAGGGACCGAATTCGTCGCCGAGCCAGAAGCCGTCGGCTACCGGCTGGATCGATTCGATATCGAAGTCGGCGCCGGTGAGATAGCGGGTGTCGGTGCCTTCAAGCACGATCGGGAACGGCGCGATCTTGTTGGGGTCGGAAAGGAACAGGTTCTTGACGACATCAGCCTTGTTGCCGGACCAGTCGAACTTCATCTGGTGCAGGAAGAGCATGGAGTCCGACGAGTTGGACTTCGAGCCGAAGCCGTTGTCGGAGAGCGTCCAGAAAGTGCCGTCGGCCATCGTCTTGACGCCCGAGAAACCCTGGATAGGCTGGCCGTCGAAAGGAAGCTTCAGATCGGTGATGCGGGCGCCGTCCTTGCCGGGAACGGTGCCGAGCGCTTCGGTGCGCTTGCGGTCCGGCGTCGTAAACTTGCCGGAATGCTTGAGGAATTCGGGGGTATCGGCCGGTGCCGCAACCATGGTGTTGGCAGGCAGGATCGCCTGGCCGGCGAGCTTGGCCGGGAACTGCTGCTGGTCGGCCGAAGCAGAGCCCGCGACCAGGATAAAAAGCGATACGGAAGCAAAAAGGACGTTCTTCATAATATCCCCGTGGAGCGGATTGCAAAGGCCTTCCGCTTAACAGGGCTTTAATGTCAGCGAATTGACGGCTGGATGAAGCTTTGGTGACGTGAAGGTCAGACTATGCTCAGCCGTGCAGAATGACCGCCGGCGTGTTCAGCACGGTGACCGCGCGCGAGGAAAGCGCCATGACGCCGAGTGCCTGGCCGCGCCCCTTGACGGCATGGGTGCCGAGATCCTCGCAAGTGATGTCGTCGGGAAAATCCATGCGCCGGGCAAGCTCGCTGGAGATCAGCACCGATCGGTTCAGACTGCGGCAGAGCGTCTCCAGCCGGGCGGTGGTGTTCACCGTATCGCCGAAATAGCTGATCTTGTGATGGTCGACGCCGATTTCGGCAGTGATGATCTCGCCGCCATGGAGGGCGGCGCGGAGCTTCGGCACCTGCCCGTAATTCTTTCGCCAGCCGGCGGCATTGGCGTCGATATCGGCGAGAATGTCGAAGATGCAGCGCACGCAACGCGCATCCTTGACGCCGCGGGCAAGTGGCCAGGTGATGATCGCAGCATCGCCGACATAGTCGTTGATCATGCCCTTGTGACGCCTGACGGGCTCGGCGAAGGTCGCAAACAGCGAGCTCAGCAGTTCTTGCGCCCTGAGGTCGCCGTGCTTTTCGGCAAAAGCCGTCGAATCGACGAGGTCGATGAACAGGAAGACGCGCTCTTCCCTGACCGGATTGCGGTAGCGGCTGATGAGCATGCTGAGGAAAACTTCACGACCAAGCAGTTCCCGCACGCGCAAGACGAAGATCAGCATCGTGCAGACCGCAAGCGCATAGAGGAAGACCTCGAACGGCATGATGACGAGGTCGAGGAGCGATGCCGGCTTCACCATGCCGAGCCACCAGAGCAGCAAGCCGGCGCAGGCAAAGCCGATGCTCATCAGGATTTCGTAGATCAGCAGCTCGGTGATGATGAAGGCGAAGGTCGGCAGCTTCTGGATGCGCCTGTAGAGTGCTCGAAACAGCACCTTGCGCTCGAAGGCGAGGATCGGCATGCCGATGAAGAGCGCGAAGATCGCCCCGATGATCGGCGTTTGATTGGAGTAGAACATCAGATCATAGATGACGCCACTGGCCGCAAGGACGATCGTGATCAGAATCCAATTCTGTGTCGGAGATATTTCCCGCATGCCGCCTCTGCGCCGTGATGTTTCTTCCCGCCATTGTTTCAGGCCGGAAAAAACCGTCAAGCGAATTCGAATAGGGATCTCAGAGGCTGACGGTTTCGACCTTCCGGTCGACGAAGCGCAGAGCGATCGCGCCTTGGATCAGTTGCAGTGCCGGCTCGCCGAAAAGATCGCGCCGCCAGCCGTGCAGGGCGGCGACTTCGGCCTTCTCGCCCTCGGCGGCGATCCTGTCGAGATCCTCGCTATTGGCGATCACCTTCGGCGCCACGCCGTGTTTTTCCGAAATCAGCTTCAGCAGAACCTTCAACAATTCGACGGCGGCAGCGGCCCCTTCGGGCGCCTGCGCCTGGCGTGGCACATGCGGCATATCGGCCTTCGGTAGAGCAAGCGCGGTGTTGACGGCCTCGATGACCGCGGCGCCGGAAGTCGAACGCTCCCAACCTTTCGGAATGGTGCGCAGACGGCCGAGCGCCTCGGTATCCTTGGGCTGCTGCTGGGCGATCTCATAGATCGCATCATCCTTCAGCACCCGCGAACGCGGCACGTTGCGGGCCCGAGCCTCGCGTTCACGCCAGGCGGCGACATATTTCAGGATCGCCAGCTCCTGCGGCTTGCGCAGACGCATCTTCAGCCGCTGCCAGGCATCGTCTGGATGCATGTCGTAGGTTTCGCGCGACTCCAGGATGTCCATTTCCTCAGAGAGCCAGGAGGTGCGGCCTTCGCGCTCGAGTTCCGCCTTCAGCGACAGGTAGACGTCGCGCAGGTGAGTGACGTCGGCCAGCGCATAATCCAGCTGCTTGTCCGAGAGCGGCCGGCGGCTCCAGTCGGTGAAGCGCGACGACTTGTCGATATGGACGTTCTTGATGCGGCTGACCAACTGGTCATAGGAGACGCTGTCGCCGAAGCCGCAGACCATGGCGGCGACCTGCGTGTCGAAGATCGGATGCGGTATGAGATTGCCGCGATTGAAGATGATTTCGATGTCCTGGCGGGCTGCATGAAAGACCTTCAGCACCTTCGTATCGGCCATCAGCTCGAAGAAGGGGGCGAGATCGATGCCCTTGGCCAGCGGATCGACGAGAACCTCCGTCGTCGGGCTTGCCATCTGGATCAGGCAGAGCTCCGGCCAGAAGGTCGTTTCGCGCAGAAATTCGGTGTCGATGGTGATGAAGTCGGACTTGGCCAGCTCTTTGCAGGCGGCCGCCAAATCGGCGGTGGTTTCGATCATATCAATTCATTCGCAAGGAAAAGGTCGGTTAAACCTTCCTTCTCCTTTCGGTTCGATATGTCAATACAACAGCATACGCTTCGAGCATTGCTGGCTAAGAATCACGTCCAAACTGAAGCACGGCGCGATGCACGGCGGCAATCGCGGTGAAAGTGCAGCAGTCTCAGCTTACCCTGAGATAGCTCGTCATCCCCGTCTTCTGATGCTCGATGATATGGCAGTGCAGCAGCCAGTCGCCGGGATTGTCGGCAACGAAGGCAAGCTGCACCTTCTCGTCCGGCTGGATGAGATAGGTATCGGACACCAGCGGCATCACCTCCCGCGTCGAGGAGGAGATCACCGTGAAGCTCATCCCGTGCAGATGGATCGGATGCGCATGCGGCGTGGTATTCTCCAGATTGAAGACATAGCTCTTGCCGAGCTTCAATTCCGCAAGCGGCGCCGTCGGATCGGGCGTATCGCCCGGCCAAGGCACCTTGTTGATGGCCCAGAAACTGTAGCCGAGCGTGCCGCAGATGCTTTCGACGGCGGCATTTTCGGCAGTGGCGCTCAGTATCAGGGGGATCTGCTCGGCGGCGGTTAGATCGGCCTTCGGGACGGGATTGTCGACAAGCGGCCCGAGATCGCCGATATCGCGCTTCAACGATGATCCGACCGCGCGCAGGCTGGCGATCGTCTTCGGGGCCGTGCCGCGGATATCCTCGAGCGTCGCGACTGCGCCTTCAGCATCCGGCATGCGCACGGCAAGGTCGAGCCGTTGACCCGGTCCGATCTGCAGGAGGCCGAGGGGAAAACGCTTCGGCACCGGATTACCGTCGATCGCGATAACGGTGGCCTCGGCGCCTTGCATCCTCAGCGAGAAGATCCGCGTCACGTCGGTGACCGCAATGCGCAGCCGCACCAGCCCGCCGGCCGGCGCGTCGTATCGCGGCTCTTGGTGCCAGTTGGCGGTGCGCACCGTGCCGTAGGTGCCGGTCTTGGCAGCGTCGCGCGGCCGGAAGGGGGCGATGAATTGTCCGTCGCCGCCGAGCCGCCAGTCGCGCAGGTTCAGCACCACCTCGGCATCGAATTCCGGATCGGCCGGATCTTCGACGACGATGACACCTGTCATCCCTTGCCCCATCTGCGTCAGCGTGTTGCAATGCGGATGGTACCAGAAGGTGCCGGCATCGGGCGGCGTGAAGGCATAGTCGAAGCTGTCGCCGGTATAGACATAGGGCTGCGTCATGAACGGCACGCCGTCCATGCCGTTGTCGATGCGAAGCCCGTGCCAGTGGATCGTCGTCGGCTCGTCGAGCCCGTTTTTCAACCGCGCCGCATAGGGCCGCCCCTTCCTCATCCTGAGAATCGGCGGCATGCCGTCATGGCCCCAGCTCATGATATCCCTGGTTGGTCCCGCCTCAGTCAGCATAACCTCGGTCTTCACCGCCGTCAGCAGCTGCGGCTCGGGAGCCGCCGCGGCAAATCCGAATTTACCGGCAATGCCGATGCCGACGCCATAGGCACCCGCAACAGCGGATGCCTTCAAGAGGTTGCGTCGGTTAAGGAGAGGCATGCGGATGCTCCACGGTGAGAAATGCCGATCCTTTTAAAGTTGACCGGCATCTTCATCAATACGGGAAGCGTAGCCAAACTGCCGCAGCATACCGGCCGCAGCCTCGCCATAAACGCGTGTCAAACGCTCGGCCGCGTGCGCCAAGCCTTGACAAATCGGAGCGTCCATGCGCTTTTCCGCCCGATTTTCTTGTCGGCGCTTGAGGGTCTTGGAACCCTTGCTGCCGTCTTAAGCCACATGCCAGGATTTGAGATCATGCATCGCTATCGCAGCCACACATGCGCCGCCCTCCGCAAGTCGGATGTCGGCTCGACCGTCCGTATCTCCGGCTGGGTTCACCGCGTTCGCGACCATGGCGGCGTTCTCTTCATCGATCTTCGCGACCATTACGGCATCACCCAGGTCGTTGCCGATCCCGATAGCCCGGCCTTCAAGATGGCGGAAACCGTGCGTGGCGAATGGGTCATCCGTATCGATGGCCTCGTCAAGGCCCGCACCGAAGATACCGTCAACAAGACCATGGCGACCGGCGAGATCGAGCTCTACGCACAGGAGATCGAAATCCTCTCCGCCGCCAAGGAGTTGCCGCTGCCGGTCTTCGGCGAGCCGGACTATCCCGAAGACGTCCGCCTGAAGTATCGTTTCCTCGATCTTCGCCGCGAAACGCTGCACCGGAACATCGTCAAGCGCACCCAGGTCATCTCCGCCATGCGCCGCGAAATGGGCAATGTCGGCTTCACCGAATATACGACCCCGATCCTGACCGCCTCCTCGCCGGAAGGCGCGCGCGACTTCCTCGTGCCGTCGCGCATCCATCCCGGCACTTTCTATGCCTTGCCGCAGGCGCCGCAGCAGTACAAACAGCTTCTGATGGTTGCCGGCTTCGACCGTTATTTCCAGATCGCGCCGTGCTTCCGCGACGAAGACCCGCGTGCCGATCGCCTGCCGGGTGAATTCTACCAGCTCGACCTCGAAATGAGCTTCGTCACCCAGGAAGACGTCTGGGACACGATGGGTCCGCTGATGACCTCGATCTTCGAGGAATTCGCCGAAGGCAAGCCGGTCACCAAGGAATGGCCGCGCATCCCCTATGACGAGGCGATCCGCAAATATGGCTCCGACAAGCCCGATCTGCGCAACCCGATCGTCATGCAGGCCGTGACCGAGCATTTCGCCGGCTCCGGCTTCAAGGTTTTCGCAGGCATGATCGCCTCCAACCCGAAGGTCGAGATCTGGGCGATTCCGGCCAAGACCGGTGGTTCCAGAGCGTTCTGCGATCGCATGAATGCCTGGGCGCAGTCGACGGGTCAGCCTGGCCTCGGTTACATCTTCTGGCGCAAGGAAGGTGACAAGCTCGAGGGCGCCGGCCCGCTGGCAAAGAACATCGGCGAGGAGCGCACCGACGCGATCCGGACCCAGCTCGGCCTCGATGACGGTGACGCCTGCTTCTTCGTTGCAGGCGATCCGGCGAAGTTCTACAAGTTTGCCGGTGAAGCCCGCACCAAGGCCGGCGAAGAGCTGAACCTTGTCGATCGCGACCGTTTCGAACTCTGCTGGATCGTCGACTTCCCGTTCTTCGAATGGAGCGAGGAAGAAAAGAAGGTCGATTTCGCCCACAATCCATTCTCGATGCCGCAGGGCGGCCTCGACGCGCTTCAGAACCAGGATCCGCTGACCATCAAGGCGTTCCAGTACGACGCCGTCTGCAACGGCTTCGAAATCGCCTCGGGCTCGATCCGTAACCAGTCACCGGAAACCATGGTCGCCGCCTTCGAGAAGGTCGGCCTCAGCCAGCAGGATGTCGAGGATCGTTTCGGCGGCCTCTACCGCGCCTTCCAGTATGGCGCCCCCCCGCATGGTGGCGCCGCCTTCGGTATCGACCGTATCGTCATGCTGCTCGTCGGCGCGAAGAACCTGCGCGAAATCTCGCTCTTCCCGATGAACCAGCAGGCCCAGGACCTGCTGATGGGCGCGCCGAGCCCGGCAGCGCCGACGCAGCTGCGCGAGCTGTCGATCCGGCCGATCCCGCCCGTCAAGAAAGATTGAGATCGCCTGATCCCGAATGCAAAAGCCCGGCAAATCGCCGGGCTTTTCTGTTGGTTTGGTCACTCACAATGCCGCGTAGATCGCCTCGCGAAGATCGACCGTGAATTTTCCCCACATGCCTTCAAGCGTCGTGTTGGTCAGCGCAACGACGGTCAACCCGTTGACCGGATCGATGAACCAGCTATGGCCGTAGACGCCGCCCCATTTCAACGTGCCGGTGGGGAAGGGGACGCCTGCCTCGGCCGGATTGGTGATGACCGACCAGCCGAAGCCAAAGCCGGAGCCGGGTTCGTGCTGCTGGCGACGCCCGTCGGCCTGGTCCGTCATCATCATCCCTACGGTTTCAGTCGAGAGCAGCGGTGCGCCACCCCTACGGATGGTTTCGAGTATGGCCAGGATATTACCCGCCGTTCCCGCCATGCCGGCGCCGCCGGAATGATAGGAGGCGGGGTCGAAGATGCGGTTCGGCGCAAAGCGGATCGGACCCATCAGCGACATCACCAGCGCAGTCTCGCCCATCAGCGCCGGTTCGGGTGAAGCGTCCATATAGGCCGCTGCCAGCCGGCTGTGGTCTCGAATCGAAAACGCGGTATCGGCAAGTCCAAGCGGTTTCGTCACCAGTTCGGCGACGGCCTCGCCCAGCGGCGCGCCGGTTTCCGCCTCGATGACGCCGCCCAGAACATCCATGGCGACGGAATATTGCCAGTCGCTGCCCGGCGCGAAGCGCAGTGGCGTGCTGGCGATCCGCCGCAGGTTCTCGGCCAGCGGCAGCCCGGGTTTGTCGAGGCCGTCGGAAACGCTGGCGCGGGTATAAGAATCGTCCTCTTCGAAGAAGCTGTAGCTGAGTCCCGACGTATGGGTCAGCAGGTGGCGGATGCGAATGGTTGCTTCACTGCCGTCAGGCAGCCTCGGCCGGAAGTCCGGCAGCCATCTCGTCACCGGGTCGTCGAGCCCGATTCTTCCCTGCTCGACGAGCCGCATTGCGGCGATGGTGACGATCGGCTTGGTGATGGAGGCAAGCCTGAAGATGGTGTCCTCGCGCATCGCCAGACCGCTTTCGCGGTCGGCAAGGCCGGCGGCGCGGCGATGGACGATCTCTCCGTCGCGGGCGATAAGCACCACCGTTCCAACAAGCCGTTTGTCGTCGAGAGCACTTGTGATGGCCGCATCGACTGCAGCTGCAAGCGATGAATTCCTGTCGGCGTCTGCCATTTCGAGGGGAAGACTCATCAGATTAAACCTTCTATAATCACAATGACCGTTCCTGAATACAGAAAGCTGCCTCGAATTTCTAGAGTGATCATTGTGAAAAATAGCCGAGACGTGGAAAATTCTACCGCCCGCCGCCGCGGCCGTCCGCCGGCCTTCGACCGCGAGACCGTTCTCTCGGCGGCGCGCGAGACTTTCTGGGAGCATGGATATGAGGGCGCCTCGATCGCCGATCTCACTGCCGCCATGGGTATCACGCCGCAAAGCCTCTATGCCGCCTTCAACTCGAAGGCCGATCTCTACCGCGCCGCGCTGGAGCAATACCGAGGGCTGGGCGCCGACACTTTTTCTGCGCTTGGCGAGCCGATCGACACCGTCTCCGCCTTCGAGCGCATATTGCGGGGCTCGGCTGAGATTTTCTCGGCGCCGGAGCATCCGAAAGGCTGCATGATCTCGACGGCTGTGCTGAACTGCGCCAGCGAGAACGAGGTGATCGCCGACCATGTTGCGGCGCTGCGCCGTCGGTCGCTGGACGCTTTCACGGCGAGGATCGAGCGTGGCATCCACGAGGGCGACATGAAGCCACAGACGACTCCCCGCGCGCTGGCACGGTTCCTCGGTGCCATCATTCAGGGCATGTCGGTGCAGGCGAGGGATGGCGCATCGCTAGAGGAGTTGCTTGATATCGCAGTCCTCGCCATCGCCGAGGTCGCCCGTCATCGCGCATGAAAACGAAAAGGCCCGGCAGTACCGAACTGCCGGGCCTTTTCGTCGCGAGATCGAAGCGATCAGTCGTTGGCGGTAACCTTGACGCCAAGCACCTGCGGCAGCGTGTTCGGAGCGCCCATGGCGGCGCCCACGATCGTCGGGAACGGCACCGGCTTTTCAGGAGCGGCCTTGACGGTCAGGCTCTTCGGATCGTCGAGGAAGGTGTTGACCGCAGCCGAAATGGCGTTTTGCAGTTCCGGGATATTGAGCTGCGCCAGCATGATCGGCGTCATCGCCTTCAACGAATCCGCCATCTGCTTGCCGGATATGTTCTGCTGTGAACCGGCATAATCGAGCGCGCGCTTGGTGATCGAGGCGTCTTCGAAACGCACCTGCGCGGCCTCGAAGGACAACTGCTGCATCAGGCCGAGCATGGCAAGGCCAAGCGCTTGTTGCGACTCTTCCTTGTTCGGGTTGGCTTCGGATTGCTTCATCGCATCCTGCAGCGACTTCACGAAGGCCATCGTGTAGCCCGAGATCTTGAAGCCAAGGTTCAGCTTGCCGATGTTGGTGAAGTCGAAGGCGAATTCCGAAATGTCGATCGTGCCGGGGGCAAGTTCCCAGGCACCCTTCATGGTGATGTCGCCCTGGATGTGCTGCAGGGCCAGCTTCTCGATTGCGTCCTTGCTCTGCGGATCCTCGGCTTTGCTGAGATCGGCTTTCATGCTTTTGAAGGCGCCGTCGAAATCGAAGCCGGATTCGTCTTCGCGCAGCGTCAGGTTGACGTCGCTTTCGAGCACCGAGAACAATTCCGCCCCATCCTTGACCACCTTCAGCGGGCCGGTATGGGCAGTTTCGTAGAGCATCATGGTATCGAGCGTGTCGCCGCCCGGCGTTGCCGGGATCGAGATGCCGCCGAGCGTCAGCTCCTGCGCCGTGACCGTGACGCCGTCTTTCGTGGTGTTGATATCGGGGAAGGCGGCCTCTTCGATGTAATAGCCGCCATCCTCGTCTTCTTCGACGCCGGAAAGAGTGACTTCGCCAACGGCCAGGCTTTCGCCACCGGCCGATTTGACGCTGACATTCTTCAGCGTCGCGGTCGTGCCGTCGATATCGACGCTGTCAGCCGAAATCGTTCCGCCTTGTGCGGCATAGGCGGCATTGAGCTTCTTCAGCAGATCGGCGCCGTCGAGAGCGAAAGCCGAGCCGGCAAGCGAGAAAAAGGCTGCGCTCGATAGCATCAGCCGCGTTGTCCGGTAAAAGTTCATGGGGTGATTCCTCTGGTGGCGTGGTGGCGGTTGGAAATCTGCAGTGACGCTACTACGGATTGGACCTGCTTTATATTTGCCGACCTCTAAATTTTTGTTGAGAGGAACGGCAAACGAAGTCCAAATTGCGGCGGCGCGTTTGTCTCATCCTTTGATGTCGGTCCGAAGACTTCATCCACAGCCGTAATGGCCCCGATTCCTTGCCCGCCGGCCTCTTCTGAGCTAGTCAGAACCTATGGGACAAGAGATTTTGCCGCCTTCAGGCGGAGACGATGATCACATCCAGCCGGTCGACCTCAAGGCGGCGCTCGAGCAGCGTTACCTTGCCTATGCGTTGTCGACCATCATGCACCGCGCCTTGCCTGACGTGCGCGACGGGCTGAAGCCTGTCCATCGCCGCATCGTCTATGCGATGAACGAGATGGGGCTGAGGCCGAACTCGGCCTTCAGGAAATGCGCCAAGATCGTCGGCGAGGTGATGGGTAACTACCATCCGCACGGCGACCAGTCGATTTACGATGCGCTTGCCCGTCTCGCCCAGGACTTCTCGCAGCGCTACACGCTGGTCAACGGCCAGGGCAATTTCGGCAATATCGACGGCGATAGCCCCGCCGCCATGCGTTACACCGAATCGAAGATGACGGCGGTTTCCGAACTGCTGCTCGAAGGCATCGATCAGGATGCCGTCGATTTCCGCGACACTTACGACGAATCGAATTCCGAGCCGGTCGTCCTTCCCGGCGCCTTTCCGAACCTGCTCGCCAACGGCTCCTCCGGCATCGCCGTCGGCATGGCGACCTCGATCCCGTCGCACAATGCTCACGAGCTTTGCGACGCCGCCCTGCATCTGATTAAACATCCCGATGCGACCGTCGAAAAGCTCGTCGAATTCATTCCCGGCCCGGATTTCCCCACCGGCGGCATTATCATCGACAACCGCGACAGCATCATCGAGAGCTACCGCACCGGCCGCGGCGGTTTCCGCGTGCGGGCGAAATGGCAGACGGAAGATCTCGGCCGCGGCGGTTACCAGATCGTCATTACCGAAATTCCCTTCCAGGTGCAGAAATCGCGGCTGATCGAGAAGATCGCCGAGCTGCTGATCGCCCGCAAGCTGCCGCTGCTGGAAGATATCCGCGACGAATCGGCCGAAGACATTCGTGTCGTGCTGGTGCCGAAGACCCGCAGCGTCGATCCGACGATCCTGATGGAATCGATGTTCAAGCTGACGGAGCTCGAAAGCCGCTTCCCGCTCAACATGAACGTGCTCTCCATGGGCCGCATCCCGCGGGTCATGGCACTGAACGAGGTGCTGAAGGAGTGGCTGGATCACCGCCGCGAAGTCCTGCAGCGCCGTTCGCGCTTCCGTCTGGCAGCAATCGACAGACGCCTCGAAATCCTCAGCGGCCTGCTGGTCGCCTACCTCAACATCGACGAGGTCATCCGCATCATCCGCGAGGAGGACGAGCCGAAGCCGGTGATGATGGCGCGCTGGGATCTCACCGACAATCAGGTCGAGGCGATCCTCAATATGCGGTTGCGCGCCTTGCGCAAGCTGGAAGAGTTCGAAATCCGCAAGGAATTCGACGAACTCACCAAGGAGAAGGGCGAGATCGAGGCGTTGCTTTCCTCCGACGACAAGCAGTGGCAGACGGTCGCCTGGGAAATCGGTGAAGTGAAGAAGAAATTCGCCAAGGCGACCGAGGTCGGCCGCCGCCGCACCCAGTTTGCCGACGCGCCCGAGACCGACGAGGAAGCAATTCAGCAGGCGATGATCGAGAAGGAACCGATCACCGTCGTCATTTCCGAAAAGGGCTGGATCCGCGCGTTGAAGGGCCATATCGCCGATACGGCGGCGCTGACCTTCAAGGAAGGCGACGGCTTGAGGATCGCCTTCCCGGCGCAGACGACGGACAAGATCCTGATCGTCACCACCGGCGGCAAGGCCTTCACGCTCGGTGGCGACAAGCTGCCGGGCGGCCGCGGTCACGGCGAGCCGCTGCGCATCATCGTCGATATGGATAACGACCAGGCGGTGCTGACCGCTTTCGTCCATGATCCCTCGCGCAAGCAGCTGATTGTCTCGACAGCCGGCAACGGCTTCGTCGTTCCCGAAGCCGAGCTGGTCGCCAATACCCGCAAGGGCAAGCAGATCATGAACGTCGCGCTGCCCGAGGAAACGCAGCTGCTCGTGCCCGTCAGCGGCGACCATGTCGCCGTTGTCGGGGAAAATCGCAAGCTGCTGGTCTTCCCCTTAGCGCAAGTGCCGGAAATGTCGCGCGGCAAGGGCGTGCGTCTGCAGCGCTACAAGGATGGCGGCATTTCCGATGTCCGCTGCTTCGCGATATCAGACGGCCTCGTCTGGGAAGACAGCGCCGGCCGCACGTTCACGAAGAACAAGGACGAACTTGCCGAATGGTTGGCCGACCGCGCCACCGCCGGCCGCACCGTGCCGAAGGGTTTTCCGCGCAGCGGCAAATTCGCCGGCTGAGGCCTAAAAATTCCGCGCCCTCTCTTGGCGGGCGCGGCAATGCCTCTATCTCAATCCTGTTAGCAAAAATAAGAGAAGGCCGGCTCCGAAGGCGGACGGAATGGCCGTGGCCCGTGCGCTTGGGGAAAGTGCGCGCGCCCTTAACGGAGGAAAATCGATGCCCGCCAGCACCATCAAATTGCATGTCAGCCACACCTACAAAGCGCCGCCCGCTGTCGTCTACGACGCCTGGCTCAACCCCGAAATCGCCCGCCGTTTCCTGTTTGCGACCGATGACGGTCATGTCATTCGCGCCGATATCGATCCGCGTGTCGGCGGCCGTTTCTTCGTCGTCGACCGCCGCCCGACCGGCGACGCTTTTCATCAGGGCGTTTTCCTGGAATTGAAGCGCCCGCAGCGCATGGTCTTCAGCTTTTCCGTCGAGGAGCATGATCACAATTGCGACCGCGTCGAGATCGACATCGAGCCTCTCGACGGCGGCAGTCGTCTGACACTGACCCATGAAATGTGCGCCGAATGGGCAGAACAGGAGGAAAAGACTCGGAAAGGTTGGGCTCATGTGGTCGAGGGGCTTGGCAGGGAACTGGAGCAGCAGCAGTTCAAGGCGACGGGTTGAGCGGTATGCAGAAATCCCGCAGGAAGCGGGTCGCACCTTCTTCGTCGATCTCGCCGGCGGCGACGGCAAGAACGAAAGCGTAGAGATTCGCATCGGTCGTTTCGATCTCGTAGCTGTTTTCGAGAAGGAACACACCGGCGGTTACGATCGCGATCCGCTTGTTACCGTCGACGAATGCGTGGTTGCGGGCAAGGCCGAAAAGATAGGCAGCGGCGAGTTCGATGACGTTGTCGCAGCCATAATTTGCCTTGTGCATCGGCCGGCCGAGAGCCGATTCCAGCGCGCCTTCGTTACGCAGTCCTGCGAGACCGCCGAAGCGCTCGATCTGCATTTTCTGCAGGCTCTCCACCAATGGTCTCATCAGGAACTTGAAGGCCATTATTCGGCCAGCTTTTTCAAGGCGACCTTATACTTGTCCATGAAATATCGCGCCGCCTCGAGTTGACGAGACAAATCCTCATCGGCCGGCTTCAAAGTGATGCCTCCGTTTTCCATCTGCAATTCCAATGAATCACCGGTCTTCAATCCAAGACGGTCGAGGGTTTCCTTAGGGATGATAATACCCTCGGAATTGCCGATCTTGCGGATTGTGACGTTCATCGCTTTGTCCTCTGTGGTAACGGAGTTATAACATGAGGTCGAGCAGACGACAATGTCTTAACCCGCCATTTGCCTGATGCTTCTTCTTTGCACCATCCAGACGGAATGCGCTGCGATCGCCATCACCAGGATGCCGCCGCCGACCAGCGTCATCGGCGCCGGCGTTTCCGCAAAGATCAGCCAGACCCAGATCGGTGCGAGCACGGTTTCGAGGAGGTAGAACATGCCCACCTCCGGCGCGGAGAGGTAACGCGGCCCGGTCGCCAGACACCAGAGGGCAAGCGGCATCATGACCGCGCCGTTAAAGAGGATCCAGGCCGGATGCTCGATCGAAAAACCGCCTGCCGGCATGATTAAGATCAGGCCGACCGCCGCCGGCAGCACCGTCGAAAGCAGCGAGACAAAGCCCATCTCCCGGCGCGATGCGCGGCTGATGGTGATGGCGGCGGCAATGATGAAGGCGGTAAGCAGCGCCATAATATCGCCGAAGAGATGGCCGCCCGAAAGCCCGTCCCGCACGATCAGGCCGACGCCGAAGATCATCGCCGCCATGGCGATCAGCGTTGCCAGCGCCGGCCGCTCCTTGAGGAAAATCCAGGAAAGAAGCGCGGCGAACATCGGATTGAAGGCGACGATGAAAACGACATTCGCCGTCGAGGTGTTGAAAACGGCGAGAAGGAAGACCACCGTCGTCAGGCCGTAGAGCAGACCGGTGACGAGGCCCGGCCAGCCCGGCACCAGCAGCGGCCAGCGCCCATTGGCGATCCTGAGCACTGTGGCGACCAGAAGCGTCACGCCAAGGGTCGCGATGCTTCTCGCGGCCAGGATCGACCACAGCTCGCCGTCGGCGAGCCTCATCAGCGGGATATCCACAGAAAGCGCCAGCCCGCCGATCGCCGTCAGCAGCAGGCCCTTCCGATGGTCGGAAAGAGCGGTGGGGAACATTCAGTCGTGGGTGCTCTCGGGCATGGATGAGGGATCGAAGCGTTCCCAGCCGCGCGGGGTCAGATGCTCCTGCGGCTGGAAGCGCGTCTTGTAGTCCATTTTCCGCGACCCTTGAACCCAGTAGCCCAGGTAGACATGCGGCAGTCCCAGCGCTTTCGTGCGCCTGACATGATCGAGAATCATGAAGGTGCCGAGCGAACGCCGCTCGAGTGCCGGATTGAAATAGGAATAGACCATCGACAGCCCGTCGCTCATCGTGTCGGTCAGCGCAGCGCCAAGCAGCTCGCCCTTCGGGCGCTGCTCCAGTCCCGAGCCTTCCTCACGCAGGCGATATTCGATGATTCTCGTATTCACATGCGTGTCTTCCACCATGATGGCATAGTCGAGCACGGTCATGTCGGACATGCCGCCCTGCTGGTGGCGAAAATCGAGATAGCGTCGGAAGAGCGAATATTGCTCGCTGGAAGGCTGGGCTGCGAATTCGGTAGCGATGACGTCGGAATTAGCGGCAAGCACCCGCTTCATCGATTTCGTCGGTTCGAATTCCTCGGCGAGAATTCGCACGGAAACACAGGCGCGACAGGATTCGCAGGCCGGGCGATAAGCGATGTTCTGCGAGCGGCGAAAACCGCCCTGCGTCAGGATGTCGTTCATCTCGGCGGCGCGCGGGCCGACCAGATGGGTGAACACCTTGCGCTCCATCTCATGCGGCAGGTACGGACACGCAGCCGGAGCCGTCAGATAAAACTGCGGGGATGGCGTTGTCTGCGTATTCATTTGTCGCGGAAATTTCCTTGTCGAGACCGTGCCGTTTCCTGACAGCATGACCTAAGAATAAAAAACGTCAACAGCCGGGCGCTTTTCGCCCTTCATATCAGTCTTCTAATTTCAGATATGGAGCGCCTGCGCCCACCGGCAAAGGGAGGGCGGAGACTTTATTTGGTCTCCGCCCCGGGGTCGCAGTTAGTGTCTCAGGCCGTGCGCACCGTCGCCGTGCCCACAAGCAGGTCGTGAACGAGACGGCTGCGTTCGATGAACAGGCCGGCAAGCAGGATGAGCGGTGTCAGTACCGAGTTGAGGATCCAGAACAGTGCCAGATGCACGATCGCTGTCATGAAATCCATCGGCCGTCCGTCGACGCGCACGATCGCAATTCCCATGGCGCGCATGCCGAGCGAGGCCTGGCTCGGCCCGCCCACCGTCAGGCCGAAGTAAATGCCGGCGACGATGACGAAGAGGGCAGGGTAGAGAAAGAAGCCGAGCCCCAGCGTGACGATCGACAGGAAGAACAGCACGATCGCCGCGGGAATGCAGAGCAGCGCCACGATGACGTAGTCGAGGATGAAGGCGAAGACCCGGCGGCTCAACACGCCGCTATAGGCGCGCCAGTCCTCCGGTGCGGCATAAAGCGGATTAGGGTTGTAGCTCATCTCAATCTCCTCAGGAAAAGCGATGCCGCTGATATGGTATCGGCAGGGCCAAATGCAATAATCTGCCCTGGGTGCGGATGATTTTAGGCCGGATCGGCCAGAATCAGCGTTTGATGAGAATCTTCGCCACTTCGACCGCGAAATAGGTGAGGACGCCGTCGCAGCCCGCCCGCTTGAACGACAGCAGCGTTTCGAGCATCGCCCGCTCGCCATCGATCCAGCCATTCATCGCCGCCGCCTTGATCTGCGTATATTCGCCGGAGACCTGGTAGGCGAAGGTCGGCAGGCCGAAGGCCTCCTTCATCCGCCAGCAGATATCGAGATAGGGCAGGCCGGGCTTGACCATCAGCATGTCGGCGCCTTCCTCGACGTCGAGGGCAGCGTCGCGGATCGCCTCGGTGCCGTTGGCGGGGTCGATATAATAGGTCTTCTTGTCGCCTTTCAGCAGCCCGCCCGTCGAGATCGCCTCGCGATAGGGACCGTAGAAGGCGGAGGCGAATTTCGTCGCATAGCTCATGATGCCGACGCTCTGGTGGCCGGCCGCATCGAGCGCCATGCGGATCGCGCCGATGCGTCCGTCCATCATCTCAGACGGCGCGATGATGTCGGCGCCGGCATCCGCCTGCATCACGGCGGCGCGCGCCACCTGGTCGACCGTCTCGTCATTGACGATCTCGCCGCCTCTGAGAATGCCGTCATGGCCGTGGCTGGTGAAGGGATCGAGCGCGACGTCGGTAATGATGCCGATATTAGGCACTGCCTTCTTGATCGCCGCCGTCGCCTGATTGATCAGGTTGTTGGCTTCGAGGCTGTTCGAGCCGGTCTCGTCGCGCAGCTCCATCTCGATATTCGGAAAGGTGGCGAGTGCGGGAATGCCGAGGCCGGCGGCTTCCCGCGCCGCTTCGACGGCCTTGTCGATGCTCATGCGGTTGACGCCCGGCATGGCCGGGATCGGATCGATGATGCCGGAACCTGGTACGATGAAGATCGGCCAGATCAGGTCATCGACCGTCAGCCGGTTCTCCTGCACCAGCCGGCGCGTCCAATCCGCCTTGCGGTTGCGCCGCATGCGGCGATGGCCGGTGATGTCGTCGACGAGATGCGTCCTGTCCTGCATGATATCTGTCCCTGGCCCATTCCATTTATCGGAGCGCTCATTATCATGGCGCCTGGAAAATCCAAACCGGACGATTGGCCGCGGCGGAAGAACCTCTGGCGCATGATGCCGATAATCGGAATCGATTTTTCGGGGGTATGCGCAAACTCAAAGTGATAAAGCGTTCTCCAGCGCGTCTGTCGGACACGCGGCGTTCTTTATGAAGATGCAACCCCAAACCGATGTCTGCGCTATGGAAACCGATACCCCGACGATACCGAAACGCACACTGGCGGATATCCTCTTCATTCTCTTCCTGAGACTGGTTGCCTTATCCTGCTTCTGGTTCGGCCTGCAATACTGGGCGATGCTCGTCGGCTATTCGCTGGTCGGCGCCGGCCGCTTCGATCTTTTGAGCCTGCCGTGGAAGGTGGCGAGCACCAGCCTCGCCGTGCTCTTCCCCGTCGCCTCCCTCGGCCTCTGGCTCACCGTCTCCTGGGGGCCCGTCATCTGGGTGCTGGCCGCCGGCGGACAAATCCTCATGTATGGCCTGCTGCCGGATATTTTCGGCCCCAACCAGCTGATCATCCTGCTGCATGTCATCGTCGCCGTGGTTTACCTGATTTTCCGCCTGCTGCTCTGGCTGGAAAAGCGCCGGCATCGCCGCCAGGTAAGTGTTGATTTACCCTGAGACAACGTGGAGTTACCGGTAAGGCTCCGTTAAGCCTGCGGTTTAAGTCGAATTTTATATGTATTCGATAGGGTCTCACTCAAGGCGGGAAGAAAACACACCGCTAAACAAACAGTGAGGCAGTCAATATGAACACGAAAATCAAGCCGCAGGCGGTATCGACCTTCCGTGACCAGCAGGACCACGACATCCGTGATCTTTACATGGAATCCCTTCATCTCGTTGAACGTCTGCACCGTCGTCTTCTCGACGTCATCAAGGACGAATTCGACCGTCAGGGTCGCAGCGACGTCAACGCCATCCAGGCGCTGCTCCTTTTCAACATCGGCAATTCCGAGCTGACCGCCGGCGAGCTGCGCTCGCGTGGCTACTATCTCGGCTCCAACGTCTCCTACAACGTCAAGAAGCTGGTCGATCTCGGCTTCATCAACCACCAGCGCTCGCGCATCGACCGCCGCTCGGTCCGCATCAGCCTGACCGAAACCGGCCAGGACATCGCCGAAACGGTGGCCAAGCTCTACGAACGCCACATCGCCTCGATCGACAAGGTCGGCGGCATCGGCACGGACGAGTTCACCCAGATGAACAAACTGCTCCAGCGTCTGGACCGTTTCTGGAACGATCAGATTTTGTATCGCCTTTAAGACCCCTGACCTCCTTCCAGGGTTGACCAAAACCGGATGCGGCCCTGCGTGTCCGGTTTTGCCGTTTGCTCTTGCGTGGCACCTTTGCAACGCAGGGCGGGCCAAGCGGTCTCGCGTGTTTTCAAGCCGTTTTTTAGCCGTTATTAACCGGCACGCTTTACCCCGTCATATGGTTCGTTGCGTCCTGTTTCCGGCAGTCGGCATGTCCGTCTTCCGGCCCGGCAACACGAATTGGCCATATTGGTGTGGCAGCGGAAGGCCTAACAACCGGCGCTTTCAATAGACCGATCAGGAATGTTCAGGCTGCCGCATCGCAATCTTGTGATGGGGCAAGCGGAATTTTTCGGTGCGCCGGGACAACGAATGGACTGGGATCTGCGTTAAAGCGCAGTGATATCGCAAAAGGCCGCAGATTCTCTTTATAGCGGCATTCAGTGGTTGGGACTATGTCGAAGAAAAACGGAATTGAAGCTCTCTCGCGCCGCGCCTTCCTTGCGTCCGCGGCAACGGTTGGCGCCGGCGCGCTTGCCGCGCCGGCATTCGCGCAATCGGCGCTCGATACGCTGATCAATGCGCCGCGCCGCGGCAACTGGGACGACCAGTTTGACGCCAAGGCGGCGTCGCGCACAGCGACCGCCATGGTTTCCAACACGCCGATCCTCGGACCGCAATCGGTCGCGAGCGCGCAGCAGGCAATTATGCAGTATCAGCAGATCGCCGCAGCCGGCGGCTGGCCTGAGGTCAACCCCGGTGACCAGCGCCTCCAGCTCGGCGTCAGCTCTCCCGCCGTCCAGGCGCTGCGCCAGCGCCTTGCGATCACCGGCGATCTGCCACGCGAGGCCGGCCTGTCCAACGCCTTCGATTCCTATGTCGACGGCGCCGTCAAGCGCTTCCAGGCGCGTCACGGCCTGCCGGCCGATGGCGTTATCGGCGAATTCACGCTGAAGGCGATGAACATCCCTGCCGATGTCCGCCTGCAGCAGCTGAACACCAATGTCGTCCGTTTGCAGACCTTCCCTGAAGACTTGGGCCGCCGTCACCTGATGGTCAACATCCCTGCCGCCTATGTGGAGGCTGTTGAAGACGGCAGTGTCGCGACGCGCCACACCGCGGTTGTCGGCCGTCTCAGCCGCCCGACGCATCTCGTCAATTCGAAGATCTACGAGGTCATCCTCAATCCTTATTGGACGGCACCACGCTCGATCGTCGAGAAAGACATCATGCCGCTGATGCGCAAGGATCCGACCTATCTCGAAAAGAATGCCATCCGCCTGCTCGACGGCAAGGGCAATGAAGTCGCCCCCGAGACCATCGACTGGAACGGCGAGGCGCCGAACCTGATGTTCCGCCAGGACCCCGGCAAAACCAATGCCATGGCGTCGACCAAGATCAACTTCTACAATAAAAACGGCGAGTACATGCACGACACGCCGCAGCAGGGCTTGTTCAACAAGCTGATGCGCTTTGAATCGTCGGGCTGCGTCCGCGTTCAGAACGTGCGCGACCTGACGAACTGGCTGCTGCGCGAGACCCCCGGCTGGAACCGCCAGCAGATGGAGCAGGTGATCGCAACCGGCGTCAACACGCCGATCAAACTCGCCGCGGAAGTTCCGGTCTATTTCGTCTATATCTCTGCCTGGGGCATGCCCGACGGCATCGTCCAGTTCCGCGACGACATCTATCAGATGGACGGCAATGCGGAGCTGGCGCTCGACACCACGGCTGGCATGGAACAGCCGGTCCAGTAAGCGGCGACCTCTGCCTCGCAATTCGAAAACCGCGCTTTTTTCGGCGCGGTTTTTTTATGGGCGGTAGAGGCACATCCTCGATGTGGTCGCTGGTATCGGCGCACCGCAGCCGCAAAAGAGCGTGAGCGCGCGCTTTGCTCAGCAAATGTCGTTCCTCGTATTGCTCTCGCCACGGCGGAAGGCTAATACCTCAGCGCATTCCAGTTGAGGAGCCCGCCCATGACCAATGCTTCCACCGAATCCTTCTTCAATCGCTCGCTTGCGGACGTCGATCCGGACATTTTCGGCGCGATCGGAAAGGAACTCGGTCGCCAACGGCACGAGATCGAACTGATCGCTTCTGAGAACATCGTCTCCCGCGCCGTGCTGGAAGCCCAGGGCTCCATCATGACCAACAAATATGCCGAGGGTTATCCCGGCAAGCGTTATTACGGCGGCTGCCAGTTCGTCGATATCGCCGAGGAACTGGCGATCGAGCGTGCCAAGAAGCTGTTCGGCGTCAATTTCGCCAACGTCCAGCCGAATTCCGGTTCGCAGATGAACCAGGCCGTGTTCCTGGCGCTGCTGCAGCCCGGCGACACCTTCATGGGTCTCGACCTGAACTCGGGCGGCCACCTCACGCATGGTTCGCCGGTCAACATGTCCGGCAAGTGGTTCAACGTCGTCTCCTACGGCGTGCGCGAAGGCGACAACCTGCTCGACATGGATGAAGTCGCCCGCAAGGCCGAGGAAACCAAGCCGAAGCTCATCATCGCCGGCGGCACTGCCTATTCCCGTATCTGGGACTGGAAGCGCTTCCGCGAGATCGCCGACTCGGTTGGCGCCTACCTTATGGTCGACATGGCCCACATCGCCGGCCTTGTCGCCGGCGGCGTTCATCCGTCGCCGTTCCCGCATTGCCATGTCGCGACGACGACGACCCACAAGTCGTTGCGCGGCCCGCGCGGCGGCGTCATCCTCACCAATGACGAGGATCTGGCGAAGAAGTTCAATTCGGCCGTTTTCCCCGGTCTGCAGGGCGGCCCGCTGATGCACATCATCGCCGCCAAGGCTGTGGCCTTCGGCGAGGCGCTGCAGCCGGAATTCAAGGATTATGCCGCGCAGGTGGTCAAGAACGCCAAGGCGCTTGCCGAAACGCTTGTTGCCGGCGGTCTCGACGTCGTCTCCGGCGGCACCGACAATCATCTGATGCTGGTCGACCTGCGCAAGAAGAATGCCACCGGCAAACGCGCCGAGGCAGCTCTTGGCCGCGCCTACGTCACCTGCAACAAGAACGGCATTCCCTTCGATCCGGAAAAGCCCTTCGTTACCTCGGGTGTGCGCCTCGGCGCACCGGCCGGCACGACCCGCGGCTTCAAGGAAGCGGAATTCCGCGAGATCGGCAATCTGATCGTCGAAGTTCTCGACGGCCTGAAGGTCGCCAATTCCGATGAAGGTAACGCTGCCGTCGAAGCCGCTGTGCGCGGCAAGGTGGTCAGCCTCACCGACCGCTTCCCCATGTACGGCTACATGGGATAAGGAGTAGGGATGCGCTGCCCCTATTGCGGTTCGGAAGATACTCAGGTCAAGGATTCGCGCCCGGCGGAGGACAACACGTCCATCCGCCGGCGGCGCATCTGCCCGGATTGCGGCGGCCGCTTCACCACGTTCGAGCGTGTGCAGCTGCGCGAGCTAATGGTCATCAAGAAGACCGGCCGCAAGGTGCCCTTCGACCGCGACAAGCTGGTGCGCTCCTTCGAAGTGGCGCTGCGCAAACGCCCGGTCGAGCGTGATCGTATCGAGCGCGCCGTCTCGGGCATCGTCCGGCGGCTTGAAAGCTCCGGCGAGACCGAGATCTCCTCCGAACAGATCGGCCTGCAGGTGCTGGAAGCCATGAAGAGCCTCGATGATGTCGGCTTCGTGCGCTACGCCTCGGTCTATCGGGATTTCTCGCTTGCCGAGGATTTCGAGAAGGTCATTTCCGAAATCAACGCCAAGATCGCCCGCGACCCGCTGGACAGGTGAGCCATGAGCATCACGCCGCATGACGAACGTTTCATGGCGGCGGCGATCCGTCTGTCGCGCTGGCATCTCGGCCGCACCGCCACAAACCCCTCCGTCGGCTGCCTGATCGTCAGGGATGGCGTCATCGTCGGCCGGGCGGTGACGGCGCTCGGTGGCCGCCCGCATGCCGAGACGCAAGCACTCGCTGAAGCCGGCGCGCTCGCCCGCGGCGCCACTGCCTATGTGACGCTCGAACCCTGCTCGCATCACGGCAAAACGCCGCCCTGTTCCGAGGCGCTGATCGCCTATGGCGTTGCCCGCGTCGTGATCAGCGTCGCCGATCCCGATCCGCGGGTCTCCGGCCGCGGCATCGCTATGCTGCGCGAAGCCGGCATAGAGGTGGATACCGGCGTGCTGGAGGCAGAGGGCCGGCACTCGCTTGCCGCCTATCTCACCCGCCAGACGAAGAATCGCCCCTATGTGACTCTCAAGCTTGCCGTTTCCGCCGACGGCATGATCGGCCGCGCAGGGGAAGGGCAGGTAGCGATAACAGGCCCGGAGGCCCGCGCCCAGGTGCAGGCGCTGCGCGCCGAAACCGATGCGATCCTGGTTGGCATCGGTACCGCGATTGCGGATGATCCGCTGCTGACGGTACGGACGCCAAGTCTTGAATCGCAATCGCCGATCCGCATCGTGCTTGATCCCTCGCTGGCATTGCCGCTGACGGGCAAGCTCGTCGAGACGGCGCGGGAGGTGCCGGTCATCGTGGTGGCGAGTGAGGAAGTGTGGCCGTTGTCGGCTGATGCGGAGGGATTACCCCCCTCTGCCCTGCCGGGCATCTCCCCCACAGGTGGGGAGATCGGCAAGAGGCGCGATCCGAATTCCCCAGTTTCCGATGGTGATGGTTTCGGCTTGAGGCAAGACGTAGGGCAAGGGGCTAACCCCGATCCGATCTCCCCCCTTGTGGGGGAGATGCCCGGCAGGGCAGAGGGGGGTGCCGCATTGGACTCCCGCCGTGCCGCGCTAGAAGCCGCCGGCGTCGAGGTGCTCTACTGCAATCCCTATCATCCGGAAGTCCTGTTGCCGGCGCTCGCGACGCGCGGTATTTCCTCGCTTCTGGTCGAGGGCGGTGCAAAGACCGCGCGGCTTTTCCTCGAAGCTGGCCTCGTCGACCGCATCCAGCTTTATCAGGCGCCCGGTGTCATCGGCGAGCGCGGTATTGAATCCCCGCTGCTGACAACCGACATACCATCGGGTTTTGTCCATACGGGCACGCTGATGTTCGGCGAAGATCGCCTGGACGAATACGAAAGAGGGCTTTGATGTTCACCGGAATAGTCACCGATATCGGTACGATCGAATCCGTTTCGCCGCTGAAGGAGGGTATCAAGCTCCGCGTTGCGACGAGTTACGACCCGGCGACCATCGATATGGGCGCATCCATCTCTCACTCCGGCATCTGCCTCACCGTCACTGGTCTGCCGCAGGAAGGCAGCAATGGTCGCTGGTTCGAGGTCGAGGCCTGGGAAGAGGCGTTGCGGCTGACGACGATCGGCGCCTGGGAGGAGGGCAGCCGCATCAATCTCGAACGGTCGCTGAAGATCGGTGATGAACTCGGCGGCCACATCGTTTCCGGCCATGTTGACGGCAAGGCGGAAATCCTCTCGGTGACAGCAGAAGGCGACGCCACACGCTACCGCCTGCGCGCGCCCGAACATCTGGCGAAATTCGTCGCCCCCAAGGGTTCGATCGCACTCGACGGCACCTCGCTGACGGTCAATGCGGTCGACGGCACGGATTTCGACGTGCTGCTCATCCGCCACACGCTCGATGTCACCACCTGGGGCGATCGCAAGGCCGGCGATTTCGTCAATTTCGAAGTCGACACCATGGCGCGTTACGCCGCCCGGCTGGCGGAATTCCCGAGCGCATAAGTGAAAGCCGTCCTGTTGGACGCGCGGCGCCTACCGCGCAAACTGAATGATCTCGCCGTTGTAGTGCGTGCGCGCCGTCTCGCGGAAGCCGAGCTTGGCTGCGACCCGCAGCGAGGCCTGGTTCTCGGGGCTGATGATACAGCTCATCGGCTTTCCGGGAAAATGCGTTTCCGCCCAGCCGATCAGGACGGTCAACGCCTCGGTGGCATAACCGCGGCCGTGCGCCGAAGGCATCAGCGCCCAGCCGACCTCCATCGTCCCCTCGATCGAGGGTTCCATCTCGCGGCGGGCTTCCAGGAAGCCCGCTTCACCGATGAACCGGCCGCTCTCCTTTTCGACGATCGCCAGAAAGCCGAAGCCCATATGGTGCCACATGCCGGCAACGCGCAGCATGCGGCTCCAGCTCTGCTCGCGCGTTGACGGCACGCCGGTGATGAAGCGCACGACATCCTCGTCCGCCCATAGCGCCGCATGCGCGTCGAAATCGTCGAGGCGGTGCGGGCGAAGCGTCAGACGTGCCGTTTCGATGGTCGGAATGTCGGTCACATCGGGTCCTTATGAAAAAAACACGTCCTCAGGCGCCGGGCTCGCCGTCCCAATAGTCGAGGTTGCCTTCCGGCCGTCCGATATGACGGAAGCGCTTAGTTTCTGCACGGTCCCTGTTGGTCTTGGCAAGGAACTTTCCGGAATCGGGATATTCGACGATCTCGGTCTTCGCCATCGTCGAAATGCCGAGATAGACGAGTGTGGCCGTGCCGGTATTGATGATCTGGTGCGCCGTTTCAGGCCCGCCGGCCGGCGCGCCGAGCACGTCGCCCGCCTTGATCGCATGGCGCGCATCGCCGAAGCGGTATTCGCCGGTACCGGCGATCACGTAGAAAAGCTCGTCTTCGACATGGTGATTGTGGAACGGACAGCTCGATTTGCCTGACGGCACCTCGTTGTAGCTGATACCGAGGCCGGCAAGGCCAAGAAGCGCGCCAAACGAGGTGTCGGCGCTTTCGTAGAATTCGCCTTGTTTCCAGTGGTCGAGCTTGAGATCGGCGGTATTGATCACCGCTTTCGGTTCCGTCGCCATGGTGTCCTCCTGTTGCAGGAAGAGAAACCATCATCGCGTCGGAAAATTCAATGCTTTATCTCGGAAATCCCCAGCATGGCCGGTGAGGAGACCGCCGCCCATGCTTGGAGCGCCATGCGTCCAACAGAAAACGCTGAGGACGCTCTATCACTTTCAATCCCACGCATAACCCAAAAACCGATCCGATCTTCGGGCTATGCGCTGGAGCCATCAGCGGACGTAGAAGGTCAGACTTCCATCGGCCGCCTGCTCGGCATTGACGACATTGCGAATATTGACACCCTCATTGTTGAGGCGGTGGGCAAGCGACCTGTTGGCGTCGATCGAGGCCTGGATGCCGCGGATAGCCTGGCCGGAGCGCTGCGGTGCGGAGTGTGGGCCGCTCGTCTCGTCGTCGAAGTTGCGCCAGTTGTAAACCTCCTGGACATTGAAATCATTGCCCTGGTAGCTCCTGAGCGTCTGCTCGATGCCTTGAGGGGTGTTCATCCCAAGGCTTGCGGCCTGGCTGACGCCGGCAAACGCGATGGAGGAGAGGGCGGTAGCGAGGGTGATGGTGAGAACGCGGTGCATGATTTGTATCCTTTCATCTGCTTAGACGGTCGGCTGTCGTTGCAGGGGATCGTCTGCGTCACGACATGGAATTGGCGTTCTCCCATTCGCGATTCAATGGGTTAAACCACTGAAAATCCATTAAGAATTGTTCACGAAAACTGCCTTCGAATTGCCGCTTTCCAGGCGTCCGGGAAAGCTGATTTCAGAGGCGTGCCCAGCTGTGCATACAGGGCGCGGCTATCCCCTTGCAGATATTTCCTCTTTCCCATTGCGGCATCGGGCGAAATTGCTTGCCATTCGGACGAAGGCATGTTTTGACCGCGGCCTGCCGAGTGGGTAAATGTCCCGCCAACTGAAGGTGAACCATGCCGAGAGAGACCGCTCCCCATATTTTGATCGTTGAGGCCCGCTTCTACGACGACATGGCCGACGCCCTGCTCGAAGGCGCGACCTTCGCATTGACGGAGGCCGGCGCCACCTTCGAGGTCGTCACCGTTCCCGGCGCACTGGAAATTCCGGCGGCGATTGCCATGTCGCTCGATGGAGACGACAATGGCGGAGCGCATTATGACGGCTATGTCGCCCTTGGCATGGTCATTCGCGGCGAGACCTATCACTTCGATATCGTGTCGAACGAATCCTCGCGCGCCTTGATGGATCTTGCGGTCAGCGAGTCCCTTGCCATCGGCAATGGCATCCTGACCGTCGAAAACGACGAACAGGCTTGGGCGCGCGTGAGCCGCTCGGACAAGGACAAGGGCGGATTTGCCGCTCGTGCAGCTCTGACCATGATCGAGCTGAAGCAGAAACTGGGTGCATAACGAATGAACGACGACAAGACGGAACGGCCGGTCAAGACTGCGAACCAGCGGGGCGCTGCCCGCCTTGCTGCCGTTCAGGCCCTGTATCAGATGGATGTCGGCGGCACGGGCGTTCTGGAAATCGTGGCTGAATACGAGGCGTACCGTCTTGGTCAGGAAATCGATGGCGCGACTTATCTGAAAGCCGATGCCGCCTGGTTCCGTTCCATCGTCTCCGGTGTCGTGCGCGATCAGGTCCGCCTCGATCCGCTGATTGCCGCAGCCCTGCAGGATGATTGGGCCTTGTCGCGCCTCGACAGCACCGTGCGCGCCATCCTGCGCGCCGGCGTTTTCGAGATCACCGACCGCAAGGACGTCCCGGTGGCGGTCATCGTCACCGAATATGTCGAGATCGCCCAGGCCTTCTTCGATGACGACGAGCCGAAGCTCGTCAACGCCGTGCTCGACCGCATCGCAAAGCAGGTCCGCGGCGAGGCGAAGAAATAAGTCTTTAGCCGCCAAACAATCCCCCTACGCCTTTCTTTGTACCGCAATGGTTTTCGCCCGTTGCGGTCTTGACGCCACGTGATCGACCACGCAATCTCCGCACCGCTTAGCTGTGGCATTTCTGTGGAGAGGAAGGCGATTCGGCGGCGTATCTGCCGGAGAAGGAGTGAGCTCCGGCCTATGGGAGGAAAGAGCGAAATGACGATTCTTTTATGCGTAATCGCATGCGGTCTGCTCTCGGTGGTTTATGCCGCCTGGGCAACCCGGTCGGTGCTTGCCGCCGATCAGGGCAATAGCCGCATGCAGGAGATCGCGGGCTATATCCGCGAAGGAGCGCAAGCCTATCTGACGCGCCAGTACAGAACCATTGCCATTGTCGGCGTTGTTGTTTTCATTTTAGCCTGGCTGCTTCTTTCCGGCGAGGCCGCGATCGGCTTCCTGATCGGCGCCGTGCTTTCCGGTGCTGCCGGTTTCATCGGCATGCATGTCTCCGTCCGCGCCAATGTGCGCACCGCCCAAGCGGCTTCCGTCAGCCTTTCCGCCGGCCTCGACATCGCCTTCAAGTCGGGTGCGATCACCGGCATGCTGGTGGCTGGCCTGGCGCTGCTCGGCGTTTCCATCTACTATACGGTCTTGACCATCGGGCTCGGCCATGAGAGCGGCTCGCGCGAAGTCATCGATGCGCTGGTGGCGCTCGGCTTCGGCGCTTCGCTGATCTCGATCTTCGCCCGTCTCGGCGGCGGCATCTTCACCAAGGGCGCCGATGTCGGCGGAGATCTCGTCGGCAAGGTGGAAGCCGGCATTCCCGAAGACGATCCGCGCAACCCGGCAACCATCGCCGATAACGTCGGCGACAATGTCGGCGACTGCGCCGGCATGGCGGCCGACCTTTTCGAGACCTATGCGGTCTCGGTCGTCGCCACCATGGTTCTCGCGGCGATCTTCTTTGCCGGTGCGCCGATCCTCCAGTCTGCGATGGTCTATCCGCTGGCAATCTGCGGCGCCTGCATCATCACCTCGATCATCGGCACCTTCTTCGTCAAGCTCGGCTCGAACGGCTCGATCATGGGCGCTCTCTACAAGGGCCTCATCGTCACCGGTCTGCTGTCGATCGTCGGTCTTGGCGCTGCCACCTCGCTCACCATTGGCTGGGGATCGATCGGCTCCGTCGGAGGCGCCGACATATCAGGCGCGAACCTCTTCTTCTGCGGCATCATCGGCCTCGTCGTCACCGCGCTGATCGTCGTGATCACTGAATATTATACCGGCACGGGCAAGCGCCCGGTCGTCTCGATCGCCCAGGCCTCGGTCACCGGTCACGGCACCAACGTCATCCAGGGCCTGGCGGTTTCACTGGAATCGACGGCACTGCCGGCGATCGTCATCGTTGGCGGCATTCTCGCCACTTACCAGCTCGGCGGCCTGTTCGGCACCGGCATTGCGGTCACGGCCATGCTCGGCATTGCCGGAATGATCGTCGCGCTCGACGCGTTCGGACCGGTGACGGACAATGCCGGCGGTATCGCCGAAATGTCGCATCTGCCGCCGGAGGTGCGCAAATCCACCGATGCGCTCGATGCCGTCGGCAATACGACCAAGGCCGTGACCAAGGGCTACGCCATCGGTTCTGCCGGTCTCGGCGCCCTGGTGCTCTTCGCGGCCTACTCCTATGACCTCAAATATTTTGCGGCGAATGGCGACAAGTTCCCTTATTTTGCCGGCATCGGCGAAATTTCCTTCGATCTTTCCAACCCTTACGTGGTGGCTGGATTGATCTTCGGAGGTCTCATTCCTTACCTCTTCGGCGGCATCGCCATGACCGCCGTCGGCCGTGCGGCCGGCGCGATCGTCGAGGAAGTGCGTCGTCAGTTCAAGGAAAAACCCGGCATCATGCAGGGTACGGAAAAGCCGGATTACGGCAGGGCGGTCGACCTTCTGACCAAGGCCGCCATCCGCGAGATGATCGTGCCGTCGCTGCTGCCGGTGCTGGCGCCGATCGTGGTCTATTTCGGCGTGCTTCTCATCTCCGGCTCCAAGGCCTCCGCCTTTGCTGCCCTCGGCGCATCGCTGCTCGGCGTCATCATCAACGGCCTCTTCGTCGCCATCTCGATGACATCGGGCGGTGGCGCCTGGGACAATGCCAAGAAGAGCTTCGAAGATGGTTTCGTTGACAAGGACGGCGTGCGTCACATGAAGGGCTCGGATGCGCACAAGGCCTCCGTCACCGGCGATACCGTCGGCGATCCCTACAAGGATACCGCCGGTCCCGCCGTCAACCCGGCGATCAAGATCACCAACATCGTCGCGCTGCTGCTGCTGGCCGTTCTCGCCGGATAAACAACGGCGCCGGCTTGGCACACTTCAAGCTGACGCAGCGACCATCAAAAAACCCCGCCGGAGCGATCCGGCGGGGTTTTCGTATAAGGCGTGTCCGATCAGCGCAGGCTGCTTGGGTTCTGCGGCGTGCCGCCGGCGCCACCGCCGAACAGGCTGCGGGCAGCACTCGCGGCGCTGCCGCCGGAAAGCATCTGTTGCAGGAAGGTGAGTTCCTTGCCGCCGGTCGGCGTGACGCGTCCGATCGTGTCGAACACCTTGCCGTCCTGCAGCGCATAGTTGGCGCGGCGGCTGACGACGCCGTCCTTGTCGAAATAGATCGCCAGAACGCTCTGATCGACGACCTTCAGTTTCTGGAAGGCGACCGCACGCGTGCGCCGCTGCGAGATGTAGTAGAAGACTTCGCCGTCGAAGGTCGCCGTCGTCGACGGGGTGCCGAGCGAAAGCAGCACCTGCTCGCGGCTGGAACCTTCCGGAACCAAGTTCAGCGACTGCTGGTCGGCGACGTAGCCGCCGTTGAGAACGGTGCTGGTCTGGCAACCGGAGAGAGCGGTAGTGGAGGCAATTATGAGGGCAATGGCCGCACTGCTGAAGAATTTCATGTCAGACTTGAAATACCGTTTCTTCAACGACATCTACTCCCTGTGAGTGTCGATAGCAGCCATTTGGGGCCTTGCACGCTTTCCTCCTGCAAAACCATTGTGGCCATTCCGGGTCGAATTTCCCGAATTCGCTTCGCTGACGCATCGAAGGCGTCGTTCCGAAACTGACCATGATCGGCATTGCAATTCGCGCCTGCTTCGGTAAACCAGCTTTCGAAATCATGCAACAAGGCCAGACGCCAGCCGGCATGAAGAATGAGGCATTTCCGGAAAAAACAATGATCCTCGGGCTCTTCCGCAAGAAAAACAACAATCAGGCGATCGTCGACAGGCAATATGCGGCGTTGGCGGCGGCCGCGCGCATGCCGGAACTCTACGAGCGGCTCAATGTGCCGGATACGGTCATGGGCCGTTTCGAGATGCTGTCGATCGACATGATTCTGTTTTTTCGCCGCACCCGTGCTTCCGCCACCAGCGGCCAGGAAATCGCCCAGGAGATCGTCGACGCTTTCTTCCAGGATATCGACTATTCGATCCGCGAACTCGGCATCGGCGACAACAGCGTGCCGAAGCGCATGAAGAAGCTCGCCGGCATGTTTTACGGCCGGCTCGAAGCCTATTCGAAGGCGATGGACACAGGCGACGCCGAAGCCCTCGCTCTTGCTCTTCAGCGCAATATCTACCCAGAAACCGAAGCGCCGGCCGATATGTCCGGCCTCGCCGGGTGGATGATGGCCGCGGAAGCGCATCTGTCCGCCGTAGCCGAAGAGGTGATCGCCACCGGTTCGGCAACGCTCCCACCGGTCGCCTGCCCGCCGATCACCTGAAGGAGGAAACGATGCAGAATGATCGGGACGATGTTCCCTTCTCCTATCAAGTCAAGGTCGGCCACATCTCGGCCAACCCCGTCGAGGTTCATGTCGAGGCCGACGCCAGCGAACTGAAGGCGTTGGCCCGGACCTGGAACGTCGTCTCCGTCGACGATCTCAGCGCCGATCTGCAGATTGCCCGCTGGAAGCGCGACGGCGTGCGCATCAAGGGCCGCGTGCAGGCGAAGATCGTCCAGTCCTGCGTCGTGACGCTGGAACCGGTCGAATCCGCCATCGACGAGAGCTTCGAGCAGATCTTCGTGCCGGAGGGCTCCAAGCTTGCCCGTCAGGCCGGCAACGACGCCGGCGAGATGCTGCTCGATCCCGACGGTCCTGATCTGCCCGAGAACTTTGTCGGCGATACGATCGACGCCGGCGAGGTGGTTGCCGAATTCGCCGCTCTGGCGATCGATCCCTATCCGCGCAAGCCGGGTATCGAATTCGCCGGCCATGTCGAAGACAGCGGCGAGGACGACAAAAAGCCCTCCGCTTTCGCGGCTCTCAAGGACTGGAAAAAGGACTGAAGCCCCTCTGGCATTTGACACAATTCAGTTGTAAGCGACGCCAAAACCGGTATTTTGGCCGAAATTTCGCCCTCGGCGAAAAGAAGGATCAGGGACGCGTGATCAGAATATCTCTCGACCTCATGGGTGGCGACTTTGGTCCCCAGGTTGTCATCCCCGGCGCCGCCAAGGCGTTGGATCGGCATCCGGATATTTCCTTCGTTCTCTATGGTCTCAAGGAACAGTGCGATCCGGTTCTCGCCAAGTTTCCGAAGCTGAGGGAAAAATCGATCTTTCACGACTGCGAGCTTGCCGTCGCCATGGATGAGAAGCCGAGCCAGGCGCTGCGCCGTGGCCGCTACATCTCCACCATGTGGCGCTCGATCGCGGCGGTGAAGACCGGTGACGCTGATGTCGCGGTCTCGGCCGGCAATACCGGCGCGCTGATGGCGATGGCGAAGTTCTGTCTGCGCACCATGGCCAATATCGAGCGTCCCGCGATCGCCGCGATCTGGCCGACGCTGAAGGGTGAGAGCATCGTGCTCGATGTTGGGGCGACGATCGGCGCCGATGCGCAGCAGCTGATGGATTTTGCCCTGATGGGCGGCGCGATGGCGCGCGCGCTTTTCGAGGTCGAACGTCCGACGGTCGGTCTTCTGAACGTCGGCGTCGAGGAGATGAAGGGCCAGGAGGAGGTCAAGGAGGCCGGCCGGCTGTTGCGCGAGGCGAACATCGATTCGCTCGAATATTCCGGCTTCGTCGAGGGCAACGACCTTGGCAAGGGCACGGTCGACGTTGTCGTCACCGAAGGCTTTTCCGGCAATATCGCCCTGAAAACCGCCGAAGGCACAGCCAAGCAGATCGGCGAATATCTGCGTGCCGCCATGTCGCGCACGCTGCTGGCCCGCATCGGCTACCTCTTTGCCAAAAGCGCCTTCGACATGCTTCGCGAGAAGCTCGATCCGAGCAAGGTCAATGGCGGCGTGTTTCTCGGCCTGAACGGCATCGTCATCAAGAGCCATGGCGGGGCGAATGCCGAAGGCATCGCAGCCGCCATCGAAGTCGGCTACGACATGGCCAAGAACGGCCTCAATCAGAAAATAGAAAATGATCTTAAGAAATATCATGCCAAGCGGCTGCCCCCGATGGGCCCGGAAGCGGCATGAGCGATGGGGTTCAATCAAAGATGATCCGTTCAGTGGTTCGCGGGTTCGGAGCCGCACTTCCGAAGCGCGTAATGACCAATCGTGACATGGAGGCCATCGTCGATACATCGGACGAATGGATCGTCCAGCGCACCGGCATCCGCCAACGTTATGTCGCCGGTGATGACGAAACGACGGCGTCGCTGGGCGAGGCCGCTGCGCGCGCAGCCCTTGCCAATGGCGGCCTGACGCCTGCCGATATCGATCTTGTCATCTGCGCCACCTCGACGCCTGATAACACGTTTCCGGCGACGTCAGTCAACATCCAGAACCGGCTCGGCATGAGCCACGGCTTCGCCTTCGACGTCCAGGCCGTCTGCACCGGTTTCGTCTATGCGGTGACGACCGCGGATGCCTATATCCGCGGCGGGCTGGCAAAGCGCGTTCTCGTCATCGGCGCCGAAACTTTTTCGCGCATTCTTGACTGGAACGACCGCACCACCTGCGTGCTTTTCGGCGACGGCGCCGGCGCGATCATCCTCGAAGCGACAGAAGGCGAGGGTACCGTTAGCGATCGCGGCGTGCTGACCGCACATCTGCGTTCCGACGGCTCGCACAAGGAAAAGCTCTATGTCGATGGCGGCCCGTCGACGACGGGCACTGTCGGCAAGCTGCGCATGGAAGGCCGCGAGGTCTTCAAATACGCCGTCGGCATGATCACCGATGTTATCCAGGCGGCTTTCGATTCGACCGGCACCACCGCCGATGACCTCGACTGGCTGGTGCCGCACCAGGCCAATCGCCGCATCATCGACGGTTCGGCGAAGAAGCTGAACATCGATGCCGCGAAGGTCGTCATCACCGTCGACCTGCACGGCAATACGTCGGCTGCCTCGATCCCGTTGGCACTTGCGACCGCTGCCGGCGACGGCCGCATCAAGAAGGGCGACCTGGTGATGCTCGAAGCGATGGGCGGCGGCTTTACCTGGGGTGCGGTTCTGCTGCGCTGGTAGGCACGAAACCTAAAAAACTGGCGGCGAACAAGAGCTTGACCGTAAGGCGCAAGACAAATACTCTTCGTGCGATTTCACAAAATATTTGTATGGGCGGGGAAACCATGACCGGAAAAACAGTGACGCGAGCAGACCTGGCGGAATCCGTTTTCCGAAAGGTCGGGCTTTCCCGGACCGAATCTGCCGAACTTGTGGAAACCGTCATCGACGAGATCTGCAACGCCATCGTGCGTGGCGAAACCGTCAAGCTTTCCTCCTTCGCCACCTTCCAGGTGCGCGACAAGAACGAGCGGATCGGCCGCAACCCGAAGACCGGCGAAGAGGTTCCGATTTCCCCCCGCCGGGTCATGACCTTCAAGGCGTCGAACGTGTTGAAGACACGCATCCTCAAATCGCATGTCGCTCGCAAGATCAAGCTGAAGCCGCTGAATCCGGCTCCCTGATAATCGGCTTCCCGTTTCGGAAACGGCTTTTTTTCTCTCTCGCACTCTCCGTCCTTGTGCGCAACGTCAAGACATGACTTGAATTGTCGGCGCCAAACCGTTGAAATATGATGAGTCGCCGTAGGATCGAGCCGCGAGGTCGCGTAGTAGCATGACGTTGGACAAGAGCCCCGATGCCTTTCGCACCATCAGCGAAGTCGCAGACGATCTTGATCTGCCGCAGCATGTGCTGCGCTTCTGGGAGACGCGGTTTCCCCAGATAAAGCCGATGAAGCGCGGCGGCGGCCGTCGCTACTATCGGCCGGAGGACGTGGACCTCCTCAAGGGCATCCGGCATTTGCTCTATGATCATGGCTATACGATCAAGGGTGTGCAGAAGCTTCTGAAGACCAATGGCAACAAGTTCGTCATATCGGTCGGCCATGGCGACCTCGCCAGCGTCGAGGCGCTTGCGTCGGGCGTGCAGGACACGGGTGCCGGGGAACCGCGCGTCGGCATGGCTGACGAAGACCAGATCGTCGGCCGCGCCAAGCCGCCGATCACCCGCCGGTTCTTCAATTTCGTCGCTGGAGACGACGAGCAGGAAGTCTCGATCGGCAAGTCGAGCATTGGCAAGGAAGACAGGGCGCTGCTGCAGGAGGCGCTCTACGACCTCCTGGAATGCAAGCGTCTGCTCGATCAGGTGCGCTGAATAGGAAAGTCAGGCTTCGGTAAGCCGCTTCATCGCCTGTTCGAGTTCGCTGAGCTGGAAGGGTTTTTGCAGCACGGGCAGCGTGCTTGGGCTGCTGCCATCAGGCGGCGTGCCGTATCCCGTAGCATAGAGATAGGGTTTTCCGCGTTCGTCGAGCAGCTTTGCGACTGGCAACGAACTCTGCCCGGCAAGCGAGACATCGAGAATTGCAGCGTCGAACTCCGTATCCCTGGCGGCTGTCAGCGCTCGTTCCAGGTCGGGTGCGCTGGCGCAGACCCGGTAGCCGAGATCGGCAAGCATGTCCTCAAGCAGCATGGCAATCAGCGCGTCGTCTTCGACGATGAATATGTCTTTCATGATCCCGTTCACCCATTGCCCTTGCTAAAGCATGTCGCGCAAAAGTGTGCTGCGGTTTTGCGCGACATGCGTAAAAACAAAGACCTAAAGCGCAAGGAGCGAATCTGAAAGATTGCGACACGCTTTAGGCATGGAGGTTTATGTGGCCGCTTGCACGGCTCGTCAAGACGTCGTGGCCGGCAGTGCGAGAAACAGCATATTGCCGGTTGAAATTCGATGTGCAAAAGCTGGAGTGCCGTCTCCGCAACGGCTCCTGCATAATTTCCTTAAATCGGAATCGATTTATGAATAAAATTATGCAGCAATTCAAAGCGTTGCAGCGTCTTTTGCGGCTCTCGAAAAGACGCGCGGCGCTGTAAGAAGGGGTGTCGAATGGATTTGTTGAGTGCCACGGATTGGCTGCGTCACAGGCCAGGTTTTACATATCCGCTGGCCATTGCCTTCATTGGCCTGACGTTTCTTCTGAGGCTTGCCGTCAGCGACACTCTCTCCGAGTTTCCCTTCCTGAGCTTCCTTCCGGCGATATTGCTCGCGAGTTTCATAGGCGGCGCCGGGCCGGGCTTTGTCGCGACCTTGGTTGCCGGTTTCATTGTCCAGCAGTTTTTCGTCGAGCCGCACAATGTTTTCTGGCCGGCCAGCGCCGCCCAATGGGTGGGGCTTTCCGCCTATCTCATCAATGCCGTGATCATCATCGGGCTGATGGAGATGATCATCATCGCCCATGGCAGGCAGAGCCGCCTTCGCAGCGAGCTCAACAGCTTCAACACGCGCCTCGAACAGACAGTGGTCCAGCGCACTGCCGAGCTCAGGCACGAGATGGAAGAGAATGCCGCCGCTCAGGCGCAGGTCCGCCAGTTGCAGAAGATGGAAACGATTGGCCAACTGACCGGCGGCGTCGCCCATGATTTCAACAACATGCTGGCAATTATCATCGGCAACCTCGATCTCGCCCAACGGCGCCTGACCGGCAGCGAGGATCCTCGCCTGCTATACTCCATCCAGAATGCCAGAGATGGTGCGCAGAGAGCGGCGGTGCTGACCGCGCGTCTTCTCGCCTTCTCGCGCCAGCAACCGCTCGCCCCGGAGGTGATCGACCTCAACAAGCTGGTCGGCGGCATGTCGGAGCTGCTGCGGCGCACGCTCGGCGAGCACATCCGGATCGAGACCGTGCTTGCCGGCGGCCTTTGGCCGAGCTTTGCCGATTTGAGCCAGCTCGAGAATGCCATCCTGAACCTTGCCGTCAACGCCCGCGACGCCATGCCGGGCGGCGGAAATCTGACGATCGAGACCGCCAATACCGAACTCGACGAGCGATATTCGCGCATGCATTCGGAGGTCGAAGCAGGTCAATATGTGATGATCAGCATGACTGACACCGGCACCGGCATGTCGCCGGAGGTGATCGAACGCGCCTTCGACCCGTTCTACACGACCAAGGGGCCTGGCAAAGGCACAGGTCTCGGCCTCAGCCAAGTCTACGGCTACATCAAGCAGAGCGGCGGCCACATCAAGATCTATTCAGAGATCGACAGGGGCACGACGTTGAAGATCTATCTGCCCCGTCATGTCGGCACGGCGGATGCCCGGTTGAACGTCGCCGGCGCCCAGCCGCTTCCTCAGGGCAGCGTCAATGATACGATCCTGGTGGTGGAGGACGATGAGAACGTCCGCACCATGACCGCCGAAAGCCTGCATGAACTCGGTTACACCGTGTTGCAGGCGGCTAGCGGCATGGAGGCGCTTATGCTTCTGGAGCAGAATGCGGCAGTCGACCTGATCTTCACCGATATCGTCATGCCGCAGATGAGCGGACGCCAGCTTGCCGATATCGTCCAGGAAAAATGGCCGACGATCCGGATCCTCTACACGACGGGTTACACCCGCAATGCCATCGTCCACAATGGCGTGCTTGATCACGGCGTTTCCCTGCTTGCCAAGCCCTTCAGCCTGGAGCAGCTCGCTCATAAGATCCGTGAGCTTCTGAATGTCGCGGTGAGGGTGGGAGACGAGCGGACGTGAAGCCGGAATACGGCCGCACGTCCGCAATTCTGTGTCAGCGTTATTCCAAGACCTGGATGATGCGATGCGTCTTCGGTTCGACGATCACGCGCCGCTCGTTGACGACCGTATAGCCATAGCCGTCGATATTTGGCACCGTATGCACTTCGACGGTATCGGGCAGCGTCGCGCCGACCGCGATATCACCGTCATAGACGACGGATGGCGTGTTCTGCTCCATCACATAGGTGCGCACTTCGCCGGGCAATACGACGGAGCCGGTCGGTGCGGGATCGGTGACGATGACGCTGCTCTGCGCGAAGGCGGCGGAGCTGATGGTCAGCATGGCGGCCGCAGCTAGCATGGTCTTGCGCATGGGATTTCTCCTTTCTACCTGAGACATCAAGGCAACGCTGGCCATGCGGCATAGTTCCCCGCGGGCTTTCGCGATCGCGGTAACAGACGCAAAGAGAGAAATTAAGTTGTTACTAAATTAATTTTTACATCAGACGGTTGAGCCGTCTGAACAGCGTTCGAAAAGAGTCCAGATGGTGATGTTAGAGCTCGCTTGTTTACTTTTCGCTAACCATGTTGGACGTTTATTCTGAACGGACGACCAACCGGTCGTTGATTCGACGATCCGTCGCGTTTCGGCTTGCGAATGGATCTGGAAGACGATTGCGGCGGCTCGAGACATGCGCTTGCGGGAGACGATATTGCTGTTGGCCGTGACGGGCATAATGGCCGGCTGCACATCGACAGGCGGCGTGCGCCAGCCTTCCGCGCCGGAAACCGTGGCGCCTGAAAAGGCGTTGGTCCTGCCGCCGCCGGGCGGCCCGTCGATCGTCAGCGTCGTCGAGCGCAAGCGCGGCAACGGCGTCGAGCAGACGATATCGCTGTTTACCTCATCCTCCGTGCCCGGTCAGAACTCCCTGAAGGTCCAGTTCTTCGGCGCTTCGGGCGCCAATCCCGGCGCCGGCAATGCCGGCTTCAGCATGATCAACGAGAGCGGCATTGCCCGCGAGGTGGCCCGTTCGGCCCCCGGCGTGCCGATGGCGACGTCGGCGACCTTCCTGCAGAACGCCTATGGTCCCTTCGGGTATGCCTCCGGTCGCAGCCGTGCCGGCGACACCTGCCTCTATGCTTGGCAGCAGATACGCTCCAGCACTGCTGCCAATACCCAGGCGCGAAATTTCGGCATGATCCAGCTGCGCCTGCGCCTTTGCGATGCGAGAGCGAGCGAACGCCAGCTGCTTGGCATCGTCTATGGCTACACCGTCACCGGCACCTTCGACGGCGAGCTCTGGAACCCTTACGGCAATCCGCCGCCCGCCGACGTGGCGCTCGGGCGCACCGGCGCGCCGATCTATCCCGACGAAGCCGGTTATCGCGCCAGCCCGATGCCGATCGGCTACGAGCCGGCGCCTGCCATTGTCACCCGGCCGCGAGCCGTCGTTCGCAGCGCCTCGACCGCGCAACCGGCTCAAGGTGTGGCACCGGTGCCGGCACCCATCGGCCCGCGTGTGCCGCTGCCGGGCGAGGCGCCGCAGACAAGTGCAAGGCCGGCTGCGGCAGTTGCGCCAATCGAACAATCGGTAAGGGCGATCGGCGTCACCGTGCCTTCGCCGGACTGCATAGGCGACGCGGCCATGACGGCCGCCTGCCGGAGATAATGAGCATGTCGCGGGCGCCGGATGGTGCCCCGGTTGAGCAATTTCGAAGGAACGCCAATGCGCAAAGCCCGCAGTGTCTTTATATGGGCCGTGGTTTCGCTCTGTATGATCGTGCTGATCACGCTGCCGGTTAACCTGCAGACCCAGCTCATCACCGCCATCACGGTCGTGACCGTGATGGCGGTCATCAAAATTCTGAAGGGCGAGGGGACGTGGCGCCTGGTGGCGCTCGCCTTCGGCACGTCGATCGTGCTGCGTTATGTTTATTGGCGCACCACCAATACGCTGCCGCCTCTGAACCAGTTGGAAAACTTCATTCCCGGCCTGCTGCTCTATCTTGCCGAAATGTATAGCGTCGCGATGCTGGCGCTCAGCCTGTTCATTGTTGCCACACCATTGCCGTCGCGCCCCTCGCGTGCCGCCAATCCCGGGCGCCTTCCTCATGTCGACGTCTTCGTGCCATCCTACAATGAGGATGCCGGCTTGCTCGGAAACACGCTGGCCGCCGCCAAGGCCATGGATTATCCGGCCGAGAAGCTGCATGTCTGGCTGCTCGACGACGGCGCCACCTTGCAGAAGCGCAACTCCGGCAAGCTGCTCGAAGCCCAGGCCGCCGCCGCCCGCCACATCGAGCTGAAGCAGCTCTGCGACGATCTCGATGTCCACTACCTCACGCGCGACCGCAACGAGCACGCCAAGGCCGGCAATCTCAACAACGGCATGAAACATTCGACCGGCGAACTCATCGCCGTCTTCGATGCCGACCACGCGCCGGCCCGCGATTTCCTCCTCGAGACCGTCGGTTACTTCGAAGACGATCCGAAGCTCTTCCTCGTCCAGACCCCGCACTTTTTCATCAATCCCGACCCGCTGGAGCGCAACCTGCGCACCTTCGACAAGATGCCGAGCGAGAACGAGATGTTCTACGGCATCATCCAGCGTGGCCTCGACAAATGGAATGCCGCCTTCTTCTGCGGTTCGGCCGCCGTTTTGAGCCGCAGGGCGCTCGAATCCCTGAATGGCTTCAGCGGCATCAGCATCACCGAGGATTGCGAGACGGCGCTGGCGCTCCATGGTAGCGGCTGGAACAGCATCTATGTCGACAAGCCGCTGATCGCAGGCCTGCAGCCAGCCACCTTTGCAAGCTTCATCGGCCAGCGCAGCCGCTGGGCACAGGGCATGATGCAGATCCTGCGTTTCCGCTTTCCGCTTCTGAAGCGCGGCCTGACGATCCCGCAGCGTTTCTGCTATATGTCCTCCACGCTGTTCTGGCTCTTCCCGTTCCCGCGCACGATCTTCCTGTTTGCGCCGCTCTTCTACCTGTTCTTCGACCTGGAAATCTTCACAGCCTCGGGCGGCGAGTTCCTCGCCTACACGCTTGCCTATATGCTCGTGAATCTGATGATGCAGAATTACCTCTACGGGTCGTTCCGCTGGCCCTGGATTTCAGAGCTCTACGAATATGTCCAGACGGTGCATCTGCTGCCGGCAGTCGTCTCCGTCATGCTCAATCCGCGAAAGCCTACTTTCAAGGTCACCGCCAAGGACGAATCGATCGCCGTCAGCCGACTGTCGGAAATCAGCCGTCCGTTCTTCGTCATCTTTGCGGTTCAGATTGTCGCGCTCGTCATCACCATCTACAAAATCTATGCCGAGCCCTATAAGGCCGACGTCACGCTCGTCGTCGGCGGATGGAATGTCATCAACCTGATCATGGCCGGCTGCGCGCTCGGTGTCGTGTCGGAGCGCGGCGAGCGCGCTTTGTCCCGTCGCGTCCGCGTCAACCGGCGCTGCGAATTCGGCGCCAACGGCAGGTGGTACACGGCCTCGATCGAGGACGTCTCGGTTCACGGCGCAAGGCTTCACATCTTCAACAAGCATCTCGACGAGATGCTGGTCGGCGCCGTCGGCGAAATCCGCTTCCGGCCCTATAGTGGCGCGGATCTGGAAACCCTGCCGCTCATCGTCCGCAATATCGAGCCGTCGGGCGATATCAGCAATGTCGGTTGCCAGTACGTGCCGAAAAGCGCACTTGATCATCGTCTGATCGCCGACCTGATATTTGCCAATTCCGATCAGTGGACAGAGTTCCAGGCCTCGCGCCGTCGCAATCCGGGCCTGATCCGCGGCACCATCTGGTTTCTCGGCATGTCGTTCTACCAGACGAGCCGCGGCCTCGTTTACTTCTTCCGCAGCATGCGGCCGGAGCGAGAAGCCCAGCAGCAGGCGGCAAAGGTCAACGCCGGATGAGAAGGATCGCCGCCGCCTCGCTTCTCCTGCTGAATGCCTCCGCCTTCGCCCAGGCGCAGACGGCGCCCTTCGACATGTCCGGCGAGCGGCCGCCCGGGGCATCCGTTACCCCGAGATTGACGTCGCCTACGCCGCCCGCAGCCACGGCGCCGGTTCCTGTCACCCCTCCGGTTTCCGTCAAACCCGCGCCCGCAACCCCGGCGGCCGCTCCTGTTCCTCCGGCGGTCGTCGCCCAGCCGCAGCCGGTGGCGCCTGCGCCCCAGCCAGCCGCCACGGCAAATACCGCCGCGCCCCGCCCCGGTGATGTACGTCGCTATGTCGTGCCCTTTTCGCAACTTGGTCTCGGCGGCGAATACGATCGCCGGTCATGGTCGGTCTATCTGACGCCGGAGCAGGCGGCGGCCAAGGCAAGCTTCACCTTCGCCTACCAGAATGCGATCTTCGTCGCGCCCGAGGCCTCGGCGCTGACCGTCTATCTCAACAACCGCCCGATCGGCCAGCAGCGCGTCGGTTCGCCGGATGGCCCGTCGACCGTCACCTTCGAGGTCCCGCCCGGTCTGCTGCAGCCCGGTGCCAATCTCGTCACCTTCGAAGCCGATCAGCGCCACCGAACAGATTGCAGCATCCAATCGACTTATGAACTGTGGTCGAATATCGATCCGGCCGGAACCTTTCTGAGTTTTACCGGCAGGGATGCCGCCCAGCTATCAAGCGCCGACGCAATCCGCGCCATCGGCGTCGACGGTGCCGGCAAGACGGAGTTCGATGTCGTTGTCCCGGCGCTGGAGCAGCCGGGAACCACCAAGCCACTACTACGGCTGGCGCAGGGCCTGTCGGTGCTGAGCAGCATGCCGAACCAGATCTTTGCCTTCAGCACGGCTTCGCTTCCAGCGGCCGGGCCTGGCAAGCTCAGCGTGCTCGTCGGCACCGCGGCAGAACTGCGGCCGATCTTTCCGGGCCTGCCGCCCGGTGCCGAAAGCGCGGCATTCGCCGCTTTCGCCACCGATCCGCGCAGCGGCTCGCCGGTGCTTCTGATCAGCGGCCCCTCCTGGCAGGCGGTCTCCTCGGCGATCGATACCATCGTCGCGCCGACAGACCGGTCCTCGGACGTACGCCGCGACGTGCTGACCACCGAACGCTGGAGCGCGCCGAACGCGCCGCTGGTTTTTTCCGATACGAGTATCGCCCTGTCGCAGCTCGGCGTGAAGACCACCGAATTCTCCGGCCGGCGGCTGCGGACCAGCTTTAATATCGCCGTACCGGCCGATTTTTATGCCAATGCCTATGGCGAAGCGAAGGTGCTGCTCGACGCCGCCTATACCGATAAGGTAATGCCCGGCAGCCACATCGATATCTACGTCAATGACAACATTGCCTCCACCGTGCCGATCACCACGACATCAGGCGGCATTCTCCGTCATCTGCCGATCCGCGTGACGATGCGGCACTTCAAGCCCGGCTTCAATTCGGTGGCGATCGAGGCGATCCTGATGACCAAGGACGATGCGGCTTGCGCGCCGGGCGCGACAGCCGGTGCCACCCCGCGCTTTGCCCTGTTCGATACCTCCGAGCTGCAGATTCCGGATTTCGCCCGTGTCGGTCAGCGTCCGAACCTGGCCGCAATGGCCGGCACCGCCTATCCCTATGGCCGGGCCACGGAACCGACGCCGCTTTTCATCGACCGCGTCGATGCCGACACGCTTTCGGCAGCCGCGACGCTGCTCGGCCAGATGGCGATCACTGCCGGCCATCCGATCGCCGTCGAAATCGTTGCCTCGCCGAATACGATTGGCGATCGTGACGCGATCTTCATCGGCTCCATCTCGCAGATGCCGGCAACCGCGCTGTCGCAGACCAATATCGCCACGGCGAGCCAGGCCTCGTGGCGTCCCGTGGCCGATACGCAGGCGGGCGTCGTCGATACCGGTACGGCCTTCGAGGAGTGGAATTCCAAGGTCAGCGGCGGTGTCTTGCGCAACCGGATCACTGCCTCCCGTGAGTGGCTGTCGCGCAATTTCGATATCTCCCGCAGCTCGCTGCAATTCATCCCCGGCGCCGAGCAGATTTTCACGCCGGCCAACGCCGACACGCTGCTGGTTGCACAGGGCTCCAGCCCCGCGGGAGCCGGCGCCTGGACCGTGGTGGCGGCGCCGTCGGCGAAGGATTTGCGCGAAGGGCTCGAGGTTCTGGCCACGCAGCTGAACTGGTCGCAGATATCGGGCCACATTACCACCTATTCGAGCAAGACAGGCAAGATCGAGACCGTGCCCGTCACCCGTTTCGATTTTGTGCCGTCCACACCCTGGTCGATCGCCAATTACCGCCTGATCGCCGCCAACTGGCTGTCGACCAATATCCTCTCCTATGCCTTTGTGCTGGTCGTCTTCGTGCTGCTGATCGGCGTCACCACCTCGAGCATGCTCAAAAAGCTGGGCCGGTCGAAATGAGGCGGTGGCGCGCACTCCTGCTGGCGGCAACGGTCGCGCTCGCCCCGGGCCCGCCCGCCGGGGCGCAGCAGGCGATGATCAATGCCGGCGCATGGGCCGCCTACAAGGCGAAATTTCTCGATGCGACCGGCCGCATCATCGACAACGGCAACGGCAATATCAGCCACAGCGAAGGGCAGGGCTATGGCATGCTGCTCGCCTATCTCGCAGCCAGCCCCGCCGATTTCGAACAGATCTGGTATTTTAGCCGCACCGAACTGCTGCTACGCGACGATGGCCTTGCCGTCTGGAAATGGGATCCGAACGGCAAGCCGCACGTCACCGACACCAACAACGCCTCGGATGGCGACATGCTGATCGCCTATGCGCTGGCGCTTGCCGGCACGACGTGGAAACGCAACGACTATATCCTCGCCGCCTCCCGCATGGCCCAGGCGCTCCTTGCCGAAACCGTTGTGCACTCGTCCGGCCACACACTCCTGTTGCCGGGGAGTGAGGGTTTTGCCGCTACCGACCGTGAGGACGGTCCCGTCGTCAACCCGTCCTACTGGATTTACGAGGCGATCCCAGTGATGGCGGCGCTCGCTCCGTCGGATGCCTGGCAAAAACTGTCGGACGATGGCCTGGCGCTGTTGAAGAGGATGCAGTTTGGCCCGCGCAAGCTTCCAGCCGAATGGGTCAGTCTCAGCGGCCAGCCGCAGCCGGCAGAGGGATTCGACGCCGAGTTTGCCTATAACGCCATCCGCATCCCGCTCTATCTCGCTCGCGGCGGCGTCACCGACAAGGCGCTGCTGACCCGCTTGCAACAAGGAATGTCGCAAGACGGCGTTCCCGCCACCATCGATCTGACCACCGGCCGGCCGAAGACTGTGTTGTCGGATCCCGGTTATCGAATTGTTAACGATGTTGTGGCCTGTGTGGTCGATGGGACCAAGTTGCCGGTCTCGGCCCTGCAATTTGCGCCCGCACTCTATTATCCGTCCACGCTTCAACTGCTGGGGCTGGCCTATATTGGGGAGAAGCATCCGGAGTGTCTGTGAAGTCTTCTCTCGTGGCGGTTTCAGCGGCAGTTGTGGTGGCGACCCTCGTCACCGGGCTGAAAGATCGTGCCGCTCTGCAGGAAAAGTTCGGCCTTGGGGCCGCCGGCAAGTCGGCGCCGGAGCTGATGATGATGGGCCGCATCAAGCCGACGGATGCTCCTGCCGGCGATTCCGAATTCAATGCGCAACTCGTCGCCGATAAGATCGAGGCGATAACCTCCTCGCCGCCGTCAGCACCGAACACGCCCGAGCCGAGTGCCGCAGCACAGCAGCCCGCAGCACCGCAACCTGCGGCACCTCACACGGCTACTCAGCCGGCGCCGGTCACGCCCCCTATCGTTTCCGCGCCGCCGGCTCCGCAGCAGGTGTCCGCACCACCGCAGCCTGCCGTCGACGAAAGCGCTCTTCGTTATTTTGCCAGCCGCGGCGACAAGGTGCGCCTGCAGGCCGAAATCTCCCGCCTTCAGGCGCTCTATCCGAACTGGGTTCCGCCGGCCGATCCGCTCGCCGTGCCGCAGAATGGCGACAAGCAGCTCGAGGCCATGTGGCAGCTCTATTCCGATGGCCGCTATGCCGAACTGCGCAAGGCCGTCGCCGACCGCCAGGTAGCCGATGCCGGATGGCAGCCGCCGGCCGATCTGCTCGACCGGCTTGACGTCGCCGAGGCCCGTGCCCGCCTCGTCAATGCTTCGGACCTCAAGCAATATGCGACTGTGGTCGATATCGCTGCCGCAACACCGAGCCTGCTCACCTGCAGCGAGGTCGATGTTCTCTGGCGCGTCGCCGAAGCCTTCATCCAGACGGAGAGGGCGCAGCGCGGCCAGGACGCCTACACCTATATTCTGAAGAACTGCACCAATCCGGCCGAGCGGCAGGCGACGGCCGAAAAGGCTTCGACGCTGCTTGCCTACCAGCCGATGCAGGCGCTGCTCGCGCTGGAGAGGCCTGCTGCCGACGGCAGCCGGGAGTTCGATGCTATCCGCGACAACCTCGCCCGACGCTTCATGGCCGAGGGCAATGACAATCCGAATCTCGCCATCGCGCCCGCTTATATCGCCCGCCTCGAAAAACTCGCCGAGACGGAGGGGCTTGCCTCCGATGCGCTGCTGCTCGGCTGGTACCAGCTTCGCCGCAACAATGATGTGGATGCCGAGAAATGGTTCCGCGTGGCCCGAGCCAAGCAAGAATCGGCCGCCGCTTCGCAGGGGCTGGCGCTGGCGCTGATCGCCCGCAAGGCGCCTGAGGAAGCCGAGGACGTGATGTTCCGCTGGCGCGCCGATTCCGATGATGCGACATCAACCTATCTAGCCGCTACCGCCAACCTGATGGCGTTGCAGCCGCCGGTCGATCTGGCCGAAGACGTGCTGCACCGCATCGCCACCGAGGTCATCGCCCGGAAATATGTGCCGACGGCGCAGCAATTCGGCTGGTATGCCCGCTCCCTCAATCAGTTCCAGACCGCCGCGCGCTGGTTCGAGACGGCACTTGCCTGGAAACCCGATGACGAACCGTCCGCCTATGGCCTTGTCATCACCCGCGAGCAACTGAGCGACCGCAAGGGCGTGCTCGACCTCCAGCGCGCCTGGGCCGGCCGGTCGAGCCGGATCACCAACCTCGAAGACACGTCCTCCCTGATGCCGAATGCCGTCACGCCGCCGCCGGCAAAGGGGGGGCTTGTCGCACAGCAGCCGGCTCAACCGACGCAGCGTCCCCTGGCCGAACCGCTCCCGGCAGAGCGCCGCGTGACCCTGCAGCCGGGTGCGGAAGTGGTCGTTCGCGCGGCGAGACCGGCGATGGAGACGATGACCGCCCCGCGCGGCCCGCGCCAGACGCGCGGCTGCTCGACGACAATCGATGCCGGGCAGCTTAAGCCGGCCGACGCGCTGTCGCGCGGCTGGTGCCTGATGGATATCAACCGGCCGATGGAGGCGATCTCGGCCTTCGAGGCCGCATTGCAGAGCCCGGCCCGCAAGATCCGCGAAGACGCAGCCTACGGCCAGAGCCTTGCCTATTTGCGCGCCGGCCTTTCCAGCAATGCCGCCGTCGCGGCCACCAAGGCGCCGCAGAACCGCCAGCGCGCCGCCGAGCTTCAGGTGGCGATCCTCGCCGACCGTGCGCTTTCAGCCTTCGACGCCGGACGTTACCGCGAAACCCTCATCTATCTCGACCAGCGTGCCCAGCTGCAGCAGGAACGCATCGACCTGATGGTTCTGCGCGGCTACAGCTACCTCAATCTCAAAATGTACGGCGATGCGACCCGTATCTTCGAAGCCGCTGCCGCAACTGGCAGCCGCGACGCCGCCCGCGGCCTTGCCGACGTCCGTAACGTCACCCACCCAGACACCAACAACTGACGTTGACGCCGCTTCCGCTCTCCGTTAGTCGCCTGCGCAAAGGTCGCTCCGGCCTCATGCTTGTAAGGAAAAGCCTGTGCCCGCTCTCCATGACATCCTCGACAGATCCTATGACGCCTTCCTTTTCGACATGGACGGAACGCTGCTGAATTCCATCGCCGTCGTCGAACGCGTCTGGAGCGAATGGGCAAGGCGCCACGGCTTCGAGCCGGAGGTCTTCCTGAAGACGATCCACGGCATCCGCGCCTCCGATGTGATCCGCGGGCTTGGCCTGCCCGGCGTCGATCCTGCCCATGAGGCGGATCTGCTGCTCGCCGAGGAAATGGAGGATGTCTCCGGCATCGTCGAAATCCCCTGCGCCGTCCGCTTCCTCTCCGCCATCGCTGAGGGCCGATGGGCAATCGTCACTTCGGCGCCGATCGAGCTCGCCAGGCGCCGCATGGCCGCCGCCGGCATCCCCATGCCAAGGGTCATCGTCAGCGGCCAGGAGGTCAAATCAGGCAAGCCCAGCCCCGAAGGTTATCTGCTCGGCGCAAGCCGCCTCGGTGTCGATCCGAAAAAATGCCTGGTCTTCGAAGATGCGGTCGCCGGCATCCTCGCCGGCGAGGCCGCCGGCGCCGACGTCACAGTCATCACCGAAACGCACGCCACGCCCTTCGAAACGCCGCATTTTTCGATCGCCAACTACCAGGCATGGCAGCCTCGTCAAACCGCCGAAGGCCGGCTGAGGCTCGCGGCGATCTGACCATTCGCGCAAACCGCCTCCTTTTTCTTGGAGGCAAGGTTTTTCCGCTTGCATTGCACGCGCTGAAAAACTAAACGAAGCAAGCCGTTTCGGCAGGTCGGGGCGTAGCGCAGCCCGGTAGCGCACTTGACTGGGGGTCAAGGGGTCGCTGGTTCGAGTCCAGTCGCCCCGACCATTTATCCCCTTGAAATCTCAGTCAGAATGTCAGATTCCTTCGTCCCGCTAGCGGCGGAAAACGGAACGAGGCATTGGCAGAAATGCTAAAGCGGGAGCCGAACGTCCCGAACGAAAATGTAATTGTTCATGTTGCAGGCGAGCTTTAGCGCCAACATTGCAGAGGACGGTCTGCCATTGACCGCCTTTTCAGTGCGGTTTCTGGGCGATTGCGATCATCGACTTCGCCAGAAGCGGAATCCTCCCGACATATTCGAAGTCGACGTCTTCGAAGCCTGTTTCAAGCAGGAGGGTGCTGAGCGTTCCAGGAGACCAGAATTTGATATGGCCATGGTCCTTCAGAGGCATGAAATGGTCATCCATCTTTCCGCTGACGGCCAATGCCAGATTTTTCCAATAGCCGTGAAAAGGGGTCGACATAACGGCGATGCCGCCAGGTTTCACCAAATCATACATGGTCGCCGAGAAAGCCTTGGGATCATAGACATGTTCCACCACTTCAAGGCTGATCACGGCATCGAAGGTCCCATACCGGCTGGACAGATCTTCGTAGCCGGAACCGATTTCCAGCGGAAGATCGGGGTGGGCCGTTCTTGCTTTCGCGATGCCGTCTTGGGAGGGATCGACGCCGACGACGTCATAGCCTTTTTCCGCAAGCACGGCTGCAGCACCGCCGGTGCCGCAACCGAGGTCGAAGACCGCCGTATCTTTTGCCTCCTCGAAACTGTTCTCGAGAACATCGACAACGGCCGGCAGAATATAGGAATGGGCGGTCGCCGGCTTGGCGTGTACATAGGTAGTAGCGTCCAGTTCGATAGACATTTTACCTCCTGAAAGTCTGGATAAAGTGAGCGGCCAATGGTACGGCGGACTTTGACGGGAGTGTGGTGCCGTTGTGGTATTAAGGTGATTAACGCCGAAGGCGTCCCCGGCGGCTAAGCGTCGCCCGCCGATTGGCTGTACAGACTGCGCGAGACATCCTCCAGCACGGCCCACGCTCGCCATGCCGGATCCCGAAGCTGATTGACAGGGTGCCCTGAAGATGCTGAAAACGGGCCGCTTTCAGGTTTGCCGCATTCTCGCGGTTCAAAGGGCCGCTGTATCCGGCTCCGCCCGTTTCGACCATTTAAACTAAATAACGCGATGAAATACCATTTGAAGGTGCATAGCAAATAAATCCTTTAGTTCTTTTTGGTACTGCCTCAGTTGGGAGAGGTGGTATTTGTTGCATTTTGTTAAGGTTATACCCAGTTTGGAAGTTAACAACCAAATTTTGGATTGAAAAAAGCCTGAAGCCTCTTCGCATTCTCGTGAATATGTTGTAGATTAACATTGTCCCTGTCACGGATAGCCTAGTCGAGCATGGCGGATATGAAGCACAATCTAACTTGCAGGCAGAGCCTCGCGAGCGCGTTCCAGGCTCTGTCGGACGAGGCCATCAAAGGCGGCTGGTCGGAAGGCGATGTTGCCCTCGCGCTTGCCGAACTCGCGGAGGAGCGGGTGATTGAGGTTACCGCCAAGGTGATCATGGAAGGCTCCGTCCATCCTCAGCTCATCGCTGCCGGCGGCGGACGCAACAGATAACGATCTTACACCAGCAATCCCGCCGTTTTCGCTGCCGTGATGAAGGAAGCCTGTGCTGCGCGCGGGCTGCGCAGTCCGTCGAGCGCATCCAGGCAGTGCTGGCGCGCAACGCGATAATCGCGCCCACGCTTGCTCGGCCACCGCTTCAGATATTCGACGGCCTCCCAGACGGTCGAAACGATCAGGCTGCTGTTTGAAGAAACGACCCGGACGGGGGAGGGAAAGCGTTTTTCACTCACGTCTGCACTCACCGATTCCTGCTACCAAACGCGGCCCGAACGCGCGGGATAAAATTTTGTTCCATAATTTTGTTCCACAGAAATTTGCGTAGTTGCTAAAGTTCGGACCCTCGCGCATAATGACTTTATGGTCGGTTGCGGAGGGCGGCCGGCGATGCAAGCGTGGATGCGTTTGCCCTCGGAGGAAATGCGGCGTGATGTTACGATCATCAATTCATCCGCATGATTTACCGCTCTTTTCGGAAGATCTCGATCTGCTTTCGCAGGTGCTCGACAAGGTCTGCGACGAACGCGGCCTCGCCAGGACGACGCCGGAGGCCGAGCGGATCGGTGCGGTCATCATTCAGCTCTACAGGCAAGGCGTGAAGGACGGCGGCAAACTCGCCGACCTTGCAAAAACCTATCTTTAAAGATCAGTTCTGCTCGATCGAGACACCGTTCTTGCCGATGCTCATCTCGATGCCTTGCGGCTTGCTTTCCTCGTGGAAGATATAGGCGCCGAGGCCGATGACGGCGACGACAAGAACGCCGATGACGACGTAGAGACCATTGCTGCGGTTCAAGAGACTGCCCCCGATACGTTATAGGCCCGATATGTTATGGGACAGCGGAAACGGTCGGGCGGCGGATTGGTTCCGTCAGTCGTCGTTGGCGGCGTTGAGGTTTTCCGGCCGGATGCCGTCATCGCTGGAGGTGCGGGCGCGCAACCGGATACCGGGGCCGCCTTCATCCTGATTGCCGCTCGACAGGAATATGATGCCGTTCGCCTCGAGTGTGCTGCGCACATCGAATAGCGCATGCGGCTCGCCGGCGAATTCGCCGTTTTCCAGCGCCGTCACGGTCTCGACCGGCAGGCCGCTGGCGGCGGCGAGCTCTTCGATGCTCATTCCGATCATGGCGCGCGCGCCGCGTATCTGCGTTGCTGTTATCATGATGGAAAACCTAGCGCATTCCCAGCGCTTCTCAAGTGGCGAAACCGCACGTTGGCCCTAAGGCATGCGCTCTTCAAACTTCCCTCAATTTGACACCAAATAGATCGTCATGCATGCGCTCGACCGCGATCCCCATTCCTCCCATCAGGGCGGCGCGGTTCCCAAAGCGACTGATCTCGATGCGCGGCGGATAAGGCGTACAACGCGGCAGGAAACCGCGGATGGCGTTTACGAGTTCCGGTCTTGAGCCGATGCTGCCGCCGGTGATCACCAATTCAGGATCGAGAGCCGCTCCGATTGCAGCGATAGCGACTGCGACCAGCCTTGCCGTCTCTTCGATGGCAGCCGCAGCGCTTGTTTCTCCTGCATTAAACGCGGCGAAGAGATCGGCCACGGTGGATGCATTACGCCCGCCGAAACCGACGTAACGTCGCAACATCGCGACGCTGCCGACCGCGCTCTCAAAGGTTCCAAGCGTAAATCCGCCAGGATCAAAAGCATCTCCACCGATCGGAAGATAGGCGATTTCGCCGGCCGCCCCACGCGCGCCGCGCAACAGAGTTCCGTTGGCGATGATGCCCATGCCGACGCCCGTTCCGAGAGCAACGAAAGCAAAATTGCTGGTTTCGACACCGTGTCCCCGCCATCTCTCCCCTTGCGCGGCGAGGTTGACGTCATTTTCAACGATCACCGGTATGGCCATTCTGTCGCTGAAGACTTGCCGCAGATTTATGGCGTCGATGCCGGGGATGCTTGGCGCTACGTTGATATGCCCGGTGGCTGGATCGAGCACACCGGGACTGCCTAGAACGACGAGACGGAGTTTGTCGGCAGTCGTCCCGGCCGCAAACGCGAGTTCTACGATAAGATCGCTGAACTGATTGACGAGATGCATTCCGCCGCGCGGGTCGGTGGATACTTTAGTTTCAGCGACCACGTTCCCCAACAGATCGCAAATGGCCGCAGCAATCTTGGTGCTCCCGAGATCGATAGAGACGGCCAGCCCCGCCCTGGCATTGATTTCATAGGTGATCGCATTCCGGCCCGGGCGACCATCAGTCTGCCCGACTGGTTTCAGCCATCCATCATCCTCAAGGTCGCGCACGACATCGGAAATCGTCTGCTTTGACAAGCCGGTTAGCTTGGCAATATCGGCGCGAGAGATCGATCCGTTCGCGAACACGGTTCGGATGACGGCATTGGTTGAAATTTTTCGTGCGATCGGGGTCTGTGCGACAGAAGATGCCATTGCCATCCGGCTAGCTCAGTCCAATTAGTTCGGAGCGCATACTTAATGGACGCGATATTAAGTCACAACTATTGCGACTAAGCGGAATTCAATACATCGAAGCAGGCAATTTGTCTATGTCCTTGACAAATGGGAGGTCAGCTGTAGGCTTGAAATTAACGTGCGATGAAAATGCGCGATGAAATAAAGAGGGTCGATGTGAAGTATGCGCCATACGTATCGTCCGGTTAGCCGTGCGCCTGCCAAGATCGGCCAAAGAGGAACTGGCCTGGGCTTGCCTGGCTATTTCTTTTTTTGCGTCCCGCGGACTCCTTGAACCCGGCTTCCGAGGATTTGCTCATGATGAAGCCCTCGACTGATGGACAGCTTTTCGCGAAGCAACCTGCTTTACTGCCGATAATGCTATCATGCCTTCAGGCGGCCGTTCATCGGGATGGGTGCGCTGACCTCACCGTGTGGCGAGCAGGCAGTTTCGGGCGTGTGAGATTTTCTCCAATCAAGGGTGCTTATACCCGGGAGACACGGCCTTTTCGTGGCTTGGAGAAACCAGGAAATGCTTCAACCCAATCCCTCATCGATCCGCATTGCGAAGGCGACGGAGCCATCCTGCTCGAATTCGGAAAAGCCGAGGCGACGGTAGAAACCCCTGGCGCGTTCGTTGTTTGGGTCGACCCCGAGATGCACGGCTCCGACCCCGTGGTTTCGAAGCGCTTGAAGCTCCGTGGCGATCATCCTGCGCCCCCAACCGCTTGCCTGAAGTCCGGGAAGGATGTTGATATGGAGATGCGCGGGATACTGGTCTTGAAGCCAAGCCGTTCCGCTGCGCGGATTTTGAATTCGTTCCATCACGTCGGCGTCGCGCGGACGGGTGGGTGCCAGTCCCGCAATCTGCTGGCGGACGAACGGCCACCAGTTCGTTTGCAAGTCTCTGTCGAACCTGCTGGTGTCCGCCACCCCTACAACGTAGCCGACTGGCCGGTCGTCCTGAACGAGAACAAAGGCAAAGTCTTTGGCGAATTTGAGGTAGGGTACCGACCAGATGTAGCCGGGCAGATGCGGGTCGCTATAAAGCGCGCTGGCATCTTCACCGCCATTCGCGGTTTTCAGGCAGATGTCGAAAAGGGCGTCGATATCCGCTTCAGTCGCGGGGCGGATGAAGCAGCTGGTGTCCATCACTTTGCCACCTCCTGCGTGGCGCTTTGTCATTTTAGGTCGCGAGAGGAGCGGATGCATTGACGATTACCTCAGATTCGCCAGCCAGGCAAAGCTCTGGGGGAAGAAAACGTTCGGCCGCTGCTTGGCGCAAGGCCTGAACGGGAGTGGAAAATAAACCAGATGAGGTGGAGCAGATGAAAAGAACCGTGAAATCGATCCGCATACTGCCGGCATACCGATTGAAAGCAGCTGTCGCGCTTGTTGGCGCGGCGCTTTTGAGTTTTGGCCTTTCGGCAGCCGCGCGCGCCGACGACCTGGCTGTGTGGGATGACCAAACCTATGAAGGTCAGAGCGCGGTCATAGAGCAGCTCAACAAGGAGTTCGAAGCTGCGCATCCCGGCGTCACGATCAAGCGCACCGCCCGTACCTTTGATGACATGAAGTTGACGCTGAAGCTTGCGGTTTCGGCAGGTGATGGCCCTGTCATCACGAAAGTCAATCAGGGTGCCGGTGACATGGGAGCGATGGTCAAGGAAGGATTGCTCCTGCCGGTCGACGACTACATCAAAAACTACGGCTGGGATAAGCGCCAGTCGGATTCGGTGCTTGCTCGAGACCGCTGGGAAGATGGAAAATTTGGGGTCGGTAAGACCTACGGCATATCAGGCCTCGGCGAGATCGTTGGCCTCTACTACAATAAAAAGATCCTCGGCGATGCGGGAGTAGCGCTGCCGCAAACCTTCGAGGAGCTGTTGGCCGGTCTTGATAAGCTGAAGGAAAAGGGCGTTGCGCCCTTCATGATGGGCTCGGCAAAGCAGCATCTGGCCCTGCACATGATCGGCGCCATCGAGCAGGCGCATATCGACGCGAGCAATCGTGCCGAGCTTGACGATCTGATTTACGGCCGGGGCGGCTCGTGGAACACCAAGGGGAACATCGAATCCGCCAAACTCGTGCAGCAATGGGCACAGGGCGGTTACTTTTTCCCCGGTTTCGAAGGCATCTCGGGTGACGACGCCGTCCAGCTTTTCATTTCCGGGCAGGGCGCGTTCCTGATCTCCGGAACCTGGTATTTCGGTGACATGCAACACAATCCGGATATCGGCTTCATGGCAATTCCCGCCCCGAAAGGTATTGCCAAGCCCATGAGTGTTGGGGGCGTGGATCTTGCCTGGGCGATAACGAGCCTTGCCAAAACGAAGCCGACACAGGACGTAGCCGGCGCATATATCGATTATATGGTCTCGGAAAAGGCTGCTGAAACCTGGGCCAATGCTGGCTATCTTCCGGCAACGTCGCTCGCGGCTGATGCAAAGCCAAAGCTCACGCCGCTCCTCAGCTCCGGCATCGAAATGTGGAAGACACTCAACGCAAACGACGCCCTCGGACATTACCCCGACTGGTCGAGCCCGACGATGCTGAAGACAATAGACGACAACACGCCGCTTCTTCTGTCCGGCAATATCACGCCCGAAGCCTTTGTCGATGCTATGGACAAGGATTATCAGGCGTACCTGAAGGATAAGAAATAAAGATTGCGGGCGCTGGTCACGGCCGTCCCCTGCGGTCGTGACCTCAGTCTCGTCGATCCAAATAAATGAGCACTGCGATCGGCTTGCTGCGCGACGACCACAGCTTTAGCTTTATGGAGTAATGGATGAAACGCTCCGCACTTGATGGCTCGCAACAGACCAATTTTATCTATTTATTGCCTGGATTGCTGTTCTACGCGGCTTTTGTCTTTGGACCGATCGTCGCGGCTTTGGGTTTGAGCCTGACCAGCTGGGACGGCCTGAGCATGCCCAAGTGGGTTGGTCTCGGCAATTACGTCGATCTCTTTTCTGACAGCCGTTTTTATATTGCCTTGCGTAATAATGCCGAGCTCATGATCTTCTACTGTGTCCTGCCGCTCGTGCTCGGCATAACTCTCGCCGCTTGCGTCTGGAATCTGAAGCAGCGCGAACAACTTGCACTGCGCACCTTCTTGTTCCTGCCTTACATCATGCCGACCGCCGTGTTGGGCATCATCTGGGCATGGCTCTACAATCCTGCATTTGGCCCGTTCAATCAGTTTCTCAGAGCAGTGGGGTTAGGCGCCTTCGCACTCCCGTGGCTGGGAAATTTCAATTTTGTGCTTCCCGCGGTCGGGATCGTTGCCACCTGGTATTTCTTCGGTTTTTGCATGGTCATCTTCCTGACCGGAATTCAGCGCATCGACCCGTCTCTTTTCGACGCTGCCAAGGTCGATGGCGCTTCGGCGCGAAAAACCTTTTTCTGGATAACGCTGCCGCTTCTCTTGCCTGAAATAAGGGTGGTTTTGCTCCTGACGGTCATAGCGTCAATCAAAAGCTTCGACCTGATTTTTACAATGACCAGGGGCGGACCAGCCAACGCGACGCTCGTGCCGAACATCTACATGTATCAGCTCGGCTTCGAGCTTAATCGGTTCGGCGCCGCAGCGGCCATCGCCATTGTCGGCGCGGTCCTCACATTTGTCATCAACTATGCAATTCACCGATTTGTGGGATCGCAGAACAAAGGACGGGCTTGATGAGCCGTTGGTCTAACATCTCCCCCGGTACGCTATTCCTTCGCCTTGTCCTCTGGCTTCTTGCTTTCGTAACGATCACGCCGTTCCTGCTTCTGCTTCTAACCTCGATAAAGAGCAAGGCCGACGTTCTGCAGGGTGCATTCGCGCTGCCGGCATATCCGCATTTCGAAAATTACGTCGATGCTTGGAATGCCGGACATTTCAACATTTACTTCTGGAATTCGATCATCGTTGTCATACCCGTCGTTGCTGCAAGCGTCTTTTTGGGCCTGCTGACTGGTTTTGCCTTCGCCTACCTGTCGTTTCCATTCCGGCGCACGCTGTTCGCTATCCTGACGCTCGGCATGATGGTGCCGGCGGAAGCCTTCATCATCCCGCTTTATTACGAAATGCGGTATCTGGGATTGATCAATACCTATGCGGCTCTGATTTTGCCGCAGATCGCGATGTCGATACCGTTCTCGACGATCTTCCTCGCCAGCGCGATGCAGCAACTGCCGGAAGAAGTTCTCGAAGCGGCGGTTCTCGATGGCGCCGGACGCTTCCATATCCTGCGCAAGATCGTTATCCCGCTCATGGTGCCGGCAATGTCGACACTGGCGCTGTTCCTGTTCATATGGACCTGGAACGAGTTTCTGATTCCGTTCATCCTGGTCAACGACGACGACTATCGGACGCTGCCCCTCGGCATGCTGTTTTTCCAAGGGCGCTATACCGTCAACACGCCGGTTCTGACCGCCGGCGCGGTGATTGTCATTTTCCCGCTCATCGTGACTTATCTCATTTTCCAGCGGCGGTTTATTGCCGGCTTGACGGCAGGAGCGACGAAATAGACAGCCGCCCCTTGACGGCAACAACTCACGCCGCGTCGTGGCGTCTTCGTTCACGCTTGTGGCGCACTTCCAGCGCCGCGCAGCCCCAGACCGTGCCGAGCAGCAGATAGACATGGCGCCAGTGGTCGATATCGATGACGTTGCCGATCGTCGCATGGCCGAGAACCGAGATCCAGGCGATCATCAGGAAGGGCTGCCACGGTCGGTCGAGCAGCAGGTTTCTGAAACCGAGAGCCAGCGTCCAGAGAAGCATGCCGACGTAGCTGACGAAACCGAGCCAGCCATAGGAGGTGAGCGACTTCAGCCAGATATTGTGCTCGTCCTCGGGAAACATCGTGCCGAACACCAGCGGGCCGATGCCGAGCGGACGCTCCATCATCATGGTGAAGCCGATCCGGTGGCGCTCGAAGCGGCCGAGATGTTCGCCGTCATATTGCTGTACCAGCTGGGCGCGCGCCGAAAACAGTTCGGCGACCTTCGGGATCTGCAGCGCCACCAGCAGCGACGCGATCAGCATGATGATCGCCGCCAGCGACAGGACCAGGACTCTCAAGCGAAAGGCGCCGCTGCGCTCTTTCAGCAGCATGATGAAGATCAACAGCACCACGCCGAGCGCGAAGAGCCCCCAGGCGGCGCGGGAAAAGGAGAGGAAAATCCCGAGCGCAAGCACCAGCAGGGCGGCGGCCTTCAGCGGCGATTTCTTCAGGTCGCCGACCAGGATACCGTGGACGAGATAGAGCGATGGCGGCACCAGGAAGGGGCCGAAAACATTCGGATCCTGGAAGGCGCCCTTGGCACGGTCGTAGAGCGTGAAGATTTCCGCGCCCGGAAAGGCGTGGAAATAGCCGAGTATGCCGAGCGCGGAGGTGGCGACGGCGGCAAAGGTCCAGGCATTGAAGATCAGCGGCAGCCGCTTGTGGCTGTCCTCGATGATTGCCGCGTAGAAGACCGCCGTCAGCGCCAGGAAGGTCGACACCGCGATATACATCGGCGCGGTTGCCAAGTCCTTCATCTGCGTCAGCGACAGCATGCCGCCAATATTGAAGATCAGCAGCAGGGCAAGCAGCGGCGCCACGCTGCACGAAATCCTGAGACCCAGGATGAACCAGAGGCCGATCAGCCCCGCCATCCAGAGTTCATAAGGTGCCGGCTCGTCGATCACGAAACCGGAGAGGAAGACGCCGAAGGCGACAAAAGCCGAGCCGATCAGGCGCAGCGTCATCCGCTGCGGTTGGGCGACACGGGGATATGTCGCCTCGATCGCGCTCAATAGGCGTTTTCCGTGTTGAGCAGTCGGATCGGCGTCAGGAACAGGATCTTGAGATCGAACCAGAGCGACCAGTTCTCGATGTAGTAGAGGTCGTAGGCCGTGCGGAACTTGATCTTCTCGTCATTGTCCACTTCGCCGCGCCAGCCGTTGATCTGCGCCCAGCCGGTGACGCCGGGCTTGACGCGGTGGCGGGCGAAATAACCCTCGACGACATCGGCGAAGGCGCGATCGCGCGCCTGGGCGAGAACGGCATGCGGGCGTGGGCCGACCAGCGAGAGCTCGCCCCTCAAAACGTTGAAAAGCTGCGGCAATTCGTCGATCGACGTCTTGCGGATGAAGCGGCCGACGCGGGTGACGCGCGGATCGCCCTTGGTCACCGCGGCCTTGCCGGTGGGGTCGGCCATGGTGGTGTACATCGAGCGGAACTTGAAGACGTTGATGATTTCGTTGTTGAAGCCGTGGCGCTTCTGCATGAAGAAGACCGGGCCTTCGGAGGTCGCCTTGATGGCGATCGCGGTGGCGATCATCAGCGGCCAGAGCAGTGCCAGCGCGACCAAAGTGAAGAAGAGGTCGAAGCCGCGCTTGGCGACCGAATCCCAGTCGCGGATCGGCTTTTTGAAAATATCGAGCATCGGCACCGAGCCGACATGCGAATAGGCGCGCGGCCGGAAGCGCAGCCGGTTGGCATGCGCGGCAAGGCGGATATCGACCGGCAGAACCCAGAGCTTCTTCAAAAGATCGTAGATACGGGCCTCGGCCGACAGCGGCAGGGCGATGATCAGCATGTCGATGCGCGTCAGTCGCACGAATTCGACGAGTTCGGCGACAGTGCCGAGCTTCGGATAACCGGCGACCATGATCGGCGATCGTTTCTCGCCGCGGTCGTCGAAGATGCCGCAGATACGGATGTCGTTGTCGGCCTGCTGTTCGAGGATGCGGATCAGGTCCTTGGCCGGCTCGCCGCCGCCGACGATGACGGCGCGCCGTTCCATGATGCCGTTGCGCGCCCAGTTGCGGATGCCGTAGGCGACGAGGAAGCGCTCGGCCGCAAGGAAGAGCGCGCCTGCGGCGAACCACGGGATATAGGCATCGACCATCGCCCATGTGGTGCCGCGAATGAGCGCGAACAGGCCGACGCTCAGGAGAAGCGCGATCGTCCAGGAGGCGAGGATGCGTGGCATCAGCCGCAGCTTCGCCCGGAGGGCGGGAATGGTGTAGGTGTCGGCAAGCTGCAGGCCGATAACGGTCAGGGCCGAAGCGATCGCCGCCATGCCCGCCCGCATCGAGGTGGAATCGCTGCCGTCACCGGGCCAGAAATAGTGGGAGATCAGGGCGATCGCGAAGAGCGCCAGGAATTCCAGCAGCCGCAATTGGCCGATGATGATCACAGGCGAATTGGTTCCGTCGCGGAACTGCTCGGCGATCTGTCGGGCAAAGGGGTTGATTTCGGTCGGGTCGGAAGGCTTCTCCTGACCCGCGCCGCCGCGCGCCTCGACGTCGGAGACCTGCTTGCGCAGTGCTTCCACGTCGAATTGATCGCCTTTTTCCAGCTTGTTCATGGGGCTTTTCGCTCGTTGTCACCAAGCGAAATACCAGAAAGCACCTAAGAAATATTTACGAGGCAACGGGCATTGCTTGGCCGGCAGCGGGATTGACGAGCTCATGGTACAATTTCAGGACATCGCGTGCCATGACGGCCGAAGAAAACACCGCCTTCACCGCCTCGGGCTTCGGCATCGTCCTGGCGTGCCAGTCGGGCGTGCTCAGCGTTTCCGCCATGACGCGGGCGAGATCGTCGGAATTGCCGGGCTCCACCAGTGCTGCGCTGTCGGCGCCGAGCACCTCGGGAATGCCGCCGACACGGCTTGCGATGATCGTCTTGCCGGCGCCGAGCCCCTCGAGCACGATGTAGGGCATGGCTTCGGCGCGCGAGGGAACGACGAGGTTCTGCGCCATGGAGAAGGCTTCGTGGACCCGCATGGCCGGCAGCATGCCGATGCGTTTACCAAGGCCGCGTTCGACCATCATCTCACGGTAGCGGTCGCGATCCGGCCCGTCGCCAATCATCAGCGCCGACAGCGGCCTGCCGAGCAGCCGTTCGGTCTTGGCGAAGGCATCGACAAACAGATCGGGACCCTTGAGGTCCCGGAGCATTCCGACATAGATGAAATGCACGGCATCCGAGCGAGTCGGGATCGGCTCGAAATCGCGCTCGCCGATGCCGTTGTAGATCAGTCTCGTCTTCGTCCTTGGCCGTCCGACCTTGCGCGCATAGGTGTCGCGCTCATATTCGCAGATGAAGACCAGCGCATCGGTGAAATATTCCTGCAGGCGCTCCATCCGGAGGACGAACTGTCCGCTGAGCGAGGAGCGCGAATAATGCAGGCTTCCGCCATGCGCGGTATAGAGGCGGGCTACGCGATACCTGTTCACCCGCAACACTGAGCCGGCAAGTCGCGCGAGCACACCGCCTTTGGCGCCGTGTCCGTGCAGCACATCCGGCCGCAAACTTTTGATTTTCTTGTATGTATCCCACATCGTCGCAATATCGGACGGGCTGATTGAGCGCCGGATCGGCACGCGCGTCAGGCCGAGCGAGAGATAGGGACGGATATCGTCGAACAGGCTGTCCTCGTACTCGCCGCCGGTCGAGCTGTCGCAGAGGATGCCGATTTCATGGCCGGCCTTGCTGTGCTCTTCGACGAGATCGCGGACATGGCGGAAAATTCCGCCGATCGGCGACCTGAAGCAATGGAGGATGCGGAGCGGCTGCTGTTTTGCCATCGTTCAGAAAAGCCGTTCGCGAACGTAGATCGTGTCACCCGCGATAATCGGCCCCGATATGTTGATGCGGCCGGTCAGCACCTGTCCGTTGATCTTGCGGGTGACATCGACCATGCGCTGGTTGGCGCGGCTGGTGAAACCGCCGGCAACAGCGATGGCATTCTGCACCGTCATGCCGGGAACATAGGCATACTGGCCGGGCTGGCCGACTTCACCCATGATGAAGACCGAGCGGTAGCGATCGACATCGATGGTGACGTCGGGATCGCGAAGATAGCCCTGCTGCAGTTTCTGGGCGATCTGTCCCGAGAGTTGCTGCAGGGTTCGGCCGCGGGCAGGGACCTGGCCGATGAGCGGGAAGGCGACATAACCTGCCTGATCCACCGTATAGGTATTGGTCAGGCTCTGCTGGTCGAAGACGGTAATGCGCAGCCGATCGCCGCTGTCCAGCGTATAGGGCTGTATGGTGGCCTCGTTGAAGGCCTTCGGCGCCGGCTTGTACGTCGTGCAGCCGCTCAGTGCTGCCGTCATGGCTGCAAGGCTCAGGGCCAAAAGGATCTTGGGCTGGACGACAGACATCCGCTTGTGCTCACAAAAATGAACTCGGTGCAGCCGTTATCGATCCGTTAGGGTTAATGCCCGGTAAAGGGCGCTTGCAATTTCCGGTATCCTTCATCGATCATCGCTCATTTCTCGGCGAGATCGCCATTAACCGTTGAGTTACCATGGTCGTTTACGCTTACGGCACCTTTGTTGTGGAGTAAGAGCATGTCCGGCGTAGCTCGTGATCAGGATGTGGACATCGACCTCGGCCAGTTGGTCCGTGCGGTCTGGGCGCGCCGTCTGCGGATTTTGGCAATCACCCTCGTGGGGGCGGGCGTCGCCTTTGCCGGCGCCAAGATCATGTCGCCGCAGTATCGCAGCGAAACGCGCATCCTCATCGAACCCCGTGCGCCGGCTTTCGCCAGCACGCAGCAGGCCAATGACTCCAGCGCCGGTCCGCTGATGGATGAACTGAACATCGCCAGCCAGGTGCAGCTTCTGCAATCGGCCGATCTCCTCAAGAAGGTCATCAACGATCTGAAACTTTATAACCTGCCGGAATTCGACGATGCCGCCAGCGGCTCGGCCATGAGCAGTATCCTGGTGAAGCTGCACCTGAAGAAGAACCCGCTGGAAAATCCGCCGGAAGAGCGCGTCATCGACGCCTTCGTCGAACGCCTGCAGGTCTATCAGGTGCCGGGTTCACGCGTCATCGGCATCACTTTCACCTCCAAGGATCCGAAGCTCGCCGCCGCCATCCCGAATGCCATGGCGAATGTCTATCTTTCGACCCAGAGCGGCGCCAAGCTCGATTCCAATTCCGAGGCGACCCGCTGGCTGGAGCCGGAGATCGAAGGTCTGCGCCAGAAGGTCAGCGAAGCCGAGAGGAAGGTCGCCGAATACCGCACGTCGCACGGGCTGCTGCAGACGAACGGCACGACCACTTTTCCGGCCCAGCAATTGAACGATATCTCCGCCGAGCTGACCCGCGTGCGGGGCGACAAGGCCAATGCCGAGGCGAGGGCGCAGGCGGTGCGCAATGCACTGTCTTCGGGCGAAGCCTCCGATACGCTGCCCGACATCATGTCCTCCCAGGCGATCCAGCGGCTGAAGGGGACGGAATCCGGCCTGCAGTCGCAGATCTCCGATCTGCAGACTAGCCTTCTCAATAATCATCCGCGGCTGAAAAGCCTGCGCGCCCAGCTCTCCGATATCCGTAGCCAGATTCGCCAGGAGACGCAGAAGATCCTGGCGAGCATCGAGAACGAGTCGAAGGTTGCGGATCTGAGGGCGAGCGAGCTCGAGCGCCAGTCGGACACGGTCCAGGCCAACAGCGCCCGCGCCGGTGAGGACGAGGTCGGTCTCAATGCGCTAGAGCGCGAGGCGAACGCCCAGCGCCAACTGCTCGAAACCTACCTGGTGCGCTACCGCGAGGCCGCCTCCCGCGCCGACAGCAATTCGAGCCCGGCTGATGCCCGGATCGTTTCGAGGGCCGTCGAGCCGGTCGATCCTTATTTCCCGAAGGTGGTGCCGATCGTCGTCGTCGCTGCCGTCGCGACGCTGATCATGAGCGCCATCGTCATCATGCTGGCCGAGCTCTTCAGCGGCCGGGCTCTCCGCCCGACAGATGCCTCCCCGGAAACAATTGAGGCAGAAGCAATCATCGAGGAGAAACATGTGCCGCAGGCCGCTCCGATCGCCGCCGCCGGAAAACCCGCTCAGCCGAGCATGCTCGCCGTCGTCGCGGACGAAGAGGATACGATCGAGGACGTGAAGGTTGCCGAGGAGGTGCCAGAGGACGAGCCGGAGGATGACAATGAATTCTCCGTCGCCTCAGTTGCGGATTATTTCACCGGCAGCCGCGCGCCGCTGGCAATCGCCATATCGCCGACTGGCGATAATGGTTCGGCGGCGACGGTTTCGCTGACCCGCATGCTCGCCGATGCCGGCCACCGCGTCATCCTGATCGATATGACCGGCTCCGGCTACCCCACGGAATTGATGGTCGAGGACCCGGCCGTCCTCGGTGTCACAGATCTGCTTTGCGGCGAGGCCGCCTTCGGCGACACGATCCACGGCGACCGCCTCTCCGATGCGCATCTCATTCCCCAGGGCCAGAGCGACGTGCGCCGCGCCATGCGCGGTGTCGACCGACTGTCGTTGCTGCTCGATGCACTCGCCGCCGCCTACGATCTTGTGGTGGTCGAATGCGGTTCGGCCGATGTTGCCGGCGTCTCGCGGCTGACGCGCAGCCGGGACGTCGAGATCATCCTCTCGCTGCCTGAGGTCGAGGAGACCATTTTCGTTGCACTGATGACGGAATTCCAGGCTGCCGGCTATGAGCGTGTCGTGCTGATGTCGGGCGGCGAGGGGGCCGAGCAGACGCTCGGCCGGGCCGCCTAGTTTTTTGACGCTCAGCCGATTCGTGCGCGGATGCCCTGGGCGAATTTATAGAGCTTCGGGCGCGCCTTGATGTGCGCCTTGCCGTGGGTGACGATCCGGTGGGCGGCGCCGGCGACGACGCCGAACGGCGATACCGGCAGCACCACGTCGTAATGCGCGGTCTCGACCGGCGCCCAGGAACGCTTGTAGGTCTGGTCGCCGAGGCCGAAATCGAACAGCGCGACATCCTTGCCATGCAGTCCCGAGATGGTCTGCCAATAGAGAAATTCGCCGGGGCTCGTATCCGGCACGAGCTCTTCATCGATCGCGCCGAACTGGCAGATGACATGGTCGCCCTTGCGCGAAATCCCTGAAATCGCGGCGATCTTACCCTCATGCTCGCCCTTGAGCCGGAGCATATGCATCTGCAGCCCGAAGTACTGCCTGGTGTCGTCCTGCTTGTCGATGAGACCGTGCAGGAAGGTCTGCGTTTCCCTGTCGGCAAAGACGTCGGGCAGGCCGAGGCTGGCGAAGCGGGCGCTTTTGAGGCGGAAGAAGATATCGAGCAGGCCGTGCTGTTCTGCCGATGTCTCGGGAATGACGTATTCGAAGCCGCCGGCCGCTTCGAGACGCTTCGACTGAACACGGAATTTCTTGCGCCGGTTCTTGGCGTTGAGCTGCTTCAGCGTGTCCTCGAAAGCGGGAAGGAACGGCAGTTGATAGGCGTGATTCTGGTTCTGTACCATCGGCAGCCCGGCGAGCGGGCTTTCTCGACCGCGCCATTCCAGCGGAATGTTCTGCAGCAGCAGCAGATCGGCGCGGCCCTTCAGCGCATGCCGGAGCTGGCCGGCGAACTCATGGGGGGCGATGGTCCTGCCGGCTTCGGCAAAGCTCTCTGCGAACAGGCCGGTATTGATATTACTGTGATCTGCGGCAATGAATTTCGCCGTCCTGAGCCCGCGGGACTTGACGATCTCGACCGGCAGAATGAAGGCGGTCTGACCCGCATGAGTGGCTTTGAGGATCGCAAGCGGCCGCTGGAAGGCGCTCACCCAGGCGGCGCACCAGTCGTAGCTCTGATGCAGGGACTGGAGGTTGTCGCGCTCCAGCGCCCGCCAGTCATCCTCCAGCGGCTGCATCGCGTCGAAGACTTCGATGTCCAGTTGGGCCATGGCAAGTTTCATGCTCAGCTGGCGCAGGCGCGAAATGGCCGTATCGGCCAGCGCCGCGTCGTCGGACGGCTGTTCATGGACATCGAGCTGTTGCGTCTGCACGGTTTTCTCCGGTCAAGAATGCTGAACGGGAAGGTAGGTATGCCAGACGTATATTTGGTTTAACCGCAGGCGATGGGCGAGGTTTTCCGCAGATCACGGTTATTCGGCCGTTAATGGCCCTAAAGCATATCGCGCAAAACTGTGCCGCGGTTTTGCGACAACGACATGCGTAAAAACAAAGACCTAAAGCGCGACAAGCGAATCTGAAAGATCGCGACGCGCTTTAGCGCTGCGGTGGTCCGGCCATCCATTTGATGATCACCATCGCCGGCAATACCCAGAGCAAGCCGGTGAGCAGGAAATAGAGCAGATGTCCCCACCAGGGCGCGTTGCCGAGCGTTGCCACCGCGATCGTATTGGCCACCAGCGCATAGACAACCACGAGCACGATGATAAGGATCGTGCCGATGAATTTGCGGAGGCGGACGGGCATCGGTTATCTCTCGGCATGGAGGGGACGAACCGGCGCGACGGCATGCCGCAAAGGTTCGGGGCTTGTTTTGCATGAGCCGGTGGGGCAAATCAACTGCCGGATAGAAGGAGACATCATGGCCCTCGCAAACCCGACCACGGAACAGGCGATCCTGAGCGAAATGCGCAAGCAGAATCGCGACCGCCGCGCCTTGCGCTTCTGGCTCGGCTTCGTGCTTTTGGCGCTCTTCTGTCTCGTGCTCGTCGGCGGCGCCACGCGGCTGACCAATTCCGGCCTGTCGATCACCGAGTGGAAGCCGATCCACGGCGTCATCCCACCGCTGTCGGCCGCCGAATGGGAGGAGGAATTCCGCCTCTACCAGCGCATTCCCGAATTTCAGCAACTGAACAGTTCCATGACCGTCGATGAGTTCAAGGGCATCTTCTGGTGGGAATGGGCGCACCGGCTGATCGCGCGTGCCATCGGCGTGATCTTCGCGCTGCCGCTCATCTATTTCTGGCTGACGGGGCGGATCGAGAAGCGTCTGCGCTGGCCGCTCGTCGGCATCCTGGCGCTCGGCGGCCTGCAGGGTTTTATCGGTTGGTGGATGGTGTCCTCGGGTCTTTCCGTCCGCACCGACGTCAGCCAGTACCGGCTGGCGACGCATCTCGTCATGGCCTGCCTGATCTTTGCCGGCTGCATGTGGATCATGCGCGGTCTCTCCAGACATTCCAACGATCCGGCGCCGACAAGAAGCTCGCGCGGTTTTGCCGCCGCGATCGCCATTTTTTCACTGTTCCAGATCTATCTCGGCGCGCTGGTGGCGGGGCTCGATGCCGGTTTTTCCTATAATACCTGGCCGCTGATGGATGGCGCCGTCATCCCTTCCGATCTGCTGATCCAGCAGCCCTTCTGGATCAATGCCTTCGAGAACCCGAAGACGGTGCAGTTCATTCACCGGATCGGCGCCTATACGCTCTTCGCATTGACGCTGATCAACATGGTGATCGCTCTGCGCGCAGCGCCATGGACCACGCATGCACGCCGAGCCGTCCTGCTCTTCGCGCTGGTGACGCTGCAGGCAGTGATCGGCATAGCCACGCTGCTAATGCAGGTGCCGCTTCACTGGGGCCTGCTGCATCAGGCCGGCGCGCTTGTGGTTTTCGGCTTCGCCGTCGCCAACTGGCGCGGCTTTTACGGCGAATATCCGCACGGGACGATGATCGCCGAACGCGATTGAAATAAGTGGCCTTAGCTCGGGGGCTACCGCAGCACGCTGTCGAGCAGCGGCATGCCGATGATCGCAGAGGCGGCGATCAGGATGTAGCAGGCGATGCGGAAGGTCCGCTCCTCGGCAAGCCCGAATAGTTTCGAGCCGCCGTAGAGCCCGACCACATAACTCGGCAGGATGACGACGGTGAGCGCAAAGACGGCGGGCACGAACAGTCCGCCGATATAGTAGCTGATGGCGCTGAAGACCGACGAGATCGAGAAGTAGAGCACGACATTCGCCCTGACGCGGGTGAAGTCGCTCTTGCCGCCGAGCCAGTAGGCGACGACTGGCGGCCCGCCCAGCTGTGCGGCGCCGCTGAAAAGTCCGGCGATCAGGCCGACGCCGCTGCTGAGCGGCGCCGAAGGTGCGCCGTGGTAGCGCCATCCCGACACGAGAAGCGCAAGCAGGCAGATGGCGATGATCGTGATGCTCCAACGCAGCAGCATCGGGTCGAGCAGCGCTAGCATCGCCGTGCCGGCCGGGACGCCGAGAGCAGCACCCGCCGCCATGACGAAAACCTCAGGTCGGTTGGCGCCACGCCAGGCAGGTGGGATCATCCCGAGTGTGGCAATGCCGTCGATGACGAGCAGGATCGGCGAGATCAGCTTCGGCCCGACGATCGCGCCGCCGAGCGGAATGAAGATCAATGCTGCGCCGAAACCCGAAAAACCGCGGGCAAGTCCGGCGATGAAGGCAAATGCCATCAGCGCATAGATGCCATGATCGGGCAAGGCGGTGGCAAACCATGCGCCGACGCCAGCGATAAGCGCATCCAGCGTCATGACATCGGCTCCGTGATTCGGGATGGGCAACGAGGAAGGATCCGGTTTCATAGCCCAATCGTCATCGATGATCGAGCGCGAAAGCGATGCTGCGGCCGCCGATGCAAGCGGCCGCGGGAAAGATCATGATGAAGACATCGACTCAATGCTCGAGCGGCATCCAAGTCGCCGTCGGTCGCGCCTTACGAGGCGAGCATTAGGTCCATATTTTGGACGGCGGCGCCCGAGGCGCCTTTGCCGAGATTGTCGAGCAGCGCCACGAGGTTCACCTGCGATGCACCTGAGGTGCCGAAGACGAAGAGCTTCATCGTGTCCTTGCCTTCGAGCTCGATGGCATTGACGCGGGGCAGGGCCTTGCTTTCGGCCAGCGGCACGACACTGACGATATCCTGGCCGGCATAGTGGGCGACGAGTGCGGCATGGATGCTCTCCATCGTCGTGCCTTCGGCAAGATCGTCGAGATGCAGCGGCACCTGCACGATCATCCCTTGCGCGAACTTGCCGACCGACGGCGAGAAGATCGGCGCGCGGTCGAGCAGGCCGTGCACGGTCATCTCGGGCACGTGTTTGTGGGTGAGCGGCAGGCCGTAGAGGAAATGCGGCGCGGTGATCGCATCCGGGTGATCCGGGTTTTCCATCTGCGCGATCATCTGCTTGCCGCCGCCGGTATAGCCGGAGACCGCATTGACCGTAACCGGATAACCATCCGGCAGAATGCCGGCTGCGCGCAGTGGCCGGATGAGGCCGATCGCTCCGGTGGGATAGCAGCCGGGATTGGCGACGAAACGGGCGGCAGTGATCTTGTCGGCCTGCTGTTTGTCCATTTCGGCAAAACCATAGGCCCAGCCGGGATTGACGCGGAAGGCGGTCGAGGTGTCGATGACGCGCACATTGTTGTTGGCCGAAACCATCTGAACCGCTTCCTTCGACGCATCGTCGGGCAGGCAGAGAATGGCGATGTCGGCGCCGTTCAGCATGTCCTCGCGCGTGGCGACGTTGCGCCGTTCGGCTTCGGGTATGGACAGAAGTTCGACATCGCGGCGGCCTGCCATGCGCGTGCGGATCTGCAGACCCGTCGTGCCGTGTTCGCCGTCGATGAAGATTTTCGGTGCCATGTTAAACCTGCGCTTTCAATGGGTTCTGAAGGTTTCCGGATTCAGTTTGAGGATGATAGGTCAGCCTTGTGACACGGCGATGGCGCGTCGCTCGGCATGAAGCCCCAGCATATACATCGCCACCGTTGCCCCCGCAATGGCGGTGATATCGGCATGATCATAGGGCGGCGATACCTCGACGACGTCGGCGCCGCGGATATCGAGCTGGTGCAGACGCTGCAGCACCGAGAGGATCTTGGCGCTCGATGGTCCGCCTGAAACCGGCGTGCCGGTGCCCGGCGCAAAGGCCGGATCGAGGCAATCGATATCGAAGGTGAGATAGGCCGGCGCCCCGCGCGTCTGGGAGATGATCGCCGAGGCGATATCGCTGGCGCTCATCTCCTCGACCTGATGACCGTAGAGAATATTGACGCCGCAATCCTCCGGCGCATGGGTGCGGATGCCGATCTGAATGGAGCGGTCGGGATCGATGATGCCTTCGCGGGCGGCCCGCGCCACGAAAGAGCCGTGGTCGATGCGGCGTTCCTCGTCGAACCAGGTGTCCTGATGCGCGTCGAACTGCACCAGCGCCAGCGGCCCATGTTTTGCCACATGGGCTTTCAGCAGCGGCCAGGTGACGTAATGATCGCCGCCGAGCGTCAGCAGGAAGGCGCCGCTGTCGAGGATGACATTTGCCTGTCGTTCGATAGCGGCTGGTGTGTCCTGATGATTGCCATAGTCGAGCAGGCAATCGCCGTAGTCGATCACGGCCATTTCGGCGAAGAGATCGCGGTTGAAGGGATATTGCGCATCATTGTCGAAGATCGCCGAAGCGCGGCGGATCGCCTGCGGCCCGAAGCGTGTACCCGGCCTGTTCGATGTCGCAGCATCGAAGGGAATGCCCCAGACGGCGACGTCGACGCCGGCGAGCTCCTTGGTGAAGCGGCGGCGCATGAAAGACAGCGCGCCGGCAAAGGTCGGATCGCTGGCGGCGGAGGTGAGGCTGGTCGCCGTAAAGGCGTGGTCAATTGATCTGTTCGCCAAATCATGTTCCTTTTTCGGTCGCAAAATCATAGTCGCGTTCGATACGGACGCTGCATTGCAGGATCGCCGTTCGACGCCAGAGCGTCGGGCGGCGGGTCTCTCGCGAAGGAATTGGCCGATCCCCCGCGCGCAGAAAGGCGTAGGCGAGGTGCGAACGGATTTCAAGCAATCGTTCGGACGACGGCCGCTCGTGATCGTCGAGCGACCGCTATTTGTCCGCTGCCTATCTGGCCGGCTCCCTCAGGCACCACAATCCAGCCAGCGTCGTCAGCGCGGTCGCTGAGAGATAGCCCACGAGCGGCCAGGCGCTGTCGCCGCCGAGCAGATTCACGAAGAAGGTTCCGGCAAAGCCGACGATGATGCTCGCGACGCAGGAATAGAGCGCGACCGCTGTCCCGGCCATGTCGCCAAAGGCGTCGAGCGCGCCGTTGGCGGTGACCGCCGTCGCAACGACGATGCCGATCGCGATGATCCACATCGGCGCGACGAAGCTGACCAGGGAAGGCTGCAGAAACAGCTGTCCAAAGGCAAGCAGCACAGCGCCGAGAAGCAGCATCGCCATGCCTCTGGCAAGGCTGCCTGCAATGTCCCAGCGCATGACGAAACGCTTGGCGAAACGCGCCGTCACGATCATCACCAGCGCCACCGTGGCAAAGATGAAGCTGAAGCCGATGCCGGAGAAACCGGCTTTGTCGATCAGGATACGGGGTGCCGTCGAGAAGAAGACGAAGAAGGCGCCCATCGCCGTGCTGAAGCCACCCGTATAAACCCAGAAGGGAAGGCTTGTCAGGATCGGGCGGAGAGCGATCTTCGCGGTGACGGCAGGGCGGGTTTCGTGCCATCGCATGCCGGCGTTGAAAAGGGCGGCAACCGAAAGGAAGCCGATGACGAGGAAGATGGCGCGCCAGCCGAAGCGATCCGCGATCAAGGCTCCGATGATCGGGCCGAGTGCAGGCACGAAGGAGAGGATGGAGCCGAGAAGGCTATAGATCGTACTGCTTTCGGGGCGCCCGGCGTAGACGTCACGCACTGTGGCGAAAGGTGCGACGAGGGTCGCCGACGCGCCGACTGCCTGCAGCAATCTCAAGACCACGAAGATCGGCGCCGACGAAGAGCCGGCAAGCAGGAAGGATGAAGCGGCAAAGAGTGCAGCACCTCCAAGCAGGACAGGCCGCCGTCCGACTATATCGGAAATGGGGCCGAAGACGATCTGGCCGACACCGAGCACGAGCATGTAGAGGCTGAGGGTCAGTTGGATGACCGCCGGCGAAGTGCCGAGCGCCTGCGGCATGACCGGTACGATCGGCAGATAGATATCCATGGCGAGCGAGGCCAGGATGTCGAAGGGTGCCATCAGCAGCAAGGCTGCCGGGAGGGAATAGGTCCATTGCTGGATTTTGGGATAAGACATGCGAAAGAACCCGCTCAAATGATTTCATTCGGCGGCGATCTGTCTCTTCATCAGTATCGGGATTGACCGGACAGACGCCGCAACAACAGGGCAGAGTTGTTGCGGCTTATTTGTCTGCGGACTTGGCTGTTCCCATGATGCAACCCTGACTGCGGCTTCGCTCATTCCCGAAGCGCTTTGCCAAGTTTCTACCAGCAGAGCTGGAATGCGACAATGGCATGCCGGCGCGCTTCCGATTGATTTAAGCAGCGCACAACAAAAAGGCCGGGTTGCCCCGGCCTTGGTAAATTCCATCTGTCCGAAGCGATTAACGCTTGGAGAACTGGAACGAGCGGCGGGCCTTTGCCTTGCCGTACTTCTTGCGTTCGACGACGCGGCTGTCGCGGGTCAGGAAGCCGCCCTTCTTCAATACCGCGCGCAGGCCCGGTTCGAAGTAGGTAAGCGCCTTGGACACGCCATGGCGAACCGCACCGGCCTGGCCGGAGAGGCCGCCGCCGGCAACGGTTGCGACGATGTCGAACTGGCCGTCACGGGCAGCCGCAACGATCGGCTGGCGCAGGATCATCTGCAGCACCGGACGTGCGAAATATTCCGCGAATTCCTTGCCGTTGACGGTGATCTTGCCGGAGCCCGGCTTGACCCAGACGCGGGCGACAGCGTTCTTGCGCTTGCCGGTCGCGTAGGAGCGGCCGAGCGAATCGACCTTGCGGACGTGCGCCGGAGCAGCAGCTTCGGAAACCGTGCCGAGATCCTTCAGGGAGGAGAGGTCAGCCATATTAGGCGCTCCTTACGTTCTTTTTGTTGAGCGCGGCAACGTCGAGGGCGACCGGCTGCTGGGCTTCATGGGGATGGTTGGAGCCGGCGTAAACGCGCAGGTTCTTCATCTGGCGACGGCCGAGCGGGCCACGCGGAACCATGCGTTCGACGGCCTTTTCGAGGACGCGCTCCGGGAAGCGGCCTTCGATGATCTGGCGTGCGCTGCGTTCCTTGATGCCGCCGGCATAACCGGTGTGCCAGTAGTAGACCTTGTCGGAATACTTCTTGCCGGTGAAGACGACCTTTTCGGCATTGATGACGATGACGTTGTCGCCGTCGTCAACGTGAGGCGTGAAGGTTGCCTTGTGCTTGCCGCGCAGGCGCATAGCGATGATGGAAGCGAGACGGCCAACGACCAGCCCTTCGGCGTCGATGATCACCCACTTCTTCTCCACCTCTGCAGGCTTCTGGGAGAAGGTTGCCATAGTGAATACTCTCTTTTGGGACCCTTGGCCCGAGGGCTTGAAGGGCGTTTCTTGTTGCTTGGATTGGCAGGCTTTAGGCATGCCAAAAAGAAAGCAGCCCGGACAGGCTGCGTTCTGGCGCGGTGTATAAAGGGAATGTGACATTGGGTCAATATCGACGTCCGGAAGGTTTGGAAAAATTTTTAAGTAAAAACAAGTACTTAGATATGTGGTATTTTGATACCTCATATTTCTGCGGTCGCGAACTGCTGCGCCAGACGTTTTTCACGTCGTCTCTGCCGGTTTGAAATCGCGTGCGACGGTCGAAAGCAGCTCTCAACCTTTGAACGCGCGCAGGCATTTCATCATTTCCCGAAGGCCGCGTGTCAGATGTTTGTCCCGGCGCAGAACCATGCCGAGGCGGCGCGTGAGCCGCGGGTTCAGCGATGAAGTCGTCACAAGGCCGGCGCGGTCGCGCTTCAGAGCCAGCCCCGGCAGGATCGACCAGCCGAGCCCCACGGCCACCAGCTCCTTGATCGCCTCGATGCTGCCAAACTCCATCGCAGGCCGGATCCTGGTATCCGGTGCAGCCAGCCACGCGTCGATCGCCCGCCTGGTATTGCCGCCCTCATAAAGCAGCAGCGTCCTGTCGCGCATGAAGGCGGCGTCCGGCCCGCCTTCGGGCATCAGGCTGCCCGCAGGAGCGACGGCCAGCAATTCCTCCTCGTAGAACGGTTCGATCTCGAAGTTCCGTCCGGATGCCGGCAGGGCGACGACGGCGATATCGAGGCTGTTGGCCTCCAGATCGCGCAGAATGTCGTCGGCATCGCCGATGCGGACGGTGATTTCGAGGCCGGGCATGGATTTTCTGGCAACGGCGATGGCGCGAGGAAGCAGATGGATCGACGCCGTGCCGCCACTGCCGATGCGCACGCGGCCGCTGGCGCCGTCTCTATACGGCATCATCGCTTCTTCCGCGGCAGCCGATTCCTGAAGCAGCCGCCTTGCATGCACGAGCAGGTCGAGGCCTGCCGCGGTCGGCTGTGCCCGCCGCCCGACACGCTCGATCAGCCGTACGCCGAGCCGCTGTTCGAGCCCCTTTACTTGCAGGCTGACGGCCGGTTGCGTCAGGCCCTCCTTGTCGGCCGCAGCCGTAAAGCTTCCGAGATCGGCGACGTTGACGAAGGCGGCAAGCTGATCGAGGTGGAGAGGCATACAAAAGAAATCCTTATGCATATCATAATATCTATAAGCTTCTTTCGCAGCATCTTCCAGCGCATCTTCCAGCGCATCTTGCATCCGTTGAAGGAAGGAAGAAGAGATGGCCCTGGAATTGAGCGGGATCCTTGACACACCGCGCAATATTGTTCGGTCGAGATTTCACGGCATGGCGCGCTGGAGCCTGCGGCTGCTGATGACGATCGAGCATCACCTCGAAAAGCGCCGCAGCCGCCGCACGCTTTTGGAACTCACCGACGACGAGCTTTGCGATGTCGGTCTGACCCGTGCGCAGGCGAGGGCAGAAACATCGAAGTCGTGGTTCTGGTCCTGACGGCAGCGGTCTCTGCGTGGAGTGCGGATCCTGCTCGAAATTTCCGGCGCCCTGTGGCAAAACGTCTACCTGGAATCGAGCGCAGGGAGCAGCATCATGGCAGAAATCGTATCCTTCCGGAAGGACGCCGCCGGAGCGGAAGAGGGCAGCTTGCTGACTCGCTCGCTGCGCGACGGCGTGCTGCGGCTCGTGCTCAACAACCCACCGGCCAATGTGCTTTCGATCGCACTTCTCGAAGCGCTGATGCAAGAACTCGAGACGGCCGGGGCGGAGCCGGATGTGCGCGTCGTCGTCATCGCCTCGACTGGCAACGTCTTTTCCGCGGGACATGATCTGAAAGAGCTGACGGCCCATCGCGCCGATGAAGATCAGGGTGCCGGTTTCTTCGAAAAGACCTTCCGGCTCGCTGCCGATCTGATGCTGAAGATCGCGCATCTGCCGAAGCCCGTCATTGCCGAGGTCGACGGGCTTGCAACGGCTGCAGGTTGCCAGCTCGTTGCCTCCTGCGATCTGGCGATCTGCACGGACAGTTCGACATTTTGCACCCCGGGCGTCAACATCGGCCTGTTCTGTTCGACGCCGATGGTGGCCGTTTCCCGTGCCGCGCACCGCAAACAGGCGATGGAGATGCTGCTGACCGGCGAGAAAATCGACGCCTCGACTGCCAAGGATTTCGGCCTCGTCAACCGTATCGTGCCGAAGCAGTATCTGGCTCAGGTGGTTTCCAAATATGCGGCAGTGATCGCCAGCAAGTCGCCGCTGACGCTGAAGATCGGCAAGGAAGCCTTCCACCGGCAGCTCGAACTGCCCGTGGAGGCGGCATATGATTATACCGCCAGGGTGATGGTCGAGAACATGCTGACTGAGGATGCGCAGGAAGGGATCGGTGCCTTCCTTGGCAAGCGCAAGGCCGAATGGACAGGTGAGTGATCACGCCAGTTTCAGAAGCAGCCCGCCGATTGCGATGACGACGCCGGCGACGTAGCGCCAGATGCTGGCTTTTTCCTTGAAGACGGTGATCGAGATCACCAGCGCAAAGAGGATCGCGGTTTCGCGCAAGGCTGCGACGGTCGCGACGGGGGCCTTCGTCATCGCCCAGAGTGCCAGCCCGTAGGAAGCGATCGAGCCGGCGCCGCCGATAAGGCCGCGCCACCAGTTGCGGCGAACGTGACGCACCACGGCGAAAGCGCCGCGCTGGGACGCTGCCCAGGAAAACAGCAGCACCGGTGGCAGCAGCGACATCCACAAAGTGTAGGAAACCGCATTGCCGGAGATGCGCGCGCCGATTCCGTCGACATAGGTGTAGCTGGCGATGACGCAGGCATTGGCAAGCGAGAGGATGATGGCGCGGCTGCTGCCACGCCGCGCCTCCAGGGCGAGTGTCAGCACGCCGGCCGAGATCGTCATTGTGCCGGCAAGGGCGCCGCCGGAAAGATTTTCCTTCAGGATGAAACCGCTTGTCGCGGCGATCAGGAGCGGTGCGCAGCCACGCATCAGCGGATAGACGAGGCCGATGTCGCCGGCCCGGTAGGCGGCGGCGACCAGCTGAAAATAGGCAAATTGCAGGATGGCGGAGGCACTGATGAACGGCCAGGCCGAGGCGTGCGGCAACGGCAGGAATGGCAGGAATGGCAGTGCCGAAACCGCGCCGCCGGCCGAGATCAGCGCCGCATCGAGGGATTTATCATTCCCCGCCTTGATGATGGCGTTCCATGTCGCGTGCAGCAGTGCGCCGAAGAGAACAAGCAGGATAACGTCGAGAGGCAAGGGAGTAATCCGGATAGGATGAGAGGAAGCGGAATACGCCTCGCCTTCGGCGTTTCAAATTCCTGAAAAGACAACTACGATTTGCACGAAAATTCGCGGCGGCGGTCGCTTATGCGTTCATATGTCGAATAGCATCCTTACGGTATGTGGACAATGGCGGCCCATTTTAGCAATTTTTACGTGCGCGCGACATGCGTTCAATCCACGGCCCTCCTTTCAACTATGAGCTGTTTCTAATGGATACGGGAACAAAGCACGAAACTCTCAAGAACAAAAATAGAAAACATCTCCAGGAGTCCGGGAGCGGATTATTCTATGCTGCTGAAATATAGATATTATTCTATAACTTCGATATAGGGGAAAATTAAAGCTTCTGATTGTGTAATCGCTACGAAATCGCAGCGCGGGATTGATCCTCAAACCTTTCGCAAGCGCGAAAGGCGTACGGTTCCTGCGTACCCTATGACGGCGAAAACATCAGAGCTGATGATGCGGAACGAAGAGCATCCCGTCAAGGTTGTCGATGTTTTGGCAGTTCAGAACTCGGCAGCGAGGAGTGTCTTTCGAAGGGATATATGTCCATTCCGCATAATCGGTCGCGTCGCAATAATTGCTGTTGCGGACATAGCGATCGTAGAGCGGCAAGCCACGGGGAGACTGGTAGCGGAAGATGACTGCGCCCTGATTGTGGATGGCGGCGCGCACGCTGGCACAGCTCATGGTGAGCGGATTGTAGCGCGAGATCGCCAGCGCCGGCGATGCGGCGAGCACGAGCATGAGGGCAAGAGCGATTTTTTTCATCGAATCATCCTCAAGGAGTATCCAGTTCCCATATACGGGCCAGTTCATATATACGAGAAAGACACGCAGCCGGTTTCACGGAAACACAAAAAAACAAGCCGGCCGTGCCGAAGGGCTTTCGGGAGTGGAGAAGCGGACATGAATCACGACGCCTATACGGATGATTACCTCGCCGGCATCCTTCATTCGGTAAAGACCATCGCGCTGACCGGCGCTTCGCCCAATCCGGCCCGGCCGAGCAACGGCGTCATGGGCTATCTGCTGTCGCGCGGCTACGAGGTCATTCCTGTCAATCCGGGGCAAGCCGGCAAACTGATCCAGGGCCGCACCGTTTATGCCCGGCTTGCCGACATTCCCGTGCCGATCGACATGGTCGACGTCTTTCGCGCTTCCGAATATCTGGGTGGGGTCGTCGAGGAGGCGCTGGCGCTGAGGCCGCTGCCGAAAATCATCTGGTCTCAACTTGGTGTGCGCGACGATGCGGCTGCGGCAACGGCGGAGGCCGCCGGCATCCAGATGGTGATGAACCGCTGCCCGGCGATCGAGTATCCTCGTCTTATTGCCTGAGTTGCGATCCCCTGAGACGGATTTTCCACCGAACGCCCATGGGTTGAAATGGATCGCGATTAACTTTCGCAAGCGACCGGCTATGATCCTGCCCGTCAGCAACAACTGGAGGACGACATGGCCAAGAACGATCCGGGATTCAACACATTGGCGATCCATGCCGGTGCGCAGCCCGACCCGGCGACGGGCGCGCGGATAACGCCGATCTACCAGACGACCGCTTTCGTCTTCAATGATTCCGATCATGCCGCCGCCCTCTTCGGTCTGCAGGCCTTCGGCAACATCTACACCCGCATCATGAATCCGACGCAGGCCGTGCTCGAGGAGCGCGTCGCAGCGCTCGAGGGCGGCACGGCGGCCCTTGCCGTCGCCTCCGGCCATGCGGCGCAGATGATCGTCTTCCACACCATCATGCGCCCCGGCGAGAATTTCATCGCTGCCCGTCAGCTCTATGGCGGCTCGGTCAACCAGTTCGGCCATGCCTTCGAGAATTTTGGCTGGCAGGTGCGTTGGGCCGATGCCGCCGATCCGGCAAGCTTCGAAAGCCAGATCGACGACAAGACGCGCGGCATCTTCCTCGAAAGCCTGGCCAATCCCGGCGGCACCTTCGTCGATATCGCCGCCATTGCCGACGTCGCGCATCGCCACGGCCTGCCGCTGATCGTCGACAATACGATGGCAACACCCTATTTCATCCGTCCGATCGAGCACGGCGCCGACATCGTGGTGCATTCGCTGACGAAGTTTCTCGGCGGCCACGGCAATTCCATGGGCGGCCTCATCGTCGACGGCGGCACTTTCGACTGGTCGAAATCCGGCAATTACCCGATGCTGTCGAGCCCGCGGCCGGAATATAACGGCATGGTCCTGCACGCGACTTTCGGCAATTTCGCCTTTGCGATCGCTGCCCGTGTGCTCGGCCTGCGCGATCTCGGGCCGGCGATCTCGCCCTTCAATGCTTTCCTGATCCTGACAGGCATCGAGACGCTGCCGCTCAGGATGCAGCGCCACAGCGACAATGCGATCGCCGTCGCAAAGTGGCTGAAGGCGCACAGCAAGATCGCCTGGGTGAATTATGCCGGCCTCGACGACGACCCGAACCACGCCCTGCAGCAGCGCTACTCGCCGAAGGGCGCAGGCTCCGTCTTCACCTTCGGCGTCAAGGGCGGCTATGAGGCGGGCAAGACGCTGGTCGAGGGGCTGGAGCTCTTCTCCCATCTTGCCAATATCGGCGACACCCGTTCGCTCGTCATCCATCCGGCCTCGACGACGCACCGGCAGTTGACCGACGAGCAGAGGATCGCCGCCGGCGCAGGCGCTGACGTGGTGCGCCTTTCCGTCGGCATCGAGGACGTCAAAGACATCATCGCCGATCTCGAACAGGCGCTCTCGAAGATCTGATATCAGAGGGATCTACGGTGACCATGACAAACTACATCACCTTCGACATCGATAGCGTCGAACCGGAATTCGGCGCCCCCGAAGCCGATCGGATTATCTCCGGCGATCCGCGTTTCCGTACCTGGAATCTGGAGGAGAGAGAAGGCGGCCTTTATTCCGGCATCTGGGAGGCGACGCCGGGCAAGTGGCGGATCGTCTACGAGGAATGGGAATATTTCAGCCTGCTGGCCGGCCATTCGATCGTGACGGAGGAGGGCGGTGAGCCGGTTCATCTGAAGGCGGGCGATCGGATGATCCTCAGACCCGGCTTCAAGGGAACATGGGAAGTCGTTGAAACGACTCGCAAGGACTATGTGATCAAGGTTTGAGCGGCCAGCAAATGGGCGCGACGAAGCCCGGGCCTTTCCCGTTTCGGCTTTGTTTTTGTCGTCGCGGCCGTAGCGATGATCCGAAACGGCAAGCCGGCAAACGGTGTTTTTGGCCCTTTGTCCAGGATTGAAAGCTTTTAACCAATCCCATTAATCGTGCCTACATCGACAAATGCTAAACCTTATCTGCAGCGCATTGCGGACATGATGTCTCCTGCCGTCACACAGACATGGCCTTGCAATTAATCTTTGCGGAATTTGCATGTCGTCGAATCTTGCAGGTAGGTACGTTCGGACCCAGACGTCTTCCATCATCGCGACAACGGTCTTCTTCCTTGTCGTTGCTCTCGTACTGACCGGCCTGATGGCACATGTCGTCGTCACGATGACCCGGTCGGCGAACGAGATCGATGATGCCAGGGCCAGTCGCGCCGCCCGTGCGGCAATCGGTGCGTTTGTGGGTCGCCTGAGCGCGACAACGACGGACAATGCCATATGGGACGATGCCTATAGTGCTGCCTCATCTTCGGCCGCCGCGGATTGGGCCTATGAGAATTGGGGAAAAACCAGCGAGGATTACGCGCTTTATGACGGCGCGATCGTGATCGGCCCTGACCGGTCTTCGATCGTCTCGGCCTATGCCAAAGGCAAGCCCTTCCAGCCGGGCACTTTTTTTGGCGACGTCTTTTATCAGCAGATCAATGCGGCAGCGGCTCCGGCGAGGGCGCCGGTGGTCAATTTCATCAAGACCGAAAGCGGTATAGCCCTGATCGCCTCGCAGGCGATCCAGCCTTTCGAGGACGCCCCCAAGCTTCCGAAGTTCAGTGTGCTGAGTTTCTACAAGGAGTTTACGTCGGAGGTTATCGATACGCTCTCGAACGAACATGAACTTGAAGGCTTGCGCCTTGAGACGACGCCGAAGCCGGAGTTCCTGAACACGCCGATCACCGACATGGAGGGGACCGTCATCGGCTATCTCGTCTGGCCCAGCAAAGCGCCGGGAAGCGCCGTGTTTCATCAGGTCTATCCTTATATCGCAGCCGCTATCGTCATCCTCGCGCTGTTTCTGATCGGCGTTCTGCTGGTTGGCGCTTCCGAAGCGCGGCGCCTGCGCCAATTGGCGCAAGCAGCGATTTTCGAAGCCGACCACGATAGCCTGAGCGGCCTTTTGAACAGACATGGGCTTCTCAACCTGCTGGAAGAGCTGGAGAATTCGACCTCTTCGCCACATCGGCTTTATCTGGTCGACCTTGATGGCTTCAAGGCCGTCAACGACGCCTGGGGCCATGCGGTGGGGGACGATTTGATCCGGCTGGTCGCGAAGGCGCTGACCGCCTGCCACCCCGAAATCATTGCCGCGGCGCGGCTCGGAGGCGACGAATTTGCGCTGGTGCACGTCGGTTCTGCCACGTGCGGAGAGATGGAAAAGACGATTTTGGCGCTGTTTGCCGAGCCCTTCAAAATCGACGGCCGAACGATCGAAGTTGGCGCAAGCATCGGAGCTGCTGCTCGTAGCGGCGACGTCCAGTCATTGGAGCTTCTCCGCAGAGCGGACATGGCCCTCTATCGTGCCAAGGCAAATGGCAAAGGTCAGGCGATCGAATACGACCCCGAATTGGACCGGGAACGCCAAAGGGTCGCCGAACTTGAAGGCCTGTTGAAGAATGCCATCAGCAGTGGCGCAATCGAAGCCGTTTTCCAACCTCTCGTCTCTGCTTCGACCGGCGCTGTGACTGGTCTTGAAGCGCTGGCGCGCTGGCGAACTGCAACCGGAAACATCAGCCCGGAGATTTTCATCCCTCTTGCCGAGAGGTGCGGCCTCATCGACGCACTCGGCGTTCATATGCTGAGAACATCGATCGAGCATGCCAAGAGCTGGCCCGACCTGGCATTGTCGGTGAACGTTTCACCAATCCAGCTCTGCAATCCGGAATTTGCCGCCGAAGTGATCTCGGTCCTCCAGGAGCTTGATTTTAATCCCAACCGCCTGACACTGGAAATCACCGAAGGCGTTCTGATGACAAATCCGGATCAGGCCCGGCGGTCGATAGACCAACTCAAGCGCGTCGGCATAAAGTTCGCGCTTGATGACTTTGGCTGCGGCTACGCCAGCATCGGTGCATTGCGGCAGTTTGGGTTTGATCGCATGAAGATCGACCGCTCGCTCGTGTCCGCTCTCGATGTAACCGCAAATGGCGCCGATATTCTTCGGGCAACCATCTCGTTGGCGACTGCTCTGCAGATTCCCGTTACCGCCGAAGGTATTGAGAATAGCCGTCAGGCGGCGATCTTGCGAGACGCCGGCTGCGACCAGCTTCAAGGGTATATGCTCGGAAAACCCATGTCGGCATGCGACATATCCAGCAGGCTGCGAGAAGAGTCGGCCGCGTGATCTCGTAAAGATCGTGGCATAGGCTCGGTATTGACGGATCGTTACCGGCGGCGACCGTATTTTCCGTTGGATAGTTTTCGGCTGTGGCCTGCTTTTCTAGTGGCTCTGCTCGCCGGCATTCCAGACATTGCCCAGCTTAGAGGACGGATCACCACTGCAGATCCAGCCGGTCCAGCCCGTGGAAATGGTAGACGTCCTTGACCATAGGTGTCTTTGCCAGCCTCAGGCCCACCAGCCGTTCGAACAGGATCGGAAGCACGAGGTTGAGCTCCAGCCGTGCCAACGGCGCGCCGATGCAAAAATGAATGCCGGCGCCGAAGGAGAGGTTTGCCGCCTCGTTGCGGTCGGGCTTGAAGGTGAGGGGATCGGTGAATTTTGCCGGGTCGAGATTGGCGGCTGCAAGGATGAGGCTGACCTTGTCGCCGCGCTTGAAGGAGACGCCGTCGATTTCGGCAGGCTCCAGAGCCCAGCGCTGGAAGATGTGGACCGGCGCGCAGATGCGCAGGGTTTCCTCGACGGTGCGCTCTGTCGTCGCCTCGTCCCGGAAGAGTTCCGCCGGATCGCAGCCGCTATCGAGAATGGTGCGCACGGAGTTGCCGATCTGGTGCACGGTCGCCTCATGTCCCGCATTGAGCAGCACGATCGTCGTCGAGACGAGCTCCTCCTCGGTCAGATACTGGCCCTTATGCTCGGTATGGATCATGTGGGTCAGCAGGTCGTCGCGCGGTTCGGCACGGCGTTCCTTGATGACCGTCTTGACGTAGTCGGAGAATTCCTTGGCCGCCCGTTCGGCCTCGCCCTCCTGCTCGCGCGTACGGCCGAACATGTACATGCGGACATAGGCGTGCGACCAGGCGAGCAATTGCGGCCCAATCTCCTCGGGAATGCCGATCATCCGCGCGATCATCGTCACCGGGATGATATCGGCAAAGGCCGAGAGCAACTCGACCTCACGCTTCTCCGCGAAGCCGTCGATCAGCCGGTTGGCGAGTTCGGCAAGTTCCGGTTTCATCTTCTCGACATGGCGGGACACGAAGGCGCGGTTGACGAGCGTGCGCAGCCGCGTGTGCTCCGGCGGTTCGAGTTCGAGCAGGGAATAACGTTCCGAGAGATCGAAACTGGCAAGATGCGGCATCGGCTCCGCAAGTCCAAGCTCCTCGCGGCTGGCGATATGCAGGATCTGCCGGCCGAAGCGCCGGTCGCGCAGCAGTCCGTTCACATGGTCGTAGCCCGTGAAGAACCACTGCTTCTGCTCGCTCCAGTAGAAGGTCGGGCAATGGGCGTGAAGTGCGGCATAAACGGCGTTCGGGTTGCCGTAGAAGGCCGGGTTGCGGCTATCAAGCGAGACATGACGGTTGCCGCGGTCGATCGAGAGAAAGGATGGGATCATCATGCCCCGAGCCTTATCGGATTTGCCGGACCTCGGAAAGATGCGGGGGCAGGGATGATCTCGGACTACCCGGCCCGCGACAGCGTGCCCATACGTTGCAGCGCTTCGACCTGATCGTCGACCGTCGGCACGAGTTCGCCGGCAGTGCTGTTCGGCGTGGCCGGTGCAGGGGCTGCGGCCTCCGCTTCGCCGAAGGTGACCGTGCAGTTGCGGCCGGCGGCCTTGGCCGCATAGAGCGCCCGGTCAGCGGCCGAGATCAGTTTGTCGATATTGGCTTCGATCGAGGAGGCGAGCGCAATGCCGATGCTGACCGTGACCGGAACGATCGCTTCGCCGGTACTGACGGGAAGACGGCAGAATTCTGTACGGATCGCTTCGGCGATCGCCTCGGCTTCCGTCTGATCCGTGACCGCGGCAAAGGCGGCGAATTCCTCGCCGCCCATGCGGCCGAAGATGTTGTTTGGAATATACTGGCGGGCCATGCGCGCAAAGGCGGTCAGCACGGCATCGCCGGACTGGTGGCCGAAACGGTCGTTGACGCGCTTGAAATGGTCGAGATCGAAAAGGATCACCGCAACCTGGCGCTGCTCGTTATGAGCTCTTTCCTGGATGCCGCCGAAATGGCTGAGCAGGCCGCGGCGGTTGAGCACGCCGGTCAGCGAGTCGGTCAGGGTCAGGGCACGCAGGTGTCGTTCGGAGCGCTCCATGATCAGCCGGCAGGTGAACGCGAAAGCGATGGTCAGCAGGAACGCGGTGGCCATGGCGGAAGCGCCGCCCAGATTCGTCGCCTCGACATCGCTTGGCATTGTCAGCGTCATCGTCAGCGCCGAGCCGAAGCACAGGCAGCCCTGGATGACGAACACGCTCATCAGCTTGATGCGGGTACGCTCACGGCGCATGTCGCCGGCGGCGACCGCCATGGCGAGTGCCGTCGCACCCGTCGCCGAAGCAAGGTTATAGAGCACCACCCGGTTTGAATAATCGCTGTTGACCCAGGGCAGGAAGACGCCGGCGAGCCAGATTGCCGGCGGCAGTAGCGCCCACCACTCGATCCGCTTGCGGTCGAGTGCGAGAAAACCGGCCACCCAGGCGCTCTGGCCGAGCAGGGCGATGGCATTGCCCGCCTCTACCGAAAGCAGGCTGGGGATTTCGCCGCGCAGCGCGACCATCGCAAAGCCGATGCCGGTCAGCAGGAAGCCCAGGCCCCAATAGAGATAGGCCTCGTTCCTGATGTTGTGACGCCAGGCGACGAACAGCACCAAAGCAAGCGTCATGGCCTCTGAACACCAGATGGCGAGACCTGTAGCAATATTGAACACGGCAGCAACCCCTTGTCTGTCAGGTTGCATCCTTGCCGAGGAAGCTCGCCACTTCCTTAATGTCGCTGCGCCGCGGCATTGTTTCAGGCCGATATCTGCCGGTAGGCTTTCCGTTGGGTAAACGTGTATGAGCACGGTCGAATAGAGTAAGCCTTCCTTCATCCTGTCATGGAGAAAAGCCGGGGGAGACCGTACCAAGGGCTCGCCGTTAACAGGCGTTTGGGGGAAAGAGGCTCAATGCATGTCGCCCGGAAGTGTGCAGCGGTTCCGGGATAACGACATGCATGAAAAGAAGGAGCTTAGCCGCCTTGCCCCGCCTTCTTAACGTTATCCGCATGCGTGTCTTGAAGAGGAGGGCCGGGACACTCTATGTAGGGGTAAGATATTTTTCTTTGATTCCCGGCGCCGGCCGGCGAGACGTTGACAAAGGACGCACATGAGAAACCCAGTCGATACCGCAATGGCCCTCGTTCCGATGGTCGTGGAACAGACCAACCGCGGTGAACGCTCCTACGACATCTATTCCCGCCTGTTGAAGGAACGCATCATCTTCCTGACAGGTGCTGTCGAGGACCATATGGCGACGCTCGTCTGCGCCCAGCTGCTTTTCCTCGAGGCCGAAAACCCGAAGAAGGAAATCGCCCTCTACATCAATTCGCCCGGTGGCGTCGTCACCGCCGGTATGGCGATCTACGACACGATGCAGTTCATCAAGCCCGCGGTTTCGACGCTCTGCATCGGCCAGGCCGCGTCCATGGGCTCGCTGCTTCTGGCAGCCGGCCACAAGGACATGCGCTTTGCCACGCCGAATTCCCGCATCATGGTGCACCAGCCCTCGGGCGGCTTCCAGGGCCAGGCTTCGGACATCGAGCGTCATGCCCGCGACATCCTCAAGATGAAGCGCCGCCTGAACGAGGTTTACGTCAAGCACACGGGCCGGACCTATGAGGAAGTTGAAAAGACGCTCGATCGTGACCATTTCATGGATGCGGACGAAGCCCAGAGCTGGGGCGTGATCGACAAGGTTCTGACGTCGCGCCTCGAAATGGAAGGCGAGCAGGCTAGTAATTAATAGGGATGGTGTTTTCCTCGCCACAGTTCTATCCCATTTGTGATCGAACAAGGGCTTTCATCCGGCGACGAAGACGCTAATAGTAACTATTAATGCTATGTTGAATTTTTATGACATAGCATTCGGCATTCGAAGGGGAATTCGTTGCCGCCGGGGCCAGGACATGATTGGTTGGGCCCGGTTCGTAGCCCCTGAAGCCCTTCTCGGCAAAGGCTCCGGAAACGGAGTGCCGCCAGGAGCTGATAGAGTGGACCGCGATTTCGCCTTGAAATGCGGCGTGCTGGAAGGAAAGTGATATGAGCAAGGTCAGCGGCAGCAACGGCGGCGACTCCAAGAACACTCTTTATTGTTCGTTCTGCGGAAAGAGCCAGCACGAAGTCCGGAAACTGATTGCCGGACCGACCGTCTTCATCTGCGATGAATGCGTCGAATTGTGCATGGACATCATCCGTGAGGAAAACAAGTCCTCGATGGTCAAGTCCCGCGACGGCGTTCCGACGCCCCAGGACATCATCAAGGTCCTCGACGAATATGTCATCGGCCAGCGGCAGGCGAAGAAGATCCTGTCGGTTGCCGTTCACAACCATTACAAGCGCCTGGCGCATGCCTCCAAGAACGGCGAAGTCGAGCTGGCGAAGTCGAACATCATGCTCGTCGGTCCGACCGGCTGCGGCAAAACTTATCTTGCCCAGACGCTTGCCCGCATCATCGACGTTCCCTTCACCATGGCTGACGCGACGACGCTGACCGAGGCCGGTTATGTCGGCGAGGATGTCGAAAACATCATCCTGAAGCTGTTGCAGTCGGCCGACTACAACGTCGAGCGTGCACAGCGCGGCATCGTCTACATCGACGAAGTTGACAAGATTTCGCGCAAGTCCGACAACCCGTCGATTACCCGTGACGTCTCGGGCGAGGGCGTGCAGCAGGCGCTGCTGAAGATCATGGAAGGCACGGTCGCTTCCGTTCCGCCGCAGGGCGGCCGCAAGCACCCGCAGCAGGAATTCCTGCAGGTCGACACGACGAACATCCTGTTTATCTGCGGCGGCGCTTTTGCCGGCCTCGACAAGATCATCTCTGCCCGTGGCGAGAAGACCTCGATCGGCTTTGGCGCTAGCGTCAAGTCGCAGGATGACCGCCGCGTCGGCGAGGTTCTGCGCGAACTGGAGCCTGAAGATCTGGTCAAGTTCGGCCTGATCCCTGAGTTCATCGGCCGCTTGCCGGTTCTGGCGACGCTCGAGGACCTCGATGAGGACGCGCTGATCCAGATCCTGTCCGAGCCGAAAAACGCGCTGATCAAGCAGTATCAGCGCCTGTTCGAGATGGAAGACGTGGAACTGAACTTCCACGAGGACGCTCTTCGCGAAATCGCCCGCAAGGCGATCGTGCGCAAGACCGGCGCCCGCGGCCTTCGCTCGATCATGGAGAAGATCCTGCTCGATACGATGTTCGAACTGCCGACTCTGGAAGGCGTGCGCGAGGTCGTCATCTCCGAGGAAGTGGTGCGCGGTTCGGCCCGTCCGCTTTACATCTATGCCGATCGCCAGGAAGAAAAAGCCAACGCTTCGGCGTGACCTTCACCGCTTTCGCGTGATTATTTTGGGGGCTTGCCATAGGCAGGCCCCTTTCTATTTGAAAAACCATGCGAGGCACTGTTAGTATTTGCCCGTGGGAACCGAAATTGCCTTTGCCGATGTTGCGCAAGGGATCGTGCTTGGCAATGATGCAATGATTCCGTAAGCCTCTTGCTGGCGTTTGTATTTAGCCGGGTCGGAAGTGGTAAGCGCCGGTCCAGCCACGCGCTTCATAGTGTTGGCGTTCCGTTGTAATAAAGCTGTCGCATCCGAGGGACGCGGGCGTTAGCGTGGCTTGAAAAGCATAGTTAGAACCTCCACTTGTAGCAACAAGTGAGTGCCGGCCGGTCCCAAGCGGCCGTGCAGAGAGCCCGGCAACGGGACGATGGAAAGGACATAAAATGACGAAGAAAACGTCTGTAGCGAGCAGCACTGCCTACCCTGTTCTGCCCCTGCGCGACATCGTGGTTTTCCCGCATATGATCGTGCCGCTGTTCGTCGGACGGGAAAAGTCGATCCGTGCGCTCGAAGAGGTCATGGGTTCCGACAAGCAGATCATGCTGGTGACGCAGATCAACGCCAGCGATGACGATCCGGATCCTTCCGCGATCCACAATGTCGGCACCGTGGCGAACGTGCTGCAGCTCCTGAAGCTGCCCGACGGCACCGTGAAGGTTCTCGTCGAAGGCCGCGCCCGCGCCGAGATCGACACTTATACCAGCCGCGAGGATTTCTATGAGGCGCTCGGCCATGTGCTCGAGGAGCCGCATGACGATCCGGTCGAACTGGAAGCCTTGTCGCGTTCGGTCGTCTCCGAATTCGAGAGCTACGTGAAGCTCAACAAGAAAATTTCGCCCGAAGTGGTCGGCGCCGCCAGCCAGATCGACGACTATTCCAAGCTCGCCGATACGGTCGCCTCGCATCTGTCGATCAAGATCACCGAGAAGCAGGAGATGCTGGAAACCACCAGCGTCAAGCAGCGCCTCGAAAAGGCCCTTGGCTTCATGGAAGGCGAGATCTCGGTCCTGCAGGTCGAAAAGCGCATCCGCTCGCGCGTCAAGCGCCAGATGGAGAAGACCCAGCGCGAATATTACCTGAATGAACAGATGAAGGCGATCCAGAAGGAACTCGGCGACGGCGAGGAAGGCCGCGACGAGATGAGCGAACTGGAAGAGCGCATCTCCAAGACCAAATTGTCCAAGGAGGCTCGTGAAAAGGCCGATGCGGAACTGAAGAAGCTGCGTCAGATGAGCCCGATGTCGGCGGAAGCCACCGTCGTGCGCAATTATCTGGACTGGCTGCTCGGCATTCCCTGGGGCAAGAAGTCGAAGATCAAGGCAGATCTCAACAATGCCGAGAAGATCCTCGAAGCCGATCACTTCGGTCTCGACAAGGTCAAGGAGCGCATCGTCGAATATCTGGCCGTGCAGGCCCGCGCCGCCAAGATCAAGGGCCCGATCCTCTGCCTCGTCGGCCCTCCGGGCGTCGGCAAGACCTCGCTCGCCCAGTCGATCGCCAAGGCGACCGGCCGTGAATATGTCCGCATGGCGCTTGGCGGCGTTCGTGACGAAGCCGAAATCCGTGGTCACCGCCGCACCTATATCGGCTCGATGCCCGGCAAGGTCATCCAGTCGATGAAGAAGGCGAAGAAGTCCAACCCGCTGTTCCTGCTCGACGAGATCGACAAGCTCGGCCAGGACTATCGCGGCGATCCGTCCTCGGCCCTGCTCGAAGTGCTCGATCCGGCCCAGAACATGACCTTCATGGACCACTATCTGGAAGTCGAATACGACCTGTCGGATGTGATGTTCATCACGACGGCAAATACGCTGAATATTCCAGCACCCCTGATGGACCGCATGGAGATCATCCGTATCGCCGGCTACACCGAGGATGAAAAGCGCGAGATCGCCAAGCGGCACCTGCTGCCGAAGTCCATCAAGGAACATGCGTTGCAGCCGGAAGAATTCTCAGTCAGCGACGACGCCCTGATGTCTATCAGCCAGCAGTATACCCGCGAAGCCGGCGTCCGCAACTTCGAGCGCGAACTGATGAAACTCGCCCGCAAGGCGGTCACCGAGATCATCAAGGGCAAAACGAAGTCGGTTCATGTGACGGCCGCCAACATCTCCGACTATCTGGGCGTCCCGCGCTTCCGCCATGGCGAAGCAGAGGGCGAGGATCAGGTCGGCGTCGTGACCGGTCTTGCCTGGACGGAAGTCGGTGGCGAGCTGCTGACCATCGAAGGCGTGATGATGCCGGGCAAGGGCCGCATGACGGTCACCGGCAATCTGAAGGAAGTCATGAAGGAATCGATCTCGGCAGCGGCCTCCTATGTCCGCTCGCGCGCCGTCGATTTCGGCATCGAGCCGCCGCGCTTCGACAAGAGCGATATCCACGTGCACGTGCCGGAAGGCGCAACCCCGAAGGATGGCCCCTCGGCCGGCGTCGCCATGGCAACCGCGATCGTCTCGATCATGACCGGCATCCCTGTGGACAGGCATGTGGCCATGACCGGTGAAATCACCCTTCGCGGCCGTGTGCTGCCGATCGGCGGTCTCAAGGAAAAGCTGCTCGCAGCGCTTCGCGGCGGCATCAAGAAGGTGCTGATTCCGGAGGAAAACGCCAAGGACCTGGCGGAGATTCCTGATAACGTGAAGAACAACATGGAGATCATCCCGGTATCCCGCATGGGCGAGGTGATCAAGCATGCGCTGATCCGGCGGCCGGAGCCGATCGAATGGGACGGCACGGTGGAAACGCCGGTCATCGCAACGGTCGAAGGCCTCGATGAGACAGGCGCAACCATAGCGCATTGAGTGGCCTTTGCCACATTTATGCCCAATTGGGACAAAACACGGAAAAAGGCTGGCGGAAACGCCAGCCTTTTTTGTGAAAACGTCATGTAGACGCTTGCTTTTCCTTGATTTGCAGGGCTTTTGGGTTTTCGGCGGGCCTGATGAAACCTATTCTGCGCCTAGCTTACTTTTGAGTCGTTTCATACCATTTAGAAAGGGGTGGAAACATGAACAAGAATGAACTCGTGTCCGCAGTAGCCGAAAAGGCAGGACTGACGAAGTCTGACGCGGCTTCCGCTGTTGACGCGGTTTTCGACGTTGTCCAGGCTGAACTCAAGAACAAGGGCGACATTCGCCTCGCGGGTTTCGGCAGCTTCACCGTTTCTCATCGTGCCGCATCGAAGGGCCGTAACCCGTCGACGGGCGCTGAAGTCGACATTCCGGCTCGCAACGTGCCGAAATTCACGCCCGGCAAGGGCCTGAAGGACGCCGTCAACGGCTGATCTGATATTATCCACCAGCCGGAAACGAGACCGGTTGTGCAGGATTTGAGAGGGGTTCGGCTTTGCCGGGCCCCTCTTGTTTTGGCGGGCCTTGCCGCCGCTCGGGCTTTGATCTGCGACCTTTCTGTTCTCAGGGCGGGGTGAAACTCCCCACCGGCGGTGGGTGAGCGCGTCGGCCCGGCACGCTGGGCTGCGACGGCGGCGGGCTTCACCGGAGCGATGATCATTCTGCAGCCATGGTCGGACGACTTTGGTTGGGCGGCTCTCTTACCTGTGCTTTCGGCGCTGCTGTGGGGCGCCTCGCCGCTGATCACCAAGAGCCTGACGGGCATCGAACGGCCGGAGACGATCACCGTCTGGCTGCTCGTTCTGCTGACGCGATAAATGGTGGGCTGGCGCTTGCGGCGGGCTTTGCAGTGCCGACAGGCGCAACCCTTGCCCTGTTCCTCCTGGCGGGGCTGCTGACAGCTGTAGCGCAGTATTTGCTGACGCTTGCCTATGCCGCAGCGGATGCCGCCTACGTCCAGCCGTTCGACGATCTGAAACTGCCGTTGAACGTGCTGGCCGGTTGGCTGTTCTTCGGTTATGCGCCGGCGGGCTACCTCTGGCTTGGAGCGGCGCTCATCCTCTCCGCTTCACTTTTCATCATGCGAAACGAGATGCGCCGGGAGCGCAAACCAGTCTGACGTGATCAGGTACAAAATGCCGCATCTGTCATGCCTCTGTCATACCGCGCGCGCAGAAAACTCCTGTTTCGAATGTTCGACACATGGGGGATTTCATGACAATTTCATCGTGCAAGGCAGCGCTTGCTGCCGTGCTTCTCGCATCCGTCGCTTTTCCGGCCGCGGCCGAACCGGTTTTCAACCGCATCGCCTCCTTCCCGGTTGCGGCGAACCTGCCGGCCGACAAGGACAAGCTGTCGGTGAGTTCCGCCGAAATCATCACCGCGACCGACGACGGTAACACGCTGATCTATAGCGACAGCCCGCTCGGCGCGATCGGCTTTATCGACATTACCGATGCCAAGGCCCCGAAGGCCGGCGGCGCGCTGATGATGGGCGGCGAGCCGACTTCGGTCACCTCGAGCGCCGGCAAGGCGCTCGTTGCCGTCAACACCTCCGAAAGCAAGGCGAAGCCCTCGGGCCGTCTCGCGATCGTCGACGTGACGAGCAAGAAGATCGAAAGCACCTGCGATCTCGGTGGTCAGCCGGATTCGATCGCCCTCAACAAGGACAAGACGCTCGGCACCATCGCAATCGAAAACGAGCGCGACGAGGACGTCAATGACGGCAAGATCCCGCAGATGCCGGCCGGCGACCTCGTCGTCTTCCAGGTCAAGAACGGCACCGTCGATTGCGGCACTATCAAGCACGTGGCGCTGACCGGGCTTACCGGCGTCGCCCCGGAGGATCCGGAGCCGGAATTCGTCGCCTTCAACAGCCTGAACGAGATTGCCCTGACGCTGCAGGAAAATAACGAGATCGTCATCATCGACGCCAACACGGCTGAAGTGAAGACGCATTTCTCCGCCGGCAGCGTCGATGTCACCGGTATAGACACCAAGCGTGACGGCGCCCTGAAATTCTCAGGCGAAGCCAAAGGCGTGCTGCGCGAACCCGACGCCGTGAAGTGGCTGGACGACAACCGCCTCGTCGTCGCCAACGAAGGCGACTACCAGGGCGGCTCACGTGGTTTCACCATCTTCGACAAGACGGGCAAGCTTCTCTACGAATCGGGCGTATCCTTCGAACGCGCCGTCGCCCATATCGGCCACTATCCGGAAAGCCGCTCGGGATCGAAGGGCGTCGAGCCGGAAGGCCTCGAAGCCGCCGAGTTCGGCGACATCAAGTATTTCTTCCTGCTCGCCGAGCGCGCCTCGGTCGTCGGCGTCTATAAGGATACCGGCGCCGATCCCGAACTCGTCCAGTTGCTGCCATCAGGCATTTCGCCGGAAGGCGCGATCGCCATTCCCGCCCGCAATCTTCTTGCGACCGCCAACGAGGTCGATCTCGGCAAGGACGGCGGCACGCGTTCGCATGTGATGATCTACGAGCGCTCGGAAGGCGAGAAGGCCTATCCGCATATCGTCTCAGCCGAGAAGGACGGCAATCCGATCGGTTTCGCAGCCCTTTCGGGTCTCTCCGCCGTTCCGGGCAAGCCGGGCATGCTCTACGCCGTCAGCGACAGCGTTCTGGGCTCGCAGCCGACGATCTATACGATCGATGCCAGCAAGAAGCCGGCTGTCATCACCGACGCCCTCGTTGTCAAGCGTGACGGCGCACCGGCCCAGAAGCTCGACATCGAAGGCATCGCGGCTGCCGCCGACGGCTCCTTCTGGCTGGCCTCGGAAGGCTACAGCGAGCGTCTCGTCCCGCACGCCCTCTACAACGTCAACGCCAAGGGCGACATTAAGGCCGAGATCGCCCTGCCGAAGGAGCTCGTCGCCAACGAAATCCGCTACGGCTTCGAAGGCGTGACCATTGTCGGCACCGGCGACGACACTACGCTCTGGATGGCGGTCCAGCGCGAGTGGAGCGACGACGAGAAGGGCTTCGTCAAGCTCGTCTCCTACAATCCGAAGAAGAAGGAATGGGGGGCCGTTCGCTATCCGCTCGACAAGACGGAAAGCGGCTGGGTCGGCCTGTCTGAGATTTCGGCACAGGGCGACAGCGTCTACATCATCGAGCGCGACAACCTCGTCGGCGATGCCGCCAGGCTGAAGAAGCTCTACAAGGTCGCGATATCGGACCTGAAGCCCGCCAAGCTCGGGGCCGAGCTGCCGGTCGTCAAGAAAGCCGAAGCCCATGACTTCCTCGGTGAACTGAAGTCTGCCACCAACGGCTATGTGCTGGACAAGCTCGAAGGCTTCACCTTCGACGCGTCGGGCAAGCCCTACGCGGTCACCGACAATGACGGCGTCAGCGACTCCTCCGGCGAGACCCTGTTCTTCCCGGTCGACCTGACCGCCACGAACTGAGCTTCTTATAATTACACGACAGAAAAATGGCCGGGCGAAAACCCGGCCATTTTTTGATTCGGAGTATTGGGCGTCTACCAGCGCTGATGCACATGCGGCGCGATCAGCCGCTCGTAGATCTCGCGCGTTGCCGCCATGACATCGGCTGACAGCGGCGCAAGGTCGGCGGCAGCCGCGTTGGCCCTGGCCTGCTCGGCATTGCGGGCACCGGGGATGACGACGGTGACGGCATCGCTCATCAGGATCCAGCGGAGCGCGAAGGCAGCCATGGTGGCGCCCTCGGGCACCAGCTTGCGCACCTCTTCCACCGCCTGCAGACCGACCTCGAAGGGAACGCCGGCAAAGGTCTCGCCGACATCGAAGGCTTCGCCGTTGCGGTTGAAATTGCGGTGGTCGTCGCTGGCAAAATGTGTGTCCCGGGTGATCTTGCCGGAGAGAAGACCGCTGGCGAGCGGCACACGGGCGATGATCGCCACATTCCTGCGGCGTGCTTCCTGGAAGAACAGGTGATCGGGGCGCTGGCGGAAAATGTTGTAGATGATCTGGATACTGACGACGCCGGGATATTCGATCGCCTTCAGCCCGTCTTCGACCTTTTCGACGCTGACGCCGTAGCCCTTGATCTTGCCGGCCTTCTGCAGCACGTTCAGGCCCTCGAAGACTTCAGGCTGGTAAAGCACGTCGCGCGGCGGGCAGTGCAGTTGCACGAGGTCCAGACTGTCGACGGCAAGATTCGTCAGGCTGCGGTCGATAAAGCCTTCAAGATTAGCCTTTGTATAGCCTTCCGAGACATGCGGGTTGAGGCGGCGGCCGGCCTTGGTGGCAACCATCGGCCGTTCGTCGCCACGCGTCTTCAGCACGTCGGCAATGATCTTTTCCGAGCGGCCGTCGCCATAGACATCCGCCGTATCGATGAATGTCATGCCGGCATCGAGCGCGGCATTCAGCGCCGCGCGTCCGTTGGCTTCACTGATATCACCCCAGGAGCCGCCGATCTGCCAAGCGCCGAAGCCGACATTGGTGACGGTGAAGGGCATCCGGCCGAAAGCATGGTGTTTCATGAAAAATCCTCCCTACTGCATGCCGCTCGGGCGTGTGCGGGACAACGGCATGCATAAAAACAAAGCGCCAAAGCGCGTCGCATGATTCAAGCAAGATGCGACCCGCTGATGAAAGACAATGGCACTATCAGCCGGGTGACTTTACGGCAATTGTCGATCCGGCTTTGATTGGTCGCTCCGATGAAATATCGTTCTGTTACAAGGCTTCAACCGCATGGATGGAAAAGGAAAGATCATGGAGATCAAACCCGTCGGCTCTCGCCCCTCGACGAAGCCACCGGCCGACTATTTCACCGGCGCCGTTCGCCAGGATCCGCTGATGGAAACGCCGGCACCCGCACGGGCGAGGGCGGTCTCGGTCACCTTCGAACCCGGTGCCCGCACCGCCTGGCATACGCATCCGCTCGGCCAGACGCTGATCGTTACATCGGGCAAGGGCCTCGCCCAGAGCTGGGGCGGGGACATCCGCGAGATCCGCGCCGGCGATACCGTCTGGTTCGCGCCGGGCGAAAAACATTGGCACGGTGCTGCCCCGGATACGGCGATGACACACATCGCCATTCATGAGGCGCTGGACGGCAGCCACGTCGACTGGATGGAAAAGGTCAGCGACGAGCAATATTCCGGCCAGGCGTAATCAGAGCCGCTTCAGGCAATAGGAAAAATGCGCGTGCGATTCGACCGTCAGGAACTCGAATTGCCAGCCGTAACCCTTGCAGAACTTGGTGACCGCCTCGACGACGCCATAGACGATCGGCTTGACCGTATTGCCGGTGCAGAAATCATGCCCGGCGATACGCCCCGTCCGCTTCACCTTCTTTTCGCAGAGCAGGAGTTCCTGCCAGGTGAGCTCGAAGGAATGGTCTGTATCGATATAGGCCCAGTCGAGGAAATCGTCCGCGAATTCGGCAAGCTTCTCGAGCGATGTGCCTTGCATCAGATGCAGCCGGCCGGCCTCGATCTCGGCCGCGAAATTCGTGTGGATCGCATCGAGTCCGGAGCTATAGCGATCCATCGACCAGGGATCGATGAGGTAGAGCTGCGCCGGGCGGTTCTTTTCGAGGATCTCCGCCGTATATTCGCCGAAGGCTGCTCCGACCTCGACGCCGATACCGCCGTTCGGGATCCGATAAAGCAATTCGCCGCGATCCGGCAGCAGCCGGGCGTTTTCCATATGATGGGCGCTGAGCGGGGTGCGCGGCATGCTCGCCCGGAGCGCCTGCCTTTCTTCACGTGTCTTCATTTCTGATCTCGGGATTGCGGGCGACCGACGGCCCTGATGCGGTTTGACGGGAAGGTAGGAGCAGCCGGCACCGATGACAACCGCATGACAGGAATTTGCTTCTTTCGAACAAACCGCTAAGTTCCATCTGTGAACTGACGAAAAAGCCTCGGGAGGAGCGATTTCATGAAACGCATGTGGCCTGAAGAATTCAACGCCATCATCAGCGGAGCTAAGGAGGTGATGTTGGAAACACCAGCCGAGGCCGGCGAAGCGCCGCTGCAGCGCAAGGCGCTGAAGGCGCGAATCACCATGCAGGATTACGAGCGGATCTGGCCGCTCGCCGAGATGCGCTTCCGGCTTGGCGAAAGAGATGGCAAGGCCATCACGCTGATCACCACCAATCCCCATTACCACGCCTGGCACCCGAAGGACGGCGGCAGTGTCGATTCCGTGTCGGACAGTGGCCGCCATTACAAGACGGATTATCTCGTCGTGCACTTCCTGCTCGACGATGTGAAGGAAACGTCTCCCGCCTGAGGTGCTGAGGCCCGGTGCGGCCAGAAGCCGCACCGGCGTCCTGTGGAAGCCAAGTTGATCCCGACGCTGATGACAAGGGCGGCGATATCGCTAAGCTTCGCGATACATATCCTTACGAAATTGGAGGTTCCTGTGACGGGCAATGTGCTGGATATCCCGGTCAAGACTGTGGATGGTCGTGAGACCACGCTCAACGAATACAAGGGCAGGGTGATTCTGATCGTCAACGTCGCCTCGAAATGCGGGCTAACCCCGCAGTATGACGGGCTGGAAAAGCTCTATGGAGAAAAGCGCGAGCGCGGCTTCGTCATTGCCGCCTTTCCCGCCAACGACTTCAAGGGCCAGGAGCCCGGCACCGACGCCGAGATCCTCGATTTCTGCACCAGCACCTATGACGTCACCTTCCCGATCTTCTCGAAGATCTCGGTCAAGGGCGAGGCCCAGCACCCGCTTTACCGGCAGCTGACCAAGTCGGGTGCCGCGACGACGGGCGACGGCCCGATGCGCGAACGTCTGAAATCCCATGGGCTGACAGGCGGCGATGAGGACGACATCCTCTGGAACTTCGAAAAATTCCTAATCGGCCGCGACGGCAAAGTCGCGGCCCGCTTCGCGCCCGATGTGACGGCCGACGATTCGAGGCTGGTTTCCGCTGTGGAGAGGGAATTGGCGAAGGCCTGACGCGGTAGGGGCTGAGCCCCCACCAGACAGAGGGATGTTCATTACCCGATCGCGCTCTCACATCTCAGTCGGAGAAAACGAGAAAGCGCATCAGGCGCCATTCATAAAGACGCGGGAAAAATGCCGCTTCGTCATCCCGAAATTTGCCGCGTTTCGCGAGGTGTCGACGGGAAAAAACATGCAATGATTTCAACCCCGCAACCAATTTCGGGATTCCGAAGTGCTATATAGTTTGGTGGGGAGATCCCAGCGAAGGCATGGAGACTCTGTCGCAGTCACAGAGGCACAAATGCCCGGGGCTACCCAAGCGAGTCTGGACTGCAAAGATCTGCGAAACTGAGCAGGATCTTCAGATCCCAAGCACGGTCACAAGTGGGGGCGTAAAGTTCTTGAAGCCCACTCTCGGCCAGTCGCACCTCTTGTCGAATTTCGTCTTTGGTTCGTGGCGCTGGCATGTCGGGTTCGTCTTGAATGCATATCCGGGCAGGGTGACATACCTTGCACTTGGTGTGCAAAGGGCAATCGCGATGCACAGCGTCAATGCGGAGCGCAGGGTCCTCATGGCACACCTCCAGGCGTGATGAACCTTCAAGCGCGGAGGTTTTCCGGGCGACGAATACTCCCACTTTTGCCGGCCCCTATCCATTCGCCCAATAGGAGGTGGCGCGGCGGCCGGGAGTAGTCCGTTTGGTGGAGTGCTGGCTTTCAGGCGGGGGCCGCACGTGAACCTGCCGGCGTGACGCCTTGCTGCGCTGGAACGTGTTGCCGAACGCGGCCCCGATTCGAGGCCGACAGTCTCTGCAGATATAGATGCCCCGTGTGGGAGCTAACCCGTCGCGAGGGCTTCGTAAGAGGCGACGCATAGCGCTTGTGCCAGCGTTAGCCACGTGTCAGTGCCTTTCACGGCATCTGTGTTTCCGGAGGTGGGCGCGGGCAAAGCGAGCCCCCACCAAGCCTCTAGCTCGTCATCAGAGAGCTTGCCCGCAAAGCCGTCGCGGAAGCGTCTGGATTACGCTGAGGACAAAAAACTGGTGAAGGCAGGAAATGGCAGACGACGAGCGGCCTCCAAACGACGAGGCATGCTCCATCGCCCCGATCACGATGTCACATCTGCGTCAGAGAAAATGAGAAGGCACATCGGGCGCCGCTCATAAATGAAACCCGGTTTTGGAAAAACGAAAATGTATATTCATCGCCACTTTGACCGCTGTCTCTGAAAGACGCGGGGAATCGGCTGATTGTGCTTAAGACGCCGCGCTGGCTGGTTTTCTTGATTTCCAGGCTGCAGGCTGAATTGTCGGCATCGACCGAAAAAATAATCGGCAGATCTGACGGCATTCTCAGGAGATAGGTCCTGGCTTCTCGGGCCGGGGTTTCTCCCGAGGTCGTGATCGTCTGGTCTCCGGCAGACAGGAAAACCTCTTGCGCGGGCTCTTTGGCAATGCACGGCAGTGCAGCCACGCCAGCGAGAAGCAGCGCAGAGATGATGGCAACGGTTTTCATGAGGTGTCTCCTGACGAAACACGTTGCGCAGATCGTGACCGGATTAGCGAGCTAATTCGGAAGCCTAATCTGATGAACAAGCAGCGGGAAATATTAGAAATGGTGGGCGATGACGGACTCGAACCGCCGACATCCTCGGTGTAAACGAGGCGCTCTACCAACTGAGCTAATCGCCCATCGCAAACGAAGCCGGATCGGCCTGCCGCGTTGGTGGCCGTGATCTATGCGGATCGCGGCAAAACCGCAAGAGTGTTTGTGAAGATTTTTTGATTTTTTTGGTGGTGGTCCCTTGTCTTGCAATGCCGCTCAGGCTCGCCTCGGCTGTGGAAAGGCGAGGGAAGGGCGGCGGGCATCTTCGTTTCGAAGGCACTGCGTCTGCGCCTGAGCATCGCTGCGGAAGACGGAAGTGCCGACTTTTGTTCGTCTGGCATCCAACCCACCGAAACAATTCGCGGACTGTCATGGTTTTGTCTCCAAACCTGCTTGACACTAAAAGGCGAACCCCGTAGTTAGCCGCTCATCGAAACGGGCAGCCGTTTTGGAGAGGGTGCTAGGGCATCCGGACTGCTTGAAATGAATTGCGGGTGTAGCTCAGTTGGTTAGAGTGCCGGCCTGTCACGCCGGAGGTCGCGGGTTCGAGCCCCGTCACTCGCGCCATTTCAAGTCTTGTAAAACGCAAATGCGATTTGTCGTTTGTCCGGTTCTCTTTATCCTCGCGGCCGCAACGTGGCCAATCAATGCGCGGGTGTAGCTCAGTCGGTTAGAGTGCCGGCCTGTCACGCCGGAGGTCGCGGGTTCGAGCCCCGTCACTCGCGCCATTTCTCCTGAAAGCCATGCAGTTTCCAGTGGTCAGCCATGCGCGCTGAAGCGGCTTGCGCGGATTTGTCGCGACATCATTGCATGTGCTTGATAGGGTCCCTCGGATACTGGTCGAATTGCTTCTGTAAAAGTCTTGCGCCGGGGCTCTGGCTGCGCTAACCACGGCTTGTTGCAACGCACGTTCGCTTGCCGGGCATTTGCCCAAATGCGCCGTCTGGCGCCTCCGGCAAGCAGGGATGAACATGATGACTGAACTGCTCAGTTCCTATATTCCGATCGCTATCTTCATTGCTATTGCGCTCGTCATCGGCCTGGCGCTGCTCATCGCGCCGTTCGCTGTGGCTTTCAAAGCGCCTGATTCGGAAAAGCTTTCGGCTTACGAATGCGGCTTCAACGCTTTCGACGATGCCCGCATGAAGTTCGACATCCGCTTCTACCTCGTGTCGATCCTCTTCATCATCTTCGACCTCGAGGTCGCCTTCCTCTTTCCCTGGGCCGTGTCTTTCGGCGCCATCGGCTGGTTCGGCTTCTGGTCCATGATGGTCTTCCTTCTCGTGCTGACCATCGGCTTTATCTATGAATGGAAGAAGGGAGCCCTGGAATGGGAGTAGCCCCTGTGAGCAATCAGCCGCTTGTTGCCCAGCAGCCGAAGGGGATTATCGATCCCTCGACCGGCAAGCCGATCGGCAGCAACGACGCCTTCTTCGGCGAGATCAACAACGAGCTCGCCGACAAGGGGTTCCTCGTCACCTCGACCGATGAGCTGATCAACTGGGCCCGCACCGGCTCGCTGATGTGGATGACCTTCGGTCTTGCCTGCTGCGCTGTCGAAATGATGCAACTGTCCATGCCGCGTTATGACGTCGAGCGCTTCGGCTTTGCGCCGCGCGCCTCGCCTCGCCAGTCCGACGTGATGATCGTCGCCGGCACGCTGACCAACAAGATGGCGCCCGCTCTGCGCAAGGTCTACGACCAGATGCCCGAGCCGCGTTATGTCATCTCGATGGGCTCCTGCGCCAATGGCGGCGGCTATTATCACTATTCCTATTCGGTGGTGCGCGGCTGTGACCGCATCGTGCCGATCGACATCTACGTGCCGGGCTGTCCCCCCACGGCAGAGGCGCTGCTTTACGGCGTGCTTCTGCTGCAGAAGAAGATCCGGCGTACCGGCACGATCGAACGCTAAGGGTTAAGGACAAGGCATATGAGTGAAGCCCTGACTGAGCTTACGTCCTACCTTGGCGAAGCGCGCGGCAACCTGATCGCCGCATCGCAGATGAAGTATGGCGAACTGACGCTGACGACCACGGGTGAAAACCTGGTCGCACTTCTGGCCTTCCTGCGCGACGACGCCAAATGCGGTTTCGTCAACCTGATCGATATTTGCGGGGTCGACTGGCCGCAGCGCGAACTGCGTTTCGACGTCGTCTACCACCTGCTGTCGCCGAAGAAGAACCTGCGCATCCGCGTCAAGGTCGCCACCGACGAGGATACGCCGGTTCCGTCGGCCTGCCCCGTCTATCCGGGCGCCGACTGGTTCGAGCGCGAGACCTGGGACATGTATGGCGTGCTCTTCACTGGCCATCCGGACCTGCGCCGCATCCTAACCGACTACGGCTTCGAAGGCCATCCGCTGCGCAAGGACTTCCCGACCACCGGTTTCGTCGAAGTACGCTACGACGACGCGGCAAAGCGCGTCGTTTACGAGCCAGTGGAACTGAAACAGGAATTCCGCAATTTCGACTTCATGTCGCCTTGGGAGGGGACTGAGTATGTTCTCCCCGGTGACGAAAAGGCGAAGCAGTGAGTAGTGAATAGTCGGTAGTGAGTAGCGGGCAGATATCCGGGTGACGAACGGGAAAATCACTTCCTACCGTGACTTGAAAGTCTGGCAATTTGCTATTGAGCTGTCTGTTGTTTGTTATGAGGTGACGAGAACCTTCCCGCGGGAAGAGATTTATGGGTTGACCAGCCAGATTAGACGATCTTCTGCTTCCGTGGCGGCGAATATCGCGGAGGGCTATGGAAGAGAAAATCGAGGCTCGTTCGCCCAATTTCTTAAGATCGCTCAGGGCTCGTTGAAAGAATTGGAGACGCATTTGATCATCGCCGGACGAATTGGCTTTCTTCAAGCCTCGGCCTTGGACGAATTGCTCGACCGATGCGACGAAATTGGAAAGATGCTGGGATCGCTTATTCGAAGCGTTCAGCACCGGAAAGCTGATGAATAGTGAACGGTCAAAACTAATCACTACTCACTAGCCACTACTCACTCTAAGCGAGTTGATCGCCATGACCGAACATAACGTCCGCAACTTCAACATCAATTTCGGACCGCAGCATCCGGCGGCGCACGGCGTTCTTCGTCTTGTCCTGGAGCTTGACGGCGAAATTGTGGAGCGTGTCGATCCGCATATCGGCCTTTTGCATCGCGGTACCGAGAAGCTGATCGAGACCAAGACCTATCTTCAGGCCGTGCCCTATTTCGATCGCCTCGACTATGTCGCGCCGATGAACCAGGAACATGCCTATGCGATGGCCGTCGAAAAGCTGCTCGGCATCGAGATCCCGATTCGCGGCCAGCTGATCCGCGTTCTCTATTCGGAAATCGGCCGTATCCTCTCGCACCTCCTGAACGTCACGACGCAGGCAATGGACGTCGGCGCGCTGACGCCGCCGCTCTGGGGCTTCGAAGAGCGCGAAAAGCTGATGGTGTTCTACGAACGCGCCAGCGGCTCACGCATGCATGCCGCTTATATCCGTCCGGGCGGCGTCCACCAGGATCTGCCCGAACAGCTCGTGCAGGATATCGGCGCCTGGTGCGATCCGTTCCTGAACGCGCTCGACGACATCGACAACCTGTTGACCGGTAACCGCATCTTCAAGCAGCGCAACGTCGATATCGGCGTTGTCTCGCTGGAGGAATGCTGGGCCTGGGGCTTCTCCGGCGTCATGGTGCGTGGTTCGGGTGCTGCCTGGGATCTGCGTCGCGCCCAACCCTATGAATGTTATTCCGATCTCGAATTCGACATCCCGATCGGCAAGAATGGCGACAACTACGACCGTTATCTGATCCGCATGATCGAGATGCGCGAATCGGTCCGTATCATGAAGCAATGCGTCAACCGCCTGCTCTCGGATGCGAAGACCGGTCCATTCTCGTCGATCGACGGCAAGGTCGTGCCGCCGAAGCGCGGCGAGATGAAGCGCTCGATGGAAGCGCTGATCCACCACTTCAAACTCTATACCGAAGGCTACCATGTGCCGGCCGGCGAGGTTTACGCCGCCGTCGAGGCGCCGAAGGGCGAGTTCGGCGTCTATCTCGTCTCCGATGGCACCAACAGGCCCTATCGCTGCAAGATCCGTGCGCCGGGTTACGCCCATCTGCAGGCGATGGACTTCATGTGCCGCGGCCACCAGCTTGCCGACGTCGCGGCCGTCCTCGGCTCGCTCGACATCGTCTTCGGCGAGGTGGACCGCTGATGCAGCTTCTGCCGCTGGCCGTCGTCATTCTTCTTTCGGCATCCGGGGTTTCGGCTCAGGAGTCCGATAGCCTTGGCACGCCGCTGGGCCATAAGGAAGAGACGCCGCCGGCGCAGCAATCGTCCATGGGTGAGCTTTTGTCCAAGGGCTATCAGATCAAGGCTGCCATTCCGAACGGCAGCAAATTCGTAGTGTTTATGCAAAAAGACCAGTCGGCCTATGCCTGCGAAATGCAGTCTTTGACCGCTTCGCGGTGTGGAACCCTAAACTGACAAGGCGTGAGGAAGAATGTCCGTTCGTCGATTAGCCGAAGATCAATTCCAGCCTGCCGCATTCGCCTTCAGCGATGAGAATGCGGTCTGGGCGGACAAGACGATCCAGAAATACCCCGCCGGCCGCCAGCAATCGGCGGTCATCCCGCTGTTGATGCGGGCGCAGGAGCAGGATGGCTGGGTCACGCGCGCGGCGATCGAAAAGATCGCCGACATGCTCGACATGGCCTATATCCGCGTGCTCGAGGTCGCGACCTTCTATACGCAGTTCCAGCTGCATCCGGTCGGCACCCGCGCCCATGTGCAGGTGTGCGGTACGACGCCCTGCATGCTGCGCGGCTCGGAAGCGCTGATGTCGGTCTGCAAGAGCAAGATCCATGCCCATGCCTTCGAGCGCAATGCCGAAGGCACGCTGTCCTGGGAAGAGGTCGAATGTCTCGGGGCCTGCGTCAATGCGCCGATGGTGATGATCGGCAAGGACACCTATGAGGACCTGACGCCCGAGCGTCTCGAAGAAATCATCGACGTCTTTGCCGCCGGCAATGGCGCCAGCATCAAGCCTGGCACCCAGATCGACCGGGTGTTTTCGGCGCCTGAAGGCGGCCTGACCTCGCTGACGACCGAAGAGCCGAAGGCAAGGACGCGCGCCAAGAAGGCCGATGCCGAAACCGTGTCGGCTCCGGTCGACCGCGCGCCGGTGCCGCCCTCCGAGGCCGCCCGCCCAAAAAGCACCGATGCCGAGACCAATGCTACCCTGAAGACGCCGGCAACGGCGCCCAAGGCGGCTGCGAAAAACGCAAAGGCAGCCGAGGAGCAGCCGGTCTCCGGCACTGCGGCTGCCGAACCGACGCCGAAAGCTGCCGTCAAGGCCGAGGCTGCCACGGCGGCAAAGCCTGCCCTGACCGACAAGAACCGTCCAGCCGGTATCGAAAAGCCCGCCGCCCCGGACGATCTGAAGATGATCTCGGGTGTCGGCCCGAAGATCGAGGCGACGTTGAACGAAATCGGCATCTTCACCTTCGCGCAGGTCGCAGGCTGGAAGAAGGCCGAACGCGAATGGGTCGATGGCTATTTGAATTTCCGCGGCCGCATCGAGCGCGATGACTGGGTCAAGCAGGCCAAGGCGCTCGCCAAGGGCGGGGAAGCGGAATATATCAAGGTCTTCGGCAAGAAGCCGCGGTAAGAGGTGAAGCATGTTACAAGATAAAGACCGCATCTTTACCAACATCTACGGCCTCAAGGACAAGTCCCTGAAGGGCGCGATGAGCCGCGGCCACTGGGACGGCACCAAGCAGATCCTCGAAAAGGGCCGCGACTGGATCATCAACGAGATGAAGGCGTCAGGCCTTCGCGGTCGTGGCGGCGCCGGCTTCCCGACAGGCCTCAAATGGTCCTTCATGCCGAAGGAAAGCGACGGCCGCCCGCACTACCTCGTGGTCAACGCCGACGAATCCGAGCCCGGCACCTGCAAAGACCGCGACATCATGCGCCACGATCCGCATACGCTGATCGAAGGCTGTGTCATCGCGAGCTTCGCTATGGGCGCCAATGCGGCCTACATTTACGTGCGCGGCGAATATATCCGCGAGCGCGAGGCGCTGCAGGCGGCGATCGACGAGTGCTATGATTATGGCCTGCTCGGCAAGAACAACAAGCTCGGCTGGGACATGGATATCTTCGTCCATCACGGCGCTGGCGCCTATATCTGCGGTGAAGAAACCGCGCTGCTCGAAAGCCTCGAAGGCAAGAAGGGCCAGCCGCGTCTGAAGCCGCCGTTCCCGGCCAATATGGGGCTCTATGGCTGCCCGACGACGGTCAATAACGTCGAATCGATCGCTGTTGCGCCGACGATCCTGCGCCGCGGCGCCGGCTGGTTCTCGGCCATCGGCCGTCCGAACAATGTCGGCACCAAGCTGTTCATGCTCTCCGGCCACGTCAACAAGCCGTGCACCGTCGAAGAGGAAATGGGCATCACCTTCCGCGAACTGGTCGACCGCCATGCCGGCGGCATCCGCGGCGGCTGGGACAACCTGCTTGCCGTCATTCCGGGCGGCGCATCCTGCCCGATCGTTCCGGCCAAGGACATCATCGACTGCCCGATGGATTTCGACGGCCTGCGCGGTGTCGGCTCGTCTTTCGGTACGGCGGCCGCGATCGTCATGGACAAGTCCACCGACGTCATTAAGGCGATCGCTCGTATCTCCGCCTTCTTCAAGCATGAGAGCTGCGGCCAGTGCACGCCCTGCCGCGAAGGCACGGGCTGGATGTGGCGCGTGATGGAGCGCATGGCCAAGGGCAATGCCCAGAAGCGCGAAATCGACATGTTGTTCCAGGTGACGAAGCAGATCGAAGGCCACACCATCTGCGCGCTCGGCGACGCCGCCGCATGGCCGGTGCAGGGTCTGATCCGTAACTTCCGTCCCGAGATCGAAAAGCGCATCGACCAGTATACGGCGAGCGCGCTTGATCACGGCGCGGTTCTGGAGGCGGCTGAATAGTCATGGCGGACAATGCATCCAAGGGTAGGAAAAACGAAGAGGCCGCCGATTTCGCGGCCGGGTTCGGCCGTCTTGCTGCCGAGATGCTGGAAAACGCACGGGCGATGCCGGTGCATCCGCTGATGGCGCATCCGGCAGCTGCCTTTGCCGCCGCAACGGCGATCGGCTTCGGTTTCTCGACCCAGATGGCCGGCGCGTTCTTCGGGGCCTTCCAGAGCGCCCTGGAAACCACCAGCAAGGTCGCGGCCGCCCTCGATGACACGCCGCCGGACGAACTGAAGCCCGATGTCGATATCCGGCCGGAGAATATTCGCCCGGTCGTGAAGGCGGTCACCAAGCCGTCGGCCGAGCAAAAGGCAGGACCGAGACTGACGGTCGTCAAACCGGTCAGCGAGCCGACGCCAGCCAGCCGGCCGAAGCCAGTCAGCCAAGCGAAGCCAGCCAGTCAAACGAAGGCCAGCGAGCCAAAGGTGGCCGTGAAGGCAAAACCGGTTGCGCGGGGGAAGACCGATGATCTCAAGCTGATCGCCGGCATCGGCCCGAAGCTGGAGCAGGTGCTGAACGCCAAGGGCATTCGCAGCTTCGCCGAGATTGCTGCCTGGACCGACGAGGAAATCGACCGGTTCGACACCGAACTCGGCTTCAACGGCCGCATTCTGCGTGACGACTGGACCGGCCAAGCGAAAGTTCTGGCAGGGCGGGGCCGCAGAAAGAAATGAACTGTCCGGCCGTGTCGATCGGCCGGAAAGATGGGCAGGTCGGCGGACGGGCGGGGGCCTCAGGATGCCGGTGCGGGTTCCGGATCTGGAATGCGCGACAGAGAATTTGGGCGACATCAGATGTCGGCAGGACGAAAGATCCGGCTTGGCAATGAGAGTGCTGCAAAAATAGGTTTGTTTGCCGTCATCAGGCAAACGGGAAACAGGACTGAGCGACGATGGCAAAACTGAAGATTGACGGCAACGAGATCGAAGTTCCGGATCATTACACGCTATTGCAGGCGTGCGAGGATGCCGGCGCCGAGGTTCCGCGCTTCTGCTTCCATGAGCGCCTGTCGGTTGCCGGCAACTGCCGCATGTGCCTTGTCGAGGTGAAGGGCGGACCGCCGAAGCCGCAGGCTTCCTGCGCCATGAGCGTGCGCGATATCCGCGGCGGCCCGAACGGCGAACTGCCTGAGGTCTTCACCAACACCCCGATGGTCAAAAAGGCCCGCGAAGGTGTGATGGAATTCCTGCTGATCAACCATCCGCTCGATTGCCCGATCTGCGACCAGGGCGGCGAATGCGATCTGCAGGACCAGGCGATGGCCTTCGGCATCGACACCTCGCGCTATCAGGAAGACAAGCGTGCCGTCGAGGACAAGTATATCGGCCCGCTCGTTAAGACGGTGATGAACCGCTGCATCCACTGCACGCGCTGCGTCCGCTTCACCACCGAGGTCGCCGGCATTTCCGAACTCGGCCTGATCGGCCGCGGCGAGGATGCCGAGATCACCACCTATCTCGAACAGGCGATGACCTCCGAGCTGCAGGGCAATGTCGTCGACCTTTGCCCGGTCGGCGCGCTCACCTCGAAGCCCTTCGCCTTCACCGCGCGCCCGTGGGAGCTGAACAAGACCGAATCGATTGACGTCATGGATGCCGTCGGTTCGGCGATCCGCGTCGACACCCGCGGCCGCGAAGTCATGCGCATCCTGCCGCGCGTCAATGAGGCGATCAACGAGGAGTGGATTTCCGATAAGAGCCGCTTCATCTGGGATGGACTGAAGACCCAGCGCCTCGACCGGCCCTATGTTCGCCGCGACGGCCGCCTGCAGCCCGCCACCTGGGCCGAAGCCTTCGGCGCCATCAAGGCCGCCGTCGACGCCACCTCGGGCGACAAGATCGGCGCTGTCGCCGGCGACCTCGCTTCCGTCGAGGAAATGTATGCACTCTCCGAACTGGTGAAATCGCTGGGGTCGGTCAATCTCGACTGTCGCCAGGATGGGGCGGCACTCGATCCGTCGCTCGGCCGTGCAAGCTATCTCTTCAACCCGACCATATCGGGCATCGACCAGGCCGACGCGCTGTTGATCATCGGCGCCAATCCGCGCTTCGAGGCTGCCATCCTCAACGCCCGCATCCGCAAGCGCTGGCGCCGCGGCAAGTTCCCGATCGGCGTGATCGGCGCGCCGAGCGAACTGCGCTACAGCTATGATTACCTCGGCGGCGGTCCGGACACGCTGAAGGATCTGATCGACGGTACCCACGCCTTCGCGGATGTGCTGAAGAATGCCGCCAAGCCGATGATCATCATCGGCCAGGGCGCGCTCTCGCGCACCGACGGCGCCGGCGTTCTCGCCAGTGCCGCCAAGCTTGCCGGTTCCGTCGGCGCGGTCGTCGAAGGCTGGAACGGCTTTGCCGTCCTCCACACCGCTGCCGCGCGTGTCGGCGGCCTCGACCTCGGCTTCGTGCCGGGCGCCAAGGGCGTCAACGCAGCCGAGATGCTGACGGCGATGGACGTGCTCTTCCTGCTCGGTGCAGACGAACTCGACTTCACCGCCAAGAAGGCCAAGCTCACCGTCTATATCGGCTCGCATGGCGATAACGGCGCACACCATGCCGACGTCATCCTGCCAGCCGCAGCCTATACCGAAAAGTCCGGCACCTGGGTCAACACCGAAGGCCGCGTCCAGATGGGCAACCGTGCAGGTTTTGCGCCGGGTGATGCCCGCGAGGACTGGGCGATCATCCGCGCCCTTTCCGACGTGCTCGGCAAGAAGCTTCCCTTCGATTCGCTCAGCGAATTGCGTGTCCGGCTCTATGCCGCTTTCCCGCATTTCGCTGCCATCGACGAGATCGCCGAAGCCAATAGCGCCCAAATTGCCGCAGTTGCGAAAAAAGCCGGCAAGATGAACAAATCCGGGTTTGCGTCGCCGGTGAAAGACTTCTATTTGACGAACCCGATAGCGCGTGCCTCGGCTGTCATGGCGGAGTGCTCGGCATTGGCCCGCAACAACTTCAAAGTCGCGGCAGAGTAAGGGCAGGGACTATGGATTCTTTCTTTTCAAGCTATGTCTTGCCGGCGATCATCATGGTCGGCCAGTCGCTGCTGCTTCTCGTCTGCCTGCTCGTCTTCATCGCCTATGTGCTGCTCGCCGACCGCAAGATCTGGGCAGCCGTGCAGCTGCGCCGCGGCCCGAACGTCGTCGGTCCCTTCGGCCTGTTCCAGTCCTTCGCCGATCTTTTGAAGTTCGTCTTCAAGGAGCCGATCATTCCGGCCGGCGCCAACAAGGCGGTGTTCCTGTTGGCCCCGCTGGTAACGGTGCTTCTGGCGCTGTCCACCTGGGCGGTGGTGCCGCTGGCCGACGGATGGGTGATCGCCAACATCAATGTCGGCATCCTCTATATTTTCGCGATCTCCTCGCTCGAGGTCTACGGCATCATCATGGGCGGCTGGGCTTCGAACTCGAAGTATCCGTTCCTCGGCGCGCTGCGCTCGGCGGCACAGATGGTCTCCTATGAAGTCTCGATCGGCTTCGTCATCGTCACCGTGCTTCTCTGCGTCGGCTCGCTGAACCTGACCGATATCGTCAATGCGCAGCATACCGGCCTCGGCACCATGCTCGGCCTGCCGGCGTCGTTCCTCGACTGGCACTGGCTGTCGCTCTTCCCGATGTTCATCATCTTCTTCATTTCGGCACTTGCCGAAACGAACCGCCCGCCCTTCGACCTTCCGGAAGCCGAATCGGAACTCGTCGCCGGCTTCATGGTCGAATACGGCTCATCGCCATACATGATGTTCATGCTCGGCGAATATGCGGCCGTCTGCCTGATGTGCGCGCTCACGACGATCCTCTTCCTCGGCGGCTGGCTGCCCCCGGTCGATATCTGGATCCTCAACTGGGTCCCAGGCATCATCTGGTTCACGCTGAAGGCCTGCTTCGTGTTCTTCATGTTCGCGATGGTCAAGGCCTTCGTTCCGCGCTACCGCTACGACCAGCTCATGCGCCTCGGCTGGAAGGTGTTCCTGCCGCTGTCGCTCGCCATGGTCGTCATCGTTGCATTCGTGCTGAAACTGATGGGTTGGGCATGATGCTGCCCGCTCTCGTTTTCGGCAAAATTGGAGGTTGAAGATGGCAAGCTTGTCCGGCTCCATCAACTCGCTGTTTCTCAAGGAATTCGTCGGCGCGTTCTTTCTGTCGATGCGCTATTTCTTCCGCCAGAAGGCGACGATCAACTATCCCTTCGAAAAGGGTCCGGTCTCCCCGCGTTTCCGCGGCGAGCATGCGCTGCGCCGTTATCCGAACGGCGAGGAACGCTGCATCGCCTGCAAGCTCTGCGAGGCGATCTGTCCTGCCCAGGCGATCACCATCGAGGCGGGTCCGCGCCGCAATGACGGCACGCGCCGTACGGTGCGCTACGACATCGACATGGTGAAGTGCATCTATTGCGGCTTCTGCCAGGAAGCCTGCCCGGTCGACGCGATCGTCGAAGGCCCGAATTTCGAATTTGCGACGGAGACCCGCGAAGAGCTCTACTTCGACAAGGCGCGGCTTCTGGATAACGGAGACCGGTGGGAGCGCGAAATCGCCCGCAACATCGCGATCGACTCGCCGTACCGCTGATTGAGATTTTGAAATGCCGCGCTGGAGCTTAAGCGCTCCTGTCGTGGTCAACATGCACAGGAGCTTTGCCGGTTAGCGCCAGGGAAAGCACCATCGGGCAGGGAAACTCCCGGCTGCCCGGGGGAAGATGAAAAAGGCACCAACATGGGTCTGCAGGCTCTATTTTTCTATCTTTTCGCCTTTGTCGCGGTGGCGTCGGCGTTCATGGTCATCTGGGCGAAGAACCCGGTTCACTCGGTTCTCTTTCTGATCCTGGTGTTCTTCAATGCGGCCGGCCTCTTCCTGCTGCTCGGTGCCGAATTCCTGGCGATGATCCTGCTTGTCGTCTATGTCGGCGCCGTCGCCGTCCTCTTCCTCTTCGTGGTGATGATGCTCGATATCGACTTCACCGAACTGAGGGCCGGCGTTCTCGAATATGCGCCGATCGGCGGGTTGATCGGGGTGATCCTCGCAGCCGAACTGATCGTCGTCATCGGCGGCAGCGTCATCTCGCCTGAGATCGCCAAATCAGTCGCCATGCCGATCCCGGCGCTGAGCGAGCGCACCAATACGGCCGCCCTCGGCGACGTGCTCTACACCAATTACGTCTATTTCTTCCAGATCGCCGGTCTGGTGCTCCTGGTCGCCATGATCGGCGCGATCGTGCTGACGTTGAGACACCGCACCAACATCAAGCGGCAGAATATTCCCAGGCAGGTTGCCCGCACGCCCGCCACCGCCGTCGAGGTGGTGTCGGTCAAGCCCGGGCAGGGCGTCTGAGGCAGGTCAAGGAACAAAGAACATGGTCATCGGACTTTCCCACTACCTGACGGTCAGCGCCATCCTCTTCACGCTCGGCGTCTTCGGCATCTTCCTGAACCGGAAGAACGTCATCGTCATCCTGATGTCGATCGAACTGATCCTGCTTGCCGTCAACATCAACATGGTCGCCTTCTCCTCCTTCCTGAACGACATCGTCGGCCAGGTCTTCGCGCTGTTCATCCTGACGGTCGCGGCAGCCGAAGCGGCGATCGGTCTTGCAATTCTCGTTGTCTTCTACCGCAACCGCGGCTCGATCGCGGTCGAAGACGTCAATATGATGAAGGGCTGAGTGGCTCATGTTCCTCTATAAGGCTATCGTCTTTCTTCCCTTGATCGGTGCGATCGTCGCCGGCCTTTTTGGCCGCGCGATCGGCGCCAAGGCTTCGGAATACGTCACCAGCGGCCTGATGATCATCGCCGCCATCCTGTCCTGGGTCGTCTTCTTCACCGTCGGCATGGGCCATGCCGAAGGCGGTCCGATCAAGGTCGAGGTGCTGCGCTGGATCCAGTCCGGCGGCATCGACGTCTCCTGGTCGCTGCGAGTGGATACGCTGACGTCAGTGATGCTGATCGTCGTCAACACGGTCTCGACGCTGGTGCATGTCTATTCGATCGGCTACATGCATACCGATCCGCATCGCCCGCGCTTCTTCGCCTATCTCTCGCTCTTCACCTTCGCCATGCTGATGCTGGTGACCGCTGACAACCTTGCCCAGATGTTCTTCGGCTGGGAAGGTGTCGGTCTCGCCTCCTATCTGCTGATCGGCTTCTGGTTCAAGAAGCCCTCGGCGACGGCCGCGGCGATGAAAGCCTTCATCGTCAACCGCGTCGGCGACTTCGGCTTCGTGCTGGGCATTGCCGGCGTCTTCGTGCTGTTTGGCTCGATCAACCTCGACACGATCTTCGCCAATGCCTCGAACTTCGCCCCGCATGAAGGCGGCGGCGAAGCGGGCGAGGTGATCCTCAACCTCTTCGGCATGCAGCTCGACAAGGCGCATGCGCTGACCGGCATCTGCCTGCTGCTCTTCATGGGCGCGATGGGCAAGTCGGCGCAGTTCCTGCTGCACACCTGGCTGCCGGACGCCATGGAAGGCCCGACCCCGGTCTCGGCCCTCATCCATGCCGCCACCATGGTCACCGCCGGCGTCTTCCTCGTCGCCCGCATGTCGCCGCTCTTCGAACTGTCGCACGATGCGCTGGTCGTCGTTACCGTGATCGGCGCGATCACCGCCTTCTTTGCGGCAACCGTCGCTCTCGTCCAGAACGACATCAAGCGTGTCATCGCCTATTCCACCTGCTCGCAGCTCGGCTATATGTTCGTGGCACTCGGAGCCGGGGCCTATGGCGCAGCGATCTTCCATCTCTTCACCCACGCCTTCTTCAAGGCGCTGCTCTTCCTCTGCGCCGGCTCGGTCATCCATGCCGTCGATGGTGAGCAGGACATGCGCTACATGGGCGGCCTGTGGCCGCATATTAAAGTTACCGCGGTGCTGATGATCATCGGCACGCTGGCAATCACCGGCGTCGGCATTCCTTTCACGCCGATCGGCTTTGCCGGCTTCTTCTCCAAGGACGTGATCATCGAGGCGACTTATGCATCGCATTCGCCGGTCTCGGGCTTCGCCTTCGCGCTGCTGGTCATCGCGGCTCTGTTCACCAGCTTCTATTCCTGGCGCCTGATCTTCATGACCTTCTTCGGCAAGCCGCGCGCCTCGCACGAGGTGATGCACCACGTGCATGAGTCTCCGCAGGTCATGCTTGTGCCGCTCTATCTCCTGGCGATCGGTGCGGTGCTTGCAGGCGTGATCTTCGAAGGCCGGTTCTATGGCGAGGAATATGCCGAGTTCTGGAAGGGTGCGCTCTTTACCGGCGCCGAGAACGAACTGGTCGAAGAGTTCCACCATGTTCCGGCGCTGGTGGCTTTGAGCCCGTTCATCGCCATGGTGCTCGGTTTCGTCACTGCCTGGTACATGTATATCCGCTCGCCGCAGACGCCGCGTATCCTCGCGCAGCAGCACCGCGTGCTCTACAAGTTCCTGTTGAACAAGTGGTATTTCGACGAACTCTACGACTTCCTTTTCGTCCGCTCCGCCAAGGCGCTCGGCCGCTTCCTGTGGAAAAAGGGTGATGTCGGCGTCATCGACACCTACGGCCCGAACGGCGTCGCCGCCCGCGTCGTCGCCGTCACCGATCGCGTGGTCCGCCTGCAGACCGGTTACCTCTATCACTACGCCTTCGCCATGCTGATCGGCATTGCGGCGCTCGTTACCTGGATGATGCTCGGGAGTTCCTTCTGATGACCGATTGGCCTATTCTTTCAACGGTCACCTTCCTGCCGCTCGTCGGCGTGGTGCTCCTGCTGCTGATGAACGGCGAGAGCGAAACCGGCCGGAAGAACGTGCTGTGGATCTCGCTGATCACCACCGTCTTCACCTTCGTCGTCTCGCTCGTAATCTGGATCGGCTTCGACAATGCCAATCCCGGCTTCCAGATGGTCGAGAAGCATAATTGGCTCGGCACCGGCATTGGCTATCACGTCGGCGTCGACGGCATCTCGATGCTGTTCGTCATCCTGTCGACCTTCCTCATGCCCTTCTGTGTGCTGGCGAGCTGGCTCTCGATCGAGAAGCGCCTGAAGGAATACATGATCGCCTTCCTCATCCTCGAAACGATGATGATCGGCGTCTTTGTCTCGCTCGATATCGTGCTCTTCTACGTCTTCTTCGAGGCGGGCCTCATTCCGATGTTCCTGATCATCGGCGTCTGGGGCGGCAAGGACCGCGTCTATGCGAGCTACAAGTTCTTCCTCTATACGCTGCTCGGCTCGGTGCTGATGCTGCTCGCCATCATGGCGATGTACTGGCAGACCGGCACGACCGATATTACCGCACTGCTCGCCTACAAGTTCCCGCCGGCGCTGCAGACCTGGTTATGGCTTGCCTTCTTCGCCTCCTTCGCGGTGAAGATGCCGATGTGGCCCGTCCATACCTGGCTTCCCGATGCCCACGTTCAGGCGCCGACGGCTGGCTCGGTGATCCTGGCCGGCGTGCTTTTGAAGCTCGGCGGCTACGGTCTCATCCGTTTCTCGCTCGGCATGTTCCCGGTCGCGTCCGATTATTTCGCGCCGCTCGTCTTTGCCATGTCCGTCATCGCCATCATCTACACCTCTCTGGTGGCGATGATGCAGGACGATATCAAGAAGCTGATCGCCTATTCCTCCGTGGCCCACATGGGCTACGTGACCATGGGCATCTTTGCTGCTAACATGCAGGGCGTCCAAGGCTCGATCTTCCAGATGCTCTCGCACGGCATCGTCTCCGGCGCGCTCTTCCTCTGCGTCGGCGTCGTCTACGACCGCACCCACACCCGCGAGATCAACGCCTATGGCGGCCTGGTCAACAATATGCCGAAATATGCCGTGGCGATGATGGTCTTCACCATGGCCAATGTCGGGCTTCCCGGCACGTCGGGCTTCGTCGGCGAATTCCTGACGCTGATCGGTGTCTTCCGGGTCAATACCTGGGTAGCGCTCTTTGCCGCCACCGGCGTCATCCTCTCGGCCGCTTACGCGCTCTGGCTTTATCGCCGGGTGCTCTTCGGCGCGCTGGAAAAGGAAAAGCTGAAGGCGCTGCTCGATCTTTCTCCACGCGAGCAGTTGATCCTCTACCCGCTGGTCGCGCTGACTATCTTCTTCGGCGTTTATCCTGCTCCGGTCTTCGATGCGACAGCCGCCTCGGTGGATCTGCTGGTCAACAACTACACGGCCGCCGTGCACGCAGCGCAGAACGTTGCGCTGTCGATGAAATGATGACGGGACTTATTGGACATGACCGCTGAAACAATTCTCCTCAGTCTGCATCTTTCCGCGCCGGAGCTCATCCTCGCGGTCGGCGCCCTTGTCCTGTTGATGGTCGGCGTCTTCTCCGGCGAGCGGTCGGGCCTTCTCGTCACCGGCCTCGCCATCGTCCTGCTGCTGGCCTCCGGCCTGTGGCTGCTCTTCGTGCCCGCAGAAGGCCTTGCCTATGGCGGGGTCTACATGGCCGACGGCTTCTCGCGCTTCATGAAGCTGGTGGCGCTGATCGGTTCGCTGGTCGCCATCTTCATGTCGATCGGCCATGCCCGCGAAAATCAGCTCGACAAGTTCGAGTTCCCGGTTCTCCTGGTGCTTGCGACCCTCGGCATCCTGCTGATGATCTCGGCCAACGACCTGATCTCGCTCTATCTGGCGTTGGAACTGCAGTCGCTGGCGCTCTACGTCGTCGCCGCGATCAACCGCGACAGCCTGAAATCGACCGAAGCCGGCCTGAAATATTTCGTCCTCGGCGCGCTTTCCTCCGGCATGCTGCTCTATGGCATGTCGCTGGTCTACGGCTTCACCGGCCACACCCACTTCTCCGAAATTGCCCAGGCGCTGTCCGTCGAGGGCGCGCGTTCGCTCGGCCTGATCTTCGGCCTGGTCTTCATCCTCGCCGGCATCGCCTTCAAGATCTCGGCCGTTCCCTTCCATATGTGGACGCCGGATGTTTACGAAGGTGCGCCGACACCCGTCACCGCCTTCCTGGCCGCAGCACCCAAGGTCGCCGCCATGGCGATGATGACCCGTATCGTCATCACCGCCTTCCAGCCGGTTCTGGCGGACTGGCAGCAGGTCGTCGTCTTCATATCGATCGCCTCGATGCTGCTCGGTTCGTTTGCGGCGATCGGCCAGAAGAATATCAAGCGGCTGATGGCCTATTCCTCGATCGGCCACATGGGTTATGCGCTGGTCGGTCTTGCCGCCGGCAACCAGACCGGCGTCACCGGCGTGATGCTCTATATGGTCATTTACATGGTGATGACGCTCGGTAGCTTTGCGATCATCATATCGATGCGCCGCAAGGACGGCACCGTCGTCGAGAATGTCGACGATCTCGCCGGCCTCTCTACAACCAACCCGTTCATGGCCGTTGTGCTGACGGCGCTGATGTTCTCGCTTGCCGGCATCCCGCCGCTCGCCGGCTTCTTCGCGAAGTACTTCGTCTTCGTTGCCGCCATCGAAGCCAAGCTCTATGCGCTCGCCATCATCGGTGTTCTCGCTTCGGTCGTCGGCGCCTACTACTATCTGCGTGTCATCAAGCTGATGTGGTTCGATGAGGCGACCGGCGAATTCGCCCGTGTCTCCGGAGCGCTGCGTCTGGTCTTCGGTCTCTCCGGTCTCTTCGTCACCGCCTATGTCCTCATCGGCGGCCCGATCGGCGGCGCGGCAGAGCTTGCCGCTGCGACGCTCTTTTGATGGCTTCCGACGGACGGCGCCGGATATCGCTCGGCGATTTCAGGCACGAGGCTCTGTCGGAAACATCGTCTACCAATAGCGAATGCCTCGCCCGGGCTCGGGCGGGCGATGGCGGCAATCTCTGGGTGACCGCCGAGAGGCAGACGGGCGGCCGCGGCCGCCGCGGTAGGCTCTGGGTTTCTGAGCGCGGCAATCTCTACGCTTCCCTTCTTCTGATCGACCCGGCGCCGATGGAGCGCCTTGGTTCTCTGCCGCTGGCGATCGCCGTTGCCGTGCACCAGGCGATCCGCAGGGTGCTGCCACTGGGCGCCGAGCCGCTCGAGGTCAAATGGCCGAACGATATCCTCATCGGCCGAAAGAAGACCTGCGGCATCCTCGTCGAAGGCGAGGGGCTGCCGGACGGACGTTACGCGCTGATCGTCGGCATCGGCATCAATATCTCGGTAATGCCCGACAATCCGCTCTACCCCGTTACCTGCCTGCGCCAGCAGGGAAGTGCGGCGTCGCCGGAGGAACTCTTCGCGCATCTCTTCGCCGCCACGGCGGAAGTGCTTGAAATATGGGACGAGGGCCGCGGCATCGGCGAGATCACGGCGCTCTGGCGCGCGATCGCCTGCGGCATCGGCGAAAAGATTACGGTCAATTTGCCGGACCGATCGATTTCCGGACAATTCGCCGGAATTGATGATAATGGCTTGTTGATGCTCGATACCGGCGCTGGCAGGATAATGCCCATTGCTGCCGGTGATGTGTTTTTTGGATAGCGGAAAAAACGAAAATTATGGCGAAACAGGACGAACTGGTATTCCTGCCTCTGGGCGGTGTCGGTGAGATTGGCATGAATCTCGCTCTCTACGGCTACGGCCCGCCCGAGCATCGCCAGTGGATCATGGTCGATTGTGGCGTCACTTTTCCGGGGCCAGACCTGCCGGGTGTCGACCTCGTATTGCCCGATATCCGCTTCCTCGCCAGCGAACGAAAGAACCTCAAGGCGATCATCATCACCCATGCGCATGAAGACCATTATGGTGCGCTCGCCGACCTCTGGCCCGGCCTCAACGTGCCGGTCTATGCCTCTGGTTTTACCGCTGGTCTGTTGGAAGCCAAGCGCAATTTCGAGAAGGCTAAGATCGGCGAAGTGCCGGTGACGCCGTTCAAGGCCGGCGATACGATCAATGTCGGCCCCTTCAGCATCGAAGGCGTCGCCGTCAACCATTCGATCCCCGAGCCGATGTCGCTGATGATCCGCACGCCGGTCGGCAATGTCATCCATACCGGTGACTGGAAGATCGACCACGAGCCTTCGCTCGGGCCCCTGACTGACGAGACGCGTTTCCGCCAGCTCGGCGACGAGGGCGTGCTGGCGCTGATGTGCGACTCCACCAATGCGCTGCGCGACGGCGTCTCGCCCTCCGAGAAGGATGTGTCCGAAAGCCTGCGCAAGATCATCGAGGATGCCGAGGGCCGGGTGGCGATCACCACCTTCTCGTCGAATGTCGGGCGTATCCGCACCGTAGCCGAGGCGGCCGAGGCGGCAGGCCGCGAAGTGCTGCTGCTCGGCAGTTCGCTGAAGCGCGTCGTCGACGTCGCCCAGGATGTCGGTCTCATGGAAGGCGTGAAGCCCTTCATCTCCGAGGAGGAATACGGCTATATTCCGCGTGACAAGGTCGTCGTCATCCTCACCGGCAGCCAGGGCGAGGCGCGGGCAGCCCTTGCCAAGCTCTCCCGGGACGAGATGCGCAATGTGGCCTTTGCGGCGGGCGATATCGTCGTCTTTTCCTCGCGCGCCATTCCCGGCAACGAGAAGGCGATCCAGGACATCAAGAACGGCCTCGTCGAGCAAGGCGTGCACATCATTACGGATACCGAGGCGTTGGTCCACGTTTCCGGCCATCCGCGCCGCAACGAGCTGCAGCGGATGTATGAGTGGACGCGGCCGAAGATCGTCGTGCCGGTGCATGGTGAAGCGATACATCTGACGGCCCACAAGGAGCTTGCCGAGCAATCCGGCATCGGGCTGGTGCCGCGGGTGCGCAATGGCGACATCCTGCGGCTGGCGCCGGGTCCCGTCGAGGTGATCGGCGAGGCGCCGCATGGCCGGATTTATAAGGATGGCACGCTGATCGGCGATTTCGACGAGATGGGTATCGGCGAGCGCAAGAAGCTCTCCTATGTCGGCCATGTCGCGGTCAACGTCGTGCTCGATGCCCGCTATGACATCGTCGGCGAACCCGACCTCATTTCGATCGGCCTGCCGACCTACGATGATGAGGGCGAGGATATGGAGGATACGCTCTTCGACGCGGCGGTCAGCGCCATCGAGAGCATTCCGCGCGCCCGCCGCAAGGATATCGACATGCTGCAGGAGGCCGTGCGCCGCGCCATCCGCTCGGCCGCGAATAACACCTGGGGCAAGAAACCTCTTGTCACCGCCTTCGTTACCAAGGTCTGAGCATGCTCGGCAGGGTCAACCATATCGCCATCGCCGTGCCCGATCTGGCCGCGGCGACGGCGGCCTATCGCGATACGCTGGGTGCTGCCGTATCGCAGCCGCAGGCTCTGCCGGAACACGGCGTCACCGTCGTCTTCGTCGAATTGCCGAACACTAAGGTCGAGTTGCTGCAGCCGCTCGGGGCTACCTCGCCGATCACAGCGTTCCTCGAAAAGAACCCGTCCGGCGGCATGCACCATATCTGCTACGAGGTGGACGATATTCTTCTCGCCCGTGACCGGCTGGTAGAGGCGGGTGCCAGGGTGCTTGGCGATGGCCAGCCGAAGACCGGCGCCCATGGCAAGCCGGTGCTCTTTCTGCATCCCAAAGATTTCTTCGGCACGCTGATCGAACTCGAACAGGCCTGAGCCCTGCTGCGGCAGAGTGACCCGCAGGCGGCTAAACGCTTCGCCCGCTTTGAGCTAGTCGCCATTCTGCCGTATAAGGACGCGATATTACAGCGCCGCGTGTCTTTTAAGACGCGCAAAGGACGCTGTAACAATTTAAATTGCTGCATTCCTTAAATCGATTCCGATTTAAGGAATGCAGCAGCGCGGCATCAACGGGAACCACAATGCTCCAGATCTTTCTTCAGGGATTTGCCGTCTACTTCATCATCTGGTGGATGACGCTTTTTGCCGTTCTGCCGATTGGCCTGCGCACCCAGGCGGACGACAACGACGTCGTGCTCGGCACCGTTCCGAGTGCGCCCGCCCGGTTTCGCGCCGCTTTCGTGTTTTCGCTGACGACACTGATCTCGGCTCTGATCTACGGCCTCTGGTATGTCTGCGACACCTATTTCGGCTGGGGCTTCGATGCCCTGCCGCAACTCGCCCCCAGCTTCTACTGAGCGTAGCTTTTGCTCAAACTTTGAGCAGATGTAAACCTATCGAAATCGAACTTCGTCATACCACTGTCATGCTGTTGCGGCAAAGAGCTCGCGTAACGGAATGACGGTTATTCCCTTACGGAAGCCCGGCTGGATTTTTGGTTGGGATCAAGGCCGAAAAGCCAAAAAAAAACAAGGCTAAAAGCCTTGTTTTAAGTATCGCGTGATCTGTAACCGTTGCCGGGGCTGCGACGAGCGCGCCTAAGATCTGATCCTCCCAAGACTTGACCGCGAATTCGGCAAGAATTTAACTTCCTGCCTGTTTTGTGAGCTAAAACTAGCTCAAACATTGGGCTTTGTCATCTGCTTTTTTTGCATTTTTGCTACACTCTAGCAAAATTTTTCTGTTGACAAGATTTTCGTTCAAGCCCTTATAAACACGCGCTTTTTCATGCCCTTTCATTTTGCGGGTGCGAACATGCGCTTCCGGGAGGTTGCCGGCATCCGTTGCGGGTTTCCTTCCTGCCGCGAAGCGGCTATGAACGCTCCCGACATTAACAATGGTCTTTCGATTCCGCCTGCTGCGGGATCTCAACTGCTCCGGAATCCGCCATGCGTCTGTCCCGTTATTTCATGCCCATCCTCAAGGAAAACCCCAAGGAGGCGGAAATCGTCTCCCATCGGCTGATGCTGCGTGCCGGCATGATCCGCCAGCAGTCACAGGGCATTTATTCCTGGCTGCCGCTCGGCAAGCGCGTGCTCGACAAGGTCAACGCTATTATCCGCGACGAGCAGAACCGCGCCGGCGCCATCGAGCTGTCGATGCCGACCCTGCAATCGGCCGAACTCTGGCAGGAAAGCGGCCGCTACGACGCCTACGGCAAGGAGATGCTGCGCATCAAGGACCGTCAGGATCGGCCGATGCTCTACGGCCCGACCAACGAAGAGATGGTGACGGATATTTTCCGCTCTTCCGTCAAGTCCTACAAGGACCTGCCGCTCAATCTCTATCATATCCAGCTGAAGTTCCGTGATGAGATTCGTCCACGCTTCGGCACCATGCGCTCGCGTGAATTCATGATGAAGGATGCCTATTCCTTCGATCTGACGCGCGAGGCGGCGGAGCATTCCTATAATAAGATGTTCGCCGCCTATCTCAGAACCTTCGACCGGCTAGGCCTGCGCGCCATTCCGATGCGCGCCGACACCGGCCCGATCGGCGGCGAGCTCAGCCATGAATTCATCATCCTCGCCGATACCGGCGAATCCGAAGTCTTCTGCCACAAGGATTTCGTCGACTTCGATATTCCTGGTGAACACACCGATTTCGACAATGTCGAGGCCCTGCAGGTGATCTTCGACAAATGGACCTCGCTCTATGCGGCGACCTCCGAAATGCATGACGAGGCTGCTTTCAACGCCGTTGCCGAAGGCGACCGCCTGTCGGCGCGCGGCATCGAGGTCGGCCACATCTTCTATTTCGGCACGAAATATTCCGAGCCGATGGGCGCGAAAGTACAGGGACCTGACGGCAAGGAACACTTCGTTCATATGGGTTCCTACGGTATCGGCCCGACACGCCTTGTTCCCGCCATCATCGAAGCATCGCATGATGATAACGGAATCATCTGGCCGGCATCGGTCGCGCCCTTCGATATCGTTGTGATCAACATGAAGGCGGGCGATCAGGCCTGTGACGATACCTGCGAGCTGATCTATGCCGCGCTGAGCAAGGCCGGCAAGGATGTGCTCTATGACGATACCGACGACCGGGCCGGCACAAAATTCGCGACCGCCGACCTGATCGGTGTACCCGTCCAGATCATCGCCGGCCCGCGCGCGGTCGCAAACGGCGAAGTGGAAGTGAAGGACCGCAAGACCGGCGCCCGCGAAACGATGACCATCGAAGCGGCAATCAATCGGTTCGTGGCTTAAGGAAACGGAGGCGAAATGGCAGAGGCAGCAGTGGACCGGAGTTCGAAATCCGGCTTGGGTCCGGCTGGCAGGCCATTTTCCACCTTTGAACGCCTCGTGGCGTGGCGTTATCTGCGCGCCCGCCGCAAGGAAGCCTTCATATCGGTCATCGCCGGCTTCTCCTTCGTCGGCATCATGCTCGGCGTCGCGACGCTGATCATCGTCATGGCGGTGATGAATGGCTTTCGCACCGAGCTCGTCTCGCGCATCCTCGGCATCAACGGCCACATGATCGTCCAGCCGGTCGACGGCCCCTTCACCGATTATCCTGACCTCAGCAGCAAGCTCGCCGCCGTACCCGGCGTCAAGATGGCGCTACCCCTGGTAGAAGGCCAGGTGCTCGCCTCCGCCCAGGCCGGCGGTAGCACCGGCGCTCTGGTGCGCGGCGCCCGCGCCGAGGACCTGACCAAGCTCAAGACGGTCTCCGACAATATCAAATCAGGCGACATGGTGGGTTATGCCTCCGGCGACGGCGTGCTGATCGGCAGCCGCATGGCCGATCAACTTGGTCTGCGCGTTGGCGATCTCATTACGCTGACGTCACCGGATGGCGACATCACGCCGATGGGCGTCAGCCCTCGCATCAAATCCTACAAAATCTCCGGCCTCTTCGAGATCGGCATGTCGGAATATGATTCCTCGATCATCTTCATGCCGCTCGAGGAAGCGCAGCTCTATTTCAATGCCGAGGGACTGGTGCAGTCGATCGAGCTCTTCGTCGACAATCCCGACGATATCGACGATCTGAGGCCCAAGGTGGAGGAAGCGGCCGGTCGCCAGATCGCCATCACCGACTGGCGCCAACGCAATCAGACCTTCTTCTCGGCGCTGCAGGTCGAGCGCAACGTCATGTTCATGATCCTGACCCTGATCGTGCTCGTCGCCGCGCTGAACATCATCTCCGGCCTCATCATGCTGGTGAAGGACAAGGGCAGCGATATCGCCATCCTGCGCACCATGGGCGCCAGCGCCGGCGCGATCATGCGCATCTTCTTCATGACCGGGGCGGCGATCGGCATCGTCGGCACTATTGCCGGTGTGCTGCTCGGCGTTCTCGTCTGCGTCAACATCGAATCCGTCCGCCAGTTCTTCTCCTGGATTTCAGGCACCGTACTCTTCAATCCGCAGGTCTATTTCCTGAGCCAGCTGCCGGCCGAGATGGATCTGAGCGAAACGATCTCGATCGTCGTCATGGCGCTGACGCTCTCCTTCATCGCGACCATCTTCCCGGCCTGGCGTGCCTCCAGGCTCGATCCGGTGCAGGCCCTGCGCTACGAATAAGGAATGCCGCCTTCATGAAACGCAACGTCGTACTCCAGCTTACCGGCGTCGAGCGCCATTACGGGCAGGGCGGTACGCTGCTCTCAATCCTGAAGGGCGTAGATTTTTCGATATCGAAGGGGGAGATTGTCGCTCTCGTCGCCCCTTCCGGCACCGGCAAGTCGACACTGCTGCATGTCGCCGGCCTGCTGGAGCATCCGGACGGTGGTGAGGTCAACATCAACGGCCATGCCTGTGATGGCCTGAGCGACGAGAAACGCACCGCCATCCGCCGCAGCGAAATCGGCTTCGTCTATCAGTTCCACCATCTGCTGCCGGAATTCTCGGCGCTCGAAAATATCATGATGCCGCAACTGATCGCCGGGCTTTCCTGGAAGGAAGCCGGAGAGCGGGCCGGCCAGCTGCTCGATTATATGCGCATCGGCCATCGTGGCTCGCATCGCCCGGGCGAGCTTTCCGGCGGCGAGCAGCAGCGCGTTGCAATTGCCCGCGCCGTCGCCAATGCGCCGACCCTGCTTCTTGCCGACGAGCCGACCGGCAATCTCGACCCCGAAACGGCAAGCTACGTCTTCGACGCGCTGGAAGCGCTGGTGCGCCAGTCCGGCCTTGCTGCCCTCATTGCCACCCACAATCACGAACTCGCCCGCCGCATGGATCGGCGCGTAACGATTTCGGACGGCAAGATCGTCGATTTCTGAGGCCCAGATCAGATCAAGGGATGATCAATCCGCCGCGATAGTCGAGCATATAGGCCTTCTGGCCATCGACCATGATGCATTCGTGGCCGATGAACCGCTCGCAGCCGCCTTCGCTGCTGTCGATATAGCGGCCGAACGGATGGTCGAATTCCATCCCGTCAAGAAACCGGCCCTCGTGATACATCGCCGAAAGTGCAGCCTTGATCACTGCTCCGGCTGCTGTGCCGTCGATGAGTTCAGGCGCAATGACGCAGCCGAAATAATTCATCGCCCAGACCGGCTCGTCGGCAAGCCACACCACTTCCTGTCCGGCGAAATCGGTCCCGCCGAAATAGCTGTCGAGATAGCGCCAGTCGCCGCGTTCGTAACCGATATCGTGGGCACCCGGCCGGCAGGGCAAGCGCGCTACGCCGCCGCCGACATAGGTCGCAGCCTTCGCCTCCACGACGAATTCGTTCAATATCGCAATATCCAACATGCCATTCTCCTCTCAGCTAGATGCTGGCAAATGTGCCGCGGCATGTAAAGAACAAAAAGGGAACATATGCCAGAAATAAAGAGTCGCCCTGAAGAGGTCTGCCGCCTGAGCACCATGCCCGATCTGCGGCGGATCGGGAAAGGGCAAGGCTGCTGCCGATCACATCGAGCGCCGGCCCCTAGCCAATTCGTCACCTATTTCCTGGGATTTTCAAACACAAGAAAGAAGGAAAAGATTCCTGTTGACAACAGAACATACATGGAACAAATTGAAAACATAACGAGTAAAGGAGAGCCCGATGACTGACATGATCCGTGATATCGCAGCATTCACCTCCATCGCAATGTTCGTTGCCAGCTTCTCGCTCATCGTCATGGCGCTCTAAAGTTTTCAGGGGACCGTATGGCAATCATGCGGTCCGGACGCGGGACTTCTTCTGGACATCATCGCCCTCTATGCCGACAATGCGTCCGATTCATTCGGGTGATTGGGAAGGCATGTCATGGCGGATACGGCAAAGGGTTCAACGGGCGAGGCGACCGGCGGCACGCCGAGTTTCATCCACCTGAGGGTCCATTCCGCCTATTCGCTTCTCGAGGGCGCACTGCCGCTGAAGAAGATCCTCTACAAGGCGACCGGCGACAGCCAGCCGGCGATTGCGATTACCGACACCAACAATCTGTTCGTCGCCCTCGAATTCTCCCAGAAGGCGATGGAAGACGGCCTGCAGCCGATCATCGGCTGCCAGGTCTCGATCGATATGGGAGACGGGTTGGAAACGGAAAAGCGCGGCGGTCAGCAGGCTCTGGTCAAGCTGCCGTCGATTGTTCTTCTTGCCGCGACGGATGCCGGTTACGAACGGCTGGTCGATCTCGTCAGCCGGGCCTATCTCGGCGGCGAGAGCAACCAGGCTGTTCATATCAGCGCCTCCTGGCTGGAGGAGGCAGGCACGGAAGGACTGATCGCATTGAGCGGCGCCTTGACCGGGCCGGTTGACGTGGCGATCAAGGAAGGCCATCCCGCTCAGGCGGAAGCCCGGCTGCTCACGCTGAAGCGCCTCTTCGGCGACAGGCTCTATGTCGAACTGCAGCGGCACGGCACCTACGACAAGCGGCACGAGCAGAAGATCATCGGGCTCGCCTATGCCCACGACCTGCCGCTGGTTGCGACCAACGAGGCTTTCTTTCCGACTCGCGACGATTACGACGCTCATGATGCGCTGATGGCGGTCGCGCACAACGCCATCGTCTCCGATGACAGCCGCTTTCGCCTGACGCCGGATCACTATCTGAAGAGCCGGGCCGAGATGGTCAAGCTCTTCGCCGACCTGCCGGAAGCGCTGGAAAATACGATCGAGATCGCCAGGCGCTGCTCCTTCGTGCTGAAGACGCGAAAACCGATCCTGCCGCGCTTCACGGGTGCGACCGACGATGCCGAGGAGGCCGAACGCGCCGAGGCGGGCGAGCTGCGCCGCCAGGCGGTCGAAGGGCTGGATATGCGGCTTTCGACGCTCGGCATGTCGCCGGGCTATGAGGAAAAGGATTATCGCGAGCGACTGGATTTCGAGCTCAGCGTCATCGAGCGCATGCGTTTCCCCGGCTACTTCCTGATCGTTGCCGACTTCATCAAATGGGCCAAGCAGCATGACATTCCGGTCGGTCCCGGCCGTGGTTCGGGTGCCGGTTCGCTGGTCGCCTATGCCTTGACGATCACCGACGTCGATCCCTTGCGTTTTTCGCTGCTCTTCGAGCGCTTCCTCAATCCGGAACGCGTCTCGATGCCGGACTTCGACATCGACTTCTGCCAGGATCGCCGCGAAGAGGTAATCCGTTACGTCCAGGCCAAATATGGCCGCGAGCAGGTGGCGCAGATCATCACCTTCGGTTCGCTGCAGGCGCGCGCCGCCCTTCGCGACGTCGGCCGCGTGCTTGAGATGCCCTACGGCCAGGTCGACAAGATCTGCAAACTCGTGCCGAACAACCCGGCCAACCCGACGCCGCTGTCCAAAGCGATCGAGGAGGAGCCGAAGCTGCAGGAAGAGGCGGCGAAAGAACCCGTTGTCGCGCGGCTGCTCGACATCGCCCAGAAGATCGAGGGGCTTTACCGCCATGCCTCGACCCATGCCGCCGGCATCGTCATCGGCGACCGGCCGCTTTCCAAACTGGTGCCGATGTATCGCGATCCGCGCTCGGATATGCCGGTTACCCAGTTCAACATGAAATGGGTGGAGCAGGCGGGCCTCGTCAAGTTCGACTTCCTCGGCCTGAAGACGCTGACCGTGCTGAAGGTCGCGGTCGATTTCGTCGCCAAGCTCGGTATCAAGGTCGATCTCGCGGCCATTCCTCTCGACGATAAGAAGACCTACGAGATGCTGTCGCGCGGCGAGACGGTCGGCGTGTTCCAGGTGGAAAGTGCCGGCATGCGCAAGGCGCTGATCGGCATGAAGCCGGACTGCATCGAGGACATCATCGCGCTGGTGGCACTCTATCGTCCGGGTCCGATGGAGAATATCCCGACCTACAATGCCCGCAAGCACGGCGACGAAGAGCTGGAATCGATCCATCCGATGATCGACCACCTGCTCAAGGAAACGCAAGGGGTCATCGTCTACCAGGAACAGGTGATGCAGATCGCCCAGGTACTATCAGGCTATTCGCTGGGCGAAGCCGACCTTCTGCGCCGCGCCATGGGCAAGAAGATCAAGGCCGAGATGGACCAGCAGCGCGAACGCTTCGTCGTCGGCGCGGTCAAGAATGGCGTATCGAAGCCGCAGGCCGACAATATCTTCGAACTGCTGGCGAAGTTCGCCAATTACGGCTTCAACAAGTCGCACGCCGCCGCCTATGCCATCGTCTCTTACCAGACGGCCTACATGAAGGCGCATTATCCGGTCGAATTCCTCGCGGCTTCGATGACGCTCGACATGTCCAACACGGAAAAGGTCAATGATTTCCGTCAGGATGCCAAACGCCTCGGCATCGAGGTGATCGCGCCTTCGGTGCAGACCTCCTTCCGCCATTTCGAGACCGGCGACAACCGCATCTATTACGCGCTCGCCGCCCTCAAGGGCGTTGGCGAATCCGCCGTCGACCATATCGTCGAGGTGCGTGGCGACAAGCCCTTTGCCAGCATCGAGGATTTCTGCCTGCGCATCGATCCGCGCCAGGTCAATCGTCGCGTGCTCGAAAGCCTGATCTATGCCGGCGCCTTCGATTGTTTTGACATGGACCGCGCCCAGCTGGCAGCCGGCCTCGACCGTGTTCTCGGTTATGCCCAGCGTGCCCAGGAGAACAAGCTGAGCGGCCAGTCGGACATTTTCGGCAGCACGCTGACGTCGGGGCCTGAGAAGATCTCGCTGCCGCCGTTCTCGCCCTGGCTCCCCTCCGAACGGCTGCTCAAGGAATTCCAGGTGCTGGGCTTCTATCTGACGGCCCACCCGCTCGATTCCTACAACAACATCCTGCAGAAGATGCGGGTGCAGACCTTTGCCGAGTTTTCCGCCGCCATCAAACAGGGCGCGGCCAATGCGCGCCTTGCCGGTACCGTCATCTCGAAGCAGGAGCGCAAGACCCGCACCGGCAATAAGATGGGTATCATCGTCTTTTCGGATTCTTCAGGCCAGTTCGAAGCGGTGCTGTTTTCGGAAATGCTGAACCAGTATCGCGACGTGCTCGAGTCGGGAAAATCCTTCGTGCTGACCGCGACGGGCGAGGAGCGGCCGGAGGGCATCGGCCTGCGGATCCAGACAATCCAGTCGCTGGAGGAAAAGTCGCTGCAGATGCAGAAGGCGCTGCGCGTCTATGTCCGAGACTCCGGACCGCTGAGAATGGTTGCCGGCCATTTGAATGCCAAGGGCGACGGCCTCGTTTCCTTCATCGTCATCAAGGAGGAGGGCAAACGTGAGGTGGAGGTGGTGCTGCCGGAGAAATACCGCATCACGCCGGAGATTGCCGCCGCCCTTCGCGCCGCCCCCGGCGTCGTCGACGTCGAGCTTGTCTGATCACCCGCGGGTGATTGTGATGAAATCCGTGCCTTCGCCGGTCTCCCGGCCGAGGCCGGTATCGGAGATCGTCAGCGTCGAGCCCGGCGCGATGAGCGCTTCGATCTTGCGGCGGGTCTCATCGGGGATGCTAATCCGGCTGAGCGAACGGGCGATCGGCTTACCTGTGATGATCGAGCTTTCCTGATTGGTGATGCCGAGCCGCTTCATCGCTTCCCGGGAGAGATTGTTCTCAAGCGTGGTGCCGAGCCAGTCCGCTGTGCCGGCCTTTGCATCGACGGCATGCAACGTGAAGAAATGCGTGCCGAGCGCCAGTCCCGGATCGGCGATCGTCACCGGCGCTTCGAAGAGGGGCTTGAAGGCCCGCCGCACCATGATGACGCCGTTCGGCGGCTCGCCCTTGCCAGCCGCGGCATAGACTTCCCTGAGGAGCGTGTCGGAGACCAGGTTCCTGTCGGCGGCGAATTCCGTTGGCCGCAATGTCTTGAAAGCCTTGATCGCCTGCACGGTCGACGGACCGAGCAAGCCGTCCGGATTGCCGGCGGAAAAGCCGAGCTGGTTGAGCAGGGTCTGGATGTCGATCACCGTCTCGCGCAGCGTCCGGCGCGTAACGAGCATGCTGATCGGCTCGGACGGCGGCTCGGGTTCGGGCGCTGCAATCGGCGGCGCTGCCGGCATCGGCATCGCCGCCGTGTCGTTCATTGCCACCTGCACAGGCTTCTCGGGGCTGTGGGGCATGGAGGGCCGCAGTTCGACATCCGAAAGCAGCGGCATCGCCGCTGGTGCTTGCCGATGAAAAAGAGTCGGATGGTCGATCGGCTGCGGCACCAGTTCACCGTCGCTGATAATGACGGGGACACCGCGGTCGGTCATCCCGTAGAGCATTTTTGCGAAGGCGCCGGGCATGCGCACGCAGCCATGCGAGGCCGGATAGCGCGGCACCGAATTGGATTCGTGCAGCGCTATGCCGGACCAGGTCAGCCGCTGCATGAACGGCATCGGCGCCGCCGAATAGAGATTGGATTCGTGGTATTTCTGCTTTTCCAGCACCGAGAAGATGCCGCTCGGCGTCGTGTGGCCGTCCTTGCCGGTCGAGACCTTCGAGGTTGCAACGACCTCGGTGCCATCATAGACCGCAAGCGACTGCTTGTCCTTCGAGACGATGATCTGCAGCGTGCGCACATCCGCAGCAAGAGCGGGGTGCACGAGTGCGGTGGCCGACAGCAAGCCGAGGCCGAAGACGAGACGCGAGAACATGATACCCAACCATACGCAATACTTGCCCGGCACATTATGGGACGAAGTTTAAGGAAGATTTTATAGGCCGGACCACGCGCAGGTTTCACGCGCTAGAGCGCCGCGCGTCTTCAGACGCGCTAAGGACGCTCTATCGCTTTGAATCTGCGCATAATCCTTTCCGAAAATCGATTCCGATTTTCGGGTTATGCGCTAGAACAGGATGATTTTAGGCCGGCTCGGCCTAAAATCTGAATCCTGTTCTACATTATATAGTTAGAGCATGATGTCGTCCGAAAACCGCTCACACTTTTCGGCATCATGCTCTAGTGATCGCGCTTGCCGCTGCCGAATGTATAGCCGGTCTCGACCGTCTTCTTGCCGAACTTGTCGCGCAGCTTGTCCATCGCCGCTTCGGCTGCCGCCCGCCGGCCCGATTGCTGGTCGATTAGATCGGGCGGGTCGGCACGGGCGGTGTCGCCGAGATCGGTGACGCCGATGCCGATCAGGCGGAATTTCGTACCATCCGTCTCTTTTTCGAGAAGCTCGAGCCCGGTGCGGAAGATCCTGTCGGCAAGCTGGGTCGGGTCTTCGAGCTTGCGGTTGCGGGTGCGCGATTTGAAATCGGCGGTCTTCATCTTCAAGACCACGGTCTGGCCGGCAATGCCGTTTTTCTTCAGCCGCCAGGAGACCTTTTCGGAGAGGTTGCGCAGGATCGGCACCAGATCGTCATAACGCGAGATGTCATCGAAGAAGGTCGTCTCGGACGAAACGCTCTTGGCGGCATCATTGAGATGCACTTCGCGGTCGTCGATGCCGCGCGACAGCCGTGCGAGCCGCTGGCCGATGCTGCCGTAGCGGCGCATCAGGTCGTTTTCCTCCATCTGCTGCAACTGGCTGATGGTACGAATGCCGTCCGCCTCCAGTGTTGCCGCAAAGGCCTTGCCGACACCCCAGATGGTGGTGACGGGACGCGGCGCCAGGAACTCGACCGCTTCCTCGCGGCCGATGACCGAAAAGCCGCGCGGCTTCTGCAGATCGGAGGCGACCTTGGCGAGGAATTTGCAATAGGAAAGCCCGACGGAAACGGTGATGCCGATCTCCCTTTCGATGCGACGGGCGAATTTGGCCAGCGTGCGCGCCGGAGGATCGTGATGCAGCCTCTCGGTGCCGCCGAGTTCCAGGAAGGCCTCGTCGATCGATAGCGGCTGCACCAGCGGCGTCAGATCCTGCATCATGGCGCGCACCTGCCGTCCGACCCGGACATATTTCTCCATGTCGGGGCGGATGACGATCGCTTGAGGGCATGCCTCCAGCGCCTTGAACATCGGCATGGCCGAACGCACGCCGTGGATGCGGGCGATATAGCAGGCGGTGGAAACCACACCGCGTTTGCCGCCGCCGATAATGACAGGCTTGTCGGCAAGTTCCGGATTGTCGCGTTTCTCCACCGCTGCATAAAAGGCGTCGCAATCGATATGCGCAAGCGTCAAGGCGTAGAGTTCGCGGTGGCGCACGAGACGGGGGCTGCCGCAGGAAACGCAACGGCGCGCCTCGCCCTTCTGCTCGGCAAGGCAGTCGCGACAGAAGCCGGGTGTCTTGGCAGGCGCAGGCGTCATGATGAGAACAAAGATTGAACGCCGGGACATTACGCCTTAAGCTTCCGAGTCTCAAGTGAGGGCGGGAGCTTTGCCTTTGGATAACGATCTTCGTTTCGAGCCGGTAACGCCAGAACGCTGGGACGATTTCGAAGTCGTGTTCGGGCCGCAGGGTGCCTTCTATAACTGCTGGTGCGTCGCGTTGCGTCTGCCGCATGCGGTGAGGACGAAGATGGCGGCCGACGAACGCAAGGCGCATATGCGGGAGCGGATCAAGGCGGGTCCGCCGCCTGGCATCCTCTGTTATGCCGACGGCGCGCCGGTCGCCTGGGTGCAGGTCGGGCCGCGCCATGACGTGCCGCAGTTCAATTCGCCGCGCACCGTCTCGCGGCCGCTGGAAGAGGGCGATGCGCATGATCCGTCCATCTGGGCCGTCAGTTGCTTCTTCCTGCTGCCCAAACTGCGCGGCAAGGGAATGAGCCATCGCCTGCTTGCCGGCGCAATCGACCATGCGCGGCGCCAGGGAGCGCGGCTGCTCGAAGCCTGTCCGATCGATCATGTGAAGCAGTCGAAATCCGTGACGCTCTGCATCGGTTCGACGGCAATCTTCGATGCCGCCGGTTTCGAGACGGTTGCGCGGCGCAAGGACGGCCGTCCGCTCATGCGGCTGGAACTGCGCGTGTGAAGGTGCCGGAAACAAAATGCGCCTCGATCAGCGCGGCCGCATGCGTCCAGTCGGTGGCGCGGGTGATGTCGTTAGCGGCCGCCGGGGCGAAGCGATGGACGGGCGAGTTCGGCATCAGGTGAATCAGCAGGCAATCGGCGACGTGATCCCTGACGGAATGCAGATTGCGCGCCATATCATCGATGAAGATGACGGGAAGGGAGCGGCTGGCATGCAATGCGTGAACGATCGGCCCTTTGGGTTGTTCGGTGGCAAGCAGCGGAAAGAGCAGGCCCATCCTGTCGAGCAGGCGACGGCGCTGGTTCTGGAACCGCGGCTGCATGGCTGTCAGGAAAAGGATATCGGCCTCTTCCGAAAGCCGGTCGAGCGTTTCGACGACGCGGTCGAGCGGCGTCTGCCACAGCTCTTGGGCTTCGAAGAATTCCTCGATCAGCCGGCTGACCTCCTGATCCTCGATCTCCACGCCGTCGGCTTGCGAGACGATGTTGCCGTGCAGCCGGAACGATCGCGGCAGAAACGCGCAACCCCGGCTCTGAAGGAAAAGCTGGAAGGGATCGATGAACTGCAGCACGACGTCGTCGACGTCGCAGACGATCAACGGCCGTTCACCGAGGCGGATATGCGAGATGTCGAATTCCCCGCAGGTCACGGTCAGTATTCTCCGGAATCGAGGCCCGGTGACGAGAAATGCCGCCAGGCCGCCGTCACCGTCTCCGGGCTGATCCCGCTCGCTGCGCAGAAGGCCATTGCCGTCGGTTCGTGGTTCATCAGGAAATCCATCATGCCGGCGAGGAATCCGGGATCGTCGACGGCGTTGCGCACCTGGCCGGGCGCTACACCCGTCAGGGCGAGGAAGCGGCCGAACATGTCGGGATCGTCGGCAAGCCAGCCGAGCACGGCGATCGCCGTCTCGTGCGGGTCGGCGGCCTGTTGTTTCGAAGTCTTGAAGTTGCTTTGCATTTCGCTGGGTAAGTTACCTTTTCTTCAACCAAATACCGGTAGCGTGCGCTATCGGTTTCACGGAGCTATTTGTCCGCATGTGCCTTTCTCATGGGACGAACCGCTGCGCGAACGGACGTAGGGACAGCTTGTCATGCCCAAACAGGTGATGATTGTAGAAGATAACGAGCTCAACATGAAGCTCTTTCGCGACCTCATCGAGGCGTCCGGTTATACGACGATCCAGACCAGAAATGGTATGGAGGCGCTCGATCTGGCGCGCAAGCATCGCCCCGACCTCATCCTGATGGATATTCAGCTTCCCGAAGTCTCCGGCCTCGAAGTCACGAAATGGCTGAAGGAAGACGACGAGCTGCACGTGATTCCCGTCATCGCCGTTACGGCTTTCGCGATGAAGGGTGACGAAGAGCGGATCCGCCAGGGCGGCTGCGAGGCCTATGTTTCCAAGCCGATCTCGGTTCCGAAATTCATCGAGACGATCAAGACCTATCTGGGCGATGCCTGACGCATCGGAAAGACGCTGATGACTGCGCGAATACTGGTGGTTGACGATATTCCGGCCAACGTGAAGCTGCTCGAAGCGCGGTTGCTTGCGGAGTATTTCGACGTGATGACCGCAGCGGACGGCTACACGGCACTGGCGATCTGCGAGCGCAACCAGGTCGATCTCATCCTGCTCGACATCATGATGCCCGGCATAGACGGTTTCGAGGTCTGCGAGCGGCTGAAGGCCAGCCAGAAGACCGCCCATATTCCAGTCGTCATGGTCACCGCGCTCGACCAGCCGACCGATCGTGTACGCGGCCTGAAAGCTGGCGCTGACGATTTTCTTACCAAGCCGGTCAACGATCTGCAGCTGATCTCCCGGGTGAAGAGCCTGCTGCGGCTGAAGACGTTGAGCGATGAGCTGCGTATCCGCGCCGACACTGCCCATACGATGGGCATCGATGACCTCACACGGGCAGGCGAGGGCCGCGCCGACGAGACCGCTCAGGTCCTGCTCGTCGACGGCCGCGCCAATTCGCAGGAGCGCATCATCAAGGCGCTGAAGCCCGTCGCCGACGTGCTTGCCCTCTCCGATCCGCAGGCCGCCCTCTTCGAGGCGGCCGAAAGCGCGTTCGATCTCGTCATCGTCAACGCCAACTTCGACGATTACGACCCGCTTCGCCTCTGCTCGCAGCTGCGCTCGCTGGAGCGCACCCGCTTCCTGCCGATCCTGATCATCACCGAGCAGGGCGTCGACGAAATGGTCGTGCGCGCGCTCGATCTCGGCGTCAACGACTACATCATCCGCCCGGTCGATCCCAACGAACTGGTTGCCCGCAGCCTGACGCAGATCCGCCGCAAGCGCTATAACGACCGCCTGCGCGCCAGCGTCAAGCAGACGATCGAGCTTGCCGTGACCGATCCGCTAACCGGCCTTTATAACCGGCGCTATCTCGACAATCACCTGAACGTGCTCTTCAACCGTTCGATGGCGCGGGGCCGGCCGCTTTCGGTGCTGATCACCGATATCGACCGTTTCAAGCATGTGAACGACACCTACGGCCATGATGGCGGCGACGAGGTGCTGCGGGAATTTTCAAATCGCGTCCGTTCGACCATCCGCGGCGCCGATCTCGCCTGCCGCTACGGTGGTGAAGAATTCGTCGTCGTGATGCCCGACACCTCGCCGGAAATTGCCGCCGCTGTCGCCGAGCGCCTTCGTGCGGCGATCGAAAGCGCGCCCTTCATGCTGAAACACTCCGGCGAAGCGCTGAATGTCACTGCTTCCTTCGGCATCGCCTCGCGTATTGCGTCGGTGCTGACCCCGGGCCAGCTGATGAAACAGGCGGATCTGGCCCTTTACGAGGCCAAGAATACCGGCCGCAACCGTGTGGTCGCCGCGGCCGCGTGACGAATCACTTGCCGCCATATGTGCCATTTGCGAGTTTTCCACTGCGGTAAGCCAATTGTTACCGATTTTTAATTTTCGCCTGTGCAATGCAGGGCTAAAATTTCGCAACTCAATAGCCCAAAAATGGACTCGCCGCGTTGCTGCGGATGTGTTGCCGCGCGATAGTCTTGAGAGTGTCAGGTCGTAGCTCAAAATAAAGGGGAGACTATAAAAACTGCCTGCCGCTGACAGGGTCAAATAGATTGCGGCGACATCACCTCACGTAGGGGGAGGGGAGGCGTAAGTTGTTCAGTTATATTGTCGAATTTCTTCAAAACGTCAGGCGCTACGCTTCGAGTCCAAGCAGAGCGGATAAATCTTTGTATGTCCCAAATCTGGACTTTTAACCATAGAATCAAGCTGCAAACATTCACCATTAAGAATTTGTTGATTTTCTTTCATTTTTGCGCAAATTATCGGCTCATAAGAGAAGCGCTCCCGTTGAGGAGTTGTCGATACCCCATGATGCTCAGGTCCGCCGCATCTCCTGGGTCGTGGGGTCGGTCGGCTAGTAGGCAAGTTTTAGCGGTTCCTCGTGCCGTTTTGCATGCTGGCCGACCCCCTTTCAAGAAAACGTCGCCACTTCCCGAAGATGGAAGGGCGGCGTTTTTCTGTTTGCGCTATCATTTTTTAAAGACGATTAATCCGGGCAATAAAAAACGCGCAACCCGAGGGCGCGCGCTTTTTTGAAATCCGTCAGGCCAAGTGATTACTTGATCTTGGTTTCCTTGAACTCGACATGCTTCTTCGCAACCGGGTCGTACTTCGTCTTCGTCATCTTGTCCGTCATCGTACGGCTGTTCTTCGTGGTGACGTAAAAGAAACCGGTGTCGGCCGTCGACAGCAGCTTGATCTTGATTGTTGTAGCCTTGGCCATGGTCGTCCTGCCTTTAAGAAAATGAAAGCCGTGGAAGCCGGATGGGCTCCACGGCAAATCCTGGCGCGAAACTACGAATCCCGCTCGAAAAGTCAAGCCCGTTTTCGAATGAACATCAGTCTGATGCCGGAAAGTAGGGCGTAAAGACCGAAGAAAGCGGCAATCGCCCAGGCAAAACCGTTATTTCCAGCGACATCGATCGCCGCGCCGATCGCCTGCGGCCCGGCCACGGTTCCCATCGCATAACAGAAGACAAAGGCAGCATTGGCCGCTGCAAGATCGGAGCCCGTCAGCCGCGAGCCGAGATGGCTGAGGCCGACCGTATAGAGGCCTGAGACGCAGCCACCCCAGAAAAGCAGGAGCCCGGCCATCAGCAGCCAGTTGTCGAGCAACAGCGGCAACATCATCGAGCCGATGAAGCCCATCAGCGCCATGCCGGCCAGAAGCGGCCGCTTGTCGGCGATGCGGTCGGAAAGCAGGCCGAGTGGGATCTGAAAGATGACGTTGCCGACGCCCATCATGGTGAGCAGCAGTGCGGCCTGCGATTCGGTGAAATGTGCGCGCACGGCAAAGATCGGGAAAAGCGACAGCCCGCCCGCTTCGACAGCGCCGAAGATGAAGACCGCTGCCGTCGCCGTCGGCACCAGGAAAACGTAGCGCATGAAATGCAGCTCTGGCTTTTCCTCGAGCACCGGGCTTTCGTCGCGAGCGATGAAGATCGGGATGGCGGCAAGCAGGATGGCGCCGGCGCCGATCAGGAAGGGGAAGATGCCGTCGCTGCCGAGGATCGAAAAGAGCAGCGGTCCGGCCGCGAAGCCAAGGGAAAGCACCGTCGCATAGATGCCGAGCACGAAGCCGCGCTTGGAAGGCGGCGAAGCGGCGTTGATCCAGAATTCGGAGAGGATGAACAGCGTCGTCGTCGCGCCGTGGAAGGCGAAACGCAGCGGAAACCACATCCAGAAATCCTGGGCGTAATAGAAACCCAGCGCGCTCAGCGCCGAAATCAGCACGGCCCAGATCATTGTCGGAGCCACGCCATATTTATGGGCGAGCTTGGTGGTGATCGGTGCGGCGGCCATCGCCGCGACCCCGGCCATCGCCGTGTTGAGCCCGATCAGGGTCGACGAGATGCCGCGTTTTTCGAGGATGATGCTGAGGAGGGGCAGACCGAGGCCGATTGCTATGCCAACGGCTGATATGGACGAGATGGCTGCCACCAGAGAAGGCCAATGGATTTCTTCGACATCGCCCGGTGTGCCGGTTCTCGGCTGAGACATTTATCCATCCTTAGAGAGGTGCGCGAACGAATCGGCCGATCCCGTCAGATAGATAGACACGGACGTGCCAAATCCAGGTGACGGATGCCGCTTCGCAGTATTTCCGATGTGAGTGACCATCTGCGGAATGTAAAGCCCGTTCGGGCAAGAAATGCTTACCATGTCAGGTCTTGAGGATCGTCGGCTCCCGCATTTGGGTGGTGGTCGGTGGAGGGCTGGCACTACACGTTAAATATGTCTGGAAGGTGAAGGCGCTAATTCGGCCGGCCGGGGATGTCGTAATCGTCCGGACCGTCGCTCTCGCCACCGAAGCCGTGCATGCGCAGCGCCCATTGCAGGCCGATGACCCCGCCCTTGATCGGCTGGATCGAGGCAAGCGCGGTGATGACGGTGATCGGCGCCCAGATGGCCAGATGGACCCAGACCGGTAGCACGAAAGTCAGGTCGGTCAGCATATAGCCTCCGACCACGACGTGGCCGAGGACGAGAATGACGATATAGGGCGGCAGGTCGTCGGCGCGTTGGTGATGCATCGCCTCGCCGCAGGTGGCGCAATGATCGACCGGCTTCAGGAAGGCGCGAAAGAGCTTGCCGTTGCCGCAGGCCGGGCAGCGGTTCATCAGCCCGCGCATGATGGAGCGCCCAAGCGGACGCTCGACCTCGGGCGTATCGCCGTAGCGGGCGGCGGCCGGATCGGTCGGTGTTCTCATCGCATGTTCCTCTTCGGATCTAAACACGTCGCGCGAAACTCTGCAGCGGTTTCGCGATAACGACACGCGTGAAAACAAGGACCTACAGCGCGGGGAGCCAATCTGAAAGATTGCGACGCGCTTTAGTGCCGTCCGCGCGGCGGCCTCGTTCCGGGTTTCTTGCGAACCTGGCCCCTGTCGCGGCGCCCCGCCTTGTGGAAGGAACGCACCGCCGCCGGCATTTCGCGGCCCTCGCTGATCATCTCGAAACGCAGTGCACCGGCAAGCGGGATCGCTTCGGCAAGTTTCACGGTGACGCTGTCGCCCAGGCGATAGCCAAGCCCGGTCTTTTCACCGGAGAGGGCCTGATGCGCCTCGTCATAGATGAAATAGTCGCTGCCGAGCGTAGATATAGGGACGAAACCGTCGGCGCCATAGTCTGGCAGGGCGATAAAAAGCCCCGATTTCGTTACGCCCGAAACCCGCCCGGCAAATTCCTCGCCGACGCGGCCGCTGAGGTGGTGCGCGATCAGCCGGTCGACGGTTTCGCGCTCGGCTGCCATGGCCCGGCGCTCGAAGGTCGAGATTTCGGCCGCGATATCGTCGAGCGCCGCCTCTTCTTCGGGCGTGATGCCGCCTTCGCCGAAGCCGAGCGAGCCGACGAGGGCGCGATGCACGATGAGATCGGCGTAGCGGCGGATCGGCGAGGTGAAGTGGGCGTATTTCATCAGGTTGAGGCCGAAATGGCCTATATTCTCCGGGCCGTAGATCGCCTGGCTCTGCGAACGCAGTACCATCTCGCTCACCATGGTCTGATGCGGCGTGCCGTCCGCCTTCGCCAGAATGCCGTTGAAGTTGTTGGCGCGCATGTTGCCGCCCTTGGCAAGCGAGATGCCGAGCGTGGCCAGGAACTCGCGCAGGATCTCCTGCTTGGCAAGCGTCGGGCCGTCATGGATGCGGTAGATCAGCGGCTGACGCTTCTTTTCGAGCGTCTCGGCGGCGCAGACGTTCGCCTGGATCATCATCTCTTCGATCAGCTTATGCGCATCGAGCCGTGGCGGCACGACGACCCGATCGACCGTGCCGTCGGGCTTCAGGAGGATCTTGCGCTCCGGCATATCGAGTTCCAGCGGCTGGCGCCGGTCGCGTCCGCGCTTCATCACCTCATAGGCGTGCCAGAGCGGCTTCAGGATCGGCTCAAGCATCGGTCCGGTCTGATCGTCCGGGTTCCCGTCGATGGCTGCCTGCGCCTGCTGGTAGGACAGCTTGGCCGCACTCTTCATCATGATGCGATGGAAAGTATGGCCGATCTTGCGGCCTTCCCCGGAAAAGCTCATGCGCACGGCGAGCGCCGGGCGGTCGACGCCTTCTTTCAGCGAGCAGAGATCGTTGGAGATGCGCTCCGGCAGCATCGGCACGACACGATCCGGGAAATAGACCGAATTGCCGCGCTTCAGCGCCTCGCGGTCGAGCGGCGAATTGGGTCGGATATACCAGGAGACGTCGGCGATCGCGACGGTGACGATGACGCCGCCGGGATTCTCGGGCGAGGGATCGGGCTCGGCATAAACAGCGTCGTCATGGTCCTTGGCATCGGCCGGGTCGATGGTGATCAGCGGTACGTCGCGCCAATCCTCGCGATGCGACATGCTGGCGGGCCTTGCGGCCTCCGCCTCGGCGATGACGGCCGGCGGGAAGACATGCGGGATGCCGTGCGCATGGATCGCGATCATCGAGATCGCTTTTTCCGAACCGACGGAACCGACTACGGAAAGCACCTTGGCGCGCGGCAGGCCGAAACGGCCGAGACGGGCGATTTCGACTTCGACCAGATCGCCGTCCGTGGCGCCGCCGGTGAAGTCGGGATCGATTACCATCTCCTCGCCGCGCCGTTCGATCGGCAGCAGCCGGCCGCCGCCGCCGGGTGCCGTACGGAAGACGCCCATCGAGGCGCCGCGGCGCCTGTCGATCACCTTGATGATCCGCGCCGTATAAGCCGGACCGCCGCGATCGACAGCCGGGAAGATCTTCGCCAGGATGCGGTCGCCGAGCCCGGCGACGGGCGCCTTGCCCTTGCCCTGGCGGCCTGCCGGCGATTGCTGGCGGATGGCGACGGCGGGTGCCACGCCCTGGTCCTCAGGCCATTCCGCCGGCCGGCCGATCAGGTCGCCGTCCTTATCGCGTGTGGTGATATCGAGAACGGTGACAGGCGGCAGCGCACCGGGACGGATCAGCGACTTGCGGTTCTTCTGCAGCATGCCTTCCTGTTCGAGCTCCTGCAGCATCTGCTTGAGCTCGACGCGGCTATCGCCTTTTAGGCCGAAAGCCTTGGCGAGTTCACGCTTGGACGCTTTCTGCGGATGATCGGCGATGAAGCGTAGGACCACCTCGCGCGAAGGCAGCGCGCCGTGGACGATGTTCAGCGGCTCGACGGCGGGAGCATCCTTGCGGCCGATCTTGCCCGGACGCTTGCCCGCAGGGTTCGTTCTCTCGCGCGGTATCCTGCTCACGTCAGCCCTTTTTCGATTTCGCGGGCGCTTTCGCCTTCGTTGTTTTCGGCTTGGCGGCCGTCTTGGTGGTCTTGGCTTCGGCGGCTGCCGCCTTCGGCTTGGCTTTCGCCTTGGCCGCTTTGCCGGCCTTTTCGGCGATCAGCGCAAGCGCCTCCTCGACGGTGATCGCCTGGGGATCCTTGCCCTTCGGCAGCGTGGCGTTGACCTTGCCCCAGTTGACATAGGGGCCGTACTTGCCGTCGCGCACGGTGATGGCGCCGCCATCAGGATGATCGCCGAGCGTCTTCAGTGCCGCCGGCGTGCCGCGCGCACCCCGCCCTGGGGCCTGCTTCGCCTTTTCAGCGATAACAGTCACGGCGCGGTTGAGGCCGACCGAGAACACGTCCTCGACGGTTTCCAGATTGGCATAGGAGCCGTCGTGCAGGAGGAACGGCCCATAGCGGCCGATGCCGGACGAGATCATCTTGCCTGATTCGGGATGTTTGCCAATATCGCGCGGCAGCGAGATCAGCGCCATCGCCTTTTCATAATCGATATCCTCGGGCTTCCAGCCTTTTGGCAACGAGGCGCGTTTGGCCTCCTTGCCGTCGCCGCGCTGGATATAGGGGCCGAAGCGGCCGGAACGCAGCGTCAGCTCCTCGCCGGTCGTCGGATCGGTGCCGAGGTTCTTCGGCTCGTTGAGCGCAGCACCGTCTGCTTCTCCGCCGTTTTCGGAGGAGAGCTGGCGGGTGTAGTTGCAGTCCGGATAGTTCGAGCAGCCGACGAAGGCGCCGTATTTGCCGAGCTTCAGCGACAGGTTGCCGGTGCCGCAGACCTGACAGATGCGCGGGTCGCTGCCGTCCTCCCGTTTCGGGAAGACGAGGGGTGCCAGCGCCTCGTTCAGCGAATCGAGCACGTTGGTGACGCGCAGTTCCTTGGTGTCCTCGATCTGTGCGAAGAAATCCTTCCAGAAATCGCGCAGCACCTGCTTCCAGTTCAACTCGCCGGCGGAAATCCGGTCAAGCTTCTCTTCGAGATCGGCGGTGAAGTCGTATTCGACATATTTGGTGAAGAAGCTCTCGAGGAAAGCCGTCACCAGACGGCCCTTGGCCTGCGGAATCAGCTTGCGTTTGTCGATCGTCACATAGTCGCGGTCGCGCAGCGTCGCGAGCGTCGCGGCATAGGTGGAGGGGCGGCCGATGCCGAGCTCTTCCATCTTCTTGATCAGCGAGGCTTCCGAATAGCGCGGCGGCGGTTCGGTGAAATGCTGCGTTGAATTGATCTTCTGCTTGGCGAGCGCCTCGCGCGCATTGATCTCCGGCAGGCGGCCATCCTCGTCGCCGTCGTCGCTCTGCTCGCCATCTTCCTTCTGGTCGGTATAGGCGGCGATGAAACCATCGAAGCGGATGACCGAACCGACGGCGCGCAGACCGGCCTTCTCTCCCTTATTGTCGGCGGTGATTTCAGCCGTCGTGCGCTCGATCTCGGCCGACGCCATCTGGCTGGCGATGCCGCGCTTCCAGATCAGCTCGTAGAGCCGAATCTGGTCGGCATCGAGGAATTTGCGCACACGGTCGGGCGAGCGGTCGAAATCGGTCGGGCGGATCGCCTCGTGCGCCTCCTGGGCGTTCTTCGCCTTGGTCGAGTAGAAGCGCGGCTTTTCCGGCATGTAGCGCTGGCCGAACTGGTCGACGATGGCGCTGCGCGCCGCGTCGATCGCCTCTGGCGCCATCTGCACGCCGTCGGTTCGCATATAGGTGATGAGACCGACCGTCTCGCCGCCGATATCGACGCCCTCATAGAGCCTTTGCGCGATCTGCATGGTGCGCGAAGCGGAGAAGCCGAGATTGGAGGAGGCGGCCTGCTGCAGCGTCGAGGTCGTAAACGGCGGTCCCGGGTTGCGCTTGACCGGTTTCGCCTCGACCGTGTCGACGACATAGCTCGCACCTTCGAGCAAGGCCTTCAGCCGGCCGGCATCTTCGCCGTTGCCGATAGCGCGCGGCTGCAGCCGTTTGCCGTTCGCCGAAACCAGCCTCGCCTCGAACTCGTCGCCGCGCGGCGTCTTCAGAAGCGCCGAGATGTTCCAGTATTCTTCGGAAATGAAGCGCTCGATCTCGGATTCACGGTCACAGACGAGGCGAAGCGCCACCGACTGAACGCGGCCGGCCGAACGTGCGCCGGGCAGCTTGCGCCACAGTACCGGCGAAAGATTGAACCCGACGAGATAATCGAGCGCGCGGCGCGCGAGATAGGCATCGACCAGCGGCACGTCGATGTCGCGCGGATCGGCCATCGCGTCGAGCACCGCCTTCTTGGTGATCGCATTGAAGACGACGCGCTTGACCGGTTTGCCGTTCAGCACGCGCTTCTTGTTCAGCATGTCGAGAACGTGCCAGGAAATCGCTTCGCCTTCGCGATCCGGGTCGGTCGCGAGAAACAGGCCATCGGCGGACTTCACCGCGTCGGCAATGTCCTTCATCCGCTTGGCGGAGGCGCTGTCGACCTCCCAAAGCATTTCGAAATCCTGATCAGGAAGAACTGAGCCGTCCTTGGCAGGCAGATCGCGCACATGACCGAAGGAGGCGAGCACTTTGTATCCCGGACCCAGATACTTATTGATCGTCTTGGCCTTGGCAGGCGATTCCACCACTACAACATTCATGATGATTCTCTAAAAAGGAAACGACGCCAGCGTTGAAGCCAGCGCGACACACACCGCAACATGGATATCGGCCCTCCGACATGGACAGGGAAATCGCCGCGGTCAAGGGGTTTGCTACAATTTTACCTCTTGTGTCTTCTGCAGCCGAAGGGAGAGTATCGATGGAATACAATTATAGATAGTCTATCGAAGGTTTTCGACTCACGGTTCGGCAATTCGCAAAGCCGCCGCCTGATGTCGTACCCAGGTTCAATCGGAAAGCGAGACGAGACCGCCCTGATGCCGGTGCAGCCTGCCTGATATATCGAGTTCCAGAAGGATGAGATAGACCGCGGATGCCGACAGGCCGGTATGGCGGATGACGTCGTCGATCTCGACCGGCGTCGGCCCGAGCGCATCGATGATGCGGTTTCGATCGGAATCGCCTGGTGGCACCGACATTGCCTTGCCGTCAGGTGCCGGTTTCTCCGCCATCGACGATGGGAACAGGTCGAATTGCGCAAGCGGCGCCAGGGCCTCGATGACATCGGCGGGCGCGGTGACGATCGAAGCGCCGTCCTTCAGCAGGCCGTTGGTGCCATGGCAGCGCGGATCGAGCGGCGAGCCGGGCACGGCAAACACCAGGCGGCCGAACTCGCCGGCAAGCCGCGCCGTGATCAGCGAGCCCGAACGCGTCGCCGCTTCGATGACGACGAGGCCGAGCCCGATGCCGGCGATCAGCCGGTTTCGGCGTGGGAAGTCGCGGGCGCGGGGTTCCCAGCCGAAGGGCATCTCGCTCACCGCCAGGCCATTGCCACCGGTTATCTCTTCGAGCAGGCCGATATTCTCTGGCGGGTAGGGTTGGTCGAGGCCGCCGGCGAGTGCTGCGATCGTGCCCGTGTCGAGGCTTGCCCGATGGGCTGATGTGTCGATGCCGCGCGCCAGGCCGGAGACCACGGTGTAACCCGCCCGGCCGCAGTCACGCGCCACCATCGCTGCGAATTTCGCGCCTGCGATCGAGGCGTTGCGCGAGCCGACGATACCGACGGCCGGTCGTTTGGCAGCGGCCAGCGCGCCCTTGACGGCCAGAAGCGGCGGCGCGCCGTCGATCTGCTTCAGCGCTTGCGGATAGTCCGGTTCACCGATGCCGACGAAGCGGGCGCCGAAGCGACGTGCCGCCTCCAGCTCCCGATGCGCTTCGGCCTCGCTGGCGATGCGGATTGCCCGTGTCGCGCCGCCGCGCGCCGAAAGCTCCGGCAATGCGGCAAGTGCTGCCTCGGCCGAACCGAAATGATTGATGAGGTCACGAAAGGTGGCAGGGCCGATATTGTCGGAACGGATGAGGCGCAGCCAGGCAATTCTTTGCCGCTCGGTCAGCACGACGCCTTTTGGTCCGGCGCTCAGCGCATCCATTATCCCTTTGCCCCGATCTTGCTTTCCGTCCCGCCCATCAGGCGCGAAATATTCGCCTTGTGCTTCCAGTAGGAGATGAGGGTCATGATCGCCATCACAGCCGCAACCTTTTCGTTGCCCAATATCCACAGCGCAACTGGAATGACAAGCATGGCAACCAGCGCCGACAGTGAGGAGTAGCGGGTGGTGAAAGCGACCGCCAGCCAGACGGCGGCAAAGAGCACGACCATGATCGGCGCGACACCGAGCAGGGTGCCGATATAGGTGGCGACACCCTTGCCGCCCTTGAAGCCGATCCAGACCGGGAAAAGATGGCCGATAAAGGCGAAGAAGCCGGCGATGATCGCGGCTTCCTCACCGAGGAAATAGCCGACGACCCAGGCCGCGGCCGATGCCTTCAGCGCATCAAGCAGCAGCGTCGCCGCGGCGAGCGTCCGGTTTCCTGTTCTCAGCACATTGGTCGCGCCGATATTGCCGGAGCCGATGCTGCGCACGTCGCCGAGGCCGGCGGCGCGCGTGAGGATCAGGCCGAACGGGATCGAGCCGAAGAGATAACCGATAACGGCGGCGGCAAGCGCGATCGGCAACGTGATCTGCCATGACATGAGATTGGATAACATATGCCCCCTCAGCCTCTCCGTGGCCTATCCTCGAGTCAGCCTTCTCCCGCTGGGGGATGGACGGCGATCGTGTCGGTTCTAAATTGCGTGGACAAGCTTTCCCGAGACGTATGTCGCGACCGCCCGCCCACTGAAGCGCGCATCCTCGAACGGCGTATTCTTCGAGCGGGAGAGAAGCATGTCTTTGGCGACAAGCCAAGGCTCATCGAGATCGATCAGCGCGATATCGGCCGCAGCGCCCGGCTTCAGCGTGCCGGCATTCAGGCCGAAAATCTGAGCAGGGCGGGTCGACATGGCGTCGATCAGGCGCATCAGGCTCACCTGGCCGCTATGGTGAAGCCTGAGCGCTGCCGCAAGCATGGTTTCGAGGCCGATCGCGCCGTCCTCCGCCTCGCCGAAGGGCAGGCGCTTCGTATCGACGTCCTGCGGGTCGTGCGAGGAGACAATGATATCGATCGCGCCGCTCGCAAGGGCGTCGGCCATCGCCACCCGGTCGTCTTCCGGGCGCAGCGGCGGATAGAGCTTGAAGAAGGTGCGGTATTCGCCGATGTCGTTTTCGTTGAGCGCCAGATTGTTGATCGAGATGCCACAGGTCACCTTGGCGCCGCGACCACGGGCGCGCTCGATCGCCTCGACCGATTCCGGCACCGAGATCATCGCGGCGTGATAACGGCCGCGCGTCAGCTGCGCGATCCTCAAATCGCGTTCGAGCGGGATGAGCTCGGCTTCTTTTGGAATGCCGGAAAGCCCGAGCCAGCTGGCAAAAAGCCCCTCATGCATGACGCCGTTGGCGCCGAGATATTTGTCGCGCGTCTCGCAGCAGACGACGGCGCCGAATTCGCGCGCATAAGTCATGATCCGGCGCAGCACCTGTGTGTCGTGGACGCTGGAATGGGCATCGGTGAAGGCGACGGCGCCCGCCTGCATCAGCAGGCCGATCTCCGTCATCTCCTCGCCGGCAAGGCCCTTGGTGATGGCGGCTGCCGGATAGACGTTGACGGCGGCCGTATCCCGCGCCGTCTTCTTGACAAATTCGACGAGCGCGATGTCGTCGATGATGGGATCGGTGTCCGGCATCATGATGATCGAGGTGACGCCGCCGGCGGCTGCCGCCCGGCTCGCCGAGGCGATCGTCTCGCGGTGTTCGCCGCCGGGTTCGCCGACATGGACGCGCGCATCGACGAGGCCAGGCGTCGCCACAAGGCCCGTGCAGTCGCAGATGACTGCGCCATCAGGCGCGCCTTGGTTCTGCGCCTTGTGGCCGGCGGCGAGAATCACGCCGTCTTCGGCAACGATCGTCCCGACTTCGTCGAGATTGCGCGACGGGTCGATGATGCGGACGTTCTTGAGGACGATCGGGTTGCTCATGCCATCATTCCATCGCTGCGGGGACCCTGGTTCTGCGAGACGAGCAGCGTCTCCATGACGGCCATGCGCACCGCGACCCCCATTTCCACCTGTTCGGCGATGACGCTCTGCGGTCCGTCCGCCACTTCCGAAGCGATTTCGACGCCGCGGTTCATCGGGCCGGGATGCATGACCAGCGCATCCTCCTTGGCCGCCTTCAGCGTTTCGGCGTCGAGCCCGTAGAAGTGATAATATTCGCGCACCGAAGGTACGAAGGCGCCGGACATCCGCTCGCGCTGCAGCCGCAGCATCATCACCACGTCGGCGTCCTTCAGCCCTTCCTTCATCGAATGGAAGACCTCGACGCCCATCTCGGCGATGCCGGCCGGCATGAGGGTCGCGGGCGCGACGACACGCACGCGGGCGCCCATCGCATTGAGCAGCAGGATATTGGAGCGCGCCACCCGCGAATGCAGCACGTCGCCGCAGATCGCCACGATGATGCGCGAAAGCTTGCCCTTGGCGCGGCGGATCGTCAGCGCGTCGAGCAGTGCCTGGGTCGGATGTTCGTGCTGCCCGTCACCGGCATTGACGACCGAGCAGGAGACCTTCTGGGCGAGAAGGGCGGCGGCACCCGCGCTGGAATGGCGGATCACCAGCACGTCGGGGCGCATCGCATTCAGCGTCATCGCCGTATCGATCAGCGTTTCGCCTTTCTTCACCGAGGAATTGCCGACCGACATGTTCATGACGTCGGCGCCGAGCCGCTTGCCGGCAAGCTCGAAGGAGGCCTGCGTGCGGGTCGATGCCTCGAAGAATAGGTTGATCTGCGTCAGCCCGCGCAGCGTCGACGTTTTCTTTTCTCTCTGGCGGCTGATCTTGACGGCCTCGTCCGCCTTGTCGAGAAGATAGGTGATATCCTGCTCGGTGAGGCCTTTGATGCCGATGAGGTGGCGGTGGGGGAAAAAGACCATGACCCTGCCTCTTGCTGTCTCTGGCGGGTCTATAAAGAGTGCTGCCCGCCGGGGCAAGCATGTGCTGTGGGCAAAGGCTTATGTCCCCATGCATTTTCGCCCGAATTCCGATAGAGCAGAATGAACCGAATCATAACTTCCGGTTTCCCTTTGCCGGGTTCTTACACTAGAAGCGAATTATGACCTCCGCCAACCGGACTGACGACAAACTCGCAGAACTCAACCAGCCGAGCCTGTGGTCCGGCATCAACGCCTATCGGTCCGATCCGCTGATTGTCGACCTGACGGCGGCCCTGCCGCGCGGCATCCGCGAAGACCTGGAAAACATGGGCCGCTACGTCACCTCGCCGGAGGCGCAGGAGATGGCGCGTATGGCAAACCAGGGCGCGCCGCAGCTGCGCACCCACGGTCCGCGCGGTGAACGCGTCGACGTCGTCGAATTCCATCCCGCCTGGCATGCATTGATGCGTCGCTCCATGTCGGTCGGCCTGCATTCCTCCGTCTGGGATCCCCAGGCCGATACCGACGCCAAGGACGAGGCCCATAAGGTTCGCGCCGCGCGGTTTTATCTGACGGCGCAGCTGGAATCCGGCCATCTCTGCCCGCTGACGATGACGAGCGCCTCCGTTGCGGCACTCTCGGCATCGCCCGCGGTCCAAAAGGACTGGGCGCCGAAAATTCTCTCGCGCAAATATGATTCGTCGAACAAGCCCGCCATGCAGAAATCCGCCGTGACCATCGGTATGGGCATGACAGAAAAGCAGGGCGGCACGGATGTGCGCGCCAACAGGAGCGCTGCCGAAAAGGTCAGCGAGGGCATCTACCGGCTGTCCGGGCACAAATGGTTCATGTCGGCGCCGATGAGCGATGCCTTCATTATGCTGGCGCAGACGAAGGAGGGCATGGGTTGCTTCCTCGTGCCGCGCCTTCTGGAGGATGGTTCCGCCAACGGGCTGCAATTCCAGCGGCTGAAGGACAAGGTCGGTAACCGCTCCAACGCCTCTTGCGAGGTCGAGTTTACAGACACGTTCGGTTTCCTGCTCGGTAGTCCGGATGCCGGCATCCGCACCATCCTGGACATGGTGACGCTGACCCGGCTCGACTGCGCGCTGGCCTCGTCAGGCATGATGCGCGCCTCGCTCGCCGAAGCCGTGCACCACACCCGCGGCCGCAGCGTCTTCGGCAAGATGCTCGTCAACCAGCCGATCATGACGCGCGTGCTCGCCGACATGGCGCTCGATGTTGCCGCCGCGACGGCACTGTCCTTCCGTCTTGCCGACGCCTTCGACAAGGCGCGCGGCAATGCCGAGGAAGCGGCCTATGCCCGCGTCATGACGCCGGTCGCCAAATACTGGTGCTGCAAGATCGCGCCCGCGCTGATCTACGAGGCTATGGAATGCATCGGCGGCAATGGCTACATCGAAGAGCGCCCGATCGCCCGCCATTACCGCGAGGCTCCCGTCAACGCCATCTGGGAAGGCTCCGGCAACGTCATGGCGCTCGACGTGCTGCGCGTGCTGAACCGCGGCAAGGATCTGTTCGAAACGGTCTTTGCCGGCCTTGCCCGCGATCTCGGCCCGGCCGGCAAGAAGACCATCGACGTGCTGCGCGCCGCAATCGCGCTTTGCGAACAGGATGAGGGCGCCGCGCGCCTGCTCGTCGAGCAGCTGGCGCTCGCCGCCGGTGCCGCCGAACTCTATCGGCTGGGGGCAGGGCGCATTGCCGATGCCTTCATCGAGACGCGTCTTGCCGGCGGCTGGCGCTCCACCTACGGCATGCTCGATTCCCGCTTCGACGCCAGCTACATCGTCGACCTGCTCTATCCCCCGGCCGCCTGATCGCAAGCAGGGTCAGGCGATCCCAGGGCCGAGACGCTCGGCTATCAGATCGAACTGTCGACGATGATCAGTATCTCGTCGATGTCGCCTTCCCAGCCTATCCCCGCGAGATCTGCGATCGCATTTTTCCGCCGGTGCTTCTCGACAAGGGTTCGCAAAGCCTGCTCGACAGTGGCCTTTTTCGTCGCCAATCCCGCGGCGGTCATTGCCGCGTCTAGCAAGGCATCATCGATATCGATATTCGTCCGCATGATCGCGCCCCATATGGGATCATCGTAGAAGATACACATCCACGCCACGGCGATTCAAGCTCGGCGACGATGCCGTCACCATAAACGAAAATCCGGCCGCGTCGCCGCGGCCGGATATCAATGTTTACGTCCGAAAATCAGCGTTCAGAAGAAGCCACGGCGCTGCCACCAGCCGGCTTTCTTGGGCTTACCGTCATCACCTTCGCCATTCTCGACGCGGGTGGATTTCACCGTTGGCTCGGAGGAGGAGATGTTGGATTCGCGGTTGGCGCGAACCGGCTTTGCTTCTTCCTGAACTGATGTTTCGAGATCGGCGGAGGCTTCCACCAATTCCGGTTCGGCCTCGGCCACAGGGGCCGTCTCTGCAACCGGTTCCTCGACCGGCGCTGCGGCCGGTTTGCGGCGGCCGCGGGCACGGGCGGGCTTTACCTCTTCGGTTATGACAGGCGCGCTCTCGACGGCTGCCATCGCGGCCTGGCCTTCGTCGGCCTGTTCGGCAATCGCCTCGACCGCTACGGCTTCGCTCGGAGCGCCGTCGTTCGAAACGTCGTCGCCTTCGTCCTCGTCGCCGCCATTGTCTTCACCGGCTTCGCCAGCTGTCAGTTCGGAGCCATCCTCGGCGCGATTGCGTCGGCCGCCACGCTTGCCGCGACGGCGGCGCTTGCGGCGCTGCGATTCCTCGCTTTCGGCGCGGGTCTCAGGCGTGGCCTCGGTGTTTTCATCACCTTCGCCGCCCTCGTCGTCGCCTTCCTCATCCTCGTCGCCAGCTTCGCCTGCTGATACCGGCTGTTCGGAATTGCCGTTGCGGCCGCGGCGGCGCCTGCGGCGCTTGCGCTTGCGGTTGCCGTCAGCTTCGCCTTCCGTGCGTGCCGCGACGGGCCGCTCGGCAACGACCGGCTTTTCCTCGAGTTCCTCGTCTTCTTCCTCATCCACTTCTATAACGATATCGTCGTCGTCATCCTCGGGAATGGCTGCGAAGTTGAAGAGCGTTTCGATCTTGACCGGGTTTTCCACCGGCTCGCCGCGATCGATCGCAAAATGTTGCGCGCCGACCGAGCCGTCCGCATCGATGATGATCGCGACGCCGAAGCGGCTCTCATAATCGACGATCGTCTGGCGCTTGTGGTTGAGCAGGTAGAGCGCGATGTCAGGCGTGGTGCGCACGGTGATGTTGTGCGTGGTGTTCTTGAGCAGATATTCTTCGATGCCGCGCAGGACATGCAGGGCGACGGAGGACTGCGAACGCACATGGCCGCTGCCGCCGCAATGCGAGCAGACCTGCGTGGTCGATTCGAGAACCGAAGCGCGGATGCGCTGGCGCGACATTTCGAGCAGGCCGAAATGCGAGATCCGGCCGACCTGGATGCGGGCGCGGTCGTTCTTCAGGCATTCCTTCAGCTTCTTCTCGACAGCGCGGTTGTTGCGCTTTTCTTCCATGTCGATGAAGTCGATGACGATCAGGCCGGCAAGGTCGCGAAGGCGAAGCTGGCGGGCGACTTCGTCTGCAGCCTCAAGGTTCGTCTGTAGCGCGGTGTCCTCGATCGAATGTTCGCGGGTCGAGCGGCCGGAGTTGACGTCGATCGAGACCAGCGCTTCGGTCTGGTTCATGATCAAATAGCCGCCAGACTTCAGCGTCACCTGCGGCTGCAGCATGCGATCGAGCTGAGCCTCGATGCCGGAACGCGAAAAGATTGGATGGATGTCGCGGTAGGGCTGAACCACCTTGGCATGGCTCGGCATCAGCATCTTCATGAAGTCTTTCGCTTCACGATAGCCTTCTTCGCCGGAAACGATGACTTCGCTGATATCCTTGTTGTAGAGGTCGCGGATCGAACGCTTGATCAGCGAGCCTTCCTCATAGACGAGGCAGGGAGCCGTGGACGCCAGCGTCAGCGTGCGCACATTCTCCCAGAGGCGCATCAGATATTCGAAGTCGCGCTTGACCTCGACCTTGGTGCGGTTGGCACCGGCGGTACGAAGGATGACGCCCATGCCCTGCGGCACCTCGAGCAGGCGCGCAATTTCCTTCAGGCGCTTGCGGTCGGCAGGGTTGGTGATCTTGCGGGAAATGCCGCCGCCGCGCGCCGTGTTCGGCATCAGCACCGAATAGCGGCCGGCGAGCGAGAGATAGGTGGTAAGGGCTGCACCCTTGTTGCCGCGCTCTTCCTTGGCGACCTGCACGAGCAGGATCTGGCGGCGCTTGATGACTTCCTGAATGCGGTACTGCTTGCGCGGCTTGCGCTGCACGCGGTCCGGCACTTCTTCCATCGCGTCTTCGGCGCCGACGGATTCGATGACTTCCTCTTCGCCGTGATCGTCATCGTCGTCGTCGTCATCGTGGCGACGCTTGCTGGTATCGACGTCCTCGGAAATCGAGTCGGTTTCCACCATCGCAGCCATCGCGCCGCCGGTCGAACCGTCATCCTCATTGTCGACGCTCGAAGCGCCTTCGGCTTCGACGTCTGTGGGAACAGCATCCTCGGTCGCGGTCGTTTCGGTAACCGGTTCTACGACCTTCTTGCGGCTGCGGCGCGGCCGTGCCTTCTTGGCCGGCGCTTCCTCGGTGGCCTCGGGTGATGCCGCGGCCTCTACCGCTGCGGTCTCTTCCGTTACGGCAGCCGTTTCCGGCGCCTCTGCCGGAACGATGCCGACATCCGGCTGATCCTGCTTGGAAAGATCGACCATCGGTGCGGTTTCGACATGCTCGACATCTTCGTCGCGGCGATGCTCCTCGGCTTCGGCCCGAAGCAGTGCCTGACGGTCGGCAAGCGGTATCTGATAATAGTCGGGATGGATTTCGGCGAAGGCCAGGAAACCGTGCCGGTTGCCGCCGTAATCGACGAAGGCGGCCTGCAGCGAGGGTTCGACCCTCGTTACCTTTGCAAGATAGATGTTGCCGCGGATCTGCTTCTTGTGCTGGGACTCGAAGTCAAATTCTTCTATGCGGTTCCCGCGAACGACAACGACGCGCGTCTCTTCCTCGTGAGACGCATCGATAAGCATTTTGTCTGCCATGAAAGCTGTGCTCCTCGGCGTGGCCGCGAGAGCGCATTCCCGACTGCTGTTGAGACAGAAAGAATGCGGTCCACTGTAGCCGCGCCGGATAATGAAAGTCGCGCCTGATGCGAGGGGGAGGGCAGCAGCCAGACCGCAGCCGGAACCATTTCGGTCCGGGGCCTGTACACTTCAGATAAAACCTGCTGCGAAACCATCAACAACCAAGCGTGATCGACAAATACGAAGACCCGTTCGGGTCCGATGAGTTTGCTCCCTGAGAGCGTGGTGGCTGATCCACCAATGAATTCCGACAATAAGCCGGAAAATCAGGATCGAGTTCTAGGGATTAAGCGCATGAGACGGCGGACGATGACCGGTGTGGCGCCAGGTCCTGATCTGGCTGGCAGCCTTTGCGGCGACTCTATCCCGTCAACACTTTACCCTGAAATTCGTTGTATGTTTTCTGTGTCACAATAGCAAGGGGAAAGCCAAATGTGCCATAATATTGATGGATTTCGCAACGCATACAAGCTGGGATAAAGTGATCGCGATTCGGCAGGCTGCAGCGGGTGTTTCGTCACAGGACGTTGGCCGCAGCCGCGTCGGGTCCATCGCAATACAGATAGGGTGTGGCGGTTTATTGTTTAAGAGGGCTCGGATCGCGGCGAAATCCGCAGCGCCGCGATCGACATTCGCAAGGCGGGTTCTGGCGGCGCTTCTGGTCGCTAGTCTGCTGCCGGCCGCTGCCAGCTCTGTCGAGGCCGGGGATCCGCTGCTTGCCTATGGCGCGCGCATCGTCGGCGACGACGCAAGGACCCGCATCGTCATCGATTTCGATCGCGAGCCGCGTTTCTCCGTCCACTATATCGCCAATCCGGAACGCATCGTCGTTGACTTGCCGGCGACCGCCTTCGGGTTTCCGGCGAAGGATCTTGCCGCCCGCGGCCTGTTCAAGGATATCCGCTACGGCAAGATGGACGAAGAGAGCGCCCGCATCGTGCTGACGACGGCAGGGCCGGTGAAGCTGGCGCTTGCCAAGGTGCAGGCCGATGAGACGGGCAACGGCCATCGCCTCGTGCTCGATGCGGAGATGATCGACAAGAAGGCCTTTGCCGAACTGGTGAAGACGCAATCCTGGAGCGATCGGACTGAGGCGGCTCAGACGACAAGCGCCATTCCGGCACCGCAAAAGGCTGCTCCCGGCGATTTCGTCATCGCCGTCGACGCCGGCCATGGCGGCATCGACACCGGCGCGATCGGCGTCGACACCAAGACCGAGGAAAAACAGGTGACGCTCGCCTTCGCCAAGGCCTTCACGGAACGGCTGAACAAGGAACCGGGCATCAAGGCTTTCCTGACGCGCGAGGACGACGAGTTCCTGTCGCTTTCGCAGCGTGTACTGATCGCCCGCCAGAACCATGCCGGCCTCTTCATTTCGCTGCATGCCGATACGCTGAAACAGAAGGATATCCGCGGCGCGACTGTCTACACGATCTCCGACAAGGCATCCGACAAGCTCGCCGCCGACTTGGCCGAACGCGAAAACCTCTCCGACCAGATCGCTGGCAAGGAGACGGTCGCCGAGCCGCCCGAGGTCGCTGACATCCTGCTCGATCTGACGCGGCGCGAGACCCAGGCTTTCTCCATCTCGCTGGCCGAGAGTGTGTTGAATTCTTTCAAGGATCAGGTCGGCACCATCAACAATCCGCACCGTCATGCCGGCTTCCGCGTGCTGCAGGCCCCTGACGTGCCGTCGATCCTTCTCGAAATCGGGTTCCTCTCGAATGCCGAGGACGAGAAATTGCTGCTCGACGAGGCCTGGCGCGGCAAGATCGCCGGTCTCTTGACCGACGCAGTGAAGCGATACCGCGCCGCCGTCATGGCGAATGGCGGCTGACGGCCGCCGCCTAAAAATCTGTAGCGGTTGGGCACGGCGGCCCACCTGAAAACAAACATACATAAAAACAAAGATTTAAGTGCGCCGCATGAATCAAATTCTGAGCAAGATACCTCAGATTGGCGGCGGGAGCGGGCGTTGCTTGGATGTGACAGTTCTAATGAAACGCCGCCGCAGCGGTGAATGCGGCGCAGACAGCCCTATTTTGCTCACATTCGCGCCGTTACTCCGGCTTATGTTTCGCAGCCTGAGGCGCGGAATCGGCTTGTGGCGGTAGCGCTCATGGAGTAAGCCGCGCAACGTGCAAATTGCCTTGATCTTTGCAATCGTTGCGTCTGCGCCGATTGAAGATCGAAATGACCGGTAGCTGAAATATGGTTAGACTTTTTGGATATTTCTTCGGAATGGCCTGCGTCCTGTTTCTGGTCGCGGCGGCGGGTATTGCCATTTATCTCGCCAATGTCGCGAAGGATCTTCCGGACTATGCCGTTCTGAACAGCTATGCGCCGCCGGTGACGACCCGCGTCCATGCCGGCAACGGCGCTTTGATGGCCGAGTATGCCAAGGAAAAGCGTCTCTTCCTGCCGATCCAGGCGGTTCCCGACCGTGTGAAGGCGGCTTTCCTGTCGGCCGAAGACAAGAACTTCTACAATCATCCGGGCGTCGATCTGACCGGTCTCGGCCGCGCAATCCTCGTCAACCTGCAGAATTTCGGTTCCGGCCGCCGCCCGGTCGGCGCCTCCACAATCACCCAGCAGGTGGCCAAGAACTTCCTTTTGAGCTCGGACCAGACGATCGACCGCAAGATCAAGGAAGCGATCCTCTCCTTCCGTATCGAGCAGGCCTATAGCAAGGACAAGATCCTCGAACTCTACCTGAACGAGATCTTCTTCGGTCTGAATTCTTATGGCATCGCCGGCGCAGCACTCACCTATTTCAACAAATCCGTCACCGAACTGACCGTCGCCGAAGCCGCCTACCTGGCATCGCTGCCGAAGGGTCCTGCCAATTATCATCCGTTCCGCCATCCGGAAGCTGCACTCGAGCGTCGCAACTGGGTGATCGACCGGATGGTCGAGAACGGCTATGTCAGCCAGAGCGACGGCGAGGAAGCCAAGAAGCAGCCGCTTGGTGTCACCGCCCGCACCACCGGCCCCTCGCTCTTTGCTTCGGATTATTTCGCCGAAGCCGTGCGCCGCCAGCTGATCGACCAGTACGGCGAAAAAGTCCTCTATGAGGGCGGCCTTTCGGTGCGCACGTCACTTGATCCGCAGATGCAGGTCGCTGCCCGCAAGGCGCTGCAGGACGGTCTGGTCACTTACGACGAGCGCCGCGGTTTCCACGGCCCGATCAAGCAGATCGATGCAAGCGGTGATTGGGGCAAGGCGCTAGCCGATATCCCCGCATTGTCCGATGTGCCGGAATGGCGGCTTGCCGTGGTACTCGCCGTGTCAGACAGCACCGTCGACATCGGCCTGCAGCCGGCCAAGGATGGCAGTGGCAAGGTTGCGGCCGATCGCCAGCGCGGCACGATCGACGCCAAGAACATGCAGTGGGCCTTCCGTTCGGCCGACGGCGCCCGCAAGACCACGAAATCGCCGGTCGGCGCCGTGTCCCCCGGTGACGTTGTCTATGTCGCAAAGCTCGGTGATGACGCGTCGACCTCCTATCGCCTGCAGCAGCCGCCGAAGGTGCAGGGTGGCCTGGTCGCCATGGATCCGAAGACCGGCCGCGTGCTCGCCATGGTCGGCGGCTTCTCCTATGCCCAGTCCGAATTCAACCGCGCCACCCAGGCGATGCGCCAGCCGGGCTCTTCGTTCAAGCCCTTCGTCTATGCCGCGGCGATGGACAATGGTTATACGCCGGCCTCGGTCATCATGGATGCGCCGATCGAAATCGTCTCGGGCGGCCAAGTCTGGAGGCCGGAAAACTACGGCGGCGAATCCGGCGGCCCGTCGACGCTGCGTTCGGGCATCGAGCATTCGCGCAATCTGATGACGGTGCGCCTCGCCAACGATCTCGGCATGAACATCGTCGCCGAATATGCCGAGCGCTTCGGCATCTACGATCACATGCTGCCGGTTCTTTCCATGTCGCTCGGCGCCGGCGACACGACAGTGCTGCGCATGGTCTCGGCCTACTCGGTCATCGCCAATGGCGGCAAGCAGATCAAGCCGACATTGATCGACCGCATCCAGGACCGCTACGGCAAGACGATCTTCAGGCATGAGGAGCGTCTCTGCGAGGGCTGTAACGCCGGCGACTGGCAGAACCAGGAAGAGCCGAATGTCGTCGACAATCGCGAAACCGTTCTCGATCCGATGACCGCGTACCAGATCACCTCGATGATGCAGGGCGTCATCCAGCGCGGCACCGCTGCCGGCAAGATCGATCTCGGCGGTCGCGACGTCGCCGGAAAGACCGGCACCACCAACGACGAGAAGGATGCCTGGTTCGTCGGCTTCACGCCGGATTTGGTCGCAGGCCTCTATATGGGCTTCGATACGCCGGGCCCGCTCGGCCGCGGCGGCACCGGCGGCGGTCTCTCCGCCCCGATCTTCAACGAATTTATGCAGGTGGCCGTCAAGGACACGCCGGAATCGAAATTCGTCATTCCATCAGGCATGAACCTGATCCCGATCGACCGCAAGACCGGCATGGCCGCCGTCGACGGCGATCCGAACACCATCATCGAGGCCTTCAAGCCCGGTACCGGCCCGGCCGACAGCTTCTCCGTCATCGGAATGGACAGCACCATGGCGCCGGAGGAAATCCTGAAAACGTCGCCGCAGGCGAACCAGGCCGTCCAGACCGGCACGCCCGGCCTGTTCTGACTGAGGCCTGAATTTCACACGCCCGCCGCGGCCCTTTACATCCGCGGTGGGCGTCTCTATGTCACCAGCACCTGAAGAAGACCGAGACAGAGAAGCAGGAAAATGCGAGCGGAAATCGAAAACGTGGTCGATGAAACCAAGCAGGCTATCACCCTGCTGAGGAGGCATCTTTGACTGGGACCAGGCGATAAGACGGCTGGACTGGTTGAACAACAAGGCAGAGGATCCGAACCTCTGGAACGACGCTTCCGAAGCGCAGAAGCTGATGCGCGAGCGCCAGCAGCTCGATGACGGCATCAACGGCGTCAAACAGCTCGAGCAGCAGCTGAATGACAATATCGAGTTGATCGAGCTTGGCGAGGAAGAGGGCGACGAGAGCGTCGTCAAGGAAGCCGAAGACGCGCTGAAGGCTTTGAAGGCCGAGGCCGCGCGGCGCCAGGTGGAAGCCATGCTCTCCGGCGAAGCCGATGGAAACGACACCTATCTCGAAGTCCATTCCGGCGCCGGCGGCACCGAAAGCCAGGACTGGGCGAACATGCTTTTGCGCATGTACACCCGCTGGGCCGAACGCCAGCGCTTCAAGGTCGAGCTTCTCGAAGTCCATGACGGCGAAGAGGCGGGCATCAAGTCCGCGACCCTGCTCGTCAAGGGCCACAATGCCTATGGCTGGCTGAAGACGGAATCGGGCGTGCACCGGCTGGTGCGCATCTCGCCCTACGACAGCAATGCGCGCCGGCACACCTCCTTCTCGTCGATCTGGGTCTATCCGGTTGTCGATGACTCGATCCAGATCGAGATCAACGAAAGCGACTGCCGCATCGATACCTATCGTTCGTCGGGCGCCGGCGGGCAGCACGTCAACACCACCGACTCGGCCGTGCGCATCACGCATATCCCGACGGGTATCGTCGTACAGTGCCAGCAGGAGCGCTCGCAGCACAAGAACCGCGCCAAGGCCTGGGACATGCTGCGTGCCCGCATGTATGAAGCCGAATTGAAGAAGCGTGAGGACGCCGCCAGTGCCGAAGCCGCTTCCAAGACGGAGATCGGCTGGGGTCACCAGATCCGCTCCTACGTGCTGCAGCCCTATCAGATGGTCAAGGACCTGCGCACTGGTGTCGCCAGCAGCGCGCCGGACGACGTTCTCGACGGCGACCTGAACGAGTTCATGGAAGCAGCACTTGCCCACCGCATCAGCGGCGCCGCCGACGCGGTCGTCGAGGATGTCGACTGATCGGATTGACAATGGATTGAGTTGGAAAGCCCCGGAGACGGGGCTTTCCTTTTTGCTCAAACCATTATGCAGCAATTCAAAATGTTACAGCGTCCTTTGCGCGTCTGAAAAGACGCGCGGCGCTGTAATGCCGCTGTCTTGAAACAGCGCTGCCGACAGATCGGCAATCTCGTCATGAATGGCTGCGCGCTCGATGCCGGGGGGATCGGTAAAGAGTTCTGCCGCAAAGGCGAGGCCGAGCGCCGTGCCCTCTGGCACGAAGACATAATGTCCAAGGCCGCCGCCGAAGATTTTAAGAGCGCCGCGCCGCAGCCGCGCATGCAGCCACGATGAACATTCTTCGGCGGGTGCCGCCTGGTCGGCATCACCGACCAGGATAAGGGCAGGCGCATCGACGGCTTTCAGGCTTTCCTCGCTGAAGCCGAGAACGGACCGGCCCGGCGCGCAAAGGAGTGCGGCCTTGATTCTGTCGTCTCGGTAGGACTTCGACATGCGGGACCACGAATTGCGAAACACATCGCTGGTGCGCAGCAATGCCGGGATATGATCGGCAAGGTCGGGAAATTCCCTCGGTCCGCGCGCGCCACCCGGCTTCATCCTGGACGGTTCGAACTGCGAGAACTGGGAGACAGCGCCAAGAAGCAGCGTCACGCCATAGGCTCCGGCCGAAAATCCGGCTGCGAAGACACTGTTCGTATCGATATGGCCTGAGAGATCGCTGAGCCACGCATCGCAATGGTCGAGCATGTAGCTTAGATCCGGCGCCCGCTCCCAAAGGCAGGCAAAGCCTTCAGCGCGATAGGGCTCGATGCCGGTATTGCCGTGGTGGCTGACGCCGAGCGCTGCAAATCCGCGATCGACCAGGCGTCGCGCCAGCCACTCCAGTCCAGCCGCGGATCCGCCGGTGCCATGCGACAACAGGACGAGGGGATAGGGCCCGGCCTCCGGCCGGATGGGGGCATCGCGGGCGACGGCCGCCTTCTGGAACCAGCTTCTTTCCGGGACGTCGCTTTGCGCGTCATCGGCGGCGGGGTACCAGAGAGACCAGTTGATGGGTCTGGGGCCGGCGGCGTCCCAGTTCGACCTTTTCTCGTCGTAGAGGACGCCGTCGCGAAAGCCCAGTTTCATCTCTTGGATGCCCCTGTGAACACGTCCCAGCCGTTCAATTCGTCGCCTTCTCGACGGTGATGTCGCCGAATTCGTCGATCAGCACGGTCCAGCCATCCGGCTCCGCGGCAGGGTCTGTCTTCAGATAGACCGTGGCGAAGAGCCCCGGCTGCTTGATGATGCCGTTCGAATTCTCCGGGCGGATATCGGTCACGTAAGGCTTCAGGTCGCTGAACTCCTGCAACTCGATGGTCGAGGCGATCGCCGGGCCGGTCTCGGTCTGGGCAATCTGCTGCAGATAGACCTTCGAGGTTCTGTCCGGCTGGCGCACGGCAAAGAGCTTGTAGTAGCCGTGGCGCGGCGTCCCTTCTCCTTCGGGGTTGGCAACGCCCTCGGCGCCCGTCGGCGCCCGCTCGACATCAGGTGCGTTGCCGTCGTCCTCCCAATAGCCGGTGCTGGTCGCGAAAATCACCGATGCCGGCAGGAGGGTATCCTGCGCCGGAGTAGCCTCCGCTGCAATGCTCCATCCCGCAAGCAGGAGGCTGGTCATCAATATCCGTCGCATTGCCATCGTCTCAATCCTTGAACTGCTCGGCGAGAATACGGTCGGACCAGGAGCGGTCGGGATCAGAAAGGATGCGCGCCGTCACATGCTCCGACTGGGCGATGCGGATATGCAGCACCGACTTGACCTCGGTATTGTCGGCCACTGCGTTCACCGGCCGCTTCTCCGGCTCGAGAATGTCGATATCGACGGTCACCTTGTTCGGCAGCAGAGCGCCCCTCCAGCGCCGCGGCCTGAAAGCGCTGACCGGCGTCATGGCGAGTAGCGGCGCCTCGAGCGGCAGGATCGGGCCATGGGCGGAAAGATTATAAGCCGTCGATCCGGCAGGTGTCGCCACCATCAGCCCGTCGCAGATCAGTTCCTCCAGACGGACGCGCCCGTCCACCATGACCCTCAGGTTAGCGGCCTGATAGGACTGGCGAAAAAGATAGACTTCGTTGATGGCGAGCGCCGTCGAGTTGGTGCCGTCGGCGTTGGCCGTCGTCATCTGCAATGGCCGAAAGACGTTTTCGACGGCGACGCAGATGCGCTCCTGAAGCCGGTCGGTCCGATAATCGTTCATCAGGAAACCGACCGAGCCGCGATTCATGCCGTAAACCAGCTTGCCGGAATTCATGGTGTTGTGCAGCGTCTGCAGCATGAAACCGTCGCCGCCGAGCGCGACGATGACGTCGGCTTCGTCAGCCGGGACGTCGCCATAGATGCCAATCAACTCCTCGCGCGCGGCAAGCGCCTCCGTCGTTGGTGAGGCGAGAAAGGAAAGCGTCTGAAATGAACGGCCCATGCAATGCCCTTTATGATGCTGCCCTAGCTAAAGGATAAAGGCCTTGCGCGACAAGGACGTTTTCTATTGCGAAGCGTTTTGAGCTGCAGCCGAGCTGTCCGCGCAGACACGGATTTTCCCTTTACAGAATTATAGAATCTGCTAGTTGGGGCAACTAACGCCCTTGTAGCTCAGTTGGTAGAGCACCTGATTTGTAATCAGGGGGTCCCGGGTTCGAACCCTGGCGGGGGCACCAGCCTACGCTCCGTGAGCTTCGGCTCGGCGAGCCGAAGAGAGCAGCTAAGCGGAGGCTGTCGCGTCGTAGTTCCGTCAGGAACGAAGGCGGACTGGTTCCAGAATGATCCGGTCAGCTGCACCATCTTTCCCCACGATACCGCCTTTCTAAACCATAGCCTGGGTTCGACGCTGTTCCGATCAATCGCGCCAGCAGATCTTTCAGAAGGTTCATATCGTTCGATGAACCGCGCGTGAAGGGCTGCTTCACCGCCAATTCAGCCGCGCCCGCCTATCTTCGCCTCATCATCAATGAGGAAACAGCCATGAAACTCGCTCATCTCTTTCTCGCCGCAACCATTTCCATCGGTGCGGCTTTTGCGTCCGTCGCACCGGCAGCTGCCATGTCGGGCGAGCGGCCGACGGTGTCGACGCAGGGCGATATCGTTCAAATTCGTGATGGCTGGCGAGGCGATCGCGACCGTGACGATCGTGGCTGGCGACGTGATCGCGACCGTGACGAACGTGGCTGGCGCCATGAGCGCGATTGGCGCCGGTCCGACTGGCGCGATAATCGCCGTCACTGGCGGCGGTGGCGTGCCGAGCGTTGGCAGGAGCGCCGCGAGTGGCGCGATCGCGATCGCGGAATGCCGTTCTGGCTCTATCGCAGCTGACGATAACGGCCCGGATCATCCGGGCCGTTACTTTAGTAAGTGACGGGCTCGTTGACGCTCGCCTCGATCCTGATCTCCGTCCGCGTTCCTGCCAGAATTATTGCACCGGTCCCGGCGTCGCGGGGCCGGGCACCATCGGTGACAGGGGATCGGGCTGGTGGACGGGGTGCGAGGTGTCCACCCAGATGATGCTGAGGATAATCACGACGAAGACCGCGATGAAGAGGATACCGAAAATCAGCGGTCGAATGGCCATGATAGGGATCGTTCCTTCTTGCTTCTGAGCCGGTGGCAACAACCGGTCATCGCCCGATCATAGTGCTCCAGGGCGTCATTCCAAGGTAAAAGTAGATTTTTCCGACATCTAAGCCTGGCTGCGGGTTAGCGGCGGACGAGCGAAAGCGGCTTGCCGCCTTCCTCTTTCGACTTGTCGAAAATGCCGTCGGCGCGCATGTCGAAGCCAAGCGACGAACCGTCACTGCCCATCAGCGTCAGCCCGAAACCCTCGATGTGCCAGACTGCGAGCTTCAGCCTGGCGACATTGGCAGTGCAATCCTCGGAAAGTGATAGCGGCGCGTTGCCGTCCGCATCGACATGGCCGTTGAGCGTCACGCCGCAGAGCCTTTCGCCGTCCGGTCTTTGCATCGTCCATGTCCCGGCAAGGCTGGTGACGGTCGGCAGGCGATCGAAGCCGTCAGGGGCCGCGATCAGCAAAAACGGCGCATCACCCTCCGTCTTCATCGGCTGGCCTTCGTTTTCGACAAAACGGGCGAGCATCTTGCGCGTCGCATCGATCAGGATAACGCCGCCATTGCCGTCGAAATTCCACGAATAGGCTTCCGCAAGTGCCGGCAGCGGCTTGATGCAGGAGTCCTGTCCGGAGAGCGAATAGCCGCCGATCGCTTCGTCGGTTTCCAGCGTCAGCCGGCATCCAGCCGCACCGTCTTCCGGGGCAATGAGATAAGTTCCGGCTTGCGCTTTGAGAATATCGGGATCGATATCCTGCCCGTATGCGAGACCGCAGACAAGGAGTGCTGCCGAAGCCGCGAGCCCGGGAATAAAACGGATCATGACAATTCCCCTTTGTCGCGACGACAGCGCCGTGCGTCTCTTCAGACGCGCAAGGACGTTGTAGTACTTTGAATGATTGCCTGCGGGTCAGCCTATGCCTTCAGGTGGAGCCGCGCCGCATAAAGCGCGATTGCAGCTGCATTCGAGACGTTGAGCGATTTGATCGAGCCCGGCATGTCGAGACGGGCAAGTGCGTTGACGGTTTCCCGCGTCTTCTGCCGAAGTCCCTTGCCCTCGGAGCCGAGCACGAGCGCCACTTTCTCGCCCGAGAAGGTGCCTTCGAGTGGCGCCGGCCCTTCCGAATCAAGGCCGATGGTGGAGAAACCGAGCTTGTGCAATTCACCGAGCGCATCGGCGAGATTGGTGACCTGTATATAAGGTATCAGTTCCAGCGCGCCGGAGGCGGACTTGGCGAGCACGCCCGATTCGGTCGGGCTGTGTCGCTGCGTGGTGATCACCGCGCCGGCATTGAAGGCGACGGCCGAGCGCATGATCGCGCCGACATTGTGCGGATCGGTCACCTGATCGAGGACGAGCAGGAGAGGGCTTTCCTTCAGTGCTTCGAGCCGGCGTACCGGAAGCGGCCGTGTTTCCAGCATGACGCCCTGATGGATCGCCTCGGGGCCGAGCACCTTGTCGATCTCTTGCGGCGAAACGATCTCGAAGGGAATTCCGAGCGCCTCGACGTCGACTTCGAGGCGCGCCAGCGCGTTCTGCGTCACGAACAGCTTGATCTTCTTGCGCTCGGGATTGTCGAGCGCTGCACGCACCGTATGCAGGCCATAGAGATGCACTTGGTCGGGCGCAAGCGCCGGCGGCTTCCAGTCATCGCCGCCGCGCTTGCGCTTCTGCGGCTGAGGTGTCGGAATCTCCCCGCGTTCGCGCTTGGCGTCGCGGTGGGCGCGCCGCAGAGTGGCGTAATGCGTATCCTTGGCGGATGGGTCTGTCGCGGTCTTGCCGCCGGATTTGTTGTCTTTGCTCATGCAGCTTTATAGCCATGGCGCTCGCTGCCGCATAGGCTTTCTTTCATATGCCGGCTTTCGGTGGCGAATGAAATTTTTCGTGTTTTTTCCGTTGTCATCGTGTTGACAGACTGAAATGCTCCGGTCATATACGCGGCGCAGACGACGGGCGGCAACGCTTCGAAGTCTGACGAACTTGGTCTTGCGATCCGGACGAAACTGGAGAGATGCCCGAGTGGTTAAAGGGGACGGACTGTAAATCCGTTGGCTCAGCCTACGTTGGTTCAAATCCAACTCTCTCCACCATTCGTCATCGGATCGGACCACCCCGCGGGTATAGCTCAATGGTAGAGCAGCAGCCTTCCAAGCTGAATACGCGGGTTCGATTCCCGCTACCCGCTCCAGTTTCCGTTACGCTACTTCATATGACCGCTGCAGCGGTCGTCCCTAGATGTCTCCGGCGCCGCCTGAGAAGCTGATGATTGCGGTTATCGGCTGGCAGGGAAGGGCGCTCGACGCCGAACGTCTATGGTGCGTCTCCGGCGGTCAATGCGATTTTCTCTAAGATTTCAGCGATTTTCGAGGGGGCTTTGGCGAATCGCCTTGCAGGCGGCGAATTGTCTCCCATATGCGCTGTCAGGCCAAGTTTGGCGTCTGCAATTAAGTCTTGCGCAATGTCGCCGAAAGCCTTAAACGGCGGCACTAAACCGGTTCGCCGGGGCCACCATTTCGTTCACAGGAAGCATTC
>NZ_JAWDIW010000007.1:0-344662 GCF_032464805.1 Rhizobium sp. 10PS4 | reverse complement strand
CGCATAACCCAGAAAATCGGAATCGATTTTCGGGGTTATGCGCAGATTCAAAGTGATAGCGCGTCTGAAAAGACGCGCGGCGCTCTATTGGGCCGCTTCAACTCTCGGGAAGACGAGGGAGACACTCATGCCGGCGTCAGGGGACGAGCTGACTTCAACCTCGGCGCGGGCATTCTGTTTCAGCGACTGTACGATCATCGCGCTCAGCTTTCCCGGCTGCGGCCAGGTGACATCCCGGGGAAGACCGACTCCATTGTCAGCAACGGTGATCCTGCATCCGGTTTCGCCGACGACACAGCGGAGCGTGATCTCGCCGCCATCGCGTCCGAGGAAGGCATGCTTCAGCGTATTGGTGAGGAGTTCGTTGATGACGAGGCCGGCCGGCATCGCGACATCGACCGAAACCGGCCAGGTATCGACCTTCATGTCCAGCCGGATCCCTTCCACGGCATGGGCCGCCATTACCGAGGCGGCAATCTGGCTGACATAGGTGCCAAGATCGACCGTGGCGTTTTTCTCTTCGTCCGACAGCGAGCGATAGAGCAGGGCCAAGGCTTCAATCCGCCCGGCAAGCCGTGCAAACCTCTCGCTTTCCTCGTTCTGTTGAGCATTGCGCGCCTCCATTCGGATGAGCGCCGTGATCATCTGAAGATTGTTCTTCACGCGATGCTGAAGTTCCCGCAGAAGGACATCCTTCTCCGTCAGCAATGCGCTGAAGCTCTCCGCGCCGGTCGCCTCGTTGCGAGCTGCAAATGCTACCAATCGGAAAAGCGGCGTGTCGTCATCGTCGATGATGGTATTCGACCAGACATCGATGATCACGGTGCTCTCGGGTTCGAGCACCAGCGAGAAGGCACCGATATACTCCTCCGCAGAGGTCACCGCGGTTGTGAGCGGCACGTCTCCGGAGATGGACGTTGAATTCAATTCGATCTCCGACCAGGGCTTCCCCTGGACCTGCTTTGCCTCAAGCGCCGTCAGCCGTTCGAATTCCAGGTTGACGTAAATCAGCGGCTCGTTGCCGGCGAGTTCGGAGACAGCCACCGCGAATGGCACATGATCGAGAAAGTGTCGAAACCGGCTATCATCGAGGGCTTCGGCAAGGTGAGGCAGGTTGCCCACACCTTCGGGCGAAAGGGGCTGGTCTTTGGTGTTAGTCATCGACGATCACTCAAGGGGGCGACTTTTCTTGCACGGGCGAGATTTGACGGTTGCTTGAAAAAACGGGCGGAGGCAAGCGCAATCGGTGCTGACCAGCCTCCGCGATCGCACCGATTATCTGTCGGCGTCTTTCTGGAGTGCTGCAAAACGGCGCGGAACAGCCACTCTGAGCCAAAGCTCTTCGCGCTTTAGGTCCTTGTTTTCTGCATAGTCTTGCGCGACATTTTTAAGCTCTGTCATACGTAAAAGATGTCAGCAGGGTCGTGACGAAATTGCTTGCCCTTTCCTTGACCAGGACTTCCGTCCATTCATCAGTCCCGCGCAGCCTCAGATCCGTGTGAATACTATCGACGGCCGCTTCTTCGATACGCTTGATATGGCTCCTGAACGAAGCTTCGCCGCCGCCGTGATACATGTCTCTGATCACCATGCGCAGGATTTCCTGAATGGCGATCTGCCATGCCGTATTGATCGATTGAATTTCGTTCGCAGTCTCTGCCATTGACGCTTCCTTAATGCGAGTGAATGCCAGCACGCCTTCGGCCATGCTGCAGCGCGTGATCTGCAAGCCCGTCACTTCAGCGCGTTTTAAATATCGAGCCTTGTCGATCGGCTTGAGATCTCAGCGGGCTCGGGCGCGTTTCGCAATGAGGGCAGAGGTTGCCGACACCCTGTTACTATGTTCCCGCGCAAGCCGGGCCTCCCGAAGCCGCAACGTCTTTGCCTGTTGCGATTGGGCGTCGGATTCGAGCTCTTCGGCCGCCTGGTTCTTCGCGAAGAACTGGGTCTGGACGTTGCCGAAGGCGATCTCCGCCCGCTGGCGAGATTTGCTGTATGTCTCTGTCATCTTAGGCTCCGATGCTGGAGGGCTCGACACGCGAGCGAAAACGAAAAAGGCCAGGCAAATCGCCTGGCCTTGGATTGATAACGTGCTTCCGGCAGTGCCAGTACATCCGTGGTCAAAGGGAAGCAGATACCGATTTAAGCGTTCTGGAGATTGCAAGCGGACATCTTGCCCGACTTGTTGTCACGCTCGAGGTCGAAGCCGATCTTCTGGCCTTCGACGAGTTCGCGCATACCGGCCCGCTCGACGGCGGAGATGTGAACGAAGGCGTCAGCGCCGCCGTTGTCAGGCTGAATGAAGCCGAAGCCTTTGGTGGAATTGAACCATTTAACTGTGCCAGTGGTCATGATGATGAACCCTTTCATAACAATATAGAAGAACCGCAACGCCGAGGCGATGCGGATGGTGATAGCGATTTTTGAAAGGAAGTTCGTTCAGAGCGCGGTGCCAATCGCGCGATAACAAAGCCAGCAAGCAAAATTCGATGATCGCTATCTAGCTTATCAAAGCTGCGCCGTCAACCCTTAGTTTTCAGTTCGGCTTATGTTCAACCTTGGGATGCCGCGGAGACCTTTACACCAAACAGGGCTCCGTGTCCGGGGTGCGCAGGCCTTCTATTTCCAGCGGGCGATGCCGACGGTTTCGGCGATCGCCTGGCGCAGATCGTCCAGCCCATCGCCCTTTTCGGACGAGGTGGACAGCACGCCCGGATAGGCAGCCGGGCGCTTGCGGATCTTTTCCGCCGTTTCGGCAATGAGCTTCGGCACACCGGCCGCCTTGATCTTGTCGGTCTTGGTCAGCACGATCTGGTAGGAGACGGCGGCCTTGTCGAGCAGATCAAGCACATCGTCGTCGTTCTTCTTGATGCCGTGGCGGCTGTCGATCAGCACATAGACGCGCTTCAGCGTCGCGCGGCCGCGCAGATAATCGAAGACGAGCTTGGTCCACTTGTCGACCTGCTCCTTCGGTGCTTGCGCATAACCATAGCCCGGCATGTCGACGATCGCAGTCGGCGGCAGGTCGCCGCCTTCGCCGGAATAACCGTCCGGAACGAAATAGTTCAGTTCCTGCGTGCGTCCCGGCGTGTTCGAGGTGCGCGCCAAGCCCTTCTGGCCGACCAGCGCATTGATCAGCGAGGACTTGCCGACATTCGAGCGACCGGCAAAAGCCACTTCCAGCGGCCCTTCCGGCGGCAGGAAATTCAGGGACGGCACGCCGCGGATGAAGATCCATGGGTGGCCGAAGAGCGGCTTTTCGATGTCGGACATGCGGGTTCTGCAATCTCTGGGTTCGGTCTTTTACCGGGCTTCGTGGTTTTGTGGGCGGATGTCAAGCTTTGACGGGCGCCTGCGCGGCATGCCTTGTTTCCTTCGTCCGCCGCCCGGAAATGAAAAGCCCCGCCGGAGCGGGGCTTGGCAAGCGTCATTTCGACGGCACTTCTTTTCGTCGGAACAGACCCTTCAGATTGTCGAAGAGTTCGACCTTGACGCCGTGGCGCTTCATGATCAGCCCCTGCTGCGCCACCGAGAGCGTGTTATTCCAGGCCCAGTAGATGACCAGGCCGGCCGGGAAGCTTGCCAGCATGAACATGAACACCAGCGGCATCCAGTTGAAAATCATCGCCTGTGTCGGATCGGGCGGCGTCGGGTTCATGCGCATCTGCACGAACATGGTGATGCCCATGATCAACGGCCAGACGCCGAGGTGCAGCAGCGCCGGCCCCTCGAAAGGCAGCAGGCCGAACAGATTGACGATCGTCGTCGGATCGGGCGCCGAAAGGTCCTTGATCCAGCCGAAGAAGGGTGCATGCCGCATTTCGATGGTGATGTAGATCACCTTGTAGAGCGAGAAAAAGATCGGGATCTGCAGCGCCACCGGCCAGCAGCCGGCGATCGGATTGATCTTCTCTTCCTTGTAGAGCTGCATCATCGCCTGCTGCAGCCCCATGCGGTCGTCGCCGAATTTTGCCTTCAACTCCTCCATCTTCGGCTGCATGCGCTTCATGTTCGCCATCGAAGCGTACTGCTTGCTGGCGAGCGGGAAGAACAGGAGCTTGACGACGATGGTCGTGCACAGGATCGCCACGCCGAAATTGCCGAAGTAGCGGAAGAAGAAGTCCATCAGCTTGAACATGGGCTTGGTGATGAAATAGAACCAGCCCCAGTCGATCAGCCGGTCGAACTTCGGGATCGAGTAGCTGGCCTCGTAACCGTCGATAACAGGCACTTCCTTGGCGCCGGCGAAGACGAGGTTCTTGAGCTCGATCGATTGGCCCGGCGCAACGGTGAAGGCATCATCCTTGTAATCGGCCTGATAGCGCGGTTGGCCATCGGCAAAGTGCGAGAAGCGCGCCTCATAGGCGGCACTTTGCGGTGGAACGATCGTCGCCGCCCAATATTTGTCGGTGATGCCAAGCCAGCCGCCGGTGGATTTCGCCGGCTTGACGGCTTCCTCCTCGACGGCGCTGTATTTGGTTTCGATCAGGCCGTCGCCGATCACGCCGATGAAGCCTTCATGCAGCACGTAGACGGAGGGCGTCGTCGGCTTGTTGTAGCGCGTCACCCTGCCGTAGGAAGACAGCGATGCGGGCGCCTGGCCGGTATTCTCGATCTTGTCGGCGACGGTGAACATGTAGCGTTCGTCGACGGAGATGGTGCGGGTGAAAGTCAGGCCCTTGTCATTGGTGTAGGAGAGCGTCACCGGCGTCTTTTCGGTGAGCTTGGCGCCCTCGGGCGCGGTCCAGAGCGTCGAGGCACCCGGAACGGCGCCTGTCGCGTCGCTGCCGATATAGCCGAGTTCGGTGAAATAGCCGTCCTTGGTCTCGGCCGGGCTGAACAGCGTGATGATCGGGCTCGAGTCGTCGACGGTCTCGTGATAACCCTTGAGCTTCAGATCGTCGAGACGGGCGCCGGCAAGGTTGATAGAGCCGGAAAGTGCCGGCGTATCGATGGCGACGCGCGGGGTCTTTGTCAGCGCCTGCTCGAGCGTCGCTGTCGCGGCTGCTTGGCCGGAAGGGGCCGTACCGCTCGGCTGGGCCGGCGTCTCGCCGCCGGCTGCCGGCTGCTGCACCTGCTCGGTCTGTTGCTGCGCCTTCTGGGCTTCCTGCGCCTTGCGCTGGGCCTCGATGCGCGGATTCATATAGAGAAACTGCCAGCCGAGGACGATCAGCACCGAGAGAGCGATCGCAATGAAATAATTGCGGTTGTTTTCCATCATACGTTCCTGGGGCGTCCGTCTCCGGAGCGCCGGTGTTTCGGCCTGGTTTCCACGCGGGATTTCAGTTCCGCGGCCAATTCCTGGAAGGACGCGTCAAGCACGTCCCTGCGCGCGACAACCACATAGTCGTGTCCGGGCTGCATTGCAAACCCCGCATGAAGCCGCACCGCCTCTTTTAGGCGGCGGCGCATGCGGTTCCGTTCGACCGCGTTGCCATGTTTTTTGGTGACTGTAAAACCGACGCGTGCCTGGCTGTCGGGTTCCTTCCGGTCGAGGACTTCGAGAAGGAAGAAGCCGCCCCGGCGTTTTTCGCCCTCGCGCACGGCAAGAAACTGCGGGCGGCTCTTCAGCCGCCCGACAGTGTGTTTCTTCTCACTGATCGTCAATTCGCCCGCCATCTTTTACCGGGCAACCCGGCTTACGCCGACAGACGATTGCGGCCCTGCGCGCGGCGGGCTGCGATGACCTTGCGGCCACCCTTCGTGGACATGCGGGCACGGAAACCGTGGCGACGCTTGCGAACAAGCTTGGATGGTTGGTAGGTACGCTTCATTTATTTTAAACACCGCGGAGTGCGGCCCTTCTTGAATTTGCATAATGCAAGGAGCGTTGTTTTTCGAACGGGCGGGCCATGAAAGGCTTGCGTGACCGGACGTGCGCGGGCTTATAAGGATGAAGCCCATAAAAGTCAATTATGCTGGATAATTTCACTCTGCGCTGCTGGCTCGGAAAGTATTTTCGCACTCTGGTGTTAATAAATTAGGCCCTGCCCCGAGTGGTTGTAAATTTCGCCGAGGCAGATCGATAGCCCCGGTTTTCAGGCGCTTAAGCGTTCTCGCCGCATTCGGCATGGATCACTTCCGAAGCCATAATCGTAAATATTAGAAATCTAACTTTAATAAATTTCGCCGATATTCAATGCATCGACTGGGAATTTGCTTTCCAGGCAGTGGCGTAGCTAGGAGCATTGCATTGAAGATCCGGGGCAAAATTAATCTGCTGGTTTGCGTGATGGGCGCGGTGGCACTTCTGATCGGCGCAACGGCGTTGTCCGCCATGCACGAATACAGTCGCAACCTGACGGCTTACGAGCATGCCGCCAGCCGCGCCTATGCCGGCGAACGCCTCAATCGTTTCGTCACGGCGGTGGTCATGGAATCGCGCGGCATTTATGCCGCCAAAACGATCAAGGATACGCCGAACTTCGCCAAGGGCCTGATGGCCGGCCTCGACGAGATCGACAAGGTCATCTCGGGCTGGGCGCCGCTCGTTCCCGAGAGCCAGAAGGCCGATTTTGCCAAGCTCGTCGCCCGCGCCGCGGAATTCCGCACCTTCCGCACGGAAACGGCCCGCCTCGGCACGGAAGTCGGCCCCGAAGCCGCCGGCCAACAGGGCAACAACGACGCCAACCGCGCCAACCGCAAGGCGTTCCAGGCGGAAATCGATGCCGTCGTCGCCACCGACAAGGCAGCGCTGGAGACCGTGAATGCCGAGATCGAGAGCTTCCGCTCCTGGGTGCTGATGCTCGTGCTCAGCATTACCGGCATCGGCATCGCGGTCGGCATCGGCATGGGCTTCTATATCGGCACCAGCCATTTGAGCCGCCCGATCAAGCGCGTCACCCATGCCATCAAGGAAGTCGCCGACGGCAATTTCGACGCCGAGGTCCCCTTTGCCGGCCGTCCGGACGAAATCGGCGAGATGGCCGCAGCTGTTGCGGTCTTCAAAGCGAACGGCCTGGCCGTCAAGCGCCTGAACGCCCAGGAGGCGGCGATGCGCGCCAAGAGCGACGACCTGCAGTCGAGCATGTCCGTCGTCGTGGCTGCGGCTGCGGCCGGCGATTTCGGCCACCGCATCAGCAAGGACTACGAGGACGACAACCTCAACCAGTTCGCCGGCAACATCAATACGCTGCTGGCGAGCGTCGATGCCGGCATCGGCGAGACCCGCCGCGTCATCGCAAGCCTTGCCGAAGGCGACCTCACCCAGACGATGAGCGGCAACTTCCAGGGCGCCTTCGCCGAGCTGCAGCAGAACGTCAACAATACCTTCGTCACCCTGCAGGCGACGATGCGCGAAGTGCGCGAAACCACGGAAGCGATGAACGGCAACACCGCCGAGCTGCGCAATGCCAGCGACGACCTGTCGAAGCGCACCGAGCAGCAGGCGGCCGCCCTCGAAGAGACCTCGGCAGCCCTCGACGAGATCACCGCCGTCGTCCAGAATTCCACCGAGCGGGCGCATGAAGCCACCATTATGGTGTCCGAAGCCAAGGAGAATGCCGGCCGCTCCGGCGTCGTTGTGGGCAATGCCGTCGAGGCGATGGGCCGCATCGAGCAGGCCTCGCGCGAAATCAGCCAGATCATCAACGTCATCGACGAGATCGCCTTCCAGACCAACTTGCTGGCGCTGAACGCCGGCGTCGAGGCGGCCCGCGCCGGCGATGCCGGAAAGGGTTTTGCGGTGGTCGCCCAGGAAGTGCGCGAACTCGCCCAGCGCTCGGCAAAGGCCGCCAAGGACATCAAGGCGCTGATCACTAAGTCAGGCAACGAAGTGCAGGTTGGCGTCAAGCTCGTTCAGGCGACCGGCGAGGCGCTGGCCGAAATCGGCACCCGCGTCATCGCCATCAACGACCATATCCATTCGATCGCCACGGCTGCGACCGAACAGTCGACGGGCCTTAAGGAAGTCAATACCGCCGTCAACCAGATGGACCAGGTGACCCAGCAGAATGCTGCGATGGTGGAAGAGACCTCCGCCGCCACGCACAGGCTTTCAGCCGAAGCCGGTGGCCTGGTGCGCCTCATTGCCCGCTTCAAGTTGTCCGATGATGCGCCGGCACCTGTGGCGCTCGTCCGCAACGAGCCGCAAAGGCCGGTTGCTTCGCCCGCCCGCCGGGCGATCGCCAAGGTCGCCCGCGCCTTCGGCGGCAATGCCGCTCCGGCCGAACAGAGCTGGGAAGAGTTCTAAGCTTTACTGATCACGCGCCTTTTAACGCCGCCTCCGGGCGGCGTTGGTTTTTTCTGCCCGGTCCGCGCCGGGCAAAGACCCCTCCCCAAACCCCTCCCCCCAAGGGTGAGGGGTTTAACCTGTCGCACTGGCGCATCCCACTTCGTCGTTTCATCCGCGGAAAGGCTGATATTTGCTGCGCGGGCGCCGCAAATTAGTCCCTCTCCCTTGTGGGGAGGGGTTGGGGAGGGGCCTTCCTCCTCTCGGGCGGCGTTTCTTTGTGACGACGTAACGCTGCTCGCAAAGATTTGAAAGCGGAGCATCTTGGTCTAATATAGAGCTCAACGGTAAGGGCGGCTGAAGTGCTGCCGATCGGGCGAGACGAGAATGCCGATAAGAGACCAGGGCGACAATCCTTCGGCGGAAATCCCGGCGGCCGGCGAGGCCGTAAGGGCGCGGTGCCCGCCTGCCCGGATGTTCGGCGGCCTCTCCGGCAAGCTGCTCTGGCTCACCGTCTTCTTTATCATGCTCGCCGAAATCCTGATCTTCTTTCCCTCGGTTGCCAGCATGCGCTTGCGCTGGCTGCAGGACAGGCTGAACACCGCCGCTGCCGCCGCCATCGTCATCGATGGGCTGCAGCCCGTCGAGCTGCCGCGGGCGCTGCAGAAGGAGACGCTGGAGGCGACCGGCACCAAGGCCATCGTGCTGCGCAAGGAGGGCACCTCGCGGCTCTTGGCGACGACCGATATGCCGGCCTCCGTCGATGAAGCCTATGATCTCACCGACGTGCCGCCGGTGACGGCGATACGCGACGCGCTCGACACATTGATCTTCGGCGGCAGCAGGATAATTCGGGTCTATGGCCCCGTCGGTGACACCAACACCGGCGTCGAGGTGGTGATGAAGGACAGGCCGCTGCGCACGGCGATGTTCGCCTATTCCCGCAACGTCCTCTTGCTTTCGGTGCTGATCTCGCTGTTCACGGCGACGCTGATCTTCTTTGCGATCAACCGTATCCTCATCGGCCCGATCCGCCGACTGACCGGCAGCATGCAGCAATTCTCCTCCGATCCCGAGAACCCCGCCCATATCTATATCGGCGACGGCGGCCGCGACGAACTGGCGGTCGCTGGCCGCAACCTCACCTCGATGCAGATGGAGCTGCAAAAGACGCTGAAGCAGCAGAAGAACCTTGCCGCTCTCGGCCTCGCGGTCTCCAAGATCAATCACGACATGCGCAATATCCTGGCCTCTGCGCAGCTGATGTCAGATCGGCTGGTCGATGTCGACGACCCGATGGTGAAAAGCTTTGCCCCGAAACTCTTGCGTACCATCGACCGCGCCGTCGGTTACACCACCGAGGTGCTGTCCTACGGAAAGGCGAGCGAATCCGCGCCGCGCCGCCGCCATATCCGCCTGTTGGAACTCACCCAGGACGTCAAGGACATGCTGGCGATCGATCCGCAAAGCGGCATCGAATTCGCAGAGCAGATCGGCGCCGAGCTTGAGGTCGATGCCGATGGCGAGCAGCTTTTCCGCGTCATCCACAATCTCTGCCGCAACGCGCTGCAGGCGTTGACATCAGGCGAGGGCGCTGCCGGCAGTGCCCGACGCATCACCGTTTCCGCCCAGCGCGTCGGCAGCGTCGTCAGCATCACGGTGGATGATACCGGCCCCGGCATGCCGCTGAAGGCGCGCCAGAACCTCTTTGCCGCCTTCCGCGGCTCCGCCCGTTCCGGCGGCACCGGCCTCGGCCTCACCATCGCCCGCGAGCTCGTGCTCGCCCATGGCGGCACGATCGCGCTGGTGGAAAAACCGACGGTCGGCACGCAGTTCCGCATCGAGATCCCCGATCGCCCGGTTTCGCTGGAGGATTACCGCAGCCGGACGCATATTGAAAAGTGACGGGGTTTGGCAAGGCGCGGCCGCGGGCAGACAAAGACGCGATTTTTTCAGAAATGCTCTTGCATTGTCCTGAAGGACGTTTTAGAGGATCGCCACGCAAGCGGCACCGCCGCATTTTGCACGCACCCGTAGCTCAGCTGGATAGAGCACCAGACTACGAATCTGGGGGTCAGGAGTTCGAATCTCTTCGGGTGCGCCATTCTTTTCCATGCAAAACCGGGCACTCCTGCCGCAGCCGCTCCGCTCATCGAGACGCTCCAGAACGTCCCGCCTTTCGCGGGTGCGGATTTCATCGACTTCGACCTGATCGATAACGGAGCGAAGATAGGCAGAAAGATATCGTCCTTGCGTTGCCTTCTCCCGCATGAGGCGGGGCGAACGCGTCGATCTTCTCCTCAGTCATGCGCGTGTCGGGGCGCAACTCGGCGAGCGCTCGCTCCAGCGCGGCCTTCGCGTGACCGCGCTCGTCCTTCAGCGAAGCGAGGCGGCCCTTTGAGAACCGTCAGCCGCCCTCACAAATAGCATCTTCAGAGTGACGATCGCTTGCACGAAGAGAAGCGGGCCTCTGGAATATACCCACTAAAGCAAGGGCTGCCCGTCTGTATTGCCGTCGCTCTCATCGGTGAGGCGATGGGGCGGCTCCAGACGAAGTGGAGGCCGGCGGACCGCCAACTGACGGACCGTCTCAATATTCACGCATTTATGAGCTGTAGTGATAACCGCTTTCCCAATTTCAGGACTAGTCTGAAGGATCGCTGCACACTAATTTTGGCAGTGCCGGCTTTGTGCCAAGCCCGTTGGGAGACTGAAATGCAACGCAAGCTCGCGGCAATCATGGCCGCTGATATCGTCGGCTATAGCCGGCTGATGGCCGAGGACGAGTCTTCCACCTATGCGGAGCTGCGCACTGTTTTTGACCACCTGATCGACCCCACTGTCGCCCGCCATGGCGGAACCACCTTCAAAACGACGGGTGACGGCTTCCTTGCGATGTTCCCGAGCGTCAACGCGGCCGTTGATGCGGCACTTGCCATCCAGCAAGGTTTTGACGACGGGCCTTTCAAGCTGCGTATCGGCATCAACCTCGGTGATGTCATCGAGGATAATGGCGATGTCTATGGCGATGGGGTGAACGTCGCGGCCCGGCTTGAGGCCATGACCGAGCCCGGCCAGATATTCGTCAGCGGCGCTGTGGTGATGGCCGCCGAGCGCAACCGCGGCGACCTGTTCGCTCGAGTCGGCCGCAGGCGCGCCAAGAATATTCCCGAGCCGCTTGAAGTGTACCGCGTAAGGCGGGCGGGCTCTCCCTGGTCGATCTGGCGGCAGGTGCCACATATCCTGCGCTGCAGCGCGGCGCGCTGGTCTTATGGCATTGCTGCCATCGCTCTCATTCTCATCGGCACCCAGATTTCACCTCTTCCGCTGGCAGCGATGGTGAGCGGCATCCCGGCTGCACTCTCTCTAGATCAGACCCGTGGAGACCCCAGGCCCTCGATTGCCGTCATGCCGTTCGCAACCATGAGCGGCAGCGGCAACCAGCCTTACTTTGCGGACGGACTGACCGAGGACGTGACCACGGCGCTCGCTCGTAATCCCGAGCTTCAGGTCATCGCCCGCGATTCCACTTATGCCGTGCGCAGTCAGGAGACGGATGTGCGTAAGCTCGCGGCAAAGCTTGGCGTTGATTACGTGGTTGAAGGCAGCGCGCGCCGGGAAGGCGACCAGCTCCGCGTTTCGGCGCAGCTCATTGATGTAGGCACGGGCGCGCACTTATGGTCGCGCAGCTTCGACAAGAAGGTTGCTGACGTTTTCACCGTCCAGAGCGAGCTCACCACGGAAATCGTCGCGCAACTCGCGCCCTATATCGGCCGAAGCGAAGCGGCAGCGGCGGCGCTGCGGCCGACGGATAGTCTGCAGGCCTATGATCTCGTCTTGCAGGCGCGCGACCGTTACCGGCACGGCGCCGCTGACCAGAACGCTATTCTCGTTGCCCGTGGCCTGTATCAGCGCGCCCTCGAAATGGACCCGGCTTATGCCGCAGCCCGCGCAGGCCTTGCGTTGACCTACATAGGCGAAGTGGCGCAAAGGTCCGGCAGTCAGGCCGCCGCGCCCGAACTAGATTTGGGTCTCAGCGAGGCGCGGCAGGCCGTGCGCCTCGATCCCAATCTCGGTTTTGGATATCAGGTAATCAGTTTCGGACTTGCGCTGCAGGCGGACTATTCCGGCGGACTTCAGGCGGCGCAGCGTGCGGTCGAACTGAATCCCAACGATCCCGACAGTATGATTGCGCTGGCCAAAGCGCAGGTCCGGTTCGGAGACTATCCGGACGCTGTCGCCAATGCGGAACGGGCGCGCCGACTGCATCCCATGGCACCGGAATACTATGCCTATGTGCATGGCCAGGCGCTTTATGCCGATGGCCGCCGCCAAGAGGCGGCCACGGTCATCAGCGAGTGTCTTGTCAGAGCGCCCCGCGATGAGAATTGCCTTCTCATCCAGGCCGCGTTGCAGGGTGGAAGCGGGGAGCTTGAAAAGGCGCAGGCTACCATGGCGAGCCTTGTCGAAGCCCACCCGGCATTCTCGCTGGAAGCGGAAAGGGCTTATCGCCGTTTTGGCGACAAGCCCTTGATGGAAGAGTTCCTGCAGGACCTGGCAAGAGCCAAAGCCCCGGAGGCGGCTTGACGTTCCTGGCGTCAATCTGGCCGTGCTTGTCAAGTCTGTGGAGGCAGCATTGTCGGGCCATTATGATGGCTGATCGCCTATAATCTCTTCATCACGCTGGATGGCGGGCCGAGATGACCGCTCGCCGTCCAGCGCCAGATAGGCGCCGCGCGGAGTTGTGGCCCTATTCCTTAATCGGGATTCCGGCTTCGATCGCAGCATCGATGAACGCCTGCCGCGCCTCTTCCCGGTTTCGTTTTCCTGCCATGACGTCGGCGCAAACCGTACAGGCTCTATCCAAGGCGGGCCCCTCTTCGGTCGGCCAGTCTTCGACCAGCGCCCATGTTGCGGCCTGGGTGGTCTGGATCACCACCCACTGATCCGGGCCTTCAAGGGCGAGCGTTACCGGCTTCTTCCAAATGGTTTGCATGATCTCAGGATCTCCGCTGCGTGCTTTCTGTAGGCTGCTCACATAACGCGGTTCATCCAGCGTGGCGAGGTGAGGGGATGAACGAGATGCTTTTCTCGAAGCAGTGAACTGCTGGGATGTGCTTTTCGAAAAGGGTTTCATGCCGCCGTTTTGCGCGCTTATGCGGAGCCTCTTAGAATTCCTGAACGAATTCATACGCCAGCAAGGTTTTGCCGGGCAGGCGTCTCCCTGGCGAGCAACGATGGAGACTTTTCCGGGTCCGGCCATACCGGGTTCTGGCTGCAGATCTGCCGGAAGCTCGCGTGAATAGCCCTTGCTACCCAAGGTTTAATCTCTCAGCTTCACTCTTCTCTTCCGTCTGGCCGTACTGATGGGTAGGATGAGTGGTATCGGATGCCGAGACGGAGATATCACAGGGCCGATCCGAGGGCAGGAAAGTCATGATCGCAGCCTATATCGATGAAATCATCATGTTTTGCGCCGGCCTATGGATGACATCCGTCGGCTTTGGTTATCTGCCATATCCAGGCAAGCCGGCACACCGGCCGCCGGTGGTTCGCCACTTCAAGTGGATGGGTCCTTTGCTGCTCGCGATCGCCGTCATTCTGGCCGCCGCCTCATAAGCCGCGTGCTCATGCTCGAGTGAAGCAATGACCAATATGTTGGCCTGCCCGTCCTGCGGATTTGACAAAACAGAATCGATGGTCCACCGCGGTTCGTACATTCTTCGATGCGCCGCCTGTTCGACCTTTATCGATCAGGGTCCCGGAAAACGGCCTCCGCCGGAGACGCTATCGCGCGTGGGCCACTCCGGCTGATCTCAACGGCCATCAGTGCTGTGGCGCGTAACGGAACTCTGGTCCTTCTGATTTCTAAAGCCAAGGAAGTCCCCCTTGGCGTTGGTTTACTCGTTTTACTTTACCTCTGGCTAACGAGCCAGAGACCCGAAGATGCGCCTTCATGGGCGCAACCGACAACTGGCTGCAGGGAGGACCAGCTGATCCGCCATCGAACCTGCTTCAGGTTTTCAAGATCGAGATCGGGAGATCAAGGTCATCGGCCGCTCCAGTTTCTGCCCCAAGGCGGCGTAACGAAGAACTATTGCGCGGTAGGGTAGTCTCTTGAATATGCTTCCCGTTCTTCCTTCCCGAACAAGGCTGAGTAATAGCCGCTGCAAACCAGATATGAGCACTCATCCGGGTTGCCCGTTTGCCATCCCGGCTGGCAGAGTACAACGCGATGGAATTTGGCGTTGCAAAGTCCGTGGTTTGCCAGCAGCCGCGGATCGTTTCCGAAATACGCGCTTATGGCTTTCTCGCGAGTCCATGCAGGCACGACTTTCCAATCAGCGTCGCCGCCCTCATCGGTCACGTTGGCGATCGCACAGAACGACCAGTTAGATATCATGATCGGCTGATCGCAGGAAAAAGCCGGGACGGCGCTTGCCAGTAAGATCGAAACCAATGCCGACAATCGCCGGACGCAAACGACCACGCTCTTCTCCCCCATACCGATTATTCGCATCGCGCTTCTACCCCAAGATTCATTGCAGGGATCCTAGCAGAAGGGACTGGATAATAGAAGATCATAACTAAGAATATTTTCCTAGTTCATGGATCGTTCTTGCGCTAGGTTTGCCGCCATTGCAACCACGGACTGTTAGATGCTGAGCAAATTTTTTCTCAGAGATGAGGTGATGGTGTGGACGAGCTTTGGCCGTCACGCGCTGCATGAACGGAGTTCCCGCAACAGGCTCGGGAGGGCGGGTGGATACCGACTGACAACGCGGGCGAGGGGCTGATGGCGGAATTCAATCCTCGCGACAAAGCCGAACCAGTCAGGGAAAGACGCGGGCGATGGTGCGCAAGCATACCGCTCCGCCGGGCGCGGCGGATGACAGCAGCCTTCGCTGGCAATGGTTCACCATTCAGTTGCTGGAATCCCCGGCCTTCACCACATTGAGTGCGAATGCTTGCCGCGCCTTCTTCCGCATCGTCATCGAGCACACGGTCCACGCCGCCTTGGAAAACGGCAAACTGATCGTGACCCATCCTCAGTTCGTGTCCTACGGCGTGACCGGCGAATATGTGGCCGATGCGATCGATGAGCTCGAATATAAGGGGCTGATAAAAGTTCGCCGCGGCCGGGCCGGCAGCGGTGTTGCGCATCCCAACCGGTTCACGCTGACTTTTGTCGGTGACCATGAGGGTGCGCCACCAACGGATGAGTGGAAACGGTGCACGGCGGAAAGATGCCGGAAATGGTCCGAGACCGACCGCAAGATTGCCGCCGACAAACGCGGTCGCGTCGGCAGGAAGAAAAAAGTCCCACTTCGGAATCCCGAAATCCCCCGCTTCGGGATTCCGAAATTCGCCGCGCTTCGTAAGGTGTGCAGGTGAAGAAACGTTGAATGATTTCAATGCCGCAACCAATTTCGGGATTCCGAGGTGCTATATAGATCTTGGTGGGGGAGTGCCCGGCATGAACCAAGGAAGCATTGCCTGGGACACATCCAGCTGCAGTCAGAACACGGTGTATCCAGGCGTCAGTGTGGCGAGCGGGTCGTAGCGCTGCTTGGCGTCATGGAGCAGCGACCATCTCGGCCCGAAATGATCCTTCCAGTCGTTCTGCGACATGGAAAACGCACTCACCGGATAGAGGACGCCGCCTGCGTCGCGAAGGCGCTCGTAAAGCGCACGGTTGCTGATGACCATGTGTTCCGCCTTGGCCGCATCCTTCGATGCCGGGATGCGAATGAGATTGAACGGGAAGGCGATGCTCTCATCCGGCATCCGGATAAGGGGCGTATGCAGCGCCTTTGTGAACATCGGGTAATAGGTAATCCGTCCGAAAGGACCGACATCCGAGTTTTTGAGCCCGGCCAGAATGTCGCCGGCAAGCTGCTCGGCGTTGGAGCCGCGCAGGAATGTCAGCAGCCACGGATGAGGATGAAACCATTGGCCATTCGAACGGAGCAGGCTTTCCAGGCGCGCAAACGCGCTGAGATCCTCGCTATAGGTCAGATCGGACATCACCGCCGCGCTGCGCTGATCCGACAAGCCGGCGAGCACGGCATCATTGTCGGGAGCCGCCTGGCCGTCGTAGTGGACGGCGCTCTCGAGCTGATATCGCCACGCGCCGGCGCCGTCGGGCAGAATGGCGCCCTGCAGTTGATCGAAACGGCCGTCGGTGAGCACTGTCCGCTGATCGGCCGTCAAGGAGCGCAAGTCGGTGTAAAATAGGTTGAACCGCCGAACCCGTTGCGGGGCTGGCACCAGACGCAAGATGGCCCGCGTGACGATGCCGCACTGGCCAAGCCCCGCACGGATGGCGTCGAAAAGATCCGGATTTGAGTTTGGCGAACACGTGAGGTGACGACCGTCACCGGTCACTACATCGAGGGCGAGAACATTGTCGGTCTGTATGCCGTATCGGAATGTCGTCGGGCCTATGCCGCCGACAGCAAGCGTGCCGCCCACGGAGAGTTCAAGATAATTCGTGAGCACCGGCGGCGTCAGCCCATGCGGCAAGGCGGCGTCGAGAACGGCGCTCCATGTCGCGCCGGCATCGACACTGATGCGATCCGGCTGGACATCATGGATCGTGCGCATCGATGTCATGTCGAGCACGACGCCGCCCTCCGCCATCGCCCGGCCGAAGACCGAATGGCCCTGTCCACGGGCCGCGACCTTCAAACCCCGGCTCGCTGCCCACGGCATCAACTCGGCGATATCGGCCGCCGATACCGGTTTGAGAACGGTCTGCGGTTTCCTATGAATGAGGTGGCCGAAATCCTCTGCCGCTGCGGTGACGGCGTCGCCGGCGACCGAGGGGGTCTCTTCCGCCTTCGCGGCCGCTGCCAGACCGGTGGCCTCTGCCGCCAGCGCTGCGGTCGCGGTGAGGCCTGCATGCAGCAGTGTCCGCTTGTTCGTGGTCATGATGCGCTCCTCTCTTGGATGACAGGCAAAAAGCGCGGCGGCACCAACCTTCCATTCTATATCGGGTGGCCGCCAGCCGAGACAACCGGCTGTGATTGACATAGACTCTTCCGAAGATCGGGAGAGTTTCGATGGACCGGTTGGATGATCTTGCAGCCTTCGTGGCGATTATCGAGAAGGGTAGCCAGACGGCCGCTGCCCGCGACTTGCGCCGGTCGCTGCAATCGATCAACCGGTCGCTGACGGCGCTCGAGCGCGGCGTGGGGATCGCCTTGATAAACCGCACGACGCGCCAGTCGACCCCCACCGAAGCCGGGCTTGCCCTCTATCGCCGCATCAAGCCAGCCCTGATCGAGATCAACGATGCCAAACGCGAAGCCGCCGACAAGCGCGCCGAACCCTCAGGCCTGTTGCGTGTCGGAGCCCCGGTCCTGTTTGCGCCCGCCTTCGTAGCGCCGGTGGTTTGCGATTTCCTGGAGCGGTATCCGGCGGTCGAGGTGGAGCTCAAGGTCTCGGATCGCCAGGTCGATCTGCTGGAGCAGGGACTTGATCTCGCCGTGCGTATCCGGGAGATGCCCGACTCCACGCTCAAGGCCAGACGCATCGGCGAATTGCGTGTCGTTATATTTGGCGCGCCAACTTATTTCGCCCGGTACGGCCGCCCCGGACATCCAGATGATCTCGAAAACCATCACTGCGTTCTTCACGCCGCCGATGATCCGGACATCGAGAAATGGCCGTTCCGTGTAGCAGGGAAGCATAAGAGCGTCCGCGTCCGTGGGCGCTTCAGGACGGATAGTGCGGCTGCCGCCCATGTTGCCGTCGCGCGCGGGCTTGGACTGGGCCGCGCGCCGCTCTGGCAGATCCGCCGCCTGGTCGACGACGGCGTCGTGGAGGTGGTACTCGCGGACTTCGAAATCACGAGGATTCCAATCCACGCCGTCTGGCCATCCACAAAGATACCCCTTGCGAAAACAAAATTGTTCACAGACGTCCTGGCCACCCGATTAAAGAGCGCGGACTTCTAATGCATGTCGCTCAAAAGTCTGCAGCGGTCATCCAATAGAGAGACCTAATGCGAAGAGACCGATCTGCTTTGGCCACGGCACTTGGCCACGATCAGGAACTCCGTCTCCCGACCCCCGATCTTGCCGGCTGAGGTCGTGCGAAGCAGAAGACCGAAAGCTTCATAGAGCCAATAAAGCGGGGGAATTCTATCCTTGAGCGCATGCACCTGCGTCGACACATATTCGCCGACAAAGACGACATCCATGCCGAGGTCTTTCAATGTCCCGGCAATCTCCGAATGGGATGCCTCCGCGGCGTGCTCGACGCGGAATGGGGCATAACCCGGCTTTCCGGCGTTTTTCTGCCGCAACACGTAGCGATAGAACAAGACGTGTGTCCACCAGGGCGTCAGATCGGTGAAGATCCCCTTGGCTGAATTCAGGATCGGACCCTTGACGAACACCAGGCCACCGGGAGACAGGGTATCATGGGCTCTCAACAAGGCAGAGCGCGGGCTTTCCAAATGCTCGAGAACGTCCCAGAAGACGCAGGCGTCGAAGTGACGATCTCCATAGTCGATGGTCTGAGCATCGCCGAGGATCCTCTCAGCGGCGTCCTGGTTCTTTTCGAGTTGCTCTTTGGAGATGTCGACAACGGTATATCGCGCTCCTTTCAAGGGGATATGCGTGCGAGAGCCGCCTCCGACCTCAAGGATATTTGTATCAGTCTTGCTGGAAAATGCTGATTGTGCGTGCGAGAGCGCGTCGTTTACCCACGGCGAAGCCATAATCTTTCCCTCCCGAAAGATTAGCGTTTACGACTATAAGTAAGCATTAATATAATATTTTAGCAATATTTCAACATGACTAGTCAAGTGGCGCGTCCGGCCGGAATGGCAGGCAAGCCCATCAGCCTAGTTTCGCGCAACCTTCCTGATGTATCCGCAGGTCTGATGATCTTTAAGGCGCTTCAGCCGGAGGAATGCATGGCGGTGGGAATTTTTCGAGCTCTGGCTGCCCTGGCGATGATGACGGGTCTTGGCGGCTGCATCGACCATGCCAATGATCCCGTGCTCCTGGCGGTCGGCGTGCCGGTCAATCCGCCGGTCGTTGCGCACGGCCTTTGCATGACCGACGGCAACGCCATGTATGACGAGGCGAGAAAGCAGTATCAGCTGCGCGCCCAGCTGACCGGCTATGCCGGGGCGGATGAGTTGGAAGCCGAAACCACGGCGCGCGCTGCCGCCCATCGCCAATATGTCGCTTGCCTCTCCGGCCAGGGTTACCGGACATTATACGCGAATTGAGAACAGAGAATTCACGTTTCGTCACCAGCGCCGTTCGAGCTCTTTGCTGATTGCGAATTTTCACGTTTTTCGGCGATTTAGTCACGCCGGATCGCCTGCAATCACGAGTTTTGGAATTGCATGTGAGCCATGGAACTCCGCTCGTCTGAAAGGCATTTTCCTAAGATAAATCCATAAGGAGGGTTTATCATGAAGATGTTCAGGCTTGCCCCATCCACCGCCGTGCTCGGCGCCCTTCTCGCCCTCACGTCGATCATCCCCGCGCAGGCAGCACCAGTTCAGACGGCTCGACCGCCCGCTGTCTCGGATGTAAAAATGGTGCAATATAAATCACATGCCGGGTCCTGGCATGGTTATCAGGGCTTTCGCACGGAGCGCCCCGGCACCCGCCGCCATTCCGATGGCTACTGGTATCCGCTTGCCGCCTTCGGCGTCGAGGCCGGCACCACGGGCTCCATCGTCCGCCAGCCGGTGAACAGGACGGCAGCTCGGGAAATGTGCAACCCTACGTTTTCCGGATCGATCGGCCCCGGCAGCATGCCTTGCGATAACGGCTATTGAGCCGGCAAATGAAAGAGGCGGCGATGAGCCGCCTTTTTCTTGATCGGGCCGCTGCTCACATGTCTGTGATGGCCGTTGCGGCGCCGTAGTATGTGACAGATCCGCTTCCTAACTCCGGGGCGTAAATTCCACGAATCCTCCCAAGGAGACGATTATGACCACGACTTTCAAGACCGGCCTGATGGCCGCTGCCTTCGGCGTAATCCTCGGCCTTTCGGCCTTCTCGGCCATGGCAGCTCCCCTCCAGTCGAGCGCGACAGAGCAAGGTTCAGCCGAGCGTCCGGTTGCCCAACAAGAAACCACGGTTGAGCATGACAGGCGCACCACCGGTTCGATCGGTGAGCGCGGCTCGGAAACCTCAGGTCGGATGACGCCTTACATGATGAACCCGAAGAAGCCCCTCAAGATGGATTGCAAGCTCGGCTTCAACCCGGGGAGCGGCTCCAGCTGCAACTATTGAGGACGCCTCGGCATCTCGCGATTTGAGCAGGGGCGGCTTCCGGGCCGCCCCCTTTCGCGTGTCGATTGGCAATCTTGCATTGACTGCAAAAATGCATTAGGTATAAATACTCGGGACGTGGCGGAAAAATCTGGGAAACGCCGCTCAGGCAAGCGATTGACGCCTCTGCCTTGGAATTGCCATGCTCGCCGCGATGGTCGCTTTTCATAATCAATCGAATTTCAGACGGGTGGGATAGTCATGACTGCAAAGGCCGCATGCTCCGATTTCCTGCATTTTTTTCGCTCCTGGGTCAGCAACCCGCTTCGGGTCGCGGCCATCGCGCCGTCGGGGGATTCGCTTGCCAGGATCATGACCAGTGAAATTGCCGCACTCGACGGGCCGATCATCGAGCTCGGCCCGGGAACCGGCGTCTTTACCCGGGCGCTGCTGGCGCGCGGGGTGAGTGAAGCGGATCTGACGCTGATCGAGTACGGTCCGGAGTTCATCTCATCGCTGCAGACGCGTTTTCCGACCGCGCGTGTGTTGCAGATGGATGCCGCCCATCTCGCCCATGCCGATATCTTCGAAGGCGAACCGGTCGGCGCGGTTGTCAGCGGCCTGCCACTTTTGTCCATGTCGCCGCGCAAGATCGCCTCGATCCTGGCCGGCGCCTTTGCCTATATGCGTCCGGGCGGCGCCGTCTACCAGTTTACCTATGGTCCGCGCTGCCCGGTGCCGCGGCCGATCCTCGACCGTCTCGGTCTGAAGGCAGTGCGCATCGGCGGCACGGTGCGCAACCTGCCGCCGGCCTCGGTCTACCGGATTTCGCGCCGCAAGCCGCTGGAACTGTCGCGCGAGCGCTTCAGTTATCGCCAGAGCGCGGCAGACATCGACGACGTCGCCGCCTTTTCCAACGAAACCGGCGGCTGAACGATGATGCCGGGCCGGAATGGCTAAGAACAAGCGGGCGGAAACGACGGAAGGCAGGCGGGAACGCAAGCGGCGGCAGACGCGCGAGCGCATCGAGCAGGCGGCGATGACCCTCTTCCTGCAGCGCGGCTTCGAGGCCACGACGATCGAGGACATCACCGAGGCGGCCGATGTCTCCAAACGCAGTTTCTTCGATTATTTCCCCTCCAAGGAAGAGGTGGTTTTCGCCTGGCAGGATGCCTTTGCCGATCGCCTGATGGCTGCAATCGCCGCAAGGCCGGCGAAAGAAACCTCCGTCGCGGCGGTCGAGGCGGCGATCACCGCAACCGTCATCGCGTCCGTCGATGAGCCTGGCCTGGCGCTTGGCGAACTCATCCATCGCACGCCGGCGCTGAAGGCCCGCGACCAGCTGAAATACGCCAAGCTCGAACAGAAGCTCGCCGAGGCGCTGCTGCTGCGCAAGGGAGGTGATCCGCTTGAGCGGCCCCGCATGCGCGTCCTTGCGGCCATCGTCATCGGTGCGCTGCGCGTCGGGGCTGAGCTCTGGCAGCAGCGCCCGCCAAGCGTTTCGCCGCAGGATTTCGCCCGGGAGATTTTCACCGACCTTTGGAAGATGCTGGCGGAATTGGGCGACGAGGCAAAGACCAGGCGTTGACGCGGGGGCCGCCTGCGCCTCCGTGTGCACTTCCGACCAGATCAGCTCGATGTCGATGTTTCCGCTCCATCCCTGTGATCAGGCCCTGTTATCGGAACCGGGCCGTCCTATATCTGCAAGCGTCGTAGCGGCCACATTCTGATGATCCCCGCGAGCAGATCTTCACCATGCCGGGCATCGCTTTCGATCAGGGCAGACATTCGCGCTCGAAGGCATCTCCGAAAGCCTCGGCATCCGTGCCGCGGCTGTTCAACCGCCTCCGACCGTTCCACCGATTTCAATATTTGATTGATAAGAGAGGAAAGACCATGTCCAGTCACAACGCAGCCCAATACAACGCAGCAAAGTCAGGCACCTTCAAGATCGGCGGCCATATCGAGGTCAACCGCCTCGGTTTTGGCGCCATGCGCGTCACCGGCAAGGGCATCTGGGGCGAGCCTTCCGATCATGCCGAATCCATCCGCACGCTGAAGCGCCTGCCGGAACTCGGCGTCAACTTCATCGATACGGCCGATTCCTACGGCCCCGATGTCTCCGAATGGCTGATCAAGGAAGCCCTGCATCCCTATGGCGGCGAGTCTGTCATCGCCACCAAGGGCGGCCTGACCCGCCACGGCCCCGATATCTGGCTGCCCGTCGGACGTCCGGAATATCTGATCCAGCAAGTGCATAAGAGCCTGCGCAATCTCGGCGTCGAGCAGATCGATCTCTGGCAGCTGCATAGGATCGATCCGAAGGTGCCGGCCAAGGAACAATTCGATGCGATCAAATCGCTGCTCGATACCGGCCTCATCCGCCATGCGGGCCTGAGCGAAGTATCCGTTGCCGATATCGAAGCCGCCTCGAAGCATTTCAAGGTCGCGACCGTCCAGAACCGCTACAATCTCGTCGACCGCACCAGCGAGGACGTGCTCGATTATTGCGCCAAGCACAATATCGGCTTCATCCCGTGGTACCCGCTCGCCGCCGGCGACCTCGCCAAACCCGGCTCGCTGCTCGATACCATCGCCAAAAAGCACAATGCAGCCCCCAGCCAGATCGCGCTCGCCTGGGTGCTGAAGCGCAGCCCGGTGATGCTGCCGATCCCCGGCACCTCCAAGGTCAAGCATCTTGAGGAAAACGTCGCCGCCGTCGACATCACCCTCTCGAACGAAGAATTCTCCGCCCTCGACGCCGAGGGCAGCAAGGTCTTCAAGGCTGCTTGACGAGGCGAGGAGCGGAAAGATTGCGGCATATCCTCTTCTCCCCTCGGGGAGAAGGTGCCGGCAGGCGGATGAGGGGCAAGCCCATCGCGATCCCCGAGGTCGCAATTTTCGGCATAATTTTGACCATCTGGTCAAACATGCTGCAAAATGAGGCGGTGGCGTGCCGCTTAGAAGGCAAGCATTGCGCTCAGCGCATTGCTGCATTGCGGTATTTTCGCTATTCCGAATCAAAAGAATTGGCTATACCTATCTTCGTAAGCAGCGCACTCCTCCTCCCAGCGCTCTTACATCGGACTGACAACACTCCTCCTCCCAGTTGTCAGTCAGGATCAAGAGCCCGGCGCACCTCCTCCCGCGTCGGGCTTTTTTCTTTTCCCCAATATCTCCAAGTCGAAATCGATCAATTGCCGATCCGGGCAACGCCGGTCCTGCCGTTGTCTCGGGTCCATTTAATCGTGTTGGCGCCGGCGCGTTCGAGTTCGAAGCACATCGGCTTGCCCTTGTTCCAACTCTGGAATTTCTGGCAGAGGCGGTTGGCGTCGATCCACCATTGGCCGGTATCGCTGGGTTTGACATAGCGGCCAAGGCCGATCGCCTGGCCGTTGCCGTCGACCTTGCCGGACGAGCGGAAGATCAGCGGCAGTTCACCGCCGAGCGGTGTGGAGAGGTAGACCGTCTTGCCGATGATGTCGCGGCGGATATCGGCCTCGCCAAGCGTCTCCGTCGAGCCGAGCGAAGGCATCAGCATCAATGTCGATAAGCATGTGATCCCGAGTAATTTCATCACCGTGATCCATCGATTGAACCTGATCGGGCAAAACGCCGCGGATAGCGGAAAAGTTTCAGGCGCAATTCCAGCAAAAGCGCGCAGTGGTTTTCGCAGGGGATTGCTCTTGTCCATCTCCCGAGGTTTGACTCGGCAAGCCTCGTCGGACTATTTGGACGGGCGCCGCCTGTCCGGTGGGTGAACCGATTGGAGTTTGGTCATGATCGGCAAAAGACGCGGCTTGCCCGCGGCTCTGACAGGTCTTCTGATTGCAACGATGGCGCTCGCCGGCTGCGGCGGCAGGCCGGTCGGTGTCATGCAGGCGGCCGGCACCGTGCCGGCCGGCACGTCGAAGGTCGATCTTCTCGTCGCGACGACGCGCGCTGCCGACGACAATCCTGCCGTGCTTTTCTCCGGCGAACGCGGCACCGGGCTCGCCGTCAATGCCGTCGACGTCTCGATCCCGCCGGAAGCCAATCGCAAGGTCGGCCAGGTGCAATGGCCAAGCCGCCTGCCGGCCGATCCGCTACGCGATTTCGTCACCGTTTCGGTCGATCCCTTGGAAGGCGAGCGGGCCGGCGAGACCTGGCTGAAGACCCATATGCCGAAGAGCCGCCGGGTACTGGTCTTCGTCCACGGCTTCAACAATCGTTATGAGGATGCCGTCTACCGCTTTGCGCAGATCGTCCACGATTCGCATGCCGACGTCGCCCCCGTCGTCTTCACCTGGCCGTCGCGCGGCAGCATCTTCGATTATAATTACGACAAGGAAAGCACCAACTATTCCCGCGACGCGCTGGAGGAGCTGCTGACCCGCACCGCCGCCAATCCGGCTGTCAGCGACATCACCATCATGGCCCATTCGATGGGCACGTGGCTGACGGTCGAAGCGCTCAGGCAGATGGCGATCCGCAAAGGTCATGTCGCACCGAAGATCAACAATGTTATCCTTGCCTCGCCGGATCTCGATGTCGATGTCTTCGGCCGCCAGTTCGCCAGCCTCGGCAAGGAAAGGCCGCACTTCACCATCTTCGTCTCGCAGGACGACCGGGCTCTGGCGCTGTCACGGCGCATCTCCGGCAATGTCGACCGGCTGGGCCAGATCGATCCCTCTGCCGAACCTTACCGCAGCAAGCTCGAGGCGGCCGGCATCACCGTGCTCGACCTTACCAAGCTCAAGGGCGGCGACCGGCTGAACCACGGCAAGTTCGCCGAAAGCCCGGAGGTGGTGCAGCTGATCGGCGACCGGCTGATTGCCGGCCAGACGATCACCGATTCCAATGTCGGTCTCGGCGAGGCCGTCGGCGCGGTGGCGATGGGCGCTGCCCAGACCGCCGGAAGTGCTGTCAGTGTCGCCGTCAGCACGCCGATTGCGATCTTCGATCCGCGCACCCGGCGCAACTACGACGCCCAGCTGAAACGTCTCGGCCAGTCGATGAACAACACCGTCGGTTCGGTCGGCGACAGCGTCGGCGCCGGCCTGCCGGAAAGCCAGTAAAAATTCCACAGAGCAATTCCAGCAAAAGTGCACAAAGAAATAGAGAATTTCCGTGATTCGGAGAAAACGGAAATTCTCTAGGCATTGCATCTTGATGTGATATATCAGATTCACGACGGCACTTCTGTCTGCCGTGCGATGGGTTGATGGCATGGCGGATGAGACGAAGAAGAGGGTAGCGGTCGTCGGCGCGGGCGTGATCGGCGCCTCGATCGCTTTCGAGCTGCAGCGGCGCGGGTTTGAGGTGACGCTGATCGACAAGGGCGAACCAGGTCGCGGCACCTCTTTCGGCAACATGGCAAGTATCGCGCTCGATTTTGCCGCCGGCTCCGGCCCTTCGACCTGGAAGAAGATTCCCGGCTGGCTGCTCGATCCGGAAGGTCCGGTCTGGCTGCGGCCTTCCTATGCGGCCAGGATGTTGCCTTGGTTCCTGCGCTTCCTCGCCGCCGGTCGGCCCTCGCGTCTCCGAGAGATCGAGGATGCCGGCATGAGCCTGTCGCACCGGGCGCTCGGTGACTTCAGAGAGATGCTCGAGGCGATCGGCGCACCCGAATTGATGACCGAGGAGGGCTGTCTGGCGATCTACGAGACTGAGGCGGAATTTGCTGCCGATCGCGGCCATCTCGCCATGATGCGGCGCTACGGCCTCGAATTCGAGGTTTTGAGCAATGGCGCCATCCAATATTACGAACCCACTCTGTCGCCGGCGATCGCCAAAGCCGTGTTGCTTCCCGACAACAAGTCGATCCGCGATCCCTACAAGCTGGTGGTGAAACTCACCGACGCCGCAAAGGCTGCCGGCACGACTTTCGTTTCCGGCACTGTGCGAAATATCGAGCGCAGGGGTGACGGCACCGCCGTCGTTCTCCTCGATGATGGCAGCCGCATCGAGGCGGGTTCGGTCGTGCTTGCCGCCGGCGTCCACACCCGCTTCCTCGCCGAAAAGCTCGGTGAGCCGATCCCGCTCGAAACCGAGCGCGGCTATCACACGCAGATCATGAAGCCCGGCATCGCGATGCGCTATTCGGTGATCTGGCCGCATCGCGCCTTCATGGTGACGCCGACGGCGGGCGGCATCCGGGTCGGCGGCAATGTCGAACTCGCCGGCCTTGATGCTGCTCCGGATTTCCGCCGTCCGCGGGTGCTGGTGCGCCATGCCCAGCGCGCGCTGCCCGGCCTCAAGGTCGAGGAGACGACGGAATGGATGGGTCATCGTCCGGCGCTGCCCGATACGATCCCGATCATTTCGCCGTCGTCGAAACTGCAGGGCGTTTTTTATGCGACCGGCCACGGCCATCTCGGCCTGACCTTTTCGGCAACGACAGCGCTGGTGATCGCCGATATGGTGACCGGGCTCAAACCATCCGTCGATATGACCCCGTTCCGCATAGACCGTTATTAGGAGGTCCCGATGTCCGAAACCACCAAACCCGTAGCGCTGATCACCGGCGGCGGCCGCGGCATGGGCGAGGCGATCGCCCGCGAGCTCTCCGCCCAGGGCTATCAGCTGGCGCTGATGTCGCCGTCGGAGAGCTGTGAAAAGCTCGCGGCCGAACTTGGCGGCGTCGCCTCGCGCGGCGTGGCCGAAAAGGCCGAGGATCTCAAGGCGATCTTCGACCTGACGATGAAGACCTATGGTCGCATCGACGCCGTCGTCAACCTGAGCGGCCATCCGCCGAAGGGCGACCTGCTCGATATTTCGGACGAGAACTGGACGCTCGGTTCCGACATGATGATCCTGTCGCTGGTGCGCGTGGCGCGGCTGGTGACGCCGGTCATGCTGAAACAGGGCAAGGGCGCCTTCGTCAACATCACCACCTTCGCCGCCTACGAGCCGACGCTGGTCTTCCCGGTTTCCTGCACCTACCGCGCCGCTGCCGGCGCCTTCACCAAGCTTTATTCCGATCGTTATGCGGCCGACAATATCCGCATGAACTGCATCCTGCCGGGTTATATCGACAGCCTCAACCACAAGCCCGGGACCGCCGAGACGGTCCCGATGAAGCGCATCGGCCATGTGGAGGAGATCGCCAAGACCGCGGCCTTCCTGCTCTCCGATGGCGCCGGTTATATCACCGGCCAGAATATTCGCGTTGATGGCGGCGTCACCCGTCACGTCTGATCTGGAGTTTTCGATATGAGATGGAAGCGCACGATCCAGCTGTTGGATGTCCATGCCGAAGGCGAGATCGGCCGCGTCGCTATCGGCGGCGTGCCGAAGATCCCCGGCGATACCATCGCCGCCCAGCTGCATTGGCTGAACACCGATCCGAAGGGCGACGAACTGCGCCGCTTCCTCTGCCTGGAGCCGCGCGGCGCGCCCATCGGCTCGGTCAACCTGTTGTTGCCGGCACGGCACCCGGAGGCGGACGCCGCCTTCATCATCCTGCAGCCCGACCAGGCGCATGCGAGTTCCGGCTCGAACTCGATCTGCGTCACCACGGCGCTTCTCGAATCCGGCATCGTCGAGATGAAGGAGCCGGAGACGATCGTCACGCTCGAAACCGCCGCCGGCCTCGTCAAGGCGACGGCGACCTGCCGCGACGGGCGCTGCGAAAAGGTCAGGCTGACCATGGTGCCTTCCTTCGTGCATGAACTCGATGTCGCAATCGACACGCCGCATTGGGGAAGGATCAAGGCCGATATCTGCTATGGCGGCATCTTCTATGCCCTCGTCGATGTCGGCCAGATCGGCCTGACGATCGAGAAGGCCAATGCCGCCGGCCTCGTCCAGGCGGGCATGATCCTCAAGGAGCTGATCAACCGCGACATCAAGGTCGTCCATCCCGAGATCCCGGCGATATCGGGCGTCGCCTATGTCATGTTCCGTGATACCGAAGCCGACGGCACGGTGCGTACCTGCACCACCATGTGGCCGGGCCGGGCCGACCGCTCGCCCTGCGGCACCGGCAATTCCGCCAATCTCGCCACGCTTTATGCCCGCGGCAGGGCCAAGGTCGGCGATACCTTCACCTCGAAATCGATCATCGGCTCCGAATTCGAAGTCGGCCTTCAGGCAGTGACCGAGGTGGCCGGCCGCCCCGCCGTCATCCCCACCATCACCGGCCGCGGCTTCACCTTCGGCCTGACCCAGGTAGCGCTGGACCCTTTCGATCCGCATCCGAACGGTTTTGCGCTGACGGATGTGTGGGGACCGTCGGCTGGGGAGATTTGACTGCGAGGGGCATGATGCCGGAAAGTGCGAGCGGTTTTCGGACGGTTCGCGTCGTTGGCTGCCCTCACTTTAGCTGTCCTCCGGCCTCGCCGAGGAGAAGAGGGAACCAGACGGCGGCATCCTCCAACGCTCCTCATCCTGAGGTGCGATCCGCAGGATCGCCTCGAAGGACACGTCACAACGCCGCTCCTTGCATCCGACTGACACCAGCGCGTCCGCCTCGTCCTTCGAGGCCCCTTCGGGGCACCTCAGGATGAGGCTCTCTTGAATGCCGGCGCTCCCGCGATGCTACGAAACTACCGCGACCGACTGATCAAAGCTGACGCAGGAGCATCCGCGTAACGATATTCGAAACGCGATCAGCCTCGCCTGTGCTCAGCATCCCCGGTTCGAGTGTCCCAACCCAGGATGGCCAGTTCGGCCACTGCCTCCAGTTCGCCGCGGGTCGCTTCGTCGCGGGCCAGGATCGACATGCCGTTCTGAACGGTCTGCACGAAGCGGGCAAGCGCGTGGACGTCGGTCGAGACCGGAATTTCGCCTGCTGATATCGCCTGGTTCAGGCGCAGCTTCAGGCGGTCGAGCGTGATGGCGCGGGCAGTTCGCACGAGTTCGCCGAGGTCCGCGTGGCCCTCGCTGCCGACCGAGGAGAGCGTCACCATGCAGCCGCGGGGAATATCCGCGACACAGCCGGTCAGGGCAGCGGCCGAATCCATCAGAAACGACATCACCGCTTCACGCGCCGTGCCCGCGGAAAAGAAGCCTGCCCAGACGAGCGCCTCGTTGTTGTCGCGATAGTGGCGCAGCGCCTCGGCATAGAGCGCCTCCTTCGAACCGAATGCCGCGTAAAGGCTCGGCGATCCGATCCCCATCGCCTCGGTGAGGTCGGCGATCGAGGTCGCCTCGAAGCCCTTGATCCAGAACAGCCGCGTCGCCTGCGCCAAGGCTGCTTCCCGGTCGAACGCCCGCGGCCGCCCGCGACTGCGGGCAGGGGTTTCATCGACGTTCGACATCTCGTCCGATTTTTGCATCGATCATTATATAAACCCATTGACACCCTATCGCAACGTGCCTAGCTATTTATGTGTCGATCACTATAGAAAGAGAAGATCATGACAGAACTGGCTGGAAAGCGTGCCCTCGTCACAGGCGGCTCGCGCGGCATTGGCGCCGCCATCGCATTGGCGCTTGCCGACAAGGGCGCCGATGTCGCCATCACCTATGAGCGTTCGGCCGACCGCGCCGCCGAAGTCGTCCGGGCGATCGAGCGCAAGGGCCGCAAGGCGCTTGCCATCCAGGCCGACAGCGCCGATCCGGCGGCGGTGAAGCGTTCGGTCGACGAGGCGGCCCAGGCACTTGGCGGTCTCGACATTCTCGTCAACAATGCCGCAATCGCGCTTTATGGTGCGATCGCCGACGTCAGCGTCGAGCAGATCGATGCGCTGCTTGATGTCAATGTGCGGTCGCCTCTGCTCGCTTCGCAGGCCGCCATTCCCTATCTGCAGGCGGGAGGCCGCGTCATTACGATCGGCTCGGTCGGCGCCGAACGCATCGTCGGTGACACCGGCACGGTCTATTTCATGACAAAATCCGCGCTCCACTCGTTTACCCGCGGCCTCGCGCGGGAACTCGGATCTCGCGATATCACCGTAAACCTGGTCCAGCCGGGTTCGACCGACACCGATATGAATCCCGCCGATGGCGACTTCGCCGATTTCCAGCGTGCCCTCATTCCACTTGGACGTTACGGCGAGCCGGAAGATGTGGCGGCGGCCGTGGCTTTCCTCGCAAGCCCTGCTGCAAGGCACATCACCGGAACCATCCTCACGGTGGATGGCGGCTTGAATACCTGAACCGGGACATGTTGCCGCGGGGCTGCGAAAAGACAGGGATCGACAGATATCGGTCCTTTTCTTTCGCGCAGGGGGCAGGGGTTGGGGGATATCGAGCCGTATCCGTGGTCTGGAGCAATCGACGAAGTGACGGACCCGCCAGCCCACGCACTAGCCGCACGGGGTGACGCTAGATCGTATCGGCGAGCCGGTGGCCGGGCGTGGCGGTTGCGTGCAATGCACGCTCCGCGTAGCTGTGCAGCAGCGCGGGATCATCGATCACATGTGCGGGAACGGCGTAGTAGCGGCGAACCGTGACCGTCCGGCCGGCAGCGCGGTAGCTGAACGGCTCGCAGCCATCTGCCTCGAACTCCGCGCCCATCGCTGCGTCGACGCGGAGATACAAAGTGCCCTTCATGACGAACCCTAACTGCGCGCCGTTTCGAACCAGGGCGGAGCCGCCGAAGAAGCGCCTGATATCGATGCATCCGGCTGGGGCAATCTGGCTCGCAAAGTCGAGCGCCAGCTGGCGTGTCGCCTCGCTATTCATGGTGCTGCTCCGCCAGAGGATCGAAGAAGCCGGTGATCGCGCCGAGCCGGCCATCGGAAATCACCCCGAAGCTCGTGCCGGTCTGCAAGACCCTCTCGTCTTCCTGGCGCAGTGCCCAGCGCGCCAGCGAACGGTCATTATGGTGGAGGACGCTCAATATCTTGAACCAGCCTCCCGGCATGCTCTCCTTGAAGCCGGCCATGTAAGCCGAGAGACCGGCGCGCCCGGCGATCGTTCCATTCGGGTCGCAATAGGTCACATCGTCAGCGAGGCAAGCCAGCATTTCCGGCTCGCGAGCGGAAGCATCCAGCGACCAGATGGCTGCATATCGATTCCAGAGGGCCTCAGGTGTCATAACATCGTCTCCAATTGATTGAATTCGTCTTCTATCGCCTGCCGCAGCCCGGCCTTGTCGTCACCGCCGCGAATGAGCACGAGAAGACCCTGATAGAAGGCCAGAAGGCGGGTGGCTGTTCTGTCCGCCTTGGCGCCATCGGCGTCCCGAACGAAGGTCGATGCCTCGGTCAGCCTTGAGCGGAATGTGGTGCGAAGGAGGCCGAGCGCCGCCTCGACACGGGGGTGCGGATCGGCACCACCGCCGAATTCCACCGCCATATTGGTGATCAGGCAGCCGAGCGAGCCATCGTCGGGCTCATGCAGGAGCGAAAGGAACAATTCGCGCAAGCCTTTAAGCCCGCTTCCCGGCGGCGCAAACCGCTCGATCCGTCCCTCCAGCACCGTGCAGTTGTAATGCCCGAACGCCGCGTCGAAGAGGCCGGCCTTGTCGCCGAAAGCGTGATAGATGCTTCCGCCTTTGAGCCCGGTCGCCTCCTCGAGATCCCGGATCGACGCCCCTTGATAGCCGTGCTTGCGAAAGATGTGCATCGCCCCCTTCAGCACTGCCTCCTCATCGAATTCCCGCGTTCGGCCCATTGTCGCCCCGATTCTTTATCAATTGTTCTAGAATGACTGCTCAAGAATGGAAATGCAACGGTCTCGGTGACTTTCGGCGAAAAATCTCGGCCCGGTCGAGTTCGGTCATCGCCGGCGAGCGCGGGATCGGCATGTAGCGAGGAGCGACTCGGGCTCATGACGAAGTTTGAAGTGAGAATAGACCATCCCGACCGTGGTGATCTTTGCACCCTTCCTGGCTCGAGCGATCCGCGTACCAGCCTGCGGGAGATGGTGTTTGATTCGGCTGAGAAAAATTCCGCTTGACAACTTTGATGACGAGTATCATTAATCCTATTATGATGACAGTTGTCATTAAAATGTAGAGCGACCGAAGCTGGGTGCTTTCTCTCCGACCCAGCCCTGCCGGTTCGGGCCGGATATTGGAGTAAACGATGAACACTTCTGTAAGATATCTTCGGTCTGCGACGTGTTATGCCGAGGCGCCCAACCTCTGGATCAATGTTGGGGAAACCCCTTTTGCCTATCGCGACCTTGGCCCCCAGGGTGGCGTGCCGATCATTCTTCTCAACCATTGGGGCGCGGTGTTGGACAATTTCGATCCCCGCATTGTCGATGGTCTCGCCACCAGGCATCACGTAATCGCCACCAATTACAGAGGTATCGGCGCCTCAGGCGGTACGGCCCCTCTGACCATCGACGAGATGGCACGCGACACGATCGCGTTGATCCGAACGCTTGGGTTCAAAAAAGTCGATCTGCTTGGATTTTCTCTCGGGGGATTTGTCGCGCAGGACATCACGCTGAAAGCCCCCGATCTCGTGCGCAAACTTATTTTAGCCGGTACCGGTCCCGCCGGAGGCCGGGGCATCGAGAAGGTGGGAGCGATATCCTGGCCACTCATTATCAAAGGTCTGCTGACGTTGCGCGATCCAAAAACCTATCTGTTCTTCACGTCCACCGCCAATGGTCGCCAAGCCGCGAAAGCCTTTCTGGATCGGCTGAAAGAGCGGAAGGCGGGAAGGGACAAGGGGCCAACTCCAAGGGCTTTCCTGCACCAACTCCAGGCGATCAAAGCCTGGGGGCGGCAGGCGCCTCAGGATCTCGGCCGTATCACTATCCCGGTCCTGATCGCCAATGGCGACGATGACATCATGGTTCCGGCCGTCAACAGCGCCGATATGGCTCAGCGCATCCCCGAAGCAGAGCTGGTTGTCTACAAGGACGCCGGGCATGGTGGGATTTTCCAGAACTACGCCGATTTCGTGCCGAAGGCTTTGTCCTTCCTTGGCGCCTGATACCGCAATAGACTTCGAATTGGAGAAAGCCTCGTGAGGGCATTCGTCGTTGATAAGTACAAGAAGAAGGGCGCTTTGCGTCTGGCCAACCTGCCCGAACCGGAATTGCAGGACAATGATGTCCTGGTCCGGATTCAGGCCACGGCCGTAAACCTCCTGGACTCCAAGGTCCGGGATGGAGAGTTCAAGCTTATCCTTCCCTATCGCCCACCCTTCGTCCTGGGGCACGACGTTGCCGGAACGGTCGTCAAAGCCGGATCCGGCGTCAGGCGGTTCAAGGTGGGGGATCAGGTCTATGCACGGCCGCGCGATCATCGGGTCGGCACATTTGCCGAATTCATTGCCGTCGATGAAGCCGACGTGGCGCTGAAGCCGAACAACCTCAGCATGACGGAAGCGGCGTCCATCCCGTTGGTGGGGCTGACCGCGTGGCAGGCGCTGGTCGAGGTGGGCAAGGTAAAACCCGGCCAGAAGGTCTTCATTCAGGCCGGCTCCGGCGGGGTCGGGACTTTCGCCATTCAGCTCGCCAAGCATCTTGGCGCGACCGTCGCGACGACGACGAGCGCTGGCAATGCCGAGCTGGCCAGAAGCCTCGGGGCGGATGTGGTGATCGATTACAAGACACAGGATTTCGAGAAGGTCTTGTCGGGTTACGATCTCGTGCTGAACAGCCAGGATCCAAAGACGCTCGAAAAATCCCTGGCTGTGCTGAAGCCGGGCGGCCAGCTCATTTCCATTTCCGGTCCGCCCGATCCCGCTTTCGCCGGGAAGCTCGGCCTGAACCTGTTTCTGAAACTGGTGCTGCGCCTGCTGAGCCGAGGAGTCCGAAAAAAAGCCAAGCGTCTCGGCATTCGCTACTCGTTCCTGTTCATGCGCGCCGAAGGGCAGCAATTGGATCAAATCACCTCGCTGATCGAATCGGGCGCGATCCGCCCGGTCGTCGACAAGGTGTTCCCGTTTGAGAAGACCGGGGATGCGCTGGCCTATGTCGAGACCGGGCGTGCGAAGGGCAAGGTGGTCATCACGGTCGCAGACTAGAACCCTTGGAGAGCTCAGCGGCTCACCGGATTTTCATGACCTCTGCGACGCTGGCCCCTTCCCAGCCGACTTTACGCCTATCCAGCAACACACGCGTTCAACGCAATTCAAGGAGCTGACAGCATTGCATATATTAAGAAGGTCCACCGTTTTCGCACTCACCGTCGTTGCGGCCCTCATGTCATCGGCGGCATGGGCTGACAATAGCTCGCCTGTTGGCTTGTGGCGGAATGTCGATGACGTCAGCGGCAAGCCGAGGGCCTTGATCCGAATTACCGAGTCAAATGGCACATTGCAGGGCAGGATCGAAAAAGTCTTTCTCGCCGCGAACGAAAGCCCGACCTGCGCGAAATGCGAAGGCGCGCTCAAGAACGCGCCGGTCGTTGGCTTGGTCATCCTGAGCGGCCTGAAGAAGGACGGCGACGAATATACCGGTGGCCAGATTCTCGATCCGGACAATGGCAAGGTCTACAGCAGCAAGATTTCCGTCACCAACGGCGGCAAGAAGCTCAACGTGCGCGGCTTTATCGGCGTGTCATTGCTCGGACGTTCACAGGTCTGGGAACGTCAGCAATAATTTCTAACTCCTTGTGAAAGTGACACATGACCAGCAAGATACTCTTTGAGCCCTCGGTGCTCGGCTCCCTCACGCTCTCCAACCGCATCGTCATGGCGCCATTGACGCGCAACAGAGCGGGCGCCGGATTTGTGCCGGGGCATCTCATTGCCGAATATTATGCGCAGCGGGCCTCGGCAGGACTGATCATCTCGGAGGCGACCCAGATTTCGCAGCAGGGTCAAGGCTATCAGGACACGCCCGGCATCTACACAGAGGCGCAGATCGACGGCTGGCGTAAGGTGACCGACGCGGTGCATGCCAAGGGCGGCCACATCTTCCTGCAGCTCTGGCATGTCGGTCGGGTATCGCATGTCGACCTGCAGCCGGATGGGCAGCCCCCGGTGGCGCCTTCCGCCATCAGGGCCGCAACCAAGACGTTTGTGAACAACGCCTTCGTGGATGTGTCGGCACCTCGGGCGCTCGAACCGGGCGAGATCCCCGGCATTATCAAGGATTTCCGTGGCGCCGCCGCCAATGCGATCGCCGCCGGTTTCGATGGCGTCGAAGTTCACGGCGCCAACGGCTACCTGCTCGACCAGTTCGCCAGGGATGGATCGAACACCCGAACCGACGCTTATGGCGGCTCGGTCGAAAACCGCGCCCGGCTGACGCTGGAGGTGACGGCCGCGGTCATCGAGGAAGTTGGAGCGCAGCGAACCGGCGTTCGGATTTCGCCGGTGTCGCCGGCCAATGGGATATCCGTAACCGATCCGCAGGCGCAGTTCAACTACATCGTCGAGCAGCTCGACGAGATGGGCATTGCCTACCTCCATGTCGTCGAAGGCGCGACGGGCGGGGCGCGCGACGTTGCACCGTTCGACTATGAGGCGCTTCGCCGCAGGTTCAAGAACACTTACATCGCCAACAACGGCTACGATCTGGAACTCGCGACGGCAAGGCTGGAGCAGGGACTGGCGGATTTGTTCGCCTTCGGCAGGCCGTTCATTGCCAACCCGGATTTTGTCGAACGCCTGAAGGCCGGTGCACCGCTGGCCAATCTCGATATGGCGACGCTCTATGGCGGAGGTGCTGCGGGCTACACCGACTATCCCGCCATGGCCGCGCCGGTCGACGCCTGACTGCATAGGGCCGCGCATGCGCGGCCCTATTGCTTGCGCGCGTGATTTCCGATGGCGTCACGGCAGTCGGCCCGGCAGGCATCCAGGATTTCATCCGCCAGGGAAGAATTGTCCGGGCAGGCTCTCGAAAGGACGATGGCGCCCACGGCCTGAGCAAGGAGGCTGATGGTCAGCGCGCGCGATCCGGCGCCGGAGGCGTGATCGCGCGCCATGTCGCCCTCGAACGTGCTGAGCAGGTTTTCGATTCCTGCGGCAAAAGCCGATCTCGTCTCATCCGGCAGCCGTGCTGCTTCGCAACTTAGTGCCGCAGCGGAGCATCCCTGGCCGCGCGCATCCCGGTGCTCGCGCGAGATATAGGCTTCGATGGCGGCAAGCGCATCATATCCTGCGTAGCGTTCCGCGGTCTCGCCGAAACCCCTGGCGGTCGCCGCTGCGATCAGCTCCTCCTTGGATCGGAAGTGGTTGTAGAAGCCGCCATGAGTGAGCCCGGCACGCTCCATCAGTTCCGCCACCGCCACGCCATCGTACCCGCGCTCGCGAAACAGTTCGGAAGCGATGGTGATAATCCGCTCGTAGTTTTCCTGCTTTTTTTCCTTGGTGATCCGCACTTCGCAGCCCTTTCGACGGCCATGCCCAAACTATGATGTCGTGCGTCATTATAGCTTGACTTATTGATGACGTATATCATTAATAATGTCAACCAATATAAGGATTACATCAGGGCAAGACGGACCTCACGGCATCCAACCCGCTGCAGAGGCGTCACAATCGTCGCGAAACGGGGAGCGAAGTATGTTTGAGGGTTTTGAAAGCGGCCGGATTGCCGTCGATAGCGTGGAGATCGCTTATGTCGCCGCGGGTGCGGGGGAGCCGCTGCTGATGCTGCATGGATTTCCGCAGACCAAGGCACTTTGGGCACGGATCGCACCAGAGCTGGTCGCGCTCGGCTATCGGGTGATCTGTGCAGATTTGCGCGGCTATGGCGCCTCCGACAAACCACCGGCTGGCGCTGATCTGACCAATTACAGCTTCCGCGCCATGGCAGCCGATCAACTCGGTTTGATGAAAGCGCTTGGACACGAGCGGTTTCACCTCGCGGGTCACGACCGCGGCGCCCGGGTGGCGCACAGGCTGGCTCTCGACCATCCTGCTGTTGTGGCGAGCGTCACTCTGATGGACATCGTGCCGACGGCCGTGATGCTGGGCGACCTGCGCCGCGAGGTCGCTCAAAGCTATTGGCACTGGTTCTTCCTCGCTCAACCCGCGCCGTTCCCGGAGCGAATGATCGAAGCCAATCCCGATCTCTTTTATGAAACCTGCCTGTTTGGATGGGGCGCGGCAGGCCCGCAGGATTTCGACGCCGAACAGCTCGCGGCCTATCGGGCTTCATGGCATGATGCCAAGGCGATTGCCGGCGGCTGCAACGATTACCGTGCGGCGCTGGCCGTCGATCTCGCCGACGATCTGGCGGAGCAAGGGAGACGTATATCGGCGCCTGCGCTGATCCTGTACGGCACCGCCGGCGCGATGGCCAAACTCTATGATCTCCCAGCCACCTGGGCGGATCGCTGCACGACCATGGACGCTCGCGCTGTACCAGGCGGACATTTTTTCCCGGACTCCGCGCCGGTCGAAGTTACAGAACAAGTGGCTGCGTTTCTTGGGCGTCATCCTTTTACCCCTGTGTCGGAGTAACGTCCGGACGATTGCACCGCCGCGCCGTCACGCTGTAAAACTTTGGACTGCTGCCTCGAGCAGCTCTCCGAGCGCCTGCGATATCACGCTTCAGTGGAACGGCCGGTCGGCCAGGGTGGACAGGGCTTGCTCGACAACGGCGACATACCGCAGGCATCAACCGTGTTGCAAAATCCTGGCGCTGACCTGGCCTGCGGCAAGCTCCTCGGCCGGCGCTGGCCTGCCAAGCAGATAACCTTGGCCGATATCGCAACCCAGGTCCTGAAGCCGCTGAAGCTGGCTCTCCTCTTCGATACCCTCGGCGGTTATCGTCACGCCAAGTCCCACACCGAGAGCGATGATCGCCCTGATCACCTTGTCTTGCTTATCGTCGGTTTCGAATGAAGAGACGAAACTCCTGTCGATCTTGATCTTGTCGAACCGGTAATTGGATAGTTGTGAGAGGCTGGAATAACCAGTTCCAAAGTCGTCGAGAGCAATCCCGACCCCGGCATTCACCAGATCATCGAGAACGATTCGTGCCGTAACGGCGTCCTGGATGATGGCGCTCTCCGTCACTTCCAGCTCGAGCCGGTGCGCGGGCAGACCGACATCGCCCAATATCTTGAGAATTCTGAGCCCCAGTAACCGATCGCTCAGTTGGATCGGAGAAAGGTTGAATGACAGGACGAGCTCACTTGGCCAGGAAAGCGCATCGGTGCAGGCGTGGCGAAGCAGTTGGTCGGTCAATTCGACGATCAGACCGGCTTCCTCCGCCACCGGAATGAATTCGTTCGGTGGGATGAATTCGCCGGAGGCCGTCTTCCAGCGTGCCAGCGCCTCGAAGCCGATAATCCTATTCGTTTTCAGGTCCACGAGCGGTTGATAGTAGGGAACGATCTCAGCCTTCTTGATGGCTGCTCTCAGATCAGCTTCCACCCGGACCCGCTTCGCCAACTCGTCCTGCATCGAGGGCACGAAGGGCTTCACCAGATTGCGCCCCTGCTTTTTGGCGACATACATCGCGCAGTCCGAATGTCGGATGACCTGGCTTAGGTCATCGCCGTTCTCCGGATAAAGCGCGAAGCCGACACTGGCGCCGAGGTCGACGGCGACACCATTGAATGTGAACGGCTTGCCGATCACGGTCACCATGCGGTTCCCCAACGCGACAAGATCGGGATTTCCGGTGCGCCGCGCCAGAACAACGAATTCGTCTCCACCAAGGCGGAAAACGTGTTCACGGGGAAAGAGGGAAGAGAGCCGCTGAGCAACAGTCTTCAGCACCGCATCACCGTGATCGTGCCCCAGGAGGTCATTGACCTTCTTGAAGCCGTCGAGATCGATGCTGAAAACGGCGTAGGTTTCTTCCCTTTGATCGGTCGTCGCCTGCGCGCACACGGAATCCAGAAACCTGCGGTTAGGCAGTTCGGTCAGCGTGTCGTGACAGGCAATCCAGTCTACGTTCTTTTCGGCCTGCAGCCGGCGATTGACCTCCCTCGAAAGATCCCGGATTCTCAGCGCGGAATAAATGAGCCCGAGAAACCCGGAGATATTGAGGGCGAGGAGGGCGTGGTCCAGCGGATAGTCATGATGCTTCTCGATGAACCGATCCAGCCCTTCATGCCATTGGAGGAACCAAGATAGGCAGAAGAGAACCAGGAAGACCGCGAGCCAGGCAACGATCTCCATCTGCGGTCTGGTTGGTTGGATGCGAGGCATATGAACAGGCTCCTGTTGTGTGAAGAGCCGTCATGGCCAGCTCGAAGGACCGCATCGTCCCCGACATGCTTTCAATCAACAGCCCACATGGCTGATGCTCGTGTCATCGAATGCCGCGTCGGGCATTGCAGTCGTTGATCAAGCTGCGCAGCACCGACAAGTCCGTAAGATCGTCCACCTTCGATGGTTAATGTCGCGTTTGCATTGACGAAGGTGCGGGCGTTTCGCTGCGTGAATTGGATATCTTTCCCGTAAATCGGATGAGGCTTCGATCCGATGGTGTCTGCCGGTCGCCGCCCCGCGTCTTTTCAGCATCCGCGCGTCGCCGGCGACCGCGAGCCGGCTCCGCAGTCTCGCCAGGGTAGGGCGCATCCCGGAGCCGATCAACCCGCCAGCATGGTGTCCGCCAGGCTGTAGCAGTGGCTTGCCTGATAGGCGTTCCGACCTCGGTTCATGTGCGTCACATTGAAAGTCCGGATGGCGCGCAGGATGCGGCGCTCCGCCAGGAATTTCCGGATCGAGGCCGAGCCCTTCACAGTGATGCCGAAAATGTCCTCGCCGCGCGGAAAAAAGTAACCGACGTCTTCGGGCGTCGTGACGCAGTCCTCGAGAAAGGCCTCGTCCACATCGCCCTGCGCCGGTGAATGATCCGTGGTGAAGTCAGAAAGATGCACCAGGAATCGTGCACGCAGACCCTCGCCGTCGGCGTAGAGCGTGAAAAGCTCCATCCAGCTCGCATTGACGCGGATGAGCGGCTTGTCGGAAGTCGAGGGCAGGCACGAAACCGACCAGTAGTGCCGCTCTGTCTTGCGCGGGATGGGGATGCAGGTTTGTCCGTATGCCCCGAGAATTTGCAGAAGGTCTTGCGCCTGCGGGCGACGAAGCAGCTTCTCGAACCGTGCGACGTACTTGAACCGCTGTTCCAGGGACTCCACGCGCTCTTCGGCGTCGATCAAGTCCGCCTTGCCTTCTATCCAATCGCGCTGCTGCTCAGGATCCAGAAACTTGCGCAAACCGGTGGTGCTGCGACGAGGAGTCGCGCTCATGTCAGGTGCCATGTGATCCGTGTCCTCATCGCTTCACCGGCTAATCCCGCACGTGCCCATGCAGCCGCTCGACGTCCGCTCCTGGTGTTGAGGTGCCGTTCGCAGCACTTGGCTTAACGAGCGATTTGGCGGCCTGGCCGACAGGACGCCAACGCACCGACCGCACCATAACATCTATCGAACGAGTGGCGAAAGTCGCCTGGGCGTCCGCCTCCTTGGGTAGATCATACCCTTGCGCAGGTTGGCATAAAACTTGGGCCGCCGGTCTGGATTACCGCATAGGCGGTCTTCACCGGCTGCCAATCCCGGCCGACGAGCGGCAGGCCTCCTTATGGCAAGGCCTCAGGCTGCTTCGGCGCCGATCCTGAACGGGTTTTGCCAATCGGTCGTTTTAAAGTTCCGCCGCTCGCAGCAGCTCGTTCAGGCGGGTGGCCCATTCCTTGTTGTCATCCCTGAACGGACCAAGCGCATCGCCGGCGGATTCGGAAAGGTCGCTGGCAGCCGCAGCAAAGCGGCGGGCCTGTTCACGATGTCCCGCGGCCATATGGCAGCACGCCTGAATGCGCAGAAGCGCCGGCCAGTCAGGCCGCGCCTTTAGCGCCGTACGTCCCGTTTCGAGTGCGCCCTCGACGTCGCCCGAAAAGAACAGTGCAAGCATCAGAAGGCTGAACCAAACCCCATTCTGCGGGTCATGGGGGTTAAGTTCGAGGCCGCGAGCCAGGGGCTGCCGCGCGCCGGCCGCATCCCCCGAAAAGAGACTGGCCATGCCGAAGACGAGATACCCCAAGGCGAAACTCGAACCGAGTTCGATGGACCGTTCCGCTGCGAGGATCGCTTGGTCAGCCCTGCCTGTGTAAGCCGACACAATCGCCAGCGCATAGTGCGAGTACGGGTTCCGCGCATCGAGATAGATCGCCCGAAGGGCCGCATCCAATCCTTCCTTCCCGTCCGCGGTGGGGTTATCAGTCCAGCCGTAGCCAATGAGGCCCGCATTGACCCGCGCCCGCCAGATCTGCGCCTCTGGAAGCATGGGATCGAGTTCCGCAGCCTCGCGGAAGAATCGCCGGGCGACAAGGTGAGTGGGCTGGGTGACCTTGTGGAAATTGAATGTACCTTGCCTTACAAAGTTCCAGGCAGTGATGTTGCCGGTGTGCGGAGCCATCGGAAGCCCATGACGCAACAGCAGCTCGGGCTCCACCGCTGCTGCGATCCGCTCGGCGATGGCGTCTTGCACTGCAAATACCTCGGCCACCTGAAGGTCGTAATGTTCGGACCAGACGGTGGCGCCTTTCACTGCGTCGGCGAGGTGCACCGATATCCGGATCTGATCGCGGGTATACCGGATAGCTCCATCCACCAGAAAATCGACGCCAAGTTCGCGCGCGATAGATTGCGGATCCCTCGAGCCATCCTTCCTTGTGAAACTCGCCCCACGTGAGGCGACGCGGAACCATCTGAAGCGAACGAGGGCCATGATCAGGTCGTCGGTAATACCGTCGGCCAGATACTGTCTTTCAGCATCACCGCCGAGATTTTCGAATGGCAGTACCGCAATCGCCGGCATCGAACTGGTCTGCGCATGCCATCCGCTTTCGGCTGCGTCGGTCCGGCTCTCCACAGGACCGGAAAATCGGTATCCGACCCGCGGAACCGTGACGATCCATTCGCTGCCGTCTGATGCAGGGCCGAGCAGCTTGCGAAGAGCGGCAATCTGAACGGAAAGATTGCTTTCCTCAACAATCAATCCCGGCCAAACCGCATCCATCAGGGCCGACTTGGAGACGACACCTCCCTGTGCCGAAAGCAGAGCGGCAAGCAGGGAAGCACCTCGGGCGCCGATAGCGACAGGCCTATTGTCGCGAAACAGGCATCCGTTCTCGGCAATGAACTCGAAGTGGCCGAAGGCAAGGTGCTGGGTGTTCATGGCCGAGATGATACGCGATTTCGCAACTTTTCGGAATTTTTCGGCCCCGCTTCAGGACTTGCGCCGGCCGAGCGCGCAGAGTCTGTTCCAGTGCAGCGGCTGAAGTGGTGAGAGCGATGAAGAACGAAGCAACGCACCCGAAAAATCCCCACGGATTAACCGCGAAAGTCGTACGCGGGAGCGGCAGCCATGTCGCCGAGCAAGGGTCGGTCTATCGCTCGGGCATCTCGGCACAAAGCGTCGGATCAAGCATGCTGTGGCTGGGGATGATTTCGCTACCGGCAGGCAGACGAACCAAGGCCCATCGCCATGAGGGACACGAGACGGCCCTTCTGATGACTGCGGGCCAAGAAATCGAGATCTGGTCGGGGCCGGAGCTCGAGCGGTGCGAATTGGTCCACGCCGGTGACTATCTGTTCATTCCGGCCGGCGTTCCCCACGTGGCCGTCAATCGCAGCACCGAAAGCGCCGAGTTCCTCGGTGCCCGCAACGACCCCGCAGCCAACGAGAGCGTCGTTCTGATGCCGGAGCTCGACAACATCGTACCTTAACCACACCGGGAGGTGCACCATGGCCATCATCGAACAACGTCTGGCCGAAATGGGTCTGGAATTGCCCGAACCTTTGAAAGTTCGCGAGGGGCTGCATATGCCCTTCGCCTGGGTTCGCTTGCGCGGCAGCCGCGCTTACATCTCGGGTCACGTCGCGTGCAACCGCGATGGGACATTGGCAGACCCGCTTGGCAAGGTCGGAGCGGATGTTTCGGCAGAGCAGGGTTACGCGTCAGCCCGGCTCGTTGCCCTGGCCCATCTCGCCAGTCTCAAACGTGCTGTCGGAGACCTTGATCGGGTCACGGCTTGGCTGCGCGTCTTCGCCATGGTGAATGTTGCTCCGGGTTTCAATGAGACGCCGCTGGTCACAAACGGCTATTCCGATCTGATACTGGAGCTGTACGGCCCCAGCGTTGGCGCCCACGCCCGCTCGTCCATCGGCATGGCCATCCCTTTAAATGCGCCCGTAAACTGTGAAGCGGAAGTCGAAATAGACGGGTGACCGCTAGAACAGGATGGTTTTAGGCCCGGTCGGCCCAAAATCCGAATCTGTTCTACATTATAGTTAGAGCATGATGTCGTCCGATAACCGCTCACACTTTCGGCATCATGCTTTAGTAGACGAAGGGATCAACCTCGGCATGGGCGTCCGCCTCCTTCGGATAGATCACGCCCTTGCGCAGGATGATATTGGCATAGAGCCTGGGCTCGCCGGTCTGGATCACCGCATGGGCAGTCTTCACTCGTCCGTAGAAATCCTGGCCGATCAGTGGCACCACCTGCCGGTGCGGTTCGTGGCGGGCGCAGCAGTCGATCATCTCCTCATGCACGGGGTCGAGCCTGTCGCGCTCGGCCTTGACGGTCGAGCGGAAGATCGCCTCCGCCACGAAATCGTCGATCGGCAGCACGCTGAGCACGGCGTTGAGAACCGGGATGAGGCGGTGGCCGTCGAGCCGGATCAGCCGGCGGGCATGTTCGACGCCCGGGTAATTGCCGTCGACGATCGCGATCTCGTCGCCGTGGCCCATGGCGCGAAGCGTCAAAAGCAGCTCCGGGCTCAACAGCGGATCAAGTCCTTTCAGCATGGTCTACCTCCTTGAAGAGTACGTTCTGATCGGTGAGGTAACGCGCGAAGATCGGCAGGCTGGCGCCGCCGATGGCGCGTGCCTGGGCGCCGACCGCGCCCTCGATGATTTCGGGCATGACGACGCCCTGCAGGTCGAGCTTGGCCGCTTCGTCGATGGTGGCCTGCACCACGCGGCTGCGCACCCAGCTGGGAAAGCCGCCGTCGATCACGGCCGCGCTGAAATCGAGGATCGAGGCGGCGGCAACGATCGCCTGCGCCAGCGCTTTGGCGCTGTCCTGGATCCAGGCTTCCATCGGCTCGCCGAAATCCACCCAGTCGTCGGCCGAATACCAGAGCGGCTCGGGATCGATGCCACGCTCGCGCAGCATGTTTTCGAGCACGAAGATCGAGGCGATTTCGAGCAGCTGCTTCGTCTCGCCGTTCTTGCCCCGCACCGGCAGCGGCCCGATCGCGCCCGCCGTGCCGGTGCGGCCGGAAAAAATCGCCGAATTGAGCACGATGCCGCCGCCGATGAAGGAGCCGATGAAGAAATAGACGAAATCCGGATAGGATGGCCCGACGCCGAAGACCAGTTCGGCGCCGCAGGCGCTGGTCGCATCGTTCTGCATGAAGACCGGATGGGAGACGCGGGAGGCGATGTCGGCCTGCAGGTCGATCTCCCGCCAGACCTCCATGGCGCCGGCCGGCGCGCCGACCTCTTCGGCCCAGTTCCAGAGCTCGAAAGGCGCGGCGATGCCGAGGCCGGCAATGCGGCCGCGCTGCTTGTCGTCGAGCCGTTCTTCGAGTTCGCGGATGCCTGATGTGACGAAGGCGAGGATTTCATCCGGCAGCGGATAGGCATAGGTCTTATGCAGCTGCATGCGGATGCGGCCGACGAAATCCATCAGCACCAGGTCGGCGCTGCGCCGGCCCATCTTCAGGCCGAAGGAATAGACGGCGTCGGGGTTGAGATGCATCGGGATCGACGGCTGGCCGACACGGCCGCGCACCGGTTCTCCCCGCGACAGCAGCCCTTCCTTTTCCAACACCCGCATGATGACGGAGACGGTCTGCGCCGACAGCCCGCTGCGGCGCGCGATATCGGCCTTCGACAGCGCGCCGTAGAGACGCACCAGCGACAGCACGAGCCGTTCGTTATAGGCTCGTACCCTGACCTGGTTTGCACCGCCGGCCGGATTCAGAATTGGTGGCGGGACCGGTATGTTTGCCGGTCCATCCAAGGACGACATGGCCGCTCCTCCCGATTGTTGGCCTATGCCCTAATTCGATGGAGCATGCCACATCGAATTAATAATTCAATTGGATTTATTTATTGACAAGCCAATTTCTTTTCGCTCTTAATTGCCGTCGTCAAGGGCACGGGACCGCTGGGAGGCATTAGCGATCCACGGCGAAGTGTCATATCTTAAGCTTCCGGCCCCGCAGGGGCGGCGCCGGCAAACTCTGGGAGGAGTTCCATGAAGAAATCTGTTCTCGCTTTCGGCGCGCTCGCGCTTGGTGTCACCTTTTCCGCTCCGGCGATGGCGGCTGACATTTCCGCCTGCCTCATCACCAAGACCGACACCAACCCCTTCTTCGTCAAGATGAAGGAAGGTGCGACGGCTAAGGCCAAGGAACTCGGTGTCTCGCTGAAGTCCTATGCCGGCAAGGTCGACGGTGACAGCGAAAGCCAGGTGGCCGCGATCGAAAGCTGCATTGCCGACGGCGCAAAGGGCATCCTGATTGCTGCTTCCGACACCAAGGGCATCGTGTCTTCGGTCAAGAAGGCCCGTGATGCCGGCCTGCTGGTCATCGCTCTCGACACGCCGCTTGAGCCGGCCGATGCCGCCGACGCCACCTTCGCCACCGACAACCTGCTCGCTGGCAAGCTGATCGGCCAGTGGGCCAAGGAAACGATGGGCGACAAGGCCAAGGATGCCAAGGTCGGCTTCCTCGACCTGACCCCGTCACAGCCGACGGTCGACGTTCTGCGCGACCAGGGCTTCATGATGGGCTTCGGCATCGATCCGAAGGACCCGAACAAGATCGGCGACGAGGACGATGCTCGCGTCGTCGGTCATGACGTGACCAACGGCAATGAAGAAGGCGGCCGCAAGGCCATGGAAAACCTTCTCCAGAAAGATCCGAGCATCAACGTCATCCACACGATCAACGAGCCGGCCGCGGTCGGCGCCTATCAGGCGCTGAAGGCCGTCGGCATGGAAAAGAACGTGCTGATCGTCTCGGTCGACGGCGGTTGCCCGGGTGTGAAGTCGGTCAAGGAAGGCGTCATCGGCGCCACCTCGCAGCAATATCCGCTGATGATGGCAGCCCTTGGCGTCGAAGCGATCAAGAAGTTCGCTGACAACGGTGAAAAGCCGAAGCCGACCGAAGGCAAGTCCTTCTACGACACCGGCGTCTCGCTCGTCACCGACAAGCCGGTTTCCGGCGTCAAGTCGATCGACACCAAGGAAGGCACCGACAAGTGCTGGGGCTGAGCCCTGATTGTTGAAAGCAGACCGGCCGGGGCTTGATCCCCGGCCGTTTTCGACGGACGATGTGCCGTCGCCTCACGAACCGGCTCAGCAAAGACCGGATGGATATCGGTGACGGCCCCCGCGCGAGTTCGGCGCGCGGTTGCGGAGGAGGAACCATGACCGGAACACAGGAATTTGAACGCGTCCTCGACGACAGCGACAAGAGCGTCGCCTCCTTCGAGCACGAGAATATCTCGCTGATCAAGCGCGCGCAGCATTTTCTCCACTCGACACCGGCCGCCGTGCCGCTGATCGTGCTGGTGCTGGCGATCATCATCTTCGGGCTCACCATCGGCGAACGGTTCTTCTCGTCCTATACGCTGACGCTGATCCTGCAGCAGATCGCCATCGTCGGTATTCTCGGCGCCGCCCAGACGCTGGTCATCCTGACCGCCGGCATCGATCTTTCGATCGGCGTCATCATGGTGATCTCGGCGGTTATCATGGGCAATGTCGCCATCACTTACGGCATACCGACGCCGATTGCAGTGGTCGCCGGGCTTGTCGTCGGCGGCCTTTGCGGATTGCTGAACGGCTTCCTCGTCGCCTATATGAAACTGCCGCCCTTCATCGTCACGCTCGGCACCTGGAACATCGTCATGGCGACGAATTTCATCTATTCCGCCAATGAGACGATCCGCGATACCGACGTCGACGAAAAGGCGCCGCTGCTGCATCTTTTCGCCGTGAGCTTCAAGCTCGGCAGCGCCGTGCTGACCCTCGGCGTCATCGCCATGGTGCTGCTCGTCTTGGTGCTCTGGTATGTCCTCAATCACACCGCCTGGGGCCGGCATGTCTATGCCGTCGGCGACGATCCGGAGGCAGCCAAGCTCTCCGGCATTCAGACCAAGAAGGTGCTGCTCACCGTTTACGCCATATCAGGCGTCATTGCCGGCTTGGCCGCCTGGGTCTCGATCGGCCGCAACGGCTCGATCTCGCCGTCCTCGGCGGTGACCGATTTTAACCTCCAGGCGATCACCGCGACGGTGATCGGCGGCATCTCGCTGTTCGGCGGCCGCGGCTCCATTCTCGGCACGCTCTTCGGTGCCATGATCGTCGGCGTCGTCTCGATGGGCCTCAACATGCTCGGCGCCGACCCGCAATGGAAAGTCCTTTTGACAGGCGTGCTGATCATCGCCGCCGTCGCCATCGATCAGTGGATCAGAAAGGTTTCGGTGTAATCATGGCTCGCGAACCCCTTCTCACCGCCCGCGGTCTCGTCAAGCGTTATGGACGCGTGACCGCGCTCGATAATGCCGATTTCGACCTCTATCCGGGTGAAATCCTCGCCGTCATCGGCGATAACGGCGCCGGCAAATCCTCGCTCATCAAGGCGATATCGGGCGCCGTCACCCCGGACGAGGGGGTGATCACGCTGGAAGGCCGGCAGGTGCAGTTCCGCTCGCCGATGGAAGCGCGCGACGCTGGCATCGAGACCGTCTATCAGAATCTCGCCTTGTCGCCGGCGCTGTCGATCGCCGACAACATGTTCCTCGGCCGCGAGATCCGCAAACCGGGCGTGCTCGGTTCCATGTTCCGCATGCTCGACCGGCCGGCCATGGAAAAGCTGGCGCGCAACAAGCTGTCCGAACTCGGCCTGATGACCATCCAGAACATCAACCAGGCGGTGGAAACGCTCTCCGGCGGTCAGCGCCAGGGTGTCGCGGTCGCCCGCGCCGCCGCCTTCGGCTCGAAGGTTATCATCATGGACGAACCGACGGCAGCGCTTGGCGTCAAGGAAAGCCGCCGCGTGCTGGAGCTGATTCTCGACGTGCGCGCCCGCGGCCTGCCGATCGTGCTGATCTCCCACAACATGCCGCATGTCTTCGAAGTGGCCGACCGGATCCATATTCACCGCCTCGGCCGGCGGCTGACGGTGATCGATCCGAAGGAATACACCATGTCCGACGCCGTCGCCTTCATGACCGGCGCCAAGGCGGTGCCGACGGAGCCGGTCGCCGCATGAACGCACGCATCGATGAAATCGCCGGCGAGGTGCTTGACCGCGCCGGCCATTCCAGGCGTTTCCTGGTCGCGATCGCCGGACCGCCGGGTGCCGGAAAATCGACCATGGCCGACAATCTGGCGGAAGCGCTGAAGGCCAGGGGCGAAAGCGCCGAAGTCCTGCCGATGGATGGCTTCCACATGGACAACGCCATCCTGATCGAACGCGGCCTGCTGGCGCGCAAGGGGATCCCCGAGACTTTCGATGTTCGCGGTTTCCTCGATATCATCCGCGCCGTCCGGCTGGCCGATCAGGAGGTTCTGGTGCCGGTCTTCGACCGCTCGCGTGAACTCGCCATTGCGTCGGCCCGCCCTGTTTCCCCCGATCACCGCTTCATCATCGTCGAGGGCAATTATCTGCTTTTTTCGCTCGGCAAATGGGCCGAACTCGAAGGCGTCTTCGACTTTTCGATCATGCTCGCGCCGCCGATCGAGGTGCTGGAGGAGCGGCTCTGGGCGCGCTGGCGCGGTTACAACCTGACCGAAGAGGCCGCCAGCGCCAAGGTCTACGGCAACGACCTGCCGAACGGCCGGCTGATCCTCGAAAACCGCCGCCCGGCCGATGTGACGCTGGAGATCGCGCTGGCGTGATGTCGCGGCGATTGTTTTCATGTAAAAGATAGTGTTATCGAGGCCGCAGACGCATCGCTTCGGAGGCCTGCCATGCAATCGATCACCATCCGCCGTCCTGATGACTGGCACCTGCATCTGCGCGACGGCGCCATGCTGGAAGGCGTGATCGCCGATACGAGCCGCACCTTCGCCCGCGCCATCATCATGCCCAATCTCGTGCCGCCGGTCGTCACCACTGCTGACGCCAAGGCCTATCGCGAGCGCATCCTCAAGGCCTTGCCGGAAGGCGATCATTTCCAGCCGCTGATGACGCTTTACCTCACCGAACATACCAGTCCCGATGACGTGGAGGAGGGGAAGAACAGCGGCCTCATCACCGCCGTCAAGCTTTATCCCGCCGGCGCCACCACCAATTCGCATGGCGGCGTCCGCGACATGGAAAAGGCGATGCCGGTGCTGGAGCGCATGGCAAAGATCGGCCTGCCGCTCTGCGTCCATGGCGAGGTGACGACGCCGGAGGTCGATATCTTCGACCGCGAGGCCGTCTTCATCGAGACCGTACTCGATCCGCTGCGGCAGCGCCTGCCGGAACTGAAGGTGACGATGGAGCATGTGACGACGTCCGATGGCGTCGATTACATCAAGGCGGCCAAGGGCAATCTCGCCGGCTCGATCACCACCCACCATCTGATCATCAACCGCAACGCCATCCTCGTCGGCGGTATCCGGCCGCATTATTATTGCCTGCCGGTCGCCAAGCGCGAAAACCACCGGCTGGCCTTGCGTGCAGCGGCCATCAGCGGCGATCCGCGCTTCTTCCTCGGCACGGATTCCGCCCCGCATGTCGATCCGCTGAAGGAATGCGCCTGCGGCTGCGCCGGCATCTATACTTCGGTCAATACGATGAGCTGCCTCGCCCATGTCTTCGAACAGGAGGGCGTCCTCGAGCGGCTCGAAGCCTTCGTGTCGCTGCACGGGCCGGCCTGGTATGGGCTTCAGCCGAACGAGGAGCGCATTACCCTGTCGCGGCAGGCCGAGCCGGTCGCCTTTCCCGCGAGGATTGAAACCGGCGCCGGTCCCGTGACGGTGTTCGATCCGATGTTTCCCCTGCATTGGCAGGTGATGCAGCAGGCGTAAGCTTTCAGTTTTCAATTTTAAATAGAATATTCATTTAAAAGTTCGACGCGATGTTAAACGCGTAGCATTTGCATTGTGCAGTGCATCATTTGTTAACGGATGCATAAGACATTCCTCCTCGCGGACCGATAAGCTGCCATTCGAAGCGACAATAGCTGCGGAGACTGAAAGCATGATGCTTGACTATAACTCCCTGTTGATGGCGCTCGGCGTCTCCGCGGCCTGCCTTGCGGTGACGCTGATGGGCAGCTGGCTTGTCCGTCGTTCGGAAACCGTGCTGTTGACCGCCACCGTCGGCCTTGTCCTCGTCGTCAGCGGCATTTTCGTCTATAGCGCCTATGTCAGCATGCCGGAGAAATGGCTCGGCATCGGCAATTTCGTGCTGTTTCATGCCGGTTTTGCCACCATCTGGGGGGCAGGCAAACAATTCCTCACCGGCCGCGTGTCTCTCATCGCCATCGGGATCCGTGCGCTTGCGGCGATGATCTTCTCCGTCGTGCCGATGTTGTCAGGTTATGACGGCCTGGCCTTCATCGCCGACAATCTCGCCATCGCCCTTTTGCTCTTTGCCACCGCCCGGCAATATTGGCTCGCCCGTGCCGAAGCACCCGCACCGCTCCTCGGCATCACAGCGCTTTATACGTTGACGGCGATCTCCTTCGTTCTCTGCGCCGCCGTGCTGATATCAGACGGCAAGCTGGTGCTCGGCAAAGCCCCCAGCAACTGGGCCGAAGATCTGAGCCTTGCCGTCTGCATCGCCGGCATGACCGGGATCGGCGCGCTGTCGCTGGCGCTGCATCAATGGCGGCTCGCTGCCCGTCACCGTCTCGATGCGATCACCGACCCGCTGACCGGCCTGCTCAACCGCCGCGCCCTCTTCGACCAATACGGCACGCGCCCGATGGGAACGACCACGGCCGTCATCGTCTTCGATATTGATCATTTCAAATCCGTCAACGATCGCTTCGGCCATGCCGCCGGCGACCGCGTGCTCACTGTCTTCGCCGGCGAACTTTCGGCCCATTGCCGCGCCGGCGATACCGCTGCCCGGTTCGGCGGCGAGGAATTCGTGCTGGTGCTGAAGGAGATCATGCCCGGCCGGGCGGAACTCACGGCCGAGCGCATCCGCCGGGCGTTCGAAGCGCGCGAGATCCATATCGACGACGAGGTGCTGACATGCACGGTCAGCGTCGGCGTCGCCCCCGGCCGCTCGAAGAGCTTGGATTTCGACGCCATGCTGAGTGCCGCCGACAAGGCTCTCTACGTCGCCAAGCGCGCCGGCCGCAACCGGGTCGAACTTGCCAGTTACCTCACGGCGGTTCCTGTCGAGGCAACGCGCACCGCGTCTTGATTCCTGATAAACCCTCTCATATTATCGTCTTCGGCCGGATGCGGCCAGCCGCCCCGCGACGCTTCTGCGTTATGGTGAATGCATCCAGACAACATCCTTCACATCCCTTGCCGTTTGGCGATCGATGGCGAACGGGTCAGCAGACGCGGGCACTGATCTTCCTGTTTGCCGCCAACGGAAGGATGACATCATGCGCGATTTTCGCGATGCCAAGCTCATGGCAAAGACACTGCGGCAGGCCCTTGCCGACTGCGATATTTCGCTGACCCACAGCGAGACGCTCGAAATCGTCGCCCGGCAGTTCGGGCTCGATCAATGGAATATCCTCTCGGCGAAAATAGAAGAGGCAGGCACCTCCCGCTCCGCGATCGGCATCGAACCGCCGATGCCGATCTTCCGCATCTTCTCGGTCGAAAAGGCCATGGAATTCTATTGCGGCTTCCTCGGCTTCCATCTCGATTGGGAGCACCGCTTCGGCGAAAACTTCCCGCTCTATTGCCAGGTCTCGCGCGACGGCATGGCGCTGCATCTGAGCGAACATTCCGGCGACGCCAGCCCCGGCGCCAAGGCCTTCGTCCGCGTCGCCAATGTGCGGGCCTATCACGCCGAACTCTCAGGCAAGGACTACCGCTACATGAAGCCCGGCGTCGAGGAAGCACCCTGGGGCCTCGAGATGACCGTCACCGACCCCTTCAGCAACCGCATCGCCTTTTGCCAGCAGACGTAGACGGTCAACTCCCCTTTCACCGCGCGTCGGCTAATGAGAGCCGCGGCACCTCCAATGTACAAGGATGAGGCTCTCTTGATTGCCGGCGCTCCGGGACGCTGGCGTGGGATGGCGCCATGTCCCACCCTCATTCCTGTGCTCGTCACAGGAATCCAGCAACCGCGCGTCCGCGCGGTGAATAACTCTGCGGCCGTTCCAAGTGTCTCCCGTGCCCAAGGACTTGGACACACTGGATTCCTGTGACAAGCACAGGAATGAGGGTGGGTGACCGCCTCCGTTCCCCGTATCCCGTTGCGCCGGCGACGAGTTTGGCTGGAACGTCACCGCGCATTCCGTCATTCTTGGCGCTAGCCATAGCTATCCAGTCTAGACAAGGACGCAACGCCGGAGCCATGGGGTCGCGGGCATGCCTGCCGAGAGGAGCAAAATGAAATACCTTCCAGTCTTCGTCTTAACGCTTCTGTCGATTTTTTTCGGATGGCTGTTCTATGAAAGGTACTGGAAGTTCCGAGATTGCATATCGCAAGCCTTATCCAGCTGCCTCACTCCCGAGGGTGACAACCTGACGCAAGGCGGTTCTCTGTGGGCTGGTTTGGCAGGCTTGTTCTTGCTGCTCGCCGTGATCTCCGCCTGGCGCGCTTTCCGGAGCCGGTGACCGAAGCGGGAGCGAAGCTGCGCCCCTCCAATTTGCCTCATCCAAGGCGCGATCCGCAGGATCTCCTCGAAGGACACGCCGCCACGCTGCTCCTTGAATGCCTCCGCCTTCCTCAGACGATCATCAACGCCCGCACGAAGGCCACCGAGGCAAGCAGCGAGGCGATGGTCCGCACATGGTTCCACCACGTCCAGTCCCTGAGATAGGTGGTCCAGAGCTGAACCGCTTCCGTCCCGTTGCCGCCGACCTTTGCCAGCGCATCGTTCATCGGCACGTTGAAGATGATGGTCGAGAGGAAGGCGGCGAAGATATAGAGGCCTGCACCCGCCAGCATCAGAAAGGATGCCCCGCCGCGCCAGTCGATCAGGGTGAGCACGGCGATGACGAGGCAGAGGATCGCCGTCGGCACGAAGAGGCCCATGAAGGGCGAGCGGACGATCGTCACGTTGATCGAGTTCATCGCCGCGATGCCTTGCTCCGTCGGGATGCGCGAGAAGGCGGTCATGATGAAGGTCGAGAAGGCGAAGAAGATGCCGGCGACGAGGCCGCTGCCGATCGCCGCGGCAACGAGTGAGGGGATGAGAATGATCTGCATGGTCAGGCGCTCCAGAGTCCGGTTGCCGCGGTCCGGCGGGCATATTCGCTGAAATCGGTGGCGGGACGGCCTAGAATTTCGGCGACACCGCCCATCACGCTGGAATTGCGCCCATCGAGCACCTGACCGAAGAGCTCCTCCAGAAGATCGACCAGGCCCTGCGGCAAGCCGGCATCCGCAAGCCCGCCGGTGAAATCCGCCATCGACACCTGCACATATTCGATCGGCCGCCCAGTGGCCGCGGCGATTTCGGCCACCGCCTCGCGAAATGTCAGCGCTCGCGGGCCGGTCAGTTCGTAGGTCCTGTTGCGATGGCCGGGATCGGTCAGGGCGGCGACCGCGGCCTCGGCGATGTCGTCGACATCGATAAAGGGTTCGCTGATCTCGCCCGCCGGCAATTGCAGGCGGCCCGCGAGGATTTGATCCAGGAAGGCGCCCTCGCTGAAATTCTGGCAGAACCAGGAGGCGCGCAGGATGGTGGTGTTTATGCCGGAGGCCTTGAGTGCCGCTTCGCTCCGCTGTGCGCCCTCTTCTCCGCGGCCAGAAAGCAGCACGATATGCTCGAGACGGCATTCCACAGCGACCTTGGCGAGCGCTTCGATCGCTTCCGCCGCCCAGGCGACGGCAAGATCCGGCTGGAAGGCGACATAGGCGCTCGATGCGCCCTCAAGCGCACCGCGCCAGGTCGACCTGTCCTCCCAGTCGAACGGCCGTGCGCTGGAGCGCGATGCGGCGCGGACGGTGAGGCCGCACTCTTCAAGGCGTTTGATGATGCGGCCGCCGGTCTTTCCCGATCCACCGACGAGGACGATTTCGGAAGTCTGCATGTCAAAACTCCTCCCAAACTTTGAAAACAAGAGAAACTCTCTCATTTGCAAAATGAGATAATGTCTCTTATTTTGTTTGTCAACGTGGAAAGGAGAAAGCATGTCGGAACAGCCGGTCGCGACGCGCAGGCGTCAGCAGGAGTCCACCGGCCAGCTGCGCCGCATCCCCAGCCAGCAGCGCGGCCGCGAGCGCTTCGAAAAGATCCTCGCCGTTGCCTCGCAGTTGATCGAGAGCCATGGCAGCGACGGCCTGAAGATGAGCGAGATTGTCGAGAAAGCCGGTCTCTCCTTCGGCGCCCTCTACCAATATTTCCCGGACAAGACCTCAATCATCCGCACATTGGCTGAGCGCTTCAACGAAGAGGGCAGGCGGTGCGTCGAAGAGGAACTGGCGAAGGTGACCGACGCTGCGGCCCTGCAGGGCGCACTCGCCAATATCGTCGACGAATATTACGCCTTCTTCCGCCGCGAGCCCGTCATGCGCGACATCTGGCATGCGACGCATACCGACAAGCTGCTGCAACAGGTCGATGCCGAGGACATGGAATTCCATGCCCAGGCATTTCTCGCGGTCCTTATCCGCCTATGGCCGGATCGCGACCGGAAGGAACTGCTCGCGATCGCCCGGCTGACGATGCAGCTGCTTGCTGCCGCCGTGCGTTATGCCGTGTCGCTGGATGCGGAAGAGGGCGCTCAGGCAGTCGCTCTGTTCAAGAAGATGCAGATCGTTGATATCGGCCGCCTGCTGCAGCAATAGCCCCGCCTTTCGTCTGGAAACGGCGGGCTCTTGCTGCTATTCCCGCAAGGATCCAAGCCAAAGGAGAGCCGCATGATCCAGACCACATTTCCCGACCGCGCCGTGATGGCCGAATTGCTGGCCAAGATGCTTTGGGAGATCAAGGCGGTGCATTTCAATGCCGCCCAGCCCTATAAACTCTCTTCCGGCATGGCGAGCCCTGTTTATATCGATTGCCGCAAGCTGCTCTCCTTCCCGCGCATCCGTTCGACGGTGATGGATTTCGCCGCCAGCACCCTGCTGCGCGATGCCGGCTTCGAGCAGTTCGATTGCATCGCCGGCGGCGAGACTGCCGGCATTCCCTTCGCCGCCCTGCTGGCCGATCGTCTCGGCCTGCCGATGATCTATGTCCGCAAGCAGCCGAAGGGCCATGGCCGCAACGCCCAGATCGAAGGCAATATGCCGGAAGGGTCGAGGGTGCTGGTCATCGAAGACCTGACGACAGCAGGCGGCAGCATGTTCAAGTTCATCGATGCCATCCGTGCCGCCGGCGGCATCGTCGATCACGGCATCGCGCTCTTCTTCTACGGCATCTTCGGCGAACAACGCTTTGCCGACGGCAAGGTCCGGCTGCATCACATCGCCACCTGGCGGAATGTTCTGGCCGTCGCCAAAGCGCAGAAGCTCTTCGACGACAAGACGCTGTCGGAGGTCGAGGCCTTCCTCGATGCGCCGCTGGCCTGGTCGGGAAGGAATGGTGGGGTTAGTGAGCTTTCGCTCTAGCTAGTTGACAAAAGCTCGCTTAATCGGTTGATGAACGTGGAAGTCCTGTTGGGAGGAATACGATGATTTTGTGCTGCGGCGAAGCCTTGATCGACATGCTGCCGAGAGATACCACCCTCGGCGAAAAGGGCTTTGCGCCTTATGCCGGCGGCGCGATCTTCAACACCGCAATCGCGCTCGGCCGCCTCGGCATCCCCACCGCCTTCTTCACCGGCATTGCCGATGACATGATGGGCGAAATCCTGCTCGAGACGCTGAAGGCGAGCAATGTCGATTACAGCCCATGCGCCATCACCCCGCGTCCCTCGACCATCGCCTTCGTCAAGCTGGTGAACGGCCAGGCGACCTATGCCTTCTACGACGAGGGCACTGCCGGCCGGATGATCACTACGGCCGACCTGCCGGATCTCGGCGATGATTGCGAAGCGCTGCATTTCGGCGCGATCAGCCTGATCCCCAGCCCCTGCGGCGAAACCTATGAAGCCCTACTCGACCGCGAAGCAGCTCACCGCGTCATCTCGCTCGATCCGAATATCCGTCCCGGTTTCATCAAGGACAAGCCGTCGCATATGGCCCGCATCAAGCGCATGGCCGGCAAATCCGACATCGTCAAATTCTCCGACGAGGATCTCGAATGGTTCGGCCTGCAGGGCGATCACGATACGCTCGCCGCCCATTGGCTGAACCACGGCGCCAAGCTCGTCGTCATCACCAAGGGCGCGGAAGGCGCTTCCGGTTATACCAGGGAGCGCAAAGTGACGGTGCCGAGCGAACGGGTCACCGTCGTCGACACGGTCGGCGCCGGCGATACCTTCGATGCCGGCATCCTGGCGTCGCTGAAGATGGATAATCTGCTGACCAAGCGCCAAGTCGCTTCGCTGGATGAGCAGGCGCTGCGCAACGCCCTGACCCTCGGCGCCAAAGCCGCCGCCGTCACCGTCTCCCGCGCCGGCGCCAATCCACCCTGGGCGCGCGAGATCGGCCTTTAAGGGTCGAGCCAGCCTCTGCCCCTCGCGCTTGCCGCTGGCGTCGCGAGACACGTCAATATGGGAAGGGTGTACCGTGCGGCCCCCTCATCCGCCTGCCGGCACCTTCTCCCCGAGGGGAGAAGAGACTTGCAGCAACATCTCGATTCCCTCTTCTCCCCAGCGGGGAGAAGGTGCCCGTAGGGCGGATGAGGGGGCCGACGAAGCCGGTCTTTCCAACAATACCCATGCGAGCTTCGACCGCGCCGGCATCGTCTTGACATCCTGTGCTCAAGCCTGCTCTTTCGCGCGGGTCCGCGCCTGGCTTTCCTTCTTGATCGGCCGACCGACCGGGGGCGATATTCAAGTGGAATATGCGCCTGATGGGAAGGAGTTTGCCATGAGCAGTATTTCCACGGGACGAATGATCGACAACGGGAGCGATCCGGTGAGGGGCAGAGTGGTCTGGATGCCCGCAAAGTCGATCTGGATCACCGCCATGACCTTGATTGCCATCATTGGTGGCTCACTGACCTTCACCTGGAGCGCCTTTGCCGTCTTTATCCTCTTGACCGCCATCACGATCTGCCTTGGTCATTCGGTTGGTATGCACCGGCTGCTGATCCATCGCTCATTCAGCACTCATATCTGGATCGAGCACTTTCTCGTCTATCTCGGTACGCTAGTCGGCATGGCCGGCCCCTTCGGTATGATTTACGCGCACGACATTCGCGACTGGGCGCAACGGCAGCGAGACTGCCATGACCTCTATGCCCATCGGCGGTCGTTCTTCATCGATGCCTTCTGGCAGATGCATTGCATTGTGGCGCTGGACCATCCGCCGCGTTTCGTCCCCGAGGAGCGCGAGCGGCGGGACCGCTTCTATCGTTTCCTGGAGGCGACATGGATGGCGCAGCAGATTCCCTTGGGACTCGCGCTTTTTGCGCTCGGCGGACTGCCATGGGTGGTCTGGGGTGTTGCCGTGCGGATATCGGTGTCGCTGACTGGACACTGGCTGGTCGGTCATTTCGCGCATCGGAGCGGCCATCAGGGCTGGAGTGTCGATGATGTCGCGGTGCAGGGCTATAACCTCCCGCGTTTCGGGCTGGTGACCTTTGGCGAGAGCTTCCACGGCAACCATCACGCCTTTCCGGATTCGGCGCGGCTCGGCATCGAGCCGGGGCAGCTGGATCTCGGTTGGTATTTCATTCGGCTGCTGGCAAGGCTCGGTCTGGCTTCGGCGATCAAGCTCCCACACACGATCGTGCAAAGGCGAGGGTTGAGACGCGTCAACGCAACTGAAACGGCGGGTGACAGTCATCCGCCGCATCACGCAGCAGGTCACGCGGAATCTCGCCCGTGATTGCCTCCTCCTTGCAGCAACGTCTCGATTCCCTCTTCTTCCCTCGGGTCCGAAGGACCTGTCGACGTCGATCGATCAGGAGACTATCCGGGATCACGCTCCGGGCGAAGGCTCGGGAGCGGGCACCAGATCCCCCAAGAAGTTTTCGCACCAAAGTGAGACGTCGTGGGTTAGCAGATGCTCCATCATCATGCTCCAGCGGTCGCGGCGCTCCTCCACCGACATGGAAAGGCCCCGGGCGATGGCATTGGCAGTGCCTTCGACATCGTAAGGATTGACCAGCAGCGCACCCTTCAACTCGCGAGCCGCGCCGGCGAAGCGCGACAGCACCAATACGCCCGGGCGATCGGGATCCTGGGCGGCGACATATTCCTTGGCGACGAGGTTCATGCCGTCGCGCAATGGCGTGACCAGCCCGATCGTCGCCAGCCGGTAGAGGCCGGCGAGCACGTTGCGGCTGATCGATCGGTTGACATAGCGGATAGGCACCCAGTCGACCGTTCCGATGGCGCCGTTCACGCGGCCGGCCTGTTCGGCAACCATCTTCTGCATATGCTCGTATTCCGGAACTTCCGATCGCGATTTCGGCGTGACCTGCAGATAGGTGACCTTGTTCTGGTAGCCAGGATTGCTGGTGAGGAAGCGTTCGAACGCTTCCAGCCGCTGAATGATGCCCTTTGAATAATCGAGGCGGTCGACCCCGATGATCATGTCTCGGCCTTCGATGCTGCGCCGGGTCTTCTGTACCATGATATTGCTTGCCGCTCTCTCGGCAAACTCGGCGAAACCCGCGGTTTCGATCCCGATCGGGTAGGCGCCGGCCTTGAATATCCGCCCATGGGAATCGAACAATCCATTTCCGAGGTCGTCGCCAATTCCCTCCCTTTTGAGATACCCGGCAAAGTTCTGGAGGTCGTAATCGGTCTGGAAACCGACGAGATCGTAATGCGAGAGGCCGCGCATGATTTCCTCATGGACGGGCATCGTGACGAGAATGTCGGCCGGCGGCCAGGGGATGTGCAGGAAGAAGCCGATCCGGTTTTTCAGGCCCATCTGGCGGAGTTCGGCTGCCAGCGGGATGAGGTGGTAATCATGAACCCAGATGATGTCGTCCGGCTCGATCATCGGCGCCAACCTGTGTGCGAAGAAGCGGTTGACGCGGAAATAGCCGGCCATTTCCTTACGGCCATATTCGGCGAGGTCCAGGCGATAATGGCAGATGGGCCAGAGAACGCGGTTTGCGAAGCCGCGATAATACTCCTCGACGTCGGTGTCGGTGAGATCGGTCAGCGCATAGGTGATGTTGCCCTTCTGCAGTTGCGACAACGGGCCAGGTTCCCTGTCCCCGCTCGATTCTCCCGACCATCCCATCCAGATGCCGCCACGTTCCTGCAGGGCTGCCTGCAGCGCGACGGCCAGGCCGCCGGCAGCGGCGCTCCCATCTTTGGCCGGCATGGGAACACGATTTGAAACGACGACAAGACGGCTCATGAGCTTCCTTTGGTGAAGATGAGACATGAAAACGCTGCGTGACGAGCGTCTTGAGACATCTCCTGAACTTGGGCAGGGGACCATGCAGTGATGGCGCCGACATTGACAGAGCCGACCCGGACGCGAGCGGCCCAAGGGGAACAACGAACGGAGCATTTTCTGCACAGATTTTGCTGAATCTAGGGCGATTCCCCCGGATTGAAAGAATTCATTCTACAATTTTTGATTAGAAGAACGTTCAATCCGGTTCCGCGTGGCCAAGCCCATCGTGTGGATGCACCGCGCCCGCTGATATCAGTGCGTCATTTGCGGCCGCAATGACGATGTTGGCGGCAGTCAGCACTGGGCGCGTGGGATCGGCCTTTGAGACGGGAGCCAGCGTCAGCCCCTCATCCGCCTGCCGGCACCTTCTCCCCGTCCTGACGGGGAGGAGGGAATATGCCGTGACCTCTCCGTTCCTCACTCGCCTTTCGCAGGGCACGTCCCCTCTCCCCGTCAGAACGGGGAGAGGGCTAGGGTGAGGGGCAATCTCGATCGCTTACTTCGCAAGCTTCGCCAACGCCGCAACCAGGCCCTGCGTCGAGGAGTCGTGCGATGCCGCACTTTCCTTGCCTTCGACGACCGGCAGCAGGCCCGTCGCCAGTTCCTTGCCGAGCTCGACTCCCCACTGGTCGAAGGAGTTGATACGGAAGAGCACGCCTTCGACGAAGACGCGATGTTCGTAAAGCGCGATCAGGCGGCCGAGCGCATAAGGCGTCAGCTTGTCGTAGACGAAGGTGATCGATGGGCGGTTGCCGGTAAAGACGCGGTGCGGCGCGATGAAATCGGCCTTTTTGTCGTCCATACCCTTGTCGGTCAGCTGCTTCTTGGCTTCTGCGAAGGTGCGCCCCTTCATCAGCGCTTCCGACTGGGCGAGAACGTTCGAGATCAGCAACTGGTGCTGGTGCCGCAGTTCCGCCTCGAAGGCGTTGGCGGCGATCATGAACTCGGCCGGGATGATGCTCGTGCCCTGATGGATGAGCTGGTAGAAGGCGTGCTGGCCGTTGGTGCCGGGTTCGCCCCAGACGACCGGGCCGGAATTGCCTTCGACCGGCGTGCCGTCGATGGTGACGCCCTTGCCGTTCGATTCCATGTCGAGCTGCTGCAGATAGGCCGGGAAGCGCGACAGGCGCTGGTCGTAGGGCAGGATGGCGCGGGTGGGGTAGCCGAGCACGTTGCGATGGTAGAAGCCGATCAGGCCGAGCAGCATCGGCAGGTTCTCGGTAATCGGCGCCTTACGGAAATGATTGTCGACGGCATGGGCACCGTCGAGGAACTTGCCGAAATTCTGAGGGCCGACGGCGATCATCAGCGGCAGGCCGATCGCCGACCAGATCGAATAACGGCCACCGACCCAGTCCCAGAAGCCGAAGACGCGGGCGCTGTCGATGCCGAAGGCGGCGACCTTGTCGAGCGCCGTCGAGACGGCGGCAAAGTGGTGCTGCACGGCCGCTTCGCCGAGCGCCTTGGCGATGAAATTGCGCGCCGTCTGCGCATTGGTCATCGTCTCCACAGTGGTGAAGGTCTTCGAGGCGACGATGAACAGTGTCGTTTCCGGCTGCACTAGCTTCAGGATGTCGGCGATATGGGCGCCGTCGATGTTGGAGACGAAATGCGCGCGCGGGCCGTCATGGAAGGGGGCAAGCGCCAGCGTCGCCATCACAGGGCCGAGATCCGAGCCGCCGATGCCGATATTGATGACGTCGGTGATCGCCTTGCCGGTAGCGCCCTTCAGCGTGCCGGAGCGGACGTCGTCGGCGAATTTACCCATGGCGGCGAGCACGGCGTTGACATCAGGCATGACATCCTCGCCGTCGACCAGAACCGGCGTGTTGGAACGGTTGCGCAGCGCGGTGTGCAGAACGGCGCGATCCTCGGTGAAGTTGATCGCCTTGCCGGAGAACATTTCCTCGCGCTTTGCCTCGACGCCGCCTTCTTCGGCGAGCTTTACCAGGAGCTTGAGGATGTCGTCATTCACCGCCGTCTTGGAAAAATCCATCAGCAGGTCGTCGAGCGCGACGGAAAAGCGCGAAAAGCGCTGCGAATCGGCGGCGAAGGCGGCACGGATATCGGTTGCCTTGGTGGCATCAGCGGTGCTTTTCAGCTGTTCGACGATGGCGTTCATGGGAGGCTCCTTTGGAGGCGGAAAGGTTGCGGAAACTATTCGCTTTCTCACCCGCAAATCAAGTTCAGCCACGGCTCGAAATAGAAAAAAGCCACCCGCGGCAAGCGGATGGCCGTCATTTTCATGACAGCGCCGCGCTTCCGAAAGACGCGCAAAGGACGCTGTAAAACTTTGAATTCGTCAAATTCAGCCGCGCAGGTCCTTGCGCAGGATCTTGCCGACCGGCGACTTCGGCAGCTCGGTGCGGAATTCGATGAAGCGCGGGCGTTTGTAGTTGGTGAGGTTGGCGATGCAATGGGCCTTCACCTCGGCTTCCGTCAGGTTCGGATCCTTCCTGACCACGAAGAGCTTCACCGCCTCGCCCGAATGTCCGTCCGGCACGCCGATGGCCGCGGCTTCGAGGATGCCGGCATGCATGGCGGCGACTTCCTCTATCTCGTTCGGATAGACATTGAAGCCCGAGACCAGGATCATGTCCTTCTTGCGGTCGACGATCTTGGTGTAGCCGCGTTCGTCCATGAAACCCATGTCGCCCGTGCGGAAGTAGCCGTCGTCGGTCATCGCCCGCGCCGTCTCTTCCGGCTTCTGCCAATAGCCGGCCATCACCTGCGGCCCGCGGATGCAGATCTCCCCGACGTCGCCGAGCGGCAGCGAATTGCCTTCCTCGTCACGGATATCGAGGTCGGTGGAGGGAAGCGGCAGCCCGATCGAGCCGGTGAACTCCGGCGAATCGAAGCGGTTGGCGGTGGCAACAGGCGATGTCTCGGAAAGGCCGTAACCCTCCGTCACCGCTGTACCCGTCATCTTCAGCCAGCGGTCTGCGACCGGGCGCTGGACGGCCATGCCGCCGCCGAGCGACATGATCAGCGAGGAAAAATCGAGCTTGGCAAAATCGGCATTGTTCATCAGCGCATTGAACAGCGTATTGAGGCCGGGGAAGATATGCACCTTCGATTTTTCGAATTCCTTGACGAGACCGGGAATGTCGCGCGGATTGGCGATCAGGATATTGTGGGCGCCAAGCGACATGCCCATCAGCGAATTCACCGTCAGCGCAAAGATGTGGTAGAGCGGCAGGGCGCAGAGGAAATTCAGCACCTCCGGCTCTTTCTTGCGCTCCAAGGCCGATCGCAGCCAAAGTGACAGCTGCGCCTTGTTGGCGAGCAGGTTCTCATGCGTCAGCACCGCGCCCTTGGCAACGCCCGTCGTGCCGCCGGTATATTGCAGGAAGGCGATATCGCTGCCAACAAGCGTAAGCGGCTGGAGCTCTTTTCCCGCACCTTCGCGCAGCACCTGGCCGAAGCTCTTGTGCTGAGGGATCGACCAGGAGGGAACGAGCTTCTTCACCTTGCGCACGACGAAATTGACGATCAGCCCCTTCGGTCCCAGCATTTCTCCGAGCGAGGTGACGACGACATGGCGAAGGTCGGTCTTGTTGAGGACCTGCTCGACGGTGCGGGCAAAATTCTCCAGCACGAAGATCGCCTTGGCGCCGGAATCCCGCAACTGGTGTTCGAGCTCGCGCGGCGTATAGAGCGGGTTGACGTTCACCACCACGAGGCCGGCGCGCAGGATGGCATAGGTCGCGATCGGGTTCTGCAGCACGTTCGGCATCATCACGGCAACGCGGTCGCCCTTCTGAAGGCCGGTGCTTTGCAGCCAGGCGGCGAGTTTGCGCGTCTGGCTCTCCAGCTCGCGGTAACGCATCGTCTTGCCCATGCTGGAAAAGGCGGTCCGGTCGGCGTAACGGGCGCAGGATTTTTCGAGCAGTTCGGCAAGCGAGGCATATTCCAGCGGCGGAATCTCTGCCGGAACGATATCGGGATAGCTGGCAAGCCACGGTTTGTCGGGCTTGGCTCCGTTCGGATGGACGGAAATGCTGTTCATCTTTGTCCTCTCTCCCTTGCTGTCACCGCCGGCGCCGAGCCGGCAACTGACTGGAAGAGTCCTCCATCTTCCAGTCCGGCAGCTTATGCCATTGCCTGAACGGTTCAAGCCGAATGACGCTATACTAACCTTGACGTAAACGTCAACATTCCGATGTCGCGCGATCTTGGGGAGAGTGGGAACTTTGAGTCCGCCATGGCGTTGATCCTGCACACTCATCATGAGGAACACCAAGAAGGAGGTACACAATGTTGAACCAGGATACCGACGCCAACCGCCGCGACCCGAATGTCAAGGATACACCGTCGCTGATCGCCAGCGACCGTGTCGAAGGTACCCGCGTCTATGGTGCCGACGGTAGGCATATCGGCTCGATTGAACGCCTGATCATCGGAAAGCGCGACGGCCGCGTCGCCTATGCCGTGCTGAGCTTCGGCGGCTTCCTGGGCATCGGCGACGATCACTATCCGCTTCCCTGGGAAAAGCTGAACTATGACACCCAGCTGGATGGCTATCGCATCGACCTGACCAAGGAGCAGATCGAAGGCGCCCCGAGCTATTCGGACGATGACGACACCTGGTACAACGACAATGGCCGCCGGGTCTATGACTACTACGGCGTGCCGCCCTACTGGATGTAACGTCGTCCGATAGACCGAGCTGGAAGGGTCCCGCGGATGCGGGGCCTTTTTGGTGTTTGGCGACGAGCTTCGCTCTTCCCCGAGGTCATTGGGCACTCGATCCGGCAGATGCTTGCTCACCCTCATTCCTGTGCTTGTCACAGGAATCCAGTGCGTCCAAGTCCTTGGGCGCGGAAGACTTTTTCGCTTGAGGTATCGGGTCAATTCACCGCGCGGACACGCGGTGGCTGGATTCCTGTGACGAGCACAGGAATGAGGGAGGTAGAGGACACAGCGGCTCCACCTTTTCAACCGGGAAGCCGACACAGCCCGGATGCGAGACCTCTTTAGTCCCCTGCAACAAGATCATTGGCCGAGCGCAGCACGGTGCCGACGGTGATGTCACCTGCTTCAATCGTCCTTGCCGTCCTCACAGTAAACACATGGCTCTCGCCCGGTAGCAGCGTCACCAGCATTGTGTCGACGACGGCCTCCGGATCCAGCCGGTCGGCCATCAGGCAGAGATCCTTGAGGAAGTTTTGCGCCGTCACCTTGACCTCGTACCCGCCGTCGATCCCGACGACATCGACAGTCAGCCGCGGCGCCTGAAGGTTGAGCTCGATATCCTCGACGAAATAATGCAAGGCCCGCCTGTCCAGCATCTGCACGACGATGACCTCGTCCTTCGGTAAGTCGGGGGTGACGATCTCTTCGGGTAGTGGAAATTCCTTTGCCTCGAAGCGGTCGCAGAGCAGGCGCCAGAATTCGAATTCGGCAAGCACGGTGCCGTCGAGCGTCATGCGTCTGCCGCTGATCTTCGCCCGCCAGAACAGCGTTCGTTCATTGACGGCAATTGCGGCAAGCCCGCCGCCGCGCGGCTGGATCGTCAGCAGGCGCGGATCATAGGCCGCCTTCAGCGCATACCAGAGCGGTTTGCGGCGCCCGGCCGAATCGAGTGCCGCCCAGGAGGTCACCGGCCAGCAATCGTTGAACTGCCAGACCACAGCACCCTTGCAGATATTGCGATGCGAGCGCATGTGCTCGACTCCGAAACGGATGGCGCGCGCCTGGTTGAGCTGGGTGGCGAAGTGCCAGTCGTCCATCGTCTTGGGTTCCGGCAGATGGCCGGACAGGCCGCGGATCAGCTTGTCATTACCATCAGTTGCCTTCTGATGGTGGAAGACGCCGTTCGATTGCGGTGTCAGCGGCGCGTCGTGCACGCTTTCTTCGATCGTCGCCCAGGCGGCCGGCGCCTGCCAGCCGAATTCGGAGCAGAAGCGCGGGATATAATTGCGGTAGACCTCGTAGCCGACATCGTTCCACACGTCCCAGATATGTTTGCAGCCATGTTCGTCGGCATTGGGTTCGATCTCCATCGAGCTGGAATAGGGACTGCCGGGATAATAGGGCCGGTCCGGATCGAGTTCGGCGCAGAGTTTCGGCAGTAGGTCGAGATAATAGCCGAGCCCCCAGCTCTCGCCCGCCTTGATGATCGGCCGCCAGCCCCATTCGTCGAAGCCCCAGATGTTCTCGTTGTTGCCGTTCCAGAGGACGAGCGAGGCATGCGGCATCAGCCGCACGACATTGTCGCGCACCTCCGACTCGACCTCGCTTCTGAGCGGCTCTTCCTCCGGATAGGCGGCGCAGGCAAAGAGGAAATCCTGCCAGACCAGCATGCCGGCGCGGTCGCAGGCCTCATAGAACTCGTCGGCCTCGAAGATGCCACCGCCCCAGACGCGCAGCATATGAATATTGGCGGCCTTTGCCTCCCCGATCCGCGCGGCGTAACGCTCGGCCGTGACCCGCGGGGGAAAACAATCGTCTGGAATCCAGTTCGCCCCGCAGATGAACAGCGGTACGTCGTTGATGACGAAGGTAAAGGCCGAACCGTGTTCGTCGGCCGAAGTATCGAGCCGCAGCGAGCGGAAACCGAGTTCGCGTTGATAGCTGTCGCGCACATCGTCGCTGGCCTCGTCGACCAGCCTGAGCGTCAGCGGATAGAGCGGCTGTGCGCCGAGATGGTGCGGCCACCAGAGCTGTGGCGAGGGGAGGGCAAGCTCGAAGGAAACCGTGTCTTCACCGGCGGCAATGGTCACCGTCTTAGTCGCGCCACCTATTGCGGCGACGAGCCTCAACGGCGTCTTGTCGCCATGCCGCGCCAGCCGGGCATGAACCGTCACCAGCCCATCGCCACCGGCAAGTATTGCCGATACCCGCGTCTCGGCAAGCCGCGCCCGATTCCAGCTTTCCAGCCGAACAGGCTTCCAGAGGCCTGCCGTCACCAGTGTCGGGCCCCAGTCCCAGCCGAAATTGCAGGCCATCTTGCGCATCAGATTGCCCGGGCCCGGATAGTTGTTGGGACGGTAGCCGTAATGTTTTTCCATCTCCGCACCATAGGCGTAAGCCGAGCGGAAGGTGACGGTGAGTTCGTTCTGGCCAGTCTTCAGGAGCCGGGAAACATCGAAACGATAGCTGCGGTGCATGTTGAAGGTGCGGCCGATCTCTTCGCCGTTGAGGGAGATCACCGCGATCGTATCGAGCCCGTCGAAGACCAGTTCCTGCACCCTGGCATCGTCAGGGATCGCCTCGAAGCTGCAGCGATAGGTCCAGTCGGTCTTGCCGATCCAGTCGTTGGTAATCTCGTTGACGTCGATATAGGGATCGGGGATCAGCCGGTTGGCGAGAAGGTCGAGATGCACGCAGCCCGGCACCGTCGCGGGAATGGTAGCCGGCAGGCCAAGCCTGGCTGTATCGTTACAGGAGAGCGTCCAGCCAGAATTGAGCGCAGTCTTTTCGATCATGGCGGGCTCCTGATGCATGCCGCTTGAAGCTGTGGGATTATCTGTGGTGTGGAATGTATCGGTGGTTCGGCGTTCGATGCCTCAGAGAAACCGGCCGTGGCGCTGCAGGACCTCGATCTTATAGCCATCGGGATCGCTGATGAAGAAGAACAGGCCGAAGAGCTTGCCGTCGCGGTTGAGCTCCACCAGTTCACCCGGCTTTAGCCCGAGCTTCGACAGCCGCTCGCGCTCGACCGCCACCTCTTCGACGGAGACGGCGAGATGGCCATAGGCATTGCCCGGATCGTAAGGCGCAGTCCGGCCCTTGTTGACGGTCAGTTCCAGCTCGAAGCCGGTCTCGGCATTGCTCATGTAAATCAGCGTGAAGGTTTCGAAATCGACGCGGTCGGCGACCGAAAGGCCGAATGCCCTCTCGTAGAATTCGACTGAGCGCGCCTCATCGAGAACGCGGATCATGGAGTGGATCATCTTCGCCAAGTCTGCCTCCCAATGTGCCGATCACCGCAGCCTTGGTACCCGTCCTTTTACGCCGCGCGCAAGCCGATTCTTCGCGTAATCGCCGCTTCGACGAGACCCATGGCGTCATAGATCAGCACCGCCATCAGGCCGACGATCAGGCCGCCCTGCAGGATGAAGGCGGTATTGTCGGAGATCAGCCCGGCAATGATGACTTCGCCGAGACCCTTGGCCGCAACCGTCGAGCCGATCGTCGCCGTGCCGATATTGATCACGGTCGCGACCTTCAGCCCTTCGAGGATCAGCGGCAGCGCAAGCGGCAGCTCGACGCGCAACAGCCGCTGCGTGCCGTTCATGCCCATGCCGTCGGCAGCATCGAGAACCTGCGGCGAAACCTGTTTCAGCCCGGCGACGGTGTTTTCGAAGATCGGCAGCAGGCCGTAGAGAAAGAGCGCGATCAGCGTCGGCATGGCGCCGAAACCGGTGGCGGGAACCGCGAGCGCCAGCACCGCGACCGGCGGAAAGGTCTGCCCGGCATTAGCGATGGCGCGCGACAGCGGCAGGAAGTCAGCCCCGCTTTCCCGCGTCACGAAGATGCCCCCGATAACGGCAAGCACGGCGCTGCAGACGATCGAGCCGATCACCAGCTGCAGATGACCGGCGGCCAGCGAAGCAAGGCTGTTTTGTATATAGACGGCGGGCGCATTGTTGCTGGTCAGCGGCACCAGCATGAAGGAAAGCCACTCCGTCCTGAACAGCAGGATAAGCAGCAGGGCCAGCGCCGCCAGGCGGAAGAGATTGGCGACGACGAGCTTCATGCCTTGCGGCCCAGTTCGAGAAGCCGCGTCATCGAGATCGAGCCCACAGGCGCCTTTTGCGCATCCTGCACCGCCGCCTCGTCGACCCCCTGCCAGATCATCTCGGCCAGCGCGTCGCGCAGGCTGAGCGATTGCGGCAAGGCATAGGCGAGACCGTTTTTGGCCGGCTCCATGCTTTCCTTCAGCGGCAGCAGCGACATCAGCTTCAGCGCCCGGTCGGAGGTGCCGGTCAATTGCTGCACGAAGGGATCGGCAGGTTCGGTGAGGATCTTTTCCGGCGTCGAGCATTGTAGCAATCTGCCCTCGCTCATCACCGCGATCTGGTTGCCGAGATGGAAGGCCTCATCCATGTCATGGGTGACGAGAATAACCGTCGTGCCGAACTGCTTCTGGATCGCCAACAGGTCGTCCTGCGCCTTGCCGCGGATGACGGGATCGAGCGCGCCGAAGGGCTCGTCCATCAAAAGCAGCTCCGGTTCGGCCGCCAGCGCCCGGGCGACGCCGACGCGCTGCTGCTGGCCGCCGGAGAGCTGGTGCGGATATTTGTCGGCAAATGTTGCCGGATCGAGGTTGAAAAGCCCGAGCAGTTCCTCGACACGCTTGGCGATGCGGGCGGAATCCCAATCGAGCAGCTGTGGCACGGTGGCGATATTCTGCGCTACGGTCCGGTGCGGAAAGAGGCCGTGTCCCTGGATCGCATAGCCGATCTTGCGGCGAAGCTCTGTCACCTCAACATCCATCACATTCTGCCCGCCGACTGAGATTTCGCCTTCGGTGATCGGCACCAGCCGGTTGATCATCCGCATCAGCGTCGATTTGCCGGAGCCCGACGTGCCGACGATGACGGTGATCTCGCCCTTCTCGACATTCATCGAGACGTCGTCGACGACGGTGGCCGCGCCATAGCGCTTGGTGACGTTCCTGATCTCGATCATGGTCATGCGGCAGATCCCCGGATGCTTTCGATGACCGCATCGAGGATGACGGCCGATGAGAAGGCGAAGAAGACGGTCGGCACGGCGCCGAGCAGAACGAGGTCCATGGCCGTCTGGCCAAGCCCCTGGAAGATGAAGATGCCGAAGCCGCCGCCGCCGATCAGTGCGGCGATCGTCACCATGCCGATCGCCTGCACCAGCACGATGCGGATACCGGTGAGGATAACGGGAAAGGCGAGCGGCATGTCGATGCGGGTCAGGATCTGCCAGCGTGTCAGCCCCATGCCGGCCGCGGCGTCCCGCACCGAGGGATCGACGCCCTGAAGGCCGACGACGGTGTTGGCGACGATCGGCAGCAGCGAATAGAGCACAAGCGCAATCAAGGCAGGCGCCGTGCCGATGCCGCGAATGCCGATCGCGGCGGCGAGCGGCACATGCGTGGCGAGATAACCGAGCGGCAGCATCAACAGGCCGAAGAGTGCCAGACTCGGGATCGTCTGAATGAGGCTGAGCCCTTGCAGCACGATAGCCCGAAGCTTCGGCACCCAGAAGCAGAGGATGCCGAGCGGCAGGCCGAGAAGAATGGCGATGGCAAGCGAGCCGAACGCCAAGAGCAGATGCGAGATCGCTTCGGTTTCGAACTGCGGGGCCCGTGTCGAAAATTCCTTCATGATCGAAAGGCTGTCGAGCAGGCCGGAAGAGAGCGAGATGAAGAGCAGCGCCGTATAGGCTGCCAGGGCTGCGATCCGCATCCACGGCGCCAGCCGGATCTTCACCAGCGCATCGGATATGACGAGCCCGATCACGGCAAACAGCACCCAGAAGCCGCCGCCGGGCGTCATGCGCGCCACCGTGCTGCCGGGTGGGGTCGCGGCGGTCGAGACGAGGCCGATCGCAACGATCAGCGCCGCAAGGCAGAGTGTGGCGATGGCAAGCCGGACGATCGCATGGCGTAGGAACAGCGTGGCGAAGGCGGTGAGAAGGAGAAGAACGGTCAGGATGATGACGGAAGACTGGGGAAGAAGCTGCATCAGCAGCATTGGCTTGCCGGCGGCGATGCGGTTTGCCTTCACGTAGATGAAAGGCATCAGTGCTGTCGCGGCGACGCCGCCGGCCACCAGAACCACGCCGAGCCGGTCCACCCTGCGGACCGCTAAGGTATCTTCCATGAATCCCGATCCTGTCTGGCCAACCATGTCAGCCCAATCCCATCAGCAAAGGGAGGCTCCGCCCGTAACCGGGCGGAGCGGACAATGACTACTTCAGGAAGCCCTTTTCCTTCAGATATGCTTCGGCGACCGACTTTGCCGGCTCGCCGTCGACCTGGATCTTGGCGTTGAGCTTGCGCAACTCGTCGGCAGTCAGGCTCTTGAAGATCGGCGAGAGCACTTCCTCGATCTTCGGATTGGCCTTCAGCACCTCTTCGCGGATGATCGGTGTCGGGGCATAGACCTGCTGCACGTTTTTGTCGTCTTCGAGAACGGTCAGTTCGGCCGCTTCGATAGCGCCGTCGGTGCCATAGACCATGGCGGTGTTGACGCCGTTCGTCTGATCGGCGGCCGCCTTGATCGTTGCCGCCGTGTCGCCGCCGGAAAGAACGACCATCTGGTCGGGCTTCAGCTGGAAGCCGTAGGTCGTCTGGAAGGCGGGAAGCGCGCCGGCCGAATTGACGAATTCGGCGGAGGCGGCAAGCTTGGCGGCACCGCCGCCGGCAACCCATTTGCCGAAGTCCGTGAGGCTCTTCAAGTTGTTCGGGCCGGCGACGTCGCTGCGCACGGCAAGCGCCCAAGTGTTGTTGGCAGGCGACGGCGTCAGCCAGACGATCTTGTTGGCGTCGTAATCGAGCTTCTTCGCCAGCTCATAGCCCTGGTCGATGTTCTTCCAGGCGGCGTCATCGGCCTTGTTGAAGAAGAAGCCGGCATTACCGGTATATTCCGGATAGATGTCGATTTCGCCTGATGTGATCGCCTTGCGCACGACCGGTGTCGCGCCAAGCGCGATGCGGTCCTGCGTCTTGATGCCGTTCGCTTCGAGCGCGAGCGCAATGACGTTGCCGAGCAGCGTGCCTTCCGTGTCGATCTTCGACGAGACGACGATGTCGGCGGCATGAGCCGCACCCGCTGCGAAGGCGGAGAGCGAAACGGCAAGTGCGAGTTTCTTCAGCATGGAAAGTCCCCTTTTTCAAAAACCGTTGACCTACAGCGCTGCACGTCTTTCGGACGTGCAGGGACGTTGTAGCACTTTGAATTGCTGCATAATTTTATCTTAAATCGATACCGATTTAAGGAATTATGCAGTGGCCCAGCCCCAGGCGGGAGGCCTGCGCATAGGAAATCCGCCGGCGAAGGCGGTGAAGCCGCCATCATGCCGGAATTGCGTGCGTGATGGAAATAGCGTGCATGCCCGAAAAATCGATGCAAGCCCCCTCCAGTATTTGCAGTCGCGGCACGATTATGGCGGCGAATGCACCTCCGCGCGCGGAAACGCATTCCCTTTTCCAAGGCCGGCGCGATTTGTTTTTGTTCCCTTGCGTGTTTCCACGATATTTCCCGGCTCTGTTGCGGATTCCCGCCGCCCGGATTTTTCTATGATCGAACGATAGCGCGCCTCTCCGGAGGCAGGGATATCTTTTTTCATGAACACATCATATCGTCCGGTTTTTCCAGCGCTTTCCGGAGGTGGCCGTTTGCATCTTGGCGCCCTGTTCATCGCAAGCCATGTCCTGACCTCCGGCTCGGTCCGCGAGACCGCGCGCCGTTTCCAGCTGTCGCCCTCGACCGTCTCGATGGCAATTCATAACCTCGAGACCGAACTGGCGATGAAGCTGACGGAACGCGCCTCCGGGGAGCTGGCGACGCTGATTGCGAGCGGCAGGGTGCTTGAAGGCCTGGAGCCGATCATGGCTGCGATCGCCGAACTCGGCCAATGGGCAGGTCATGACGGCGCCACCGCCGAGATCGACGAGGCCTGGGCTTCCCGCATTCCGGTCAAGATCGTCACGATGGAGCGGTTTCTCGAAGTTGCCGACCAGGGCAGCATCAACCGGGCCGCCCGCCGCCTTCGCCTCGGTCAGCCGCAGCTTTCGCTTCAGCTCGCCAATCTTGAGAAATTTCTGAGGCATCGCCTGTTCGAGCGGCAGGCGCAGGGTTCGGTGCTGACGGAGGAGGGCAGGCGCGCCTACCAGATCTTCATGGCGATCAGCCAGGCGTGGAACGATCTCAAATCGTCGGCCGACGAGCGTTATCGGCGCACCGCCCGGTCGCTGCGCATCGGCTCGATCATCCCGACCGGATCGGAAAGCTGGGTGGCGCGCTGCCTGGGCTCGCTGGTGTCGGAATGGAATATGCGCCGAAACAACAATGCGATTTCGCTGGTCTCGATGACCGCCGACGATCTGCGCGAGGCGCTGAAGAGCGGCCGCATCGACGTCGCTATCCTGGATTCGGTCTTCGGGCTGGAAAACTTTCGGCATCGCGAACTGCTGCAGACCGAGATGGTGGTGATCGCGCCGCCTGACAGTACCGAGACCAGCGTCGCCGAACTCGTTGCCGGCCACCCGATCTGCATGCCGAGCCCGCGCACCGGCCTCGGCCATGCGGCCATGGCCTTCAGCTACGAGCGCTCGCCCAACCGGCGGCGGCGCGGCCAGGATATCACCGCGGCAGATTCGCTGCCTGTCATCGTCGACCTCGTCGCCAATCATGGCTACGTTTCCTTCCTCGGCCGGGTCAGCGCCATGCCGATCGCCGACAAGGTGCGTATCGTCGATCTCGACGAGCATCTGCCGATGTCCTATCACGTCGCCTTCAACCATCGCAAAGCCGCCGCCGATGCCTGCACAATGATCATCGAGGCGGCGGCGAGAATTACGTCGGAAGCGGTCGTCAAAACCGCAGCCGTGGCTTAAGCCCCGGCGGAGTTAGGGAGACTGCAGCGTGACGATCTTGCTGGAAGTGTGCGTGGACAGCGCCGAAGGCCTCGCCGCCGCGATCGAGGGTGGCGCCGGGCGCATCGAGCTCTGCTCGGCGCTGGAGCTCGGCGGCCTGACGCCGCTGCCGAGCCTGATGCGGATCGCCGCCAGGGCACCTATTCCGGTTTATGCGATGATCCGCCCTCACGCCGGCCCTTTCATCTTTGGCGCGGCAGACGAGGAGGCGATGATGATCGATATCGATGCCGCGCGCGCCGCAGGTCTCGCCGGCGTCGTCATCGGCGCCAATCGGCCGGATGGCACGCTCGACATGCCGTTGATCCACCGTTTGAAGGCGCATGCCGCAGGCCTCGGCTCGACGCTGCATCGCGCTTTCGATCTGGTGCCGAATGCCGATCAGGCGCTGGAACAGGCGGTCGAACTCGGCTGCGAACGCATCCTGACCTCCGGCTGCGCGCTGAAGGCATCGGATGGTATCGAAACGCTGAAGCGCATTTCGGCAAAGGCCGCCGGCCGGATCGCCATCATGCCCGGCAGCGGCATCCGCCCGGCAAATGTCGGCGAAATATTGAAGGTGACCGGCGCCCGCGAGGTCCATGGTTCCTGCAGTTCCCCGGTCGAGAGCGCCGATCCGCGCGCCGTGGCTTTCGGCTTCGAGGCGAAAAGCACGAACAAGACGGACGTCACGGTCGTCAGGCAGATGCGCAGGGCGATTGAGGCGGCGGCAGGATAACGGGGCGCGTGAGAGCCTGCGTTTGTCGATGCCTCGCTGATGACGGAGTGCGGGGAACCTACGCAGCAGGTACCCGCGAACATGACAAAATAGGCGCCTAACGCTGTAGAGCTTTTCCGGCGCTGCTAACCACCAATACTGATCACCGCCTTGATCAGCCCATTCTTCTCATGCGCCCAGCGCGCGAGATCGCGCGGCGCATCGGCAAGCGTCGTGCGGTGGGTGATGAGTTTGTCCACCGGCACTAGCCCTTTGGCGATCGAATCCGCCACGTGCTCGAAATCGACGCGGGTGGCGTTGCGGCTGCCGATCACCATCATCTCGCGTTTGTGGAATTCGGGATCGGAGAAGCGGATATCGTCCTTGACGACGCTGACCAGCACCAGCGCGCCGCCATGGGCGACGAAGGAAAATGCCTTCTCCATAGAAGGGCCGTAACCGGTCGCGTCGAAGACCACGTCGAAACCATCGCCATTGGTCTTCTCCCGGACGGCATCCGCTGTCGCCTCGTTGGCAATGATGCCGGAGGTGAAGCCGAAGCGCTCCGACGCCATCTGCAGCCGCTCGGTGCTGGTATCGAGCAGCGTCACCTGATGGCCTGCGATGCGCGAGAAGATCGCCGCCCCAAGCCCGATCGGTCCGGCACCGATGACGAGCGCCCGCGCGCCGGCGCCGGTCATCGAGCGGCGCACCGCATGGGCGCCGATCGCCAGGAACTCGGTCGTCGCCGCCGCTTCGAGGCTTACACCTTTGGCGGCATAGAGGTTTTCGGCCGGAACCGAAATCTCCTCGCAGAAGGCGCCGTCGGTATGGACGCCGAGCACCTTGATATTGGTGCAGCAATTCGGCTTGCCCTGGCGGCAGGCGATACACTGCCCGCAGGAGAGATAGGGATTGACGATAACGGGCGTGCCGACCGCGATAGTGACGCCGTCGCCGGCTTCCAGCACCGTTGCCGAGATCTCATGCCCCATCACCCGCGGATATTCGAGGAAGGGATGTTTGCCCTCGAAGATATGATAGTCGGTGCCGCAGATACCGACATGGCTGACGGCAAGCCGCACCCAGCCGGCGGCGGGAGCCGCTGGCGAAGGACGCTCGACGATATCGAGCACGCCGGGCTCCCGGCAAAGAACTGCTTTCATGACGGATCTCGCATTCCTGGAATGGAAGAAGCCGGCTTGTTCAGGCCGGCTGCCTCTTGTCGCTCAATTGCTCCGGCGGCGGCGCAGCTGGTCGAAGAACACGATCACGATGATCAGCAGACCGGTGATAATACGTTGCCAGAAGGAGTTGACGTTCAGAAGGTTCGCGCCGTTGTTGATGGTGGCGAGAATGAAGGCGCCGATCAGCGGGCCGTGCACCGAGCCGACCGCGCCGAACAGGCTGGTGCCGCCAATGACGGAGGAGGCAATCGCCTGCAGTTCCCAGCCGTCGGCCTGCGTCGCATTGCCGATCGCGATGCGCGAGGCAAGCAGCACGCCGACGAAGGCGGCGAAGGAGGCAGACAGGATATAGGCAAGGTAGATCATGCCCTTGACGTTGACGCCGGAAAGGCGCGCCGCCTCGGCGTTCGAACCGACCGCGAAGAGATAGCGGCCCCAGCGGCTCAGATGCAGGAAGATGAAGGATGGGACCGCCACCAGGATGACCATCCAGAACAGGCTGGGAATACTGAGCAAATCGGCGCGGGCGAAATTGCTGAAGCCCTCATTGGTGATGTTGATCGTCGAACCGTTGGTGATCAAGAGGCCGATGCCGCGCAGCGATGTCAGGGTTGCCAGCGTGATGATGAACGGCGGCAGGCCCATATGCACGATGCCGAAGCCATGGAAGGCGCCGATCGCCACACCCATCAGCAGCGTCAGCGCGATCGCACCCCAGACCGGCACGCCCGCCTGCAGCAGCCAGGCGATGATCACGGTGCAGAAGCCGACAATGGCGCCGACCGAAAGGTCGATGCCGGCGGTGATGATGACAAAGGTCTGGCCGAGCGCGAGGATCGCCGTCATCGCACCCTGACGCAGCAGGTTGGAGATATTGAGCGGCGTCCAGAAGCTCGGGGTGACGACGCCAAGCACGATCCAGAGGAAGATCAGCAGGCCGATCAGCGTCAGGCCGAACAGGATGTTCATTTTCCGGCGCGGCGGCGGCGCGACGATTTCGGTGGGGGTGGCAGTCATGAATTTTCTCCCTCTTATTCTTTTGGCTCAGACGCCGATCGCTTCGCTGAGCACTTCTTCATGCGTCGCCGCGTGGTAATCATGGCTCGCGACGATTTTGCCGGCGCGGAAGACGTGCAGCCGGTCGGCCAGTTCGTAGACCTCGGGCAGGTAGGAGGAGATCAGGATGATACCGGCGCCGTCCTTCAGAAGCTTGGCGAACAGCCGGTAGATTTCCGCCTTGGTGCCGACGTCGACGCCGACGGTCGGCTCGTCGAAGATGAAAAGCCGGGCGCCATGGCTCAGCCACTTGCCGATGACGATCTTCTGCTGGTTGCCGCCCGACATGCTGGAGGCCGGAACGCGCCGGCTCGGCGTCTTGATGCTTAGATTGCGGATCTGCTGGTCGGCATTGGCCGATTCGCGCGCGTGATTGATCACCGGCCCGTGGCTCAGCCGCCCGAACACCGGCAGGTTGATGTTGAGGCCGATCGGCAGGTTGAGGCAAAGCCCCTGGTCGCGCCGGCTTTCCGGCGCCAGCGCAATGCCGAGCTCCATCGCCGTGCGTTCGTTGCGGATGTCGACACGTTTGCCCATCCATTCGACATCGCCCGATGTCGTCGGCTGGCGGCCGTAGAGCCCGAGGGCGAATTCGCTGCGCCCGGCACCGATCAGGCCGTAGAGCCCGACGATCTGTCCTGCCTTGACACTGAGCGACACATCTTCGAAGCCCGGGCCGGAGAGGCCGTTGACCGTGAGGATCGTCTCGCCGATCGCGATTTCTTCCTTGTGGTAGATCTGTTCGATCGAGCGATTGATCATCAGCGAGATCAGTTCGGCATCGTTGGTCTCGCCGATCAGGCGCGTGCCGACATGCGTTCCGTCGCGCAGCACCGAGACACGGTCGGCAAGCTCGAAGACTTCCTCCATGCGGTGGCTGATATAGACGATGGTGACGCCTTCGCCCTGCAGCCGGCGGATCAGCTTGAAGAGCTGCGCCGATTCCTGGCGAGTCAGATAGGCCGTGGGTTCGTCGAAGATCAGGAACTGCGTGCCGCGCATCGCCGCGCGTGCCGTTGCCACCAGTTGCTGCTGGCCGATCGTCAGCGAGCTCAACAGCGCACCGGCCGGCAGGCCGAAGCCGAGATCGTCGAGCACGGCCTGCGCCATCTTCTCCATCTGCTTCTTGCGCATCAGGCCGAAGCGGTTGACCTCGTCGCCGAGAAAGAGATTGGCGGCGACCGTCAGGTGCCGGCAGAGCACGACCTCCTGGTGGACGGCATTGATGCCGCGGGCGATCGCCTCGTTCGGCGTCGACAGCCCCACCGGCTGGCCGCACCACAGCACTTCGCCCGCCGTGCGGGTGATGACGCCTGTCAGCAATTTGATGAGGGTGGATTTGCCGGCGCCGTTTTCGCCGACGATGGCGTGGATTTCACCGGCGAGAAAGGTCAGCGTCGCTGGCTTCAGCGCCTGCACATGACCGTAGTTCTTCTGCAGGCCCTTGAGTTCGAGGATAGGCGATCCGGCGGGAATTCGATTGGCTTCTTTCAGCGTCGCACTGTCATCATGGCGATGACTGACCTCTTCCAGTCCGATCATGGGACCTCTCCTCCTTGTGTCGCGTCTCTCTCCATCCCCCGCAAAACATAGCACGGATGGAAAAGGCCGCGCCGGTTTTTGAAGCCGGCGCGGCCTGTCTGTCTTTGTTACTTGATCTTCGGGTTCAGCAGCGCGTCGATCTTCGGATCGGCCATATTCGCCTTGGTGACCAGGTTTGCGCCGGTGTCGACATTTTCTTCGACCTTCTCGCCCTTGGAGACGGCAAGCGCGGTCTTCACGCCGTCATAGCCCATGCGGTAGGGGTCCTGAACGACGAGGCCGGCAATCGCGCCATCCTTGAGGAAGCCGACCGTCTTGTCGTCGCTGTCGAAGCCGATGACCTTGATCTTGTCGCCGAGCTTGTTTTCGGCGATTGCCTGGCCAACGCCCTGCGCCATGATCAGGTTCGAGGCGAAGATGCCGACGAGGTTCGGGTTTGCCGTGATCAGGTCGGTCATCATGTTGAGGCCGGTCGTTGCCTGGCCGTCGCCGTACTTGTCGGCGATCACCTTCAGGCCCGGATACTTGGTCTTCACCTGATCCAGGAAGCCTTCGCGGCGCTGTTCCAGCGAGCCGACGCCCGGAAGATTGGTCAGGATGACGACTTCGCCTTCTTCCTTGCCCGACATTCCCTTGATGGCGGCAGCCAGACCGTCGGCTGCGATTCGGCCGCCCTGGACGTTGTCGGTCGTCAGGAACGACTTGAACGCCTTGGAGTCGGCGCCGGAGTCGATGCCGATGATCGGAACCGACTTGGCGGCTTCATCGATCGGCTTGCCGAGCGCCTTGAATTCGGTCGGCGAGATGACGACAGCGGCCGGCTTGCCGGCGACGGCGTTCTCCAGAATGCTGATCTGGCCGTTGACGTCGGATTCGGCCTGTGCGCCGAGTTCCGGCACGTTGACGCCGAGATCCTGGCCAGCCTTGCGGGCGCCGGCCAGAACGATCTGCCAGTAGAAGGACGTCGTGTCCTTGACGATGATCGGGATCGTCACGTCGGCGGCAAACGACGGTGCCGGCATCGCCGTGGCGATGACTGCGGCGCCCGCAAGCGCGGTAAAGGCGCGGCGGGACAGAAGGGATTTCACGATACTCATAAGGGTTCTCCTCTCAGGGTGCGTTCTCCTCCAAATAAATCGGCCGTTGAACGCAGGCGGACGATTTTTATCGATAAAAAACATTTGCCAGGTGAAGCTAGCCGAGGCGCAATCAAATTGCAAGAGCGCCAAACCGGCTTTTTTTCTTTGGTAAACTCCCGCCAAGCAACTGATTTTATTCCAATACCATGATATCCTAAAATAGGGATCAGGCCATGTCGATCTCGTGCGGATGGACGACGCCCTTTTTCAAAATTAGGTTGCCGTACAGTCGGAATTCCGTCGTCGCGACGATGTAGGTCGCCTTGCGCGCCATTGCGTAAAACGCAAAACGCTCCACCGGCACGATGCGGAAATCGCCGGCGTGCTTGGAAACGATCTTCTGGAATTCGGCGCAGACCTCCGGCACCGCATCGGGATCGCCGACCACCTCCATCCGCCATGCCGCTTCCGGCACGAAGGTGTCGAGCGGCATATGCGTCAGGATGGCCTTGGCCATGTCAGTGGCGCTGACGCCGTCGGCGCGAATGACCGGCGGGCCCATCGAGCCCGAGGGAAAATTGGCGTCCGATATGACGATGTCGTCGCCATGTCCCATGGTCTTCAGCGCATGAAGCAGGTCGGGGCCAAGCAGCGGATGAATACCTTTGAGCATAATTTCTCCTCAGACTCGCACCGCTTCGGCGCCGAGCGGCGGCGCGACCAGCGTATAGGGTTCGAATTCGGCATAGATGTCGTCGGCAAGCCGCGGCTCGACGATCTCCATGTTGCGCGTCAGGCTCGAAGGCTTCGCCGTGCCGATCAGCACCGATGCGACGATCGCCTCGCGCAGCGGAAACTGCAGGGCGGGAGCCGCCAGCGGCACGCCGTGGCGTTTGGCGATCGCCTCCATGGCGCCCACCTTGGCAAGCACGTCGTCATCAGCCGGCATATAGTCGAAATGCGAACCCGGCACCGGGCCGGTGGCGAGAATGCCGGAGTTGAAGACGCCGCCGACGACGAGCGACGTGCCCTTCTGCCGGCAAAGCGGCAGCAGTTCGGCGACGGCCGAGCGGTCGAGCAGCGTGTAGCGGCCGGCCATCAGGATGCAGTCGAGATCGGAATGGCGCATGACGTCGAGGCAGACCGGCACTTCGTTGACGCCGAGGCCGAAGGCGGAGATCGCGCCAGACGACTTGAGTTCCTCCAGCGCCTTCACGCCGGAATCGAGAAACTGCTTCTGGTGGACCGCATTCTTCGCCGCGCCGTGTGTGTAGACGCCGAGGTCGTGCACATAGAGGATATCGATGCGGTTGAGGCCGAGCCGCGCATAGCTGAATTCGACCGAGCGCATGATTCCGTCATAGGAATAGTCGTAATCGGCATCGAAGGAGAGCGGATCGACATAGCTGTAATCAGGCACGGTGCCGGTCGGCACCGGTCGAAGCAGCCGGCCGACCTTGGTGGACAGCACGTAAGAGCTGTCCGGCTGGTCGCGCAGGAAATCACCGACCCGCCGTTCGGCAAGGCCGAGCCCGTACCAGGGCGCCACGTCGAAATAGCGGATGCCGCTGTCCCAGGCCGCCTGCAGCGTGTCCATCGCCTGCTCGCGCGGGCAGGCGCGATAGAGACCGCCGAGAGCGGCTGCGCCGAAACTGATTTCGGTCACCTCCAGCTTGGTCTTGCCGATCCGTCTCGTCTTCATCATTCCTCCTCACGAAGAAGCTGAACTATCTCGAGCAATCCCAGGAAAAGTGTGAAGCGGTTTTCCGTCCGGGATTGCGTACTTCAAATCAATCCCGGGAGAAACTGTGAAGTGGTTTTCCGTCCGGGATCGCCTAAAAACAAAGATTACAGCGTCGCACCGAGATGCCACGGCACGAATTCATTGTCGCCGTAGCCGAAGATCTCGCTCTTGGTCTTCTTGCCCGAGGCGGTATCGACGATGAGATCGAAGATCTCGCGGCCCTTGCCGCTGATCGTCGCGTCGCCGGTGGCGATCGTGCCGCAATCGATGTCCATGTCCTCTTCCATCGAGGCATAGAGCGCCGAATTGCTGGAAAGCTTCAGCGACGGCGCCGGCCGACAGCCGAAGCAGCTGCCGCGGCCTGTGGTAAAGGCGATCATGTTTGCTCCGCCCGCCACCTGGCCGGTCGCCGAGACCGGGTCGTAGCCTGGTGTGTCCATGAAGACGAGGCCGGGGGCCGTGACGCGTTCGGCATAACCATAGACCGCCGTCAGCGGCGAACGCCCGCCCTTGGCGACGGCGCCGAGCGATTTTTCCAGAATGGTCGTCAGCCCGCCGCGCTTGTTGCCGGGCGAGGGGTTGTTGTCGAGCGAGGCGCCGTGCAGGGCGACGTACTGCTCCCACCAGGCGATTTTGTCGTCGAGCTTCTTTGCCACCTCGTCGCTGACGGCGCGGCTGCGCAGCAGATGTTCGGCGCCATAGATTTCCGAGGTCTCCGAAAGGATCGCCGTGCCGCCGGCTGCCGCCAGCAGGTCGGCCGCGACACCCAGCGCCGGATTGGCGGTGATGCCGGAAAAGCCGTCCGAGCCGCCGCATTGCAGGCCGATGATGATCTCCCCGACCGACATCGGTACGCGCTTTTCCTTGCCGACATCGGCGGCGATTTCGCGCAGCATGCCCATGGCGCGCTCGACAGCACGGCGCGAACCGCCGGCATCCTGGATGTTGAAATGCCGCTTTGAGGCGCCTGCACCACTTTGGCCGTAAAGCGTCAGCTGATTGACCTCGCAGCCGAGGCCGATCATCAGCACGCCGCCGAAATTCACATGCCTTGTGTAGCCGGCGAGCGTCCGGTGTAGCACGTTCATGCCGTCGCCGGTCGAGCTCATGCCGCAGCCCTGGTCGTGCACGATCGGCACGAAACCGTCGATGCCTTCATAATGCGGCAGGATCGTCCGGTTCGCCTCGTCGGCGATCGCCCGGCAGACCGTGGTGGAACAGTTCACGCTGGCGATGATGCCGATATAGTTGCGGGTCGCCGCCCGCCCGTCGGCGCGGCGATACCCCATGAAGGTGCGCCCGACGTCGTCGGCAGTGGCCGTTTCAGGTGCCGAATTGGCGGTCGCCGCCAGCCGGTCGTTTTCGAAATGCAGGTTGTGGCTGTGCACATGGTCGCCGGCCTTGACCTCGGCCGTGGTGCGGCCGATCGCCTGTCCGTATTTGACCACGGGTGAGCCGAGCGGAATATCCGCTATCGCCACCTTGTGACCGGGGTCGATCTTCTCACGGGTCTGAATGCCGGCAACCGTCGAACCCGGCGCGATTGCCGCCGTTGCGACCGCGACATTGTCACCGGCCGAAAGGATGATCCAAGGCAGTTTGTCCAATTTATTCTCCCTGGGAAACGCTCGCTGCATCGGCGAATGCGCATTGATTTTGTTTTTTATCTACAATAAACATTTTCAAGTCAACGGGAATATTGATCCTGTGGACGAGGGAGGCAATGAGCCGCAGGCGACCGGAAATAAGCTAAAGGTCGTTTGAACAAGCCCCGGTCTGTTCTGTCCTGCTTTGAAGTGGGGCGGTGGATACGAGGGCGGAAAGCGGGGTCTGGTGGCAAGGCAGAATACGGTCTTCAAGGAAGCCTATAACAGGTATGCCGTAGCCCTGCGCACGGATACCGCGCTGCCTTCGGAACCGGAGATCGCCGCCCAGCTCGGCGTCAGCCGTTCGACGGCGCGCGCCATCCTGACGCGGCTCAGCGAAGAGGGCATCATCCGCTGGAACAAGCGCCAGAAGATCGTGCTGCGCCAGCCGACAGACCACGACCTCTTTCCCTCCGAAGAAACCGACTCCCTGCATGATATCATCGAGCGCAGCTTCATGCAGCGCATCCTTGCCGATGATGCAGCACCCGGCATGCAGATCAACGAATTGGAGCTTGCCCGCGAGATCGGCACCGGCACCACCAGCGTCCGCGAATTCCTGATCCGCTTCTCCCGCTTCGGCCTCATCGAGAAACGCCCGAACAGCCACTGGACGCTCAAAGGCTTCACCCGCGAATTCGCGCTTGAGTTGGCCGATGTGCGCGAAATGTTCGAACTGCATTCCGCCGCAGAATTCGGCCGGCTTCCCAGGGATAATCAGAGCTGGGCCGATCTTGCCGCTATGCGCGACGAACATCACGCCATGCTTGCCGACATCAACCAGCGCTTCAAGGATTTCTCCGTCCTCGACGAGCGCTTCCACTTGCTGATCCATCGCGCCTCGAAGAACCGCTTCATCGCTGATTTCTACGACGCCATCGCCATCGTCTTCCACTATCACTACCAGTGGAACAAAACCGCCGCGCGCCAGCGCAACGAGCGCGCCATCCACGAACATCTGGATTATATCGCAGCCTTGGAATCCGGCGACCAGGCGGCGATCGAAACCGCCTGCCGCGCGCATCTGCACTCCGCCCGGCAGACCCTGCTGCAATCCCTGCCGCAGGTCGCCACCGAAACCGCCTGAGGGTGGGACATCTCGGCCCAGAGATCGCCGATGCCAGCCCCTCATCCGCCTGCCGGCACCTTCTCCCCGCTTGCGGGGCGAAGGGGATATTTTGCGACCTCTCGGTTCCCCACAGCCTCTCGCGGGGCACGTCCCCTCGCCCGGCGAGCGGGGAGAGGGCTAGGGTGAGGGGCAGCCATTCGTGCAAACGGGACAGCCATCAGTCTTATGAAACATTTCGATGTGTGAGCCGTTATCGCGCTTATGGCCGACGCTAAACTCAATCCGACATCGGTCGACGGTACCGAACCGCACGGTGCCGAAAAGACGCGCCAAGAGCAGGCATCGACTGTCGAGGTCGTGCCGCCGCCAGATATCATTGAACCCGATCCGGAGTTGACGCCCGAGGAGGCCGAGCACGCGCGCAAGCGCTATTTGCTCAAGCGCTTCTGGATCAGCGCGCGCCGTTTCTGGGGCCGTGGCGGTGACAAGCTCGCCTGGCCGTTGTCGATCGGGCTGCTTGCCATGATCTGCATGAATGTCGGCTTCCAGTATGGGATCAATCGCTGGAACCGCGCGATTTTCGACGCCATAGAGCGGCACGACGCCGGCACCGTCTATTACCTCAGTGGCGTGTTCGTGCCGCTCGTGCTCGGAACCGTCGCCCTTGTCACCACGCAGGTTGCTGTTCGCATGATGATCCAGCGGCGCTGGCGTTCCTGGCTGGCGACCGCAGTCATCGCGCGCTGGTTGGCAAACGGCCGATACTACCAGCTGAACCTCATCGGCGGCGACCACAAGAACCCCGAGGCGCGCATCTCGGAGGATTTGAGGATCGCCACCGAAGCCCCTGTCGATTTCATCGCCGGTGTCATCGCGGCGTTCCTGTCGGCCTCGACCTTCATCGTGGTGCTGTGGACGATCGGCGGCGCTTTGACGCTGCCGATCGGCGGGTGGACCATCACCATCCCCGGCTTTCTCGTCGTCACCGCGGTCCTCTATGCCGTGGTCACCTCCAGCGTCATCGCCGTGATCGGCCGCCATTTCGTGCAGGTTTCCGAGGTCAAGAACCAGGTCGAGGCCGAATTTCGCTATACGCTGACGCATGTGCGGGAGAACGGCGAGAGCATCGCGTTGCTCGGCGGCGAGGAAGAGGAGCGCAACGACCTCCACAAGACCTTCGGCAATGTGCTGAAGCAATGGGCGCTGCTTGCCCGCCAGCATATGCGCACGACGTTCGTGTCGCATGGGTCGATGCTGATTGCCCCTGTCGTGCCGCTCCTGCTTTGCGCGCCGAAATTTCTCGAAGGCAGCATGACGCTGGGCGAGGTCATGCAGGCAGCCTCTGCCTTCGCCATCGTTCAGACGGCCTTCGGCTGGCTGGTCGACAACTATCCGCGTCTTGCCGACTGGAACGCCTGCGCGCGTCGCGTCGCCTCGCTGATGATGTCGCTCGACGGGCTGGAGCGCGCCGAACAGAGCGACTCGCTCGGGCGCATCAAGCATGGCGAAACCGAAAGTGAGGCGATGCTCAGCCTCAACGATCTCGCCGTGTCGCTTGACGATGGCACTGCGGTGGTCAAGGAAACCCGGGTCGAGATCGAGCCCGGCGAGCGGGTGCTTGTGTCAGGTGAATCCGGTTCGGGCAAGAGCACGCTGGTGCGGGCCATCTCCGGCCTTTGGCCGTGGGGTGGCGGCAGCGTCGATTTCCACGCCGACAGGCGATTGTTCATGTTGCCGCAACGACCTTATATTCCTTCGGGGACGCTTGGCCGTGCCGTCGCCTATCCCGGAGCCGCCGATAATTGGCCGCCGGATGAGATCAAGTCGGCCCTCGACAAGGTGGGACTGGATTATCTGAAAGAGAGGATCGAGGAAGACGCGCCATGGGACCAGACCTTGTCGGGCGGCGAAAAGCAGCGGCTGGCCTTTGCCCGTCTCCTGCTGCACCAACCCGATATCATCGTGCTGGATGAAGCAACGTCCGCACTCGATGAGAAGAGCCAGGACAAGATGATGCAGATGGTGATCGATGAATTGCCTGATGTCACCATCATCAGCGTCGCGCATCGCGCTGAGCTGGAAGCCTTCCATAGCCGCAAGATCACCCTGGAGCGCCGCCGGGGCGGTGCAAAGCTTGTCAGCGATATCGATCTCATCCCGCGCAAAAGAAAGGGGAACTTGCTCTCACGCGTCTTGGAGAACCGCCGCACCCTGCCGAAGGGTAGCACGACCTCGAACAAGGCGCCGCAGCCCCGGAATGGAAATTGAAGGTCGCTCGCGGGCGAGCAACCATTGCCTATTGCGCATTCTGGGGCAGGTTGTCGGTGATGTCGTAGTAGTCGCCTTTGTCAGCGGCAAAGATATGCATTTTCAGCTTGATTTCGGTCGGGCCATCAAATGCACCCCATCGCGACAGCAATCCAGTCGTGATCAGGTGGGTCCCAAAACAGCGATGATCCACATACCCCGCAAAATCCACGCCTCACTTTTTCTGAGGATTGGTACCAAGTAACACTTTCACCTCCCTGGATCGCGATCTGACGCCTCGGCACGTCGGTTGAAGCGAAGAAGTGGCCGGATTGTTTTCGGCATTTGGAGCAATGGCACGCATCCGGCGCTCGCAGATCGCCTTCGATCTCGAAAGTTACCGCACCACACAGGCAGGACCCTTTATGCATAAGCCTTCCTCTCATAAGCCCAGTCGTGCTTCTAAGGCTGCGCCGAAGACTCTACGCTCGCAATCTGATCCAGATTTTCGATCAGCCGCTTGAGCAGATCGACAAGTTGTTCCGCATCCGCATCCGTGAAGCCGGTCAATGCCTCTTTATTCCCTCGGAACAAAGCCGTGATTGCCTCAGGCATGCGTTCCTGCGCGATTTTAGTCAGCACGATCCGGCTGCTGCGACCATCAGCCGGGTCGGGTGTCCGCTGGATTAGGCCATCCCTCTCCATGCGTGCGAGCATCTGAGCCATTGGCGGCTGCTCGACCCTGGCAAAGCGGGCGAGGTCGCGTTGCGTGCTGGCTTTGCCATTCTGCAGCGCGACCAGGACAGGCAACTGGCCGACACCGAAGCCGAGCGGTTTAAGGCGTGACTCGCTGAGGCGGGCAAAGCCCCGCGCCGCAAGACTGATGAGATGCCCCGGCGTAGAAAGCACATCTTCGTCCAATTCCGATCACCCCTTGTCTGCGCTTGACCGCTAGATATATATGTACGTATGTATATTGAGGTGCGGCATGAGGCAAGGCCGTTTCGATACCGCACAGCGAATGTTTCAATCCCCATCGAGGAAACGACATGTCTCAAAATGACGTCGAAATGATCAAGCGCATCTATGCCAGCTTCAACGCCAGAGACATAGACGCTATCCTTGCCGTCCTTTCCGATGATGTCGCCTGGGCCAACGGCATGGATGGCGGCCACATCAATGGCCGTGAGGCCGTGCGCGATTATTGGACACGCCAGTGGGCTGTGATCAGTCCGCACGTCGAGCCGGTGGCATTTGAAGAAACGCCGGATGGCGCTGTCGCTGTCGAGGTGATCCAGTCGGTCTTTGACCTCGATGGCCGGCCGCTGGAAGGGCAAAGTCATGGCCTTGAGGACAAGACGGTGACGCATATTTTTCGCATGGAAGGCGACAAGATCGTCCGCTTCGATATCCGGGATGGCCTGTAAGTTGGTACTCCCTATGCGGGGATGACCGCTCCCGTTGCGACGCGCCATTGTCAGGCCCGCCTTTCGGCCGTCGGACGCCCGGCTTGTGCGTTAAATTCGCGCTGAGCCGGCGGTATCTGTTCAGAGCTTGCGCGCTTCGAGACGCCGCTTGTCGCGCTCGACATAGTTGGAGCCGAGCTCCGTCAAACGGAATTGCCGTTTCTGAAATTCCCCGCGGATCAAGATGAAGCCTTGCTCTTCGGCTTCGTTCAATGTCTTCAGGCTGGTGCCTTTAGGGGGAGACTGCCAAGCCATGCCATCGGCGCTGTGCAGCAAGACCATGATCTTTATAATTTTGTTTCTCCATGGCTGATGCATACAGCCGGGCTGTATCGCTTCGGCAATCCGCTGGTTCCGCTTTCTTGATTTGACACCATCCAGGAGAAGCCCGTTGATTTATAAGGATTATTTTCGGCCAATCCGGAGTTTCGCAAAAGCTATTGTATAAAAGCTCCAATAGTCTTGGTCAATTCAATCACTCCGTCCCAACAGGTTGGGTCATGCCTGGCGATTGGCCCGATTGCGCTTATTTCCATTGAATCCCGCCATCAGCGGCGCATAGTGACGTTCCCGGCTTTGCCGGTTGAACGTAGGGGGAGCCGGTGCATGTCAGCAAATCTCGACGATATCCGTAACCAGCAACGTGAGACGTGGGACAAGTTTTCCGCCGGCTGGAAGAAATGGGACAGCTTGGTTCTCGGCTGGCTTGCGCCGTTTGGTGACACCATGCTCCGGCACGCAAATCTCTCCAACGGCTTTAGCGTGCTTGACATAGCCGCTGGCACTGGCGAACCCGGCCTGACGGCGGCGGCGGCAATCCCGGACGGCCATGTTGTCGTCACCGATCTCTCGGAAAATATGCTGACTGTTGCCGCAGAAAATGCGACCAAACGTGGCCTCAAAAACTTCGAAACTCGCCTATGCGATGCGGGAGCGTTGCCTTTTGCCAATGCCAGTTTCGACGCCGTTCTGTGCCGGTTTGGGTTTATGTTCTTCCCGGATATCGCTGCCGCCGCCAAGGAGATGGCACGCGTGGCAAAGCCCGGTGCGCGCGTCTGCGCCGCAGTCTGGAGCACTCCTGCCAAAAATTCATGGGCGACCACGATCATGGGCACGATCGCCCGCCACGTGGAAATGCCCTCGCCACCACCCGGCTCTCCGGGCCTGTTCCGCTGTGCGGGGGAAGGTATGATGGTCGAGACGTTCAGAGAGGCGGGCCTTCTCGATGTCGCCGAGGAAGAGGTGTCGGCGACGATGGTGCACGATACCCCAGCGCGTTACTGGGACTTCATGACTGAGGTCGCCGCGCCGGTTGTCGCTGGACTATCCAGGGCAGATGCGGCAACACGGGAGAAAATCCGCGGCGAGGTCCTGGAGCTAGCTCTCCAATCCGTCAGCGATGGCAAGGTTCGCCTTCGCTCGACGGCAACGGTCATCACAGGCACGCGATAGCCTCAGAATCTCGTCGACTCTCAAAACACAATCCACCGGTGTAGCAAAGCAGCGCAGAACAGCCCAGTCTACTAGAATTTCCACCATGGACGCTTTGGATCGGAAGGCATTAAAGGCTTAGGCGCGAGTATGGCTTTCGCCGGCGTCACGATGCTCTCGCCATCACGGCCATAATATTCTCCCTCTTCTCCCTGGACTTCGGCTTCGAGAGATTGGGCGATAAGCCACATTTTCCGCCGGATTTCTTGATCAGGATTTTTGACAACGATGTTGCCTCCGCTCCACCAAAGACATGCGGCGTTTTCCCGATTTTTGCCGGGTGAATATTCTTTCCAGACGCACATGCCCGTCTGTTCCACCCTTCCGGATCGTTGGCGACGTATTCGAGCCAATCGTCGAGAGTGATCGACGGAGACGCGTCGAACCAATTTACTTTGCGGGTGATGTGAAGGTCGTAACCCATCAGAGCCTCTTACCTAAGTCGCGCCGAACGGCTGAACCGCTTTAATGGGAGGGCGCCTCGCTGGCGACAGCCGCCCCCTCGCGCTTCTGGCTAGGCCCGACCGGGATCAGCCAGGTGGTGAAGAAGGTCAGCACCGCGACGACGACTACGCCCCAGAAACTCCAATGCAAGGCCGCGTTGAAGACCGAGCGGATCGCCGGATCGGCGGCGAGCGCCGAAAGCCCGGTCGGCTGGTTCAGCACCTCGTGCAGGCCTGCAGCCGCCTCGCCGCTCGCATAGTGGTTGATGCCGGCATTGAGGATGGCGCCGAGCACGGTGGCGCCGAGCGTATTTCCGAGGCTGCGCGCAAAGATGATCGAGGCGGTGGCGCTGCCGCGCATCGACCATTCGACGCTGTCCTGCACGAGCACGAGGCTGGTTAGGCTGATGAGACCCATGCCGAAGCCCATGAAGAAGGAGCCGGCGCCGGCAACGATCGGCGAACTGTCAGGGGTCAGGAACAACAGGAAACAGGCGCCGAAGGGAAACATCAGGCTGCCGACGCGCAGCGTGCGGCGGATGCCGAAGGCCTTGTAGAAGCGGCTGGAGAGCATCACCGCCAAGGGCCAGCCGACGACGAGCATGGTGAGCGTGAACCCCGCGACAAGAGGCGAGCGGCCGAGCACGCCCTGCACATAGAGCGGCAGGATTGTCGAAAGTCCGATCAGCGCCATGCCGGCCAGCAGCGTCGCCGCATTGCTGGTCGCAATCAGCCTTCGGCTCCAGAGCGGGATCGAAATGATCGGCTCCGGCGCCCGCTTCTCCTGGGCGAGAAAGAGCAGGCCCGTGACCACGAAGACGGCGAAAAGCGAAAGCAGGATCCAGACGCTGGCATCGGTTTCCGTCAGCATGACGAGAAGTGCCACGATCGAGATCGAAAACAGCACCGAGCCGAGGTAATCGATCTTTACCTGCTTGTGCGCCACGTCCTCCTTCAGGAAGACCATGAAGGCGATGATCGAGATGACGCCGATCGGCAGGTTGATCCAGAAGATCCAGGCCCAGGAGATATTGTCGACGATGATGCCGCCGGCAAGCGGCCCGACGACGGCCGAGGTCGCCCAGACGGTTGCCATCGCGCCCTGCACCCGGCCGCGTTCCTCCAGCTTGAAGAGATCGCCGATGATCGTCATCGTCACCGGCTGGATGGCGCCGGCGCCGAGCCCCTGCAGCAGCCGGAACAGCACCAGCGACATCATCGACCAGGCAAGCCCGCAGAGCAATGAGCCGACGAGGAAGACCAGGATGCCGCCGATCAGCACCGGCTTGCGCCCGAAAATGTCGGAAAGCTTGCCGTAGATGACCGTGGTCGTCGACTGCGCCAGCAGGAAGGCCGAAAATACCCAGCTGTAATAGGAAAAGCCGCCGAGCTCCCCGACGATGCGCGGCATCGCTGTCGCCACGATCGTCGCCTCGATCGCCACCATGAAGGTCGCGAGCATGATGGTGGCGACGATAAGCACGCGGTTCGAGCGTTGCGCTGCATTCGACATGACGATCCTCTTCGGGTGCTCCGCAGATGCCGGAAATATCGGCAGGCTGGCGAGATGTGGGGCGATGCGCCGCTTGCGGAGTGATGCCGCCCTTTTACGACCTCAAGCCCGGCCGGTAAAGCAGGCCGCGACCAGTTTCTGACAGCACCGGTTGTTTTCGCGTGATGTCAGGGAAGCGGCGGCCGAAAGCAAAGGCCCGGCGCCATTCCGCTCCGGGCCTTCGCTTTTCTGAAGGAAAGGCGATAATCGCCTCATCCTCATTGCGGGCATGCCTCGCCCAGCGAGCCGGTGTCGGCGCTGCCGCTGGTGCAACCCGGCGTCTGCTGCAGGTTGGGATTGACCCCGCCGGGATTGATCGTACTGCGACCGCTGTTGAGATTGACGCCGCCAGTGCCGGTCGTGCTGCCGGTGGTGCCGGAATCGGTCCCGACAGACCCTGTGCCTGTCGAGCCGGTGCCCACAGACCCGGTGCCTGTTGCACCGCCGCCGACAGAACCAGTGCCAGCCGACCCGGCGCCTGCGGAACCGGCGCCCGAACTCCCCGATCCGCCGATTACAGGCGCGACCGAAAGCCGCCCATTGGCATCCGCACCCCCGGCCGTCTGTGCCAGCGCCGGGCCGGCCAGACCGATCGAAAGCAGTGATATCGCGATGAACTTGCAGGACATGATTTTCTCCATGCTTGTTGTCTCACGGGAGAAAACCTGCTTGGCGGGGGCATTGTTCCTGTCGGGGTTGCGGTTTTCACGGTCGTTTGATCGGACGCTTTTCCGATCAGAGATCAGATCGAGTTCCTTGAAATCCGCCTCGCTGAATTGAGGGCCAGGCCGTGATCTTCATCCATCGATCCTGCATTTCCACTGATTCGAGTTCCCTATCCAAGGTGGAAAACTTCGTATCACCAAATGATTTCGCGACCGAGAGCAGGATGTCCTCAGAAAACCGGTTTGCCAAACGTTCATTGATCCACTTTCATGTCGTAGTGCGAACTGCTTTTGATTGATGATTATTACCAAGTCTCTGTGAGAGACCGCGGGCTTTTGGCTCCCCTCTCGGCGACAGCGCCGAAAACGTCAATCAGAAATGCCGGCCTGGGCGCCCGGGTGTTTGGCGCAACGAGGTACCGGAGTGCAAAACCGCTGTCCCGTCCGTGCAAGAAATTTAACTGATCAAGCGCGGAGTTCAGCTCTGCCTTCGGATCGCGGTCAAAGTTATCAGCCTGCCATCTTCCTGATACGCGAGGCTCTTCCCACGCTTCGTCGGCTCTTGCGAGCACCATCGGACGCACAACTTTGTTCGCATCGTGGTTCCAGAGCTTCACCAGGTCGTGGCCGTATTGCTTTCGGACGTCGTCAGGTGACAAACCTGATGAGAGCAATGAGTATTTCAGTAGGAGCTCTACGCCGTGCGCCAGTAGATGGATCGTTGGCGCCTGCAGAAGTTTCGCTCGTTCCGTCCATGTGAGGGAATCACGGAGTTCCTTCGCAGCGCATAAATAGCGATGCGCGCCCGCCAAGACCTGCCCTGCTGGAGTCTCAAAGAAGTCAACCTGTGTCATGCGATCAAGGCCAAGTTCCCCATAGTGACTCGTGTCGGACGAAGCTTCACATTTATGATCGCAAGGGTGCGATTAGTGTCTTTCGATTCCCCGAGCAGACGATCAGTGGAAACACTGAGTTTGCTGATTAGGTTATCGTCTTCCATCAGGCAGAAGATTTTCTGCTTCGTTATCGCACCGCTTGCCCTGAGGTTGTTTACCTCACTTTTGGTTGGCACTCTCAAGCCGTCGAAAAGTGTCTTGATGCGGTTATCTATATCTCCCACGTTTGAGACGAGCATACCAGGCGGCTGAGCGCGCAAGAGTAGGATATCTAGCTCAGCTTGTATGAAGAGGCCTTTTGAGACGATCGAAATGAAAACTTGTTCGTCAATTACGGTTCTAGCGCTCAGATTGCTTGGATTCTTCTCATCTTGCCACGCGGGAAGGTCAGAGAGCGGCTCGTGTTGCCACAACGCCTCCATCTGAGGATGAATTGTCATCCGGATCTGATGAATGTCTTGAAGGTTTGATCGCTTTCGTGGACGGAGGTCTCCGTCAAAAACAAGACGAAATTCCATTTGACTGTCCCTATAAAGTTCTCCGGCGTGGTCCTTGTACCAGTCGCACGCCGCACGTAGTTTTTTGCCGTCCACGGATATTGATGCTTGTCACTTCCAATGCGCGATGCTGACGTCAAGGCCTTGACAGTGATCGTCACCAGCTCGGAGTGGCGAAACACACGGCCGTGTGTGAGGCTGCCTTTCAGCTAACTACAGATCATCAGGGTCTATAGGGTCGTATTTTAAGTCCAAGCTCTCCGCCAAACGTTCAAGCTTGCTGAGGATGTCACCGATCGCTTTAACGTGCTTCTCGATCTTCGATACGGCTAGAGGCTGTTCCTTGCCTTGCCTGCCGAGCTTGTTCAGCGTCGGTGTAATCTTGCTCCCATCAATAGAGAGGCCGATAACCAGTGGCGCATGAATGATCTCGTTCCGCGCGCTAAGTAGATCAGCGGCCTTTCTTGTGAGTTCGAGTGAGGCAGCTCTTTCCTCCCGTGTGAAGCGGGAGGCGCCGATTGCGCGATTGAACGCATCCAATCGAGTTTTTCCAGATCCTGCTGCGTTGAAGATCAGGTCGTGGGCGGCCGGCCGGTTTTCGAGAGCTATGCTGAGAACGCCGACCAGCAGAAGATCAAGCGCCGCCCATCGCACGGAAACCTTACCGTACAGCTCCAGCACCTCGCGACGGTGCTCAATGTGCCAGACATCCGTTGAAACTATCGTCGACTCCATGACGAGCAAAGAGGGCGAAATGCATCGCCAACGACAGATAGGTACCGTCGCTCGTTACCCATTGGTGGTTACCAAAAACCAAGGGAAACAGCGTGTTTTCCCGGAGAATCTAAGGTCGTGAAAAGATAAATGGTGCCGCTTGCAGGACTCGAACCTGCGACCCCATCATTACGAATGATGTGCTCTACCACCTGAGCTAAAGCGGCGTTTCACGGCCGAAGCATGCGGCCTGCGATTTGCATGGCGCTGATACAGGCATTGTTGGAAGATTTCAAGCACCCTGTCATGGCTTTGGCAAAAAAGAGGGGAGGCGCGGGAGAGCGCCTCACAGCGTCAGCCGGGCGCGCGCCGCCCTGTATTCGGCCTCCAGCCGGGCGACGAGTTTGGCCACCGGCTCGACGGCCTTGATGGCGCTGATGCCCTGGCCGCTGCCCCATATGTCCTTCCAGGCCTTGGCGCCGCCGACAGCCTGCTCGAAATCCATCTTCGAGACATCGGCAAGCGGCAGGTTGTCGGGGTCCATGCCGGCAGCCACGATCGAGGGCTTGAGATAGTTGCCGTGCACACCGGTGAAGTAATTGGAATAGACGATATCGCTGGCGGCACCTTCGACGATCGCCTGCTTGTAGGCGTCCGCGGCGCGGGCTTCTTGCGTTGCGATGAAGGGCGAGCCGATATAGGCCATGTCGGCGCCCATCGCTTCTGCGGCGAGGATGGCGCCGCCGGTGGCGATGGCGCCGGCCAGCAGCAGCGGCCCGTCGAACCATTCGCGGATTTCCTGGACGAGCGCAAAAGGCGACAGCGTTCCGGCATGGCCGCCGGCGCCGGCAGCGACCGCAATCAGCCCATCGGCGCCCTTGCGGATCGCCGAATGGGCGTGGCGGTTGTTGATAATGTCATGCAACACGATGCCGCCATAGGAATGCACGGCGGCATTGACCTCCGGCACGGCGCCGAGCGAGGATATGACGATTGGCACCTTGTATTTGACGCAGAGCGAGAGGTCATGCTCCAGCCGCTTGTTCGACATGTGGACGATCTGGTTGACCGCGAAGGGCGCCGCCGGCCGCTCCGGATGGGCGGCGTCGTGGCAGGCAAGCTCCTCGGTAATCTCCGCCAGCCATTCGTCGAGCTGGCTTTCCGGCCGGGCGTTCAGCGCCGGAAACGCTCCGACGATGCCCGCCTTGCATTGCGCCAGCGTCAGTGCCGGATACGAGATGATGAAGAGCGGCGAGCCGATGACTGGTAGTCTCAGTTTATCCCTCAGGATCGGGGGCAGGGCCAAGGTCATCACCTCCATTGACGTTTACGAAAACGTCAATCTCATAACAGAGATGAAAAGGCGATAAAAGACCGGCTGCCATGCCTTCGTCGATTTCAGCCCGAATATATACGTCCGAGAAAGCTAATAGAATAAGGCCCATAAGCGGTGAAAGCTGCCGATATCTCCGTCGATCGATGGCAGCAGGGCCCGCAAGGCTTGCGGTTTGCCGCACTTGCCGTTACCGAATTTTGATGGAGAACGGCAGGGATTGCAGTCCGATGCCGAGTTCAAGTTGAAGGACTGGATGTGAGCGGATTAGAAACGGCCATCAGAACAGCGCTCGAGAATTCCGATCGCGACAATCCGGAGGTTCGAGCGAGGATCTATCAGTCGGCCCGCCAGGCGCTGGAAGCCGGTCTGCGCAAGCAGGATATCACCGACACCGAAGTCGTCGCCCATCACCGCCACCGCCTGGAAAGCACCATTCACGCCATCGAAGGCGAGGAGCGCGACCGCCTTCACCCCCGCCAGAGGCCGCCTGAAGTGCCCGTGCCGCCGGTCGTAGAAATGCCCGCACCGCCGGTTCCCCGCGGTGATGTGGCCGATATTGACAGCCTTATCGAAAATCCCGTGCCTGTGGGCGAAACCCGCACCCCTGAGGTGGCCTTCAGCCGCGGCGACGAGTCCAGCCTCCACGACGTGCATGCCGGCAATGCCGATCATCTGGCTGCCGCTCCCGTCGGCGAGGAACGCCTTGCCCGCGGTCAGCGCGCCACCAATATGGATTTCCGCCCGGAGCGGGCGGCAGGCCGCCGCAAGCCGCGCAAATTCTTTTCGCGGCTCCTCGTCTGGTGCGTCCTGCTCGCCTTCATTGGCATCGGCGCCTGGTGGGCGCATACATCGGGCCTGCTGATGACGGCGGCCGAGCGCGACACCAGCGTTGCCAATCCGCCGGCAAGCACGCAGCCGGAGGATTTTACCGGCAATGACGACAGCGCCGGGAATGCGGGCTCTCACACCGATCAGCTGGTGACCATCGATCCTCAGAACAGTTTTTCGGCCGATTGGATCCCGCTGTTCAAGCCTGAGGACGCCGACAAGATGCAAAGCGGCCCGCGGGCGCGCACCGAAAAGATCACCGAGAATGACGGCCCCGCCGTCCGGCTGATTTCCGAAAGCGGTGCAGCCGATGGCAATGTCTCGATCAGCGTGCCGCCATCGGTGCTGCAGCAGCTTGCCGGCAAATCCTCGACGATCGCGCTGACGCTGCAATCCACCACCGACGAGCCGACGCAGATCACCGTCGAATGCAATTTCCAGACGCTTGGCAATTGCGCCCGCCATCGCTTCAACGTCACCCGGGAAAAGTCGGATGCACTGCTGCAGGTCAAGTTCGACCGCTCGCTCGCGCCGAATTCGCCGGGCACGCTGACGATCAACAGCGATCTCGACGGCAAGGCGCGCGGCATCAACCTCTTCGCCATCCGCATCCTGCCGGGACAGTGACCCTGGTCCCGGCAGAGCCGGTGACCTCGGTCCCGGCGGAGCCGGTGACCCCGGCTTCGATTTGAGGAAGCCAGCCTGTTTCCGAAGCCCTATTTCAAAAAGCCAGGCCCTGAGCCGATGATCTCCGCGTCGACCGTGCCGAGCGCCTGTCTGTCCTTGCCGTCATAATCCATCTTGTTCAGCATGTGGCGGATGAGTTCGAGGCGCGCCCGCCGCTTGTCATTGCCATGGATCACCGTCCAGGGCGCGAAATCCGTATGGGTTTCCTTCAGCATCCGATTGCGCTTGTCGCTGTAATCGTCCCATTTCGTCAGCGCCGCGATATCCATAGACGACAGTTTCCAGACTTTCAGCGGATCGTGCCGGCGGTCGTGGAAACGCTTGAGCTGCATCTCGCGGCCGATATCGAGATAGAATTTGAAGAAGAAGATGCCCTCATGGGCGATGATCTTTTCGAGCTGCGGCGCCTGTTTGAGGAAATCCTCATATTGCTGCGGCGTGCAGAAGCCCATGACCGGCTCGACGCCGGCGCGGTTGTACCAGGACCGGTCGAACAGCACGAATTCGCCAGCCGTCGGAAATTGCGCGACATAGCGCTGGAAATACCATTGTCCCTGCTCGCGGTCGGTCGGCTTGGTCAGCGCCACGACCCGCGCAAGGCGTGGGTTCATATTCGCCGAGGAGGCCGAAATCGCGCCGCCCTTGCCGGCAGCGTCCCGTCCTTCGAACAGCGCCATCACCCGCTTGCCAGTCGCCTGCAGCCAGAACTGCACCTTGACGAGTTCGATCTGCAGCTTTTCCAGCTGCTCCAGATAGTCCTCCTCCTTGAGCTTCTTCTTGTGGGGAAAGTCGCCGGATTCCAGCGCGCGTTCGTCCACCCAGGCCGGCAGGGTGGGATCGTCGACATCGAAGATGCGCTTCTTGCCGCGGATCTCCAGCTCCACGGCCCTGTTTTCGACGTCCTCGTCCATATGATCCTCCTCAGCCTGATCGCTTTTCTCCCGCAGGCCAACATAGTTGCCGTTGAAAATCAAATCTTTCGCGACCCGCCGGCAATTATCCGCGGGTTTCGGCTGCGGTCTTTCGCATCTGAGCAGCAGCCCGAAAACTTCTGTCATGAATTGCCGCTATCAGGCAGAGTTCCAATATAAGAAAAACGAATCGACGCCGCGAGGGCACTTGCCAGACGAAACTCCATGGAGAAAAAGCCTGTTGGCGCGCATAAAGCGCGAACGGCCGGTGCTGCTTGCGGCAATCCTCAGCGCGCTCGCCGCGCTTGCCGCCGGCATGAACAAGTGGGTGGTGCTTGTCCTCCTGCTTGTGATGATCCTCACGGCGCTTTTCAACGAGGCGCCCACTATCGAGGCCGAGCCGGCACCGCCGGTGGAGATCGAGCCGGAAGCGCCACCAAGCCGGCTGCCTGAAGTTTCCGCCACGCTCTCCGGCCTCGATATCCCCGTCATGGTGCTGTCGGACGACGCCTCGGTGCTCTTCCAGAACCGCGCTGCCGAAAAGGCCTTCGGCGAGGTGGTGCTCGGCGCCCATATATCGGCCCGCATGCGCTCGCCCGGCGTGCTCGACATGGTGCGCGAAACCATCGCCACCAATGCGCCGAACCAGATAGAGCATGCCGAGCGGCTGCCCTCCGAGCGCGTCTATATCGTGCGCAGCGCGCCCATAGAATTCGCAGCCGAAGACGGGCCGCGTGAGCGCTATTTCATCCTGTCCTTCCGCGATATTTCGGAGGTCCGCCGCATCGACCGCATGCGGTCGGATTTCGTCGCCAATGCCAGCCACGAGCTGCGCACGCCGCTTGCCTCGCTGCGCGGCTTCATCGAGACCATCCAGGGGCCGGCGAAGAACGATCTGAAGGCGCAGGCGCGTTTCCTCAACATCATGCTCGACCAGACGACGCGCATGAGCCGGCTGGTCGACGATCTGCTGTCGCTCTCGCGCCTGGAGCTGAAATCGCATATCGCGCCGGATGAGAAGATCGATCTGGTGCCGCTGCTCGGCCATGTCAGAGATGCACTTGTACCGCTGGCAAGGGATGTCGGCGTCGACATCAATCTGCATCTGCCCGACGGCAAGGTCGAGGTGCTGGGCGACCGCGACGAACTCGTCCAGGTCTTTGAGAACCTGATGGAAAATGCCTGCAAATACGGCCAGGAGGGCAAGGTCGTCGATGTCTGGCTGAAGAACGGCACCGGCCAGCCGGTCGAGGTCAGCATCGTCGACAAGGGCCCGGGCATCCCGGCCGAGCATGTGCCGCGGCTGACCGAGCGCTTCTATCGCGTCAGCATCGAGGACAGCCGCTCAAAAAAGGGCACCGGCCTCGGCCTTGCGATCGTCAAACACATCCTCACCCGCCACCGGGCGCGGCTGATCGTCAAGTCGGAAGTCGGCAAGGGCACCGATTTTACCGTCCGTTTCTGACGATATGTCGCAACACTTTTACGTTGCATAATTTTATTGTTTTAAATCAATAACTTATATTGTCACAAATGTTTCATCGATTTGACATAAAAGGACGAGGCTTCAAGAGCTAAGAGAGTCCCGCCGATGAAAAAAGGCAATGCGAGGGCCTCTCTAAGGCCGCACTCACACAAGCCCAAATGCCGGGAGATTCAAATGAACACCTTCAAACTCACCGTTGCCGCGCTCGCTGCAACCGCTGCTTTCGCTGGCGCTGCCGTCGCCCGCGACCAGGTTCAGGTCGCTGGTTCGTCCACCGTCCTGCCTTACGCAAAGATCGTTGCCGAGTCCTTCGGCGAAACCTTCACCAACTTCAAGACGCCAATCATCGAATCTGGCGGCTCAAGCGCCGGCCTGAAGGAATTCTGCAAGGGCGTTGGCGAAAACACCATTGACATCGCGAACTCTTCCCGCGCTATCAAAAAAAGCGAGATCGACGCTTGCAAGGCTGCCGGCGTAACCGACATCCAGGAAGTCAAGATCGGCTACGACGGCATCGTCTTCGCAACCGACGCTTCCAACCCTGACGTCGCTTACGTTCCTGCTGACATCTACAAGGCCCTCGCAGCCCAGGTCGTCGTTGATGGCAAGCTCGTCGCCAACCCCTACAAGAAGTGGTCGGAAGTCAACCCGAAGCTTCCGGCTGTTGATATCGCTGCCTACATCCCGGGCGAAAAGCACGGCACCCGTGAAGTCTTCGAGGAAAAAGTCCTGGCAGCGGGCTGCGAAGCATCGGGCGCCGTAGAAGTCATCAAGGCCGCAGTGTCGGACAAGGCGGCTCAAGGCAGGACTTGCATCGCTGTTCGCAAAGACGGCGTTGCTGTTGATATCGACGGCGATTATACCGAAACGCTGTCTCGCATCGCCGCCAACAAGACCGGCGTCGGCGTATTCGGCCTTTCTTTCTATGAAAACAACGCCGACAAGCTCAAGGTTGCGACCATGAGCGGTATCGTTCCGTCCACCGAAACGATCGCCAACGGCACCTACCCGGTTTCCCGCCCGCTGTTCTTCTACGTCAAGAAGGCACATCTCGGCGCAGTTCCGGGCCTGAAGGAATACGTCAACTTCTTCGTGTCCGACCAGATGATCGGCCCTGACGGCCCGCTCGCCGAATACGGCCTCGTTGCCGCTCCGGATGCCGAGCGTGAAGCGATCCGCAAGGAAGTCGAAGCCGGTAAGGCTATGTAATGACTTTTGCCGGCGCGGTGCCTTTCATCCCGCGCCGGCATTGCTTATGTCCCTGCGCCGGCATGTCCGCTGCAGGGTTGAATTCCTTCTCCATGATTGGAAGCTGAAGGCAGCTGACGAAGCTGCCGGGCTTTTTGGGGCTATGGGCCTGGGGACGTAACGAATGAGCACATCCATCATACTTTTGTGCCTTGTGGTGATCGGAGTCGCCGCCTATCTGGTCGCGCGCAACCGTGCCACGGCGCTTGCCGGAGGCCGGTCTTCCGCATTGCATTCACGGCCGGCCTATTACGGCGCCTATGCGGCGATCTGGGCAGTTCTTCCCGCCCTCATCGTCCTTGGCCTCTGGCTCTCCATCAGCCCCGGCATCATCCAGTCTTCGGTTCGCAGCACTTTCCCTGACGACATCAAGGCTCAAGTCTCGGTCGAGCAGGATCTTGGCTATTCGACGGTGGCGACGGTCGCCCGCGGCCTGACGATGCTGACCTCGGATGAAACTGCGGCGGTCGGCAACGATCCGGCTGCGCTGCAGGCCAAGCTCCTCGAAAAGGGCGTGCCGCTCGCCGGCCAGCCGCTGCCTTACATGGTCGACGCCGCCAGGACGCTCAACGCCATGAGCATGACGAGCCGCATCGCCATGACGGCGGTCGTCTTCATCCTGGCCGTTGCCGGCGCCTTCTATGCGCTGCGCTCCATCGCTCCGCGCTTCCGCGCCCGCAACCGGGTCGAGCGCGTCATGCTCTGGGGCCTGCTGCTCGCCTCCTCGATCGCCATTCTGACGACGATCGGCATCGTGCTCTCCATGCTGTCGGAAGCCGCCCGCTTCTTTGCGGCCGTTCCCGCCATGGACTTCTTCTTCGGCACCGTCTGGGATCCGCGCTTTGCCGGCGCCGGCAGCTCGTCCTTCGGTCAGTTCGGCCTGATCCCGCTGCTGCTGGGCACGATGTATATCGGCCTGGTCGCCATGCTGGTCGCCGTGCCGGTCGGCCTGTTTGCCGCCATCTACATGGCCGAATACGCCTCGCCGAAGGTGCGCGGGGTCGCCAAGCCGCTCTTGGAAGTGCTCGCCGGCATTCCGACGATCGTCTACGGCTTCTTCGCGCTCGTCACCGTCGGTCCGTTCCTGCGCGACTTTTCCGCCCAGGTCAGCGGCCTTCTGTCCGGCAACTACAGCAATTTCATTCAGGCGCAGAGCGTTCTGACGGCCGGTATCGTCATGGGCATCATGCTGATCCCCTACGTGTCCTCGCTGTCGGACGATATCATCACCGCCGTGCCGCGGTCACTGCGTGACGGTTCGCTCGGTCTTGGTGCCACACGCTCCGAAACCATCAAGAAGGTGGTCTTGCCCGCAGCCCTTCCCGGCATCGTCGGCGCATTGCTGATGACTGCCTCGCGCGCCGTTGGCGAAACCATGATCGTCGTGCTGGCCGCCGGTGTGGCCGCCCGCATCCAGATCAATCCCTTCGAGCCGATGACGACGGTGACGGTCAAGATCGTCAATCAGCTGACTGGCGACCTAGAGTTCACCTCGCCGCAGACGCTGGTTGCCTTTGCCCTTGGCATCACCCTGTTCTGCATCACGCTTTGCCTCAATATCTATGCGCTCTACATCGTGCGCAAATACCGGGAGCAGTACGAATGACGGATATTGTTTCTCCCACATCAGGCGCCACCGTTTCCAAGGCGCCAGCGCGCCGCGATATCGGCATCAAGCGCCGCTATGCCGCCGAGCGCCGGTTCCAGGCCTATGGCATCGCCGCCATCACCTTCGGTCTCGTCTTCCTCTTCATCCTGCTGTGGACGGTGATCGGCAAAGGCTACACCGCCTTCCAGCAGACGGCGATCACCCTGCCGATCGAATTCGTCGAGAAGACGATCGACCCCGACAATAAGCGTGCGACCGATCCCTCGGCGCTGATCGCCGCCAACTATCCGGTTCTCCTGCGTGACGCGATCGTCAAGCAGCTGAACATCAATGCCTCGAGCCGTCCCGACGTGCGCGATGCATCCGCCATGCTGTCGAAGAGCGCGCCGATCCAGCTGCGCGATATGGTGATGGCCGATCCGTCGATCATCGGCAAGACGGTCAATGTCACGGTTCTCGCCGACGCCAATGTCGACAGCGCCAACAAGGGCCAGATCGACCTCTCGGTCGATGAGAAGAACCGCAAGGTCAACGACAAGCAGATCGGCTGGATAAACGAGCTGAAGGCGAGCGGCGCTCTCCACAAGCAGTTCAACACCGGCCTTTTCGTCAACGGCAATTCCAGCCGTCCGGAGGCCGCAGGCCTCGGCGTCGCCCTGATCGGCTCGCTCTACCTGATGCTGATTGTGCTCGTGCTCGCTCTGCCGATCGGCGTCGCCGCCTCGATCTATCTCGAGGAGTTCGCGCCGAAGAACAAGCTGACGGACCTGATCGAGGTCAATATCAACAACCTCGCCGCGGTCCCTTCGATCGTCTACGGTCTGCTCGGTCTTTCCGTCTTCATCAACTTCATCGGCCTGCCGCGCTCGGCCTCGCTGGTCGGCGGCCTGGTGCTGACGCTGATGACCCTGCCGACGATCATCATCGCGACGCGTGCGGCACTGCGCGCCGTGCCGCCGTCGATCCGCGCCGCAGCGCTCGGCCTTGGCGCTTCGAAGATGCAGATGGTGTTCCACCATGTGCTGCCGCTCGCCATGCCGGGCATCCTGACCGGCACGATCATCGGCCTGGCGCACGCGCTCGGCGAAACCGCGCCGCTGCTCCTGATCGGCATGGTCGCCTTCGTCGCCAACGCGCCGACGACACCGCTCGATCCCTCGACGGCTCTGCCCGTACAGGTCTATATGTGGGCCAACGAGGCAGAACGTGCCTTCGTTGAGCGTACTTCGGGTGCCATCATCGTCCTGCTCCTGTTCCTGATCGTCATGAACATGGGCGCCATCCTCTTGCGTCGTCGCTTCGAGCGCCGCTGGTAAACGGAGTTAAACATCATGAATATGCTGACGGAAGCTGCAGTTGAAAAGGCGCTGGATCAGAAGATGAGCAACGTCCCTTATAAGATGATCGGAAAGGATGTCTCGGTTTATTACGGCGAGAAGCGCGCGCTTTTCGATGTGAACCTGAACGTCCGCGAAAACACCGTAACCGCCCTGATCGGCCCGTCCGGCTGCGGCAAGTCGACCTTCCTGCGGTGCCTCAACCGCATGAACGACACGATCGACGGCTGCCGCGTCACCGGCAAGATCACGCTTGATACCGACGATGTCTATGATCCCGATATCGACGTCGTCGAACTTCGCGCCCGCGTCGGCATGGTCTTCCAGAAGCCGAACCCGTTCCCGAAGACGATCTATGAAAACGTCTCCTACGGCCCGCGCATCCATGGCCTTGCTAAGTCGAAGGCCGATCTCGACCAGATCGTCGAAACCAGCCTGCAGCGCGCCGGCCTCTGGAACGAGGTCAAGGACCGCGTGCATGAATCCGGCACCGGCCTGTCGGGCGGTCAGCAGCAGCGCCTCTGCATTGCGCGTGCCGTCGCCGTCAGCCCTGAAGTCATCCTGATGGACGAGCCCTGCTCGGCGCTCGACCCGATCGCCACCGCCAAGGTCGAGGAACTGATCCACGAGCTGCGCGAGAACTACACGATCGTCATCGTCACCCACTCCATGCAGCAGGCCGCGCGTGTCTCGCAGCGCACCGCCATGTTCCACCTCGGCAATCTCGTCGAGGAGAACGACACCGACAAGATGTTCACCAATCCCGACGATCCGCGCACCCAGGACTACATCATGGGTCGCTTCGGTTGATTTTGGCGACACCAAGCCTTCCCGTTATTCGAGGATAAAGCCCCATGGCATCGACACATATTTTTTCTGCCTACGATGATGATCTGAAGTTCCTGTCCAGGCGGATTTCCGAAATGGGCGGCCTGGCCGAGCAGATGGTCAGCGAAGCCGTCCGCGCCCTCGTCAACGGCGATACCGCGCTGGCGCAGAAGGTCATCTCGGACGATGTGATCCTCGATCACGCCGAACGCGAAATCGGCGACAAGGCGATCGTGACGATCGCCCGCCGTCAGCCGATGGCCTCGGATCTGCGTGAAATCATGGGTTCGATCCGCATCGCCGCCGATCTCGAACGCGTCGGCGACCTCGGCAAGAACACCGCCAAGCGCGTCATCGCCGTCCAAAGCACCGGCGTTCCCCGCAAGCTCGCCCGCGGCCTCGAGCATCTGTCCGAGTTGGCGCTCGTCCAGCTCAAGGAAGTGCTCGATGTCTACACCAATCGTTCAGCCGACAAGGCGAATGCGATCCGTGAACGCGACAACGAGATCGACGCGATGTACACCTCGCTGTTTCGCGAACTTCTGACCTATATGATGGAGGATCCGCGCAACATCACTAGCTGCACGCATCTTCTCTTCTGCGCCAAGAATATCGAGCGCATCGGCGACCATGCCACCAACATCGCCGAGACGATCTTTTACATGACGACCGGCGCACAGCCGGAAGGCGATCGTCCGAAGGACGACAGCGCCAACACCGTCGGCGCGGTGACGGAATAACCGCCCGGGCCAGTCGCCGGACCAGTCAATTGCGTGCGCGCCCGTCCGGGGCGCGCAAAGAGGTCGCAGCCAATTTCTGAATTTGCGCAGGATGAATTGCTTAAATCACCCCCTGATTTAAGGATGATGCGCGAGGAGACCGACACGCATGATCCCGAGAGTTGCAGTTGTTGAAGACGAGGAAGCCCTCAGCGTGCTTCTTCGCTACAACCTCGAAGCGGAAGGCTTCGAGGTCGATACCATCCTTCGTGGCGACGAAGCCGAAATGAGGCTTCAGGAGCGCACGCCCGATCTTCTCATCCTCGATTGGATGCTGCCGGGCGTCTCCGGCATCGAGCTCTGCCGGCGCCTGCGCATGCGGCCGGAAACCGAGCGCCTGCCGATCATCATGCTGACGGCGCGCGGCGAGGAGAGCGAGCGCGTCCGCGGATTGTCGACGGGTGCCGACGATTATGTCGTCAAGCCCTTCTCGACCCCCGAGCTCGTTGCCCGCGTCAAGGCGATGCTGCGCCGCGCCCGTCCCGAGGTGCTGTCGACCGTGCTGAAGTGCGGCGATATCGAGCTCGACCGCGAAACCCATCGCGTCCATCGCAAGAGCCGCGAAGTCCGCCTCGGCCCTACCGAATTCCGCCTGCTGGAATTCCTGATGTCGTCGCCGGGCCGGGTGTTCTCCCGCTCGCAGCTTCTCGATGGCGTCTGGGGCCACGATATCTATGTCGACGAGCGCACCGTCGACGTCCATGTCGGCCGTCTGCGCAAGGCGCTGAATTTCTCCAACATGCAAGACGTCATCCGCACCGTCCGCGGCGCCGGTTATTCGATGGAAGCCTGAGGGCTTCCATTCTGGTTACTGACAGAGTCGACCGACGACTTTTTCGTCGTGCTCGGGCTTGTCCCGCTGCTGTCCGGTTCGCGGCGATAGACCGCCCCTCATCCGGCTGCCGCCACCTTCTCCCGCTCGCGGGGCGAAGGGACCCGCTGCGACGTCTCCGTTCCCCGTCCTCCACCTCTCGTGTGGCAAGTCCCCTCGCCCCGTTTACGGGGAGAGAGTTAGGGTGAGGGGCAGCCATCTCGCAATAAGCGCTTCCATCCACTCGCATAAAAAAACGGGCCACTCGGCCCGCTTTCTGCATTCTAAACGATGTTCGCTCGTTCAGCTGGCCCGCGCCGCTGCCCGGCGGCGTTCATTCACCGGCTGGTAGGCGAGTTTCTGGTGATAGCCGCAATAAGGCGAATTGTCGGGGGATTCGCAGCCGCAGAAATGGAAGTCGTCCTTCAGCGGATCGCCGACTGGCCACTTGCAGGTGCGTTCGGTCAGTTCCGTCAGGCCGAGGCGGCGCGAAATCGGCACCACCACGTTGCCCCTCGGCACGTATTCCATTTCCTCGATCGTTTCGATCTCGATCTCTTCCTTCAGCATCGTCGCGCCCTGCTGGCGGGTGACGGTGCGGGTCGTGATCCGGGAGGCGTAGTTCGGTGCGCGCGGCGCCGATGTGTTGCGCTTCGGCGTTCGCGCCGCGGTGTTGGTGCCGCCGGCCTTGGCACGGCCGGGAAGGCACAGCCGGTGCACTTTGCCGATGACCGCGTTTCTGCTGACCCCGCCAAGCTGCGCAGCAATCTGGCTGGCGCTCAGTCCTTCGGCCCAAAGCTTCTTGAGTTTCTCGACCCGCTCGTCTGTCCAGTTCATGCCCTGTCTCCACCTTTTGCGTTGGTGATGGCAGAATCCCTCACCGTTGTCCCGGGAGCTCCGAAACAAGAAACGCTTGATCAATTTTGGTGACTAGTTCCGCCGCATGCAGTCTAGTAATTGATCTTTAACCTAGTGTGAGGCTGACTCCGTGACAAGAGTCGCATGAATCCGGATGAATCGAATTCGTAGTTTTCCCCAACTTGCTGCCCCTGCGTGTCATTTCTGCAATAATGCCTGTTGATGACTGAAAATGCCGCTGTACACCCTTGCTGCATACGCTAAGGGCGCCGTTTTGTTGACATTGCAGCGCGAAAAGGAAATAGTGCCACTCGCCGCCGCAAGGCGGCATTTTTGATTTTTCGGGCCTGGTTTCCTTAGCCGGAGTCATTGCCCGGCAACTTTGATGGAGATCGCGCCATGGCTGAAGCCGCGCTTTATGACACCTATTCTCGTGCCCCACTGCGGTTCGAGCGAGGCGAGGGCGTATGGCTGATCACCGAAAGTGGCGAGCGATATCTCGATTTCGGCGCCGGCGTCGCCGTCACCTCCGTCGGCCACAGCAATCCGCATGTGGTCGGCGCATTGAAGGAGCAGGCCGACAAGGTCTGGCACCTGTCGAACATCTATGAGATCCCCGGCCAGGAGCGTCTGGCAAAGCGCCTGACGGACGCCACCTTCGCCGACAAGGTGTTCTTCACCAATTCGGGTGCCGAGGCGCTCGAATGCGCGATCAAGACGGCGCGCCGCTACCAGTTTTCCAAGGGCCATCCCGAGCGCTTCCATATCATCACCTTCGAAGGCGCCTTCCACGGACGGACGCTGGCGACGATCGCCGCCGGCGGCCAGGAGAAATATCTCGAAGGTTTCGGCCCCAAGGCGCCGGGTTTCGATCAGGTGGCTTTCGGCGATATCGAAGCGGTCCGCGCCGCGATCACCGAGGCGACGGCCGCCATCCTCATCGAGCCGGTGCAGGGCGAAGGCGGCGTCCGTCCTGCCACTAGCGAGTTCATGAAGGCGCTTCGCCAGCTCTGCGACGAGAACGGCCTGCTGTTGATCCTCGACGAGGTCCAGACGGGCGTCGGCCGCACCGGCAAGCTCTTCGCCCATGAATGGTCGGGCATCACACCCGACATCATGGCGGTCGCCAAGGGCATCGGCGGCGGTTTCCCGCTCGGCGCCTGCCTTGCCACATCAGAGGCCGCCTCCGGCATGAAGGCCGGTACGCATGGCTCGACCTATGGCGGCAATCCGCTTGCCATGGCCGTCGGCAGCGCCGTGCTCGACATCATCCTTGCCGATGGCTTCCTCCAGCAGGTGCGCGACGTAGCACTCGTCTTCCGCCAGGGTCTCGCCTCGCTGAAGGATCGTTATCCCGATGTGATCGAAGACGTGCGCGGCGAGGGGCTTTTGCTCGGCATCAAGGCTGCCGTTCCCTCAGCCGAACTGCTGCAGGCGATCCGCGCCGCCCATCTGCTCGGCGTGCCCGCCGGCGACAACGTCATCCGCCTTCTTCCGCCGCTCGTGGTCACCGCCGAGGAAGCCCGCGAGGGCCTTGCCCGCGTCGAGCGCGCCGCCGAGAGCATCCGCGCTTCCAAGGTCAAGAAGACGGCTTGAAGAAATTGCCGCTTCGGGCGCAGCACAGGTACAGGTAAGTAGACGATATGAGCCCTAAACACTTCCTCGATCTTTCGGCGGTCACATCCGCCGATCTCAGAACGATCATGAACGATGCGCTCACCCGCAAGCAGGCCTTCAAGGCAGGCACGGGCGACAAGCCGCTCGCGGGCAAGATGCTGGCGATGATCTTCGAGAAGCCGTCGACGCGCACCCGCGTCTCCTTCGACGTCGGCATGCGCCAGCTCGGCGGCGAAACGCTCTTCCTGTCCGGCACCGAGATGCAGCTCGGCCGCGCCGAGACGATCGGCGACACCGCCAAGGTGCTGTCGCGCTATGTCGATGCGATCATGATCCGCACCACCGAGCATTCCAGGCTGCTGGAGCTTGCCCAGCATGCGACCGTGCCTGTGATCAATGCGCTGACGGATGACACCCATCCCTGCCAGATCATGGCCGATATCATGACCTTCGAAGAGCATCGCGGCCCGATCAAGGGCAAGACCATCGCCTGGACCGGCGACGGCAACAATGTGCTGCATTCGCTGGTCGAGGGTGCCGCGCGTTTCGGCTATCGCATGAACATGGCCGTGCCCCTTGGCTCGGAGCCAAAGGATCACTATCTGAACTGGGCCCGCAATGAGGGCGCCGAAATCATGCTTTGCCATGATGCCGACCGTGCGGTCGCCGGCGTCGATTGCGTGGTGACCGATACCTGGGTCTCCATGAATCAGGAACATCGGGCCCGGGGTCACAATGTCTTCCAGCCTTATCAGGTCAACGCGGCCTTGATGGCGAAAGCCGGCAATGATGCATTGTTCATGCATTGCCTGCCCGCCCATCGCGGTGAGGAAGTGACGGACGAAGTGATCGACGGTCCGCAATCCGTGGTCTTCGATGAGGCGGAAAACCGTCTTCATGCGCAGAAGTCGATTCTTGCTTGGTGCCTGGGCGCGATCTGAACCATAATCGGACGTCGAGAGTGAAAGATCTCGCGACCGCGCGAGCGACGGGCACGCTGACCCATCGCTCTGAACTAGGAGTGAAAGCCATGGCAGAAGCTGCAGCCGCCCTCGGCCAGTTCGATTTCGCCGGCGATGACCATGTCGTCCCTTTCCAGGTGGAGGGGCTGGATGTGCGCGGCCGCGCCGTTCAGCTCGGCCCGATGCTCGATGCGATCCTCGAGCGCCATCATTATCCCGCACCCGTTGCCCGGCTGCTTGCTGAAGTCGTCGTGCTGACGGTGCTGCTCGGCACCTCGCTGAAGTTCGACGGCAAGTTCACGGTGCAGACCAAGGGCGACGGCCCGGTCGATCTTCTCGTCGCCGATTTCTCGACGCCGGAAAACGTCCGCGCCTATGCCCGTTTCGATCAGGCGCTGCTCAACAAGGCGATCGAGTCAGGCGAAACCGAGCCGGAGCAACTGCTCGGCAAAGGCATTCTCGCCTTCACCATCGACCAGGGCAAGTTCAGCCAGCCCTACCAAGGCATTGTCGCGCTCGACGGCACTACGCTGGAAGAAATTGCCGGCGTCTATTTCCGCCAGTCGGAACAGATCCCGACGCGCGTCCGTCTTGCCGCGGCCGAGCTCTTCGATCGCGACGATGCCGGCAAGCCGCGCCATCGTTGGCGGGCTGGCGGCCTCGTCGCCCAGTTCCTGCCGGAAGCGCCGGAGCGCATGCGCCAGCCGGATCTGCACGGCGGCGACGGCGACACCAGCAGCCGCCCGCATGGCGAGGACGATGCCTGGCTCGAAGCCCGTTCGCTGGTCGAGACCATCGACGCCGATGAACTCACCGATCCGCTGGTCGGCACCGAGCGGCTGCTGTTCCGCCTGTTCCACGAGCGCGGCGTGCGCGTCTACGAACCGCGCGCGGTGTTCGACCGCTGCAGCTGCTCGCGGGACAAGATCAAGGGCGTGCTGAAGGGCTTTTCGGCCGAGGAGATCGAGGCCAGCCAGGAAAATGGCGAAATCGCAGTCACCTGCGAATTCTGCTCCACCACCTATCGCTTCGAGCCGACCGAGCTTCAGCCGGCCGAATAGGCTTGGTTAAGGACACGCACCGCGAACAATAAAAGATTAGCGATGATGCAGCACGGTGACTCGACTTTGCGTAGTCACTGTGCACCTATTCTGTTTCATTGGTTGTGGCCTAAGAAAGCGGATGGGGCATTGATGCGGCTTTTGTTTTTTGTACTCGCGCTCATAGCTGCGATGCCACGAATGAGTTTGGCTGATGACGGGACAGTCCCCTGGAAAGAGGTCGGGGGCTGGAGCGTGGCTGTCGACCCGACTTTAGACAATGGCTGTTTTGTTCTGACTTCCTTTGATGACGACACCATTTTTCGTCTTGGCTTCAATTTCCGCAAAAAGGACAACCCTCTTTACATTCTGCTCGGAAATCCAAATTGGAAATCCTTGGAGAAAGGTAAGCATTATCCCATCGAACTCTCGTTCGACCAGTCTAAACGGACGGCTGATGCGAGAGGTCTGGATCTCCCTGGCTTCAAATCATTATGGATTGATTTCAAGGATCCCGACTTGATTGAGGAATTCGCTGGTAAACTGAGTTTCCGCGCCAGCTTTAGAGGAAAGCAGATTGTTGCCCTCGGTTTGAAAGATTCCGCCAGGGCAGCGGATGAGTTGCTCGCCTGCCAAAAGGCGGTAAACGATGCGGTCGCAAAACATCCGGCCCCGCCACAATCAAAAGATCCGTTTGAAGCAAAGTCAGGCACCCAGGCGTCGGATCCTTTTGAGCTTTAGTAGATTGATGACTGGGCAACCCGAAGATCCACGGCCGCGCGTAGTCTTGCGGCAAGCATATCAACGTCGGCGCTACGCGCTCAATTGAGCACGCGCAGCAGCCCAGGCGAATCCAGCGAGAAAGCGGGGATGTCGACATCGAACATCTCGCCTTCGTCCGTTTCCATCTGGTAATGGCCGAACATCAACCCTGAGGGCGTGTCGAGCGGGCAGCCGGAGGAATATTCGTAGGTGTCGCCGGGGCTAAGGCGCGGTTGCTCGCCGACGACGCCGGGACCGGTCACCTCGTCCACCTGACCGTTCTGGTCGGTGATGTTCCAGTAACGATTGACCAGCCGAACGGCTATGCTCGAATTGTTGCTGATGACAATCCGGTAACCCCAGACATAGCGATCGTCTTCCGGATCGGATTGCTCCTCCAGATAGAACGGCTCGACGACTACTTCGATCTCTCTTGTGAGGGCGCGATACATGCCTTGCACCTTAGTCAAGATATGTTACCCGTATCTTATAAGAGGCCCTGTCCGTCAAGAAACGGAACAATTATCATCGCTGAAATGGCTGTGATCCGAAGGGTTTTCGATCGTTAAGCCTAATTGTCAGTGTTAATTCCGTTTCGGAACGCCGCGGAGGACGAACTTGTTCCCCCGTCTCACCTTGGTGAGATCCGGCACGGCCGAACTCCAGGTCCGGCCGCCTTATCTCTGGATCTGGATCAGGCCGAGACCTTGGCAAGCGCCTTCGCGAAATCCTCGATCAGGTCGTCGGTATCCTCGATGCCGGCCGAAAGGCGGACCGTGCCCGGAGAAATGCCGAGTTCGGCGCGCGCCTCCTCCGTCAGGTTCTTGTGCGTCGTCGTTGCCGGATGGGTGATCAGGCTCTTGCTGTCGCCGAGATTGTTGGAGATCTTGATGATCTCGAGCGCGTTCTGCAGCGCAAAGGCCGCATCCTTGCCGCCCTTCAGCTCGAAGGCGACCAGCGTCGAGCCGCCGGTCATCTGCTTGGCGATGATATCGGCCTGCGGGTGGTCCTTGCGGCCGGGATAGATCACCTTGGCGACCTTGCCCTGCTCGGCCAGGAAATCGGCGATCTTTGCGGCATTTTCGGTCTGCTGGCGCACGCGCAGCGGCAGCGTCTCAATGCCCTTCAGCAAAGTCCAGGCGTTGAACGGCGACATCGCCGGGCCGGTATGGCGGAAATAGTCGTGCAGGTTCTCGTCGATCCATTCCTTGTCGGAAAGCACGACGCCGCCGAGGCAGCGGCCCTGGCCGTCAATATGCTTGGTGGCGGAATAGACGACGATATGGGCGCCGAGTTCCAAAGGTTTCTGGAAGAGCGGGGTGGCGAAGACGTTGTCGACGACGACCTTGGCGCCGATCTGGTTGGCGAGCTTGGCGACGCCTGCAATATCGATCACTTCGAGCGTCGGATTGGTCGGGCTTTCCAGGAAGAACACCTTGGTCTTCGGCGTGATCGCCTTTTCCCAGCTCGCCAGATCCCGGCCGTCGATCAGCGTGCAGTCGATGCCGTATTTCGGCGCCAGCGTCTCGACGACCCAGCGGCAGGAACCGAACAGAGCACGCGCAGCGACGATATGGTCGCCGGCCTTGAGCTGGCAGAGGATCGCCGCGGTGACGGCGGCCATGCCGGAAGCGGTGGCGCGGGCGTCTTCGGCGCCTTCGAGCATGCACATGCGCTTTTCGAACATGTCGTTGGTGGGGCTGCCGTAGCGGGCGTAGATGAAGCCCTCCGTCTCGCCCTTGAAGCGGGCTTCGGCCGCCTCCGACGTCTCGTAGACGAAGCCTTGGGTGAGATAGATTGCCTCGGACGTCTCGCCATATTGCGAACGCAGCGTGCCACCGTGGACGAGTTGGGTTGCCGGGCGCCAGGTCTTGCTCATGCCATCACCTTCACATAACAAAAAAACCGGTCGCAAAAGCAGACCGGTTTCAACCCGGTCTTTTTAGCCACTTGTTTAACGTGGCTGCAAGCCGACCGGCCAAATCACCACGGGATAATTCTGCAATACTGCTGTTAGCTGCTTGCGTCAATTCCCCGAGTTTGGTTTTGTCGGCGGCAAATGATGGATGAGGCATGATGGCTCGCGAAACGGGAATTCTGGCGGATCGCGCGATCTCCGCGCTGTTCGAAACGGGGCGTCTGATCTCCGAACGGGAGCTGGACCGCGACCAGATCCAGCCGGCAAGCCTTGACCTGCGCTTGGGCGGCAAGGCGTTTCGCGTGCGTGCCAGCTTCATGCCAGGCCCCTCGCATCTGGTGTCAGACAAGCTCGACCGGCTGAGCCTGCACGTGATCGACCTCTCCGAGGGGGCGGTGCTCGAAACCGGCTGCGTCTACATCGTGCCGCTGATGGAGAGCCTGGCGCTGCCGGCCGACATGTCGGCCTCGGCCAACCCGAAAAGCTCGACCGGGCGCCTGGATATCTTCACCCGCGTCATCACCGATTACGCCCAGGAATTCGACAAGATCCCATCAGGCTATTCCGGCCCGCTCTATCTCGAAATCAGCCCGCGCACCTTCCCGATCGTCGTGCGCCGCGGCTCGCGCCTGTCGCAGATCCGTTTCCGCGTTGGCCAGGCCCTGCTCGGCGAGCCGGAACTGTTGAAGCTGCATGAAAGCGAAACGCTGGTCGCCAGCAAGCTGCCGAATGTTTCGGGCGGCGGCATCGCGCTGTCGATCGACCTTGCCGGAGACAAGGACGGCCTGATCGGCTATCGCGGCAAACATCACACCGCCGTCGTCGATGTCGACAAGAAGGCCGAGCACGACCTCTTCGATTTCTGGGAACCGCTCCACAGCCGCGGCCGCAACGAGCTGATCCTCGATCCCGACGAGTTCTATATCCTCGTCTCGCGTGAGGCCGTGCACGTGCCGCCGGATTATGCCGCCGAGATGACCCCCTTCGATCCGCTGGTCGGCGAATTCCGCGTCCACTATGCCGGCTTCTTCGATCCGGGCTTCGGCCATGCGCCTGCCGGCGGGCGCGGCAGCCGCGCCGTGCTCGAAGTGCGCAGCCACGAAGTGCCCTTCATCCTCGAAGACGGCCAGATCGTCGGTCGCCTCGTCTACGAGCATATGCAGGAAAGGCCCGCCAGCCTCTACGGCTCCGGCCTCGGCTCGAACTACCAGGCCCAGGGCCTGAAACTCTCGAAGCACTTCCGTATCTGAAGCTGGCCTGAAGGGTTGCGACTTGACAGCCGCCCCCATCTGTTGGAAATCTCGCTTCATCGCGGGTGTAGCTCAATGGTAGAGCAGCAGCTTCCCAAGCTGAATACGAGGGTTCGATTCCCTTCACCCGCTCCAGCTCCCGCAAGCCGTGCCTGATGCACCTAATCCCCAAAAAACCGGATCGGCTTGTATTGCCGGTGCGCGATGATCAGGCTGCGGTCGGGCTGGATGATGTAGGTTTCCTCCACCTGCCGGCCGTACTGGTCGATGAAATCATGCGGGAAGGCTGAGCCGGGCGGTGATTTGGTGAGTTTGGTGCGCGGCTGGCCGCTATAGGTAATGCTTCCGGGGATGGGTTCGAGGCCCGGTCCGCTGTAGCCGACGGTGCTGCATCCCGTCAGAACGAGCGTGCCGACGAGGCCGATGATTGCAGGTTTCATATCCATCCCTCCCAATGCCGCGAATAATATCACTCTGTGCCTTGCCGGATAGGGCGCACGATACGAATGCCCATGCCGCGCGTCAATTCTTCGGGAAAGCGTCGCCGGGGGACGACGTGATCGAGCGGCCGGCGGGGCGACATCCACCTATGGATATTAGGGTGAGAATCCCATTCCTCCAGTCGTGCACCGACGCATCCATTGCCGAAACCGGTGCCGTCTGCTAGATCGGCATCGTCGAAAAAGGCAGGATCGGTTGAGGTAAGCCCGATCCCTTCCGTTCGAGCGTCAAGCGCGCTCTCACGGAAGCTCTGCTCCGTGTCCTGGCACGAGAACCCGCGACGTGATCCGCATGAAGATGCGGGATCCCGGCGGCGTGCGGAGACGGCAAAAAGGCAGTCCCGGGATTTTTTCGAACGGAGACTGTCATGCGCCTGAACCATCTCGATTTCCACGTACCCGATATCGCTGCCACGGCGGATTTCTTCATCCGCCATTTCTGCCTGACGCTGAAGGATATGCGCGGCCAGAACGGCCTGGCGATCCTGGAAGACGATGCCGGCCTCGAAATCGTCCTCAGCCACGCAATCGCAAAATTCGGCACCGCCGATCAGGTGGAGATGGGGCGCCAGACCTATCACATCGGCTTCATCCTGCCTGCCAGGGCGGATGTCGATGCGGTCCATGCCGGGCTTGCTGCTGCCGGTGCTGATTTGTCCGGTCCGCCGGCCGCCATGCGCGGCGGCTGGCTGTTTTATTGTACTGCGCCCGGAAATATCCTCGTCGAGATCGGTTGGCGGCCGAGCTAGCGACACCCCAAAAGGAAAGTGCCGCCCTCTCGGTTCCCTCTTCTCCCCGAGGGGAGAAGGGGATATGCCGCGACCTCTCCATTTTTCGCCGACCCCTCGCAGGCCAGGGCGAGGGCAGGAAATCCGCGCGAACCTGACAGCCGTGCCTCGTGCCGAAGTCGGCTCAGAATTCCGTCCAGTCGGGATCCTGGCTTGACGATGTGCTGCTGCCGGCGCCGAAGGCGTTGGCGATTTTCTGGCCGAGCGCGCGGGCCGGTGAGGCGGCCGGGCGGGCAGTGCCTTCGCGGGCGACGCGGACCTGCGCCCTGGCTGCCGGGCGGGCGGCAGCGCGTGGTGCTGTGGCGATTGGCGCGCTGGCGGTGAAGCCGCCGGTGCCGGTCAGCCTGAATTGGCCGAGCAGGTTGTTGAGCGCTGCCGCTTCGGTGGCGAGGTTGTGGCTGGCGGCGGTGGATTCCTCGACCATCGCCGCATTCTGCTGCGTGCCCTGATCCATGGTGTTGACGGCGGTATTGATCTCCTGCAGGCCGATCGACTGTTCGCGGGAGGCCTCGGCGATGGCGTGGACGTGCTGGTTGATCTCCTGCACCTCTTGGACGATCGCGTCGAGCGCCTTGCCGGTTTCGCCGACCAGCGAGACGCCGGTCTGCACATGCGAGCCGGAGGTGCTGATCAGCGCCTTGATCTCCTTGGCGGCCTTGGCCGAGCGCTGGGCGAGTTCGCGCACTTCCTGGGCGACGACCGCAAAGCCCTTGCCGGCATCGCCGGCGCGGGCGGCTTCGACGCCTGCATTCAAGGCCAAAAGATTGGTCTGGAAGGCGATGTCGTCGATGACGCCGATGATGTTGGAGATCTCGCCCGACGACTTCTCGATCTGCTGCATGGCGGAGACGGCCTTGCGGACGACTTCGCCGGATTTTTCGGCACCGAGGCGGGTGCGGGCGACGAGCTGGCTTGCCTCCTCGGCCCGCTTGGCGGCGTCGCGCACCGTCGTGGTGATCTCCTCGAGCGCCGCTGCCGTTTGTTCGACGGAGGCCGATTGTTGTTCCGTCCGTTGGGAAAGCTGGTCCGCAGAGGAACGAATCTCGTTGGCGCCGGCACCGATCGCCCGGGCATTGGCGCCGACCGTATGCATGGTTTCGTTGAGTTTTTCGACCGAGTTGTTGAAATCCTCGCGCAGCGCATCGAGATGGGCGACGAAGGGCTCGGCGATATGCGAGGCGAGATCGCCGGCGGCAAGGCGGCGCAGGCCGTCGCCGAGTGCGGTGACGGCGCGGTCGAGTTCCGATGCTTCGCGGGCCTTCTGCGCCTCGCGGTCGCGGCGTTCGCTGTCGCTGACGTCGCGGTCCGCTTCGGCGCGCGCTTCGATCCGGGCACGCTCGATCGCATTGTCGCGGAAGACCGAAACGGCCTTTGCCATCTGGCCGACTTCGTCGCCGCGGTCGAGGCCGCTGACATCGCTTGTCGTATCGCCCTCGGCAAGCCGCGTCATGCGCTGGCGCAGCTGCATCATCGGACCGGCGATGCCTATCTGGGCCACGACCACGCTGAAGCCGACGGCAGCGAGAACGGCGATGCCGATCAGGACGAGGCAGAAGATGATCCGTTCGTTGACGGAGGCCGAGAGCGCGTCGCCGCCATCGTTGAGCATCGCCATCATCGCATCATTGTTGGCAATCATCTTCGGCGTCAGCGCATCAAGCTTTGCATTGATCAGGGCAACATTCGCCTGGGCGCCGGCGCCGTCTTTGGCTTTGCTCTGTTCGATGATCTTGTTCGCCAGCGTTTCGATCTCATCGATGCCCGCCTGGATTTCATCGATCGCCGGCTTGCGGCTGGGCATCAGCGCCAGCACCTGCTTCATGCGGTCACGCGCCTGCGGCAGCTTGCTCGGTGTGGCGAGCGCCGTCTGGAATTCGGGCGTATCGGGCTTCATGTCGGCAAGCAGGCTTACCTGCAGCACCGAGGCCACCGCCGATGCGCTGGCGCGCGCGCTCAGCATCGAGGCCTGCGCTTCATGATCGATGAAGGCGCTGTAGGCGGCATCCGCTCGGCGGAACTCGGAAATGACATAGATCAGCCCCGCCATCGTGATCAGCCCCAGGAGCGCCACCACCGATATGATTTTTGTGCGGATTTTTAGATGTTTCAGCATGGAAATGTCATCCGGTTGACGGGGCGTGCTCGCGCGCCCGGTGCTTTTGGAAATCAATTGTTGCAGAAAAAGCGCTGCTTCAATATCGCGGTTTGGGGATTACGTTTGGGCTGACGCTTGCATCATGCGATCGGCTGGCGGGGTCCGATGTCGTCGCAACAAATAAGAGGCGATATTCTTTAATTCCGCGCTAACAGAGGGTGGCGGATGACAGTGATTTTTAGGGGCTGACTTGTCCTCTTATGAGTTCGCGCGCGTCGTCGGCTCCCTCACTCCCACACATATTCCCTGCCACGCATGACTCTGATACATCTTGCCGACGCCGCACGCTTCGCGCTTAACCTGAGACCAAGATCAAGATGATGCAATTCAAGCTCGCATCCGTGACTCTGAACGGCTTTTTCGCGTTCGGGCTGTTGCTGGGCGCGCTTTTTTCAAGTTGCGCCGCGTCCGCCCAGCAGGCGGCACCTTCGCTGCCGCTGCTCTTCGACGCGCGCGAGCGCCTTGCGAGGCCCGATCTCTCCTCGCTGGTGCGCCTGCGCTTCCTGACGTCGGTCGATTTCCCGCCCTTCAATTTCACCGATCAGAACAGCAAGCTTTCCGGTTTCAATGTCGACCTCGCCCGCGAGATCTGCAGCGAGTTGGAGATTTCAGACAAGTGCCAGATCCAGGCGCTCCCCTTTGCCGACCTCAGGGATGCGCTCGCCGCCTCACAGGGCGATGCCGTCATCGCCGGTCTTGCCGTGACCCCGGAGCTGCGCCGGCAATTCGTCTTCTCCAGACCCTATCTGATGCTGCCGGCGCGCTTCGTGCGCAATCTCGCCGTGCCGCTCGACGGAAAGACCGCTGCCGCGCTTTCCAGCCACCCGGTCGGTGTCGTCAGGGGAACGGTGCATGAGTCGATGCTGGCAGCCTTTTTCCCCACGCTCAAGGCCGAGCCGTTCGACACGAAGGACGCCCTGCTGGCGGCGCTCAAGGACCGCAAGGTCGATGCCGTCTTTGCCGATGCGCTGCAGCTTTCCTTCTGGGTCTCTTCGCCGGCATCCGCCAAATGCTGCGCGCTGTTCGACGGCCCCTATCTCTCCGAGCATTTCCTCGGCGAGGGCATGACGATCATGCTGCGGCAGAAGGACAGCGTGCTGACATCAGCCATCGACCACGCGCTCGCCACGCTGTCGCGCAACGGCCGTCTCCAGGAAATTTATCTGCGTTATTTCCCCTACGGGCTCTATTGAAGCCGCTATCGCAAAACTGCCTCACAGTTTTGCGCGACATGCTTTGCCTTTCAGGCCTTGCGGAACCGGGCAATTGCGCTGCGCTCGATCGCCGCGCAGGTGAGCTTGTCGAGGCCGAGCCGGTCACGCAGCAAGCTGAGCAGCCGCAACTCCTCCGCCTTGACCGAGAGATCGGCGGATGCGACCTCGACGGCCAGCGCATAGGCCGTGTCGTAGAGCTTTGCGGGCAGGGTATCGCGCACGGTTTCGAGAACGACGTCGAGGCCTTCCGGCCCGGCCAGCAGCGCCGCGCAGTCGCGCGCCACCGCAATCAACTTGTCGTCGTCGAAATCCCGGAAAACCGGCAGGAATCCGATCAGTTGGCCGATCCTTGTCATCTCCCTGTCGTTCATCGTGCTGTCGACGGCGGATGCCATCACCATCACGTAGATCAGCGCGTCATGGGCGGAAAGCGGCTTGTTCATCTCTGATTCCTTTTTCGGTCAGCCCAGATTAGGAATTGGCGACAGCCATTACAAGGGATCGGCCCGATCCGGGGGTGTCCGACCCCTGTCGTGGCTGCCGGTTTAATTGCGGCGCGGATCATCGCCGTAGAGGCCTTTTCCCGCCTGCCTGGCCGTCTCGGCGATCTCCGCAAGCGGCGAACCCACTGCTGCTTCCGCCCAGCCGTTTTCGGCGAGCCATGAGCCGAGATCCTCTGTGCCGAGCCGGCAGGCAGCCGTTACTGTTTCCTTCCATTCCGCTGCCTCGAGATCGCAGCTGACGCTTCGGTTGCGCAACAATAGGCGCAGCGCCGTCTTCGCCATCATGCCGCAGGGCCACTGCCGGCCCGCCGGCCCGCATATCCTGTCGACCGGCGTCGGCACGATGCCGGCAAGTTGAAGCCGGCGCTCGCCGAAGGAAAGAATGCCGGCATTGTCGACCATCGGCCGCGCCAGCTCCATCGCCTTTGCCGTAGCCGGGCTTGACGTTTCCTCGGCCGCCGTCTCCGCTCGTTGCGGCGCATCGGCCGGTTTGGGTGTCCCGTCGTCACCTGTCCTCGGGGAGGGCGGAGTCGCCGGTTCCACTGAGCGAGCAATCATTTCGGCACGCTCGTCCGACATCGCCGCGGGTTCGCCGGGTTCGGGAGCAGCATCTGCCGCTGCCGTTGCCGCCTCTTCTGCGGACGCCGTCTCTTCGCCGGCCGTGCCGCCGCCAAGCCTTGCTTCGCCTGCCAGCAGCAGGCCGGCTACCACCGCCATCCCCGTGATACCTGTGATGAAGGCGGCAGGGCGCATGGAATATCTTCCTATTGGCTGGCCCAGATGATCCGGGCGATCCAGGCGACGTCGGAAAGCTCGAGGGTGCGGTTGGGATGTTCGGGATTGAGAGACAGCAGCTCGATCGACCGCGGGCTCTGGCGCAGCAGCACCTTGGCCATCACCTCGCCCTCGTTTGTGCGCACGACGACGCGGTCGTTGCGGCGCACCTGTGCCCCCGGCTCGACGATCAGCACGTCGCCGTCGCGGTAGAGCGGCATCATGCTTTCGCCCTGCACCTCCAGCGCATAGACGCCTGCCTTCCGTGCCGGGGCGGCCGGAAATTCCACCACGTCCCAGCCCTGGCCGGCCGGAAAGCCGCCATCGTCGAAGAAGCCGCCGGCGCCCGCCTGCGCGAAGCCGAGTAGCGGAATAGAGCCGCCTTGCTGGGGAAATGCGCCTTCCCGCTGTCCGGAAGAGCCGGCGTCCGGCCGCATGAAGGCCATAAACTGTTCCATGCTCGCCCCCGTGGCGTCGAGCACCTTGGCGATCGATTCCGTCGAGGGCCAGCGCAGCCGACCGTCGGCAGAAAGCCGTTTCGATTTGTTGAAGGAGGTCGGGTCGAGGCCGGCGCGGCGCGCAAGTCCCGATGGCGTCAGGTCGTGCCGTTCGGCAAGCCTGTCGAGCGCTTCCCAGATCTGGTCGTGTGACAGCATGCGCGCGATTCCGTCGCGGCTCATTTCAACGCCGCGCTTCAACCCGGCGCAATATTAATCGACCGTGCCGTCTGAGTAAAGATGAAAGAGGAATAAAATCCTGTTTCTAAAGGGAAATGTATCGCTCAGGCAACCATCGCCATATTGATCTTGCCGAGCTGGATGACGGCCTGCGTCCGGCTGTCGACGTCAAGTTTCAACAGGATCGCCGAGACATGGGCCTTGATCGTCGCCTCGGAGACGCCGAGTTCGTAGGCGATCTGCTTGTTCAGCAGCCCTTCGCCGAGCATGGTCAGCACCCGGCTCTGCTGCGGCGTCAGCGTATGCAGGCGGCGGATCAGGTCGGCGACATCGGGATCCTGCTCCTGCCCTTCGCGATAGCTTTCCGGCGTGGCGATATCGCCGGCAAGCACCGTCTGGATGCTGCGGCGAATATCCTCGATGCCGGAGGATTTGGAAATGAAGCCGGAGGCACCGAGTTCCAGCGCCCGGCGGATGGTCGTCGCATCGTCGGTTGCCGAGACGATGACGATCGGCAGGCTGGCGAATTCGGAGCGCAGCGCCATCAGGCCGGAAAAGCCGCTGACCCCGGGCATGGCGAGATCGAGCAGCATCAGGTCGGCATCCGCATGGGCGCCGGCGGCCCGGCGCGCGGCGGCGAAATCGCCGGCCTCGACGATCGACTGCCGGCCTTCCATGCCGATCACCGCCTGGCGCAGCGCGTCACGGAAAAGCGGATGATCGTCCGCAATGATGATGGTCTGTTCCTGCATCGAAAACTCCCTCCCAAGAGCCCGATCATGCCGGCATGTGCCTCCGCCCCTCCGCGTTGCACGCCAGCTTGCTCATAGTGACTATATCAGATCAGGTCTTCCGCGGAAGGGGATTGGTGTTTTCCTCGGCCTGGAACTCCTTCACCATCCCCATGAAACTCTTCATCATCCGCTCCATGATGCTGATGGAACGGTCGACCTCGGCATCGCTCGGCAGCGCGCGCTGGATGACGCCACCTTGTTCGAGCGCCGTCACCCGCTTCGCCAGCCGGTCGAGTTCGTCCTCATAGGCTGCCCGCTCGTCGGCCGCCATGCGGCAGACGAGGGCGCCGTCCTTGTCCTGGCAGATCGACATTGCCCCGGTCTGCCGGTCGAGCCGGACGAAATGGTCGCCGCTCTTCTCAAGCTGGAACCGGCCCGCATCGGGTTCGACCGCCGCGGCCGCCAGCGGCGTCAGAAATATGCCAAGCGTGATAACGAATGCCTTCATCGTCTCATCCTCCGGAATTTGCTTTTAGCGGTTCCGTTTTCGGCACCGGGGCGTGGACATCGCCGCCTCTTTCCGGCAAAGCCCTCGTGACCGAGGAACAGCCTATCGTGAGGCCATGATGACCCTGACACCCACCCTTTACAAGATCGTGACGGAAACGCTCTGGCAGCAAGCCAGACAAACCGGCACTTTTCATGGCGCCGGTATCGATCTCAAGGACGGCTTCATCCATTTTTCGACGGCGGAGCAGGTGAAGCAGACTGCCGCCCTGCATTTTGCCGGACAGTCCGGCCTGCTGCTGATTGCCGTCGATGGCAGCCGCTTCGCCGACAAGCTGGTCTTCGAGCCCTCGCGCGGCGGCGACCTTTTCCCGCACCTCTACGCCGATCTGCCGCTTGCCGCCGTGCTCTGGGAGGCGCCGCTGCCGCTCGACGAGGCCGGCGCCCATGTTTTCCCGGAGCTGCAGCCATGATCGATCCCTTCAAGCGTCTCGCCCGCAAGGGTCTCTTCCTGTTCGATCCGGAAACTGCGCACGGCATGTCGATCGCCGCCTTGAAATCCGGCCTCGTGCCCGCCTGCCAGCTGACGCCCGATCCGCGCCTGCGCCTGACTGTTGCCGGCCTTGCCTTTGAAAATCCGCTCGGCATGGCCGCCGGCTACGACAAGAATGCCGAGGTGCCGGAGGCGCTGTTGAAGCTCGGCTTCGGCTTTACCGAGATCGGCACGGTGACGCCGAAGCCGCAATCCGGCAATCCGCGCCCGCGCATCTTCCGCCTGGTCGAGGATGAAGGCGTCATCAATCGTCTCGGTTTCAACAATGAAGGCCATGATGTCGCCTTCGGGCGCCTCGCCGCGCTGAGGGGCGGTGGCATGATCGGCGTCAATATCGGCGCCAACAAGGACAGCGAAGACCGCATCGCCGATTACGCCGCCGGCATCCGCCGCTTCTATTCCGTCGCGCGCTATTTCACCGCCAACATCTCCTCGCCGAACACGCCCGGTCTGCGCGATCTGCAGGGGCGCGAAAGCCTTGCGGTGCTGCTGTCATCAGTGCTTGCGGCACGCGACGAGATGGCGGGGACATCCGGCCGGAAGATCCCGGTCTTTCTGAAGATCGCGCCTGATCTGACCGAGGAAGGCATGGACGATATCGCCGCGGAAGCGCTCTCGCATGCGCTCGACGGGCTGATCGTCTCCAACACCACGCTGTCGCGCAACGGCCTTAAGGATCAGCGCCAGGCGAAGGAGGCGGGCGGTCTCTCCGGCGTGCCGCTCTTCGAAAAGTCGACGGCCGTGCTCGCCAGGATGCGCAAGCGCGTCGGCCCTGATCTGCCGATCATCGGCGTCGGAGGCGTGTCCTCGGCCGAGACCGCGCTGGAGAAGATCAGGGCGGGTGCCGATCTCGTCCAGCTCTATTCTTGCATGGTCTATGAGGGGCCAGGCCTGGCCGGCGATATCGTCCGCGGCCTGTCGAAACTCCTGGACCGCGAAAAGGCCGGCTCGATCCGCGACCTGCGCGATACCAGACTGGATTATTGGGCGGCGCGAAAGGTCTGATCGGCCCGCGGTTTGACGAGCATCGCCAGGAAGAAACCGCGGAAGAGCAGGAAGGCGTTCATCGCCAGCCAGAGACCGTGATTGCCGAAGAGCGGCACGAAGGCCGCGAGCATCAGGAGATAGCCTGCAAAAGAGATCAGCATCCGGTTACGCATGTCGGCCGACCATGTGGCACCGATGAAGACCCCGTCCATCAGGAAGGCGAGTGCGCCGGTCAGGCCCGTCACCGCCGCCCAGGGCAGATAAATCTCTGCCGCCTGCCGCACCTCGGGTGAGGTCGTCAGCACCGAGATCAGCCAGGGGCCGGCGAGGAAGAAGAAGGCCGAGCCGATCGCCGCCAGCCCGAAGGACCACAAGATCGTCAGCTTCATCCCGCGGTCGAAGGCCGGCCGGTAATGCGCGCCGATCGCCCGGCCGGCGATCTGTTCGGCGGCATTGGCAAGCCCGTCGAGATAATAGCCGGACAGCAGAAAGAAATTCATCAGCACGGCATTGGCGGCAAGCGTCACCGCGCCGAAGCTGGTGCCGATCCGCGTCATGACGGTATAGGCGCCGAGCAGCACGAAGGTACGGATCAGGATGTCGCGGTTGAGGGCGAAAAGCTCGGCCAGCCGGTGCCGGGAAAAGACCTCCGCCCATTGAGGCCGCTCGGCCTTGTTAAAGCCGCTGAGTACGATGAAAAGTCCGGCAAGCGCGCCGACGGTTTCGCCAGCCATTGTGCCCCAGGCGACCCCGGCTACGCCCCAGCCGAGCGTCAGGCCGAGATAGATGGAGAGCACGATGTTGATGCCGTTGATGATTGCCTGCAGCAGCAGCCCGATACTGCCCTGGCCGCGCCCGAGCACGAAACCGAGGATGGCGTAATTCGCCAGTGCCGCCGGTGCTGCCAGGATGCGGATCGAAAAATAGGTGCTGGTCGCCTCTGCAATCGGCCCATGCGCGCCCATCAGCCTCAGCCCGGCGGTGATCAGCAGGGGCGAAAGGCAGAGCAGCGCCAGACCGCAGCCGAGCGCCGAAATCATCGCCCGGGAAAAGACCGCCTGCTGCTCGTGCTGGTCCCGCCGGCCATAGGCCTGCGCCGTCAGCCCTGTCGTCGAGGCGCGTAGGAAGTTGAAACTGCCCATGATGAGATCGAAGAGCATGGCGCCGATCGCCAGTCCCGCAAGCGCTTCCGGGTCGCCCATATGACCGACGACGGCAGTGTTCGTCAGCCCGAGCAGCGGCGTCGTCAGAAAGCCGAGCATCATCGGAATGGCAATCGACAGCACCATCAGGTGCGTCACGTCGAATGCCAGCGCATTGTCGTTGGTTCTGCTATCCATGCCTGCCTCGCCGCTTCGGCGCCGCGCGTTTTCTCAAACGCCCAAAGGACGCCGTACACTTTGAACTGCTGCAGGCGGAATCACCTCAGCTGGAAAGCACCATGGCCCAATAGGGCAGGTTCCTGGAAGATGTATTATGGGCGACGGCAACGCCAAGGCCGCCATAACGTCCCAGCATGTTTTCCAGGTGATGCGGCGAGTTGATCCAGGCCGTCACCACGGCATCGACGCTCTGCTGGCCCGACGCGATGTTTTCCGCCGCCGGCAGCCGAACGCCGCTCGCCTTGACGCGCGCGCCGAAACTGTCGGTTATACCCATCACATGCGCCATCTTGCCGGCGCTGGCCATGCGTTTTGCCTGGAAAAGAGCGGCAGTGCTCGCCGCCGGATCGACGGCAAGCGGCGGCAGGCCGTTTTTGGCCCTGAGCTGGTTGACGAGCGGCAGCACGCTCGCCGTCTCGTCCTCGCCGTCTGACGGCGTGCCGGCGAGCCGCGGGGTCGTGGTGCAGCCGGCGATGCCGGCTGCGAGCGCAAGTCCGGAAAGGCGCAGCAGGCTACGTCTGGAAAGATCGATGGATGTCATGTTACCGGCGGTAGCTGAAAAGACGAAGGATGATGAAGAGCGGGATGACGATCGTCGCGCCGAGGATCAGATAGTCGCCGACGCGCCCAAGCGCTGAGAAGCCCCGGTACCAGATCTCCAGGATGAAATCGCGTATGCCGTAGATGATGCCCCACGGCGTCAGGCCGAAGACGGTCATGACGAAACCGACGATCAGCGACACCACGATAAGCTTTATCAATGTGCGGCCGATTGAATCGCCGAGGAACCTGTTCGCCTGATCGGACATAAGCCATCTCCTGTTTGCCCTTGGAATAAGGTCGCGGCGCGGCGCCTGCAAGCCCTTTCCGGAATTGGCCGCTCCGCCTCTGAAATAGGACTTGAGTTTTTTTGTGGCCGCCGCCAAATGCGGGCGAACCAAGGTCAACTTATGCAGCCCCACCAGCTTTCCTCAGGCGACGTTATCGCCGACCGCCGCGCCGATTATGCCAGGATCCTCGAAGAAGGCGGCGAGCCGGAAGCGGCTGCCGAACTGATGGAACAGGCTCTCGAGCTCGTGCCTGCCTGGGCCGCCGGCTGGTATCGCCTTGCCACCTATCTGGAAAAGGCGGGCAGGGGCGAGGCCGCGATCGAGGCCTATCGCAGGACGCTTGCCCTCGATCCCGAGGACATTTTCGGCGCCGCCCTCAAGCTCGCCCTTCTCGGTGACGCAGCCACGCCTGACCTGCCGCCGAGCCGCTATGTCGAGCGCCTCTTCGACGACTATGCCGACCGTTTCGAATCAGCGCTTGTCGAAAAGCTCGACTACAGCGTCCCGCAGAAGCTCGCAGCGCTCATCGCCTCCACCGGCAGGCGCTACGAAGGGGCCGTCGATCTCGGCTGCGGCACCGGCCTGCTCGGCCTTGAAATCCGCGGCCGTGTCGGCCGCCTCGAGGGCTTCGATCTCTCGCAGAACATGCTGGCCAAGGCCGCCGAGAAACATGTCTATGACAGTCTCGCCCAGGCCGATCTCTCGCTCGCGCCCGAGCGCTCCGGCGTCTTTGCGGATGCCGCGCGCTATCGCGCCGACCTGGTGACGGCAGCCGACGTGCTGATGTATCTCGGCAATCTCGAGAGCGTCTTTGCCATCGTCGGAGAACTCGCTGCACCAGGCGGCGATATCGCCTTTTCCGTCGAGGATGCGGGGGAGGGCGAGGGTTTCCATCTCGCCCCGTCGCTGCGTTATGCCCATTCGGAAAGCTATGTCAGGATGCTTCTTGCCCGTCACGGCTTCCAAATCCTCAAGACCGTCAAATCGGTCATTCGCAAAGATGGCGGAAAACCGGTTTCCGGCATTCTAATCCTTACGCAAAAACCTGCTTGAGCGAACATTTCTTGCGATTTTTAGATAGGTCAGTATTGCTTACCTATTTCGCTTGATCCGAAGGACGAAAAGCCCGATACTGCATGGCATCGGCAGAGCGCCCGGCAATATCACGCCGAGGCGCTCGGGCTCCTTTCATGATCCAAAATTCCGCCGCGCCGGGTTTCCCAAGCGCGTTCTTGAACTCGTCTGCCGTGGAGACTGGCGACATGACACAGCTCATCAATGCCCTTGGTTTTTGGAATACGACTGCGACGCGCCACACTCCGATCGAAGACGTGCAGGGCATATTCTCCGGCAGCCTCGTTGCGGCGCTCGGCCTTTATGTGCTCGCCAGCGCCGGCCTTCTCACAGGCAGCACGGCCGGCGTGGCCTTCCTCCTGCATTATGCCTTCGGCGCCAATTTCGGTCTGGCCTTCTTCCTGCTCAACCTGCCGTTCTTCTATCTCTCCTGGAAGCGACTCGGCATGGCCTTCACCATCAAGACCTTCATCGCCATCGGCCTGATGTCGGTGCTTGCCGATGTGCAGTCGCGCTTCTTGTCCATTTCAAGCATTCATCCGGCCTGGGCGGCACTTCTCGGCGGCCTGCTGCTCGGCTTCGGCCTGCTGGCCCTCTATCGCCACCGCGCCAGCCTCGGCGGCGTCGGCATCCTCGGCATCTACCTGCAGGAGCGTTTCGGCATCCGCGCCGGCCTCGTCCAACTCGCCATCGACATGTGCGTGCTCGCCGCCGCCTTCTTCGTCACCACGCCGCCTGTCGTCTTCTATTCGGTGCTCGGCGCCGTCGTCCTCAACCTCTTCGTCGCCATCAATCACCGGGCCGACCGTTACATCGCGCTCTAACATTACCAATCCGTAAGCCATTCTAAATAAAACGTAACTTGCCTGTGATCGGTCTCGGCGCCAAACTCATCTCGCGCCGGATTTGATGAGGTGAACTATGTCAGATTTGGAAAAACTTGTGAGACGCCGTATGCAGGAAGAATACGCCAAGGGCGCTTCCGCAGAAGAAATTGCGAAAGTCGTCCGCGACCTGTTCAACAGCGTCGACATCTCGGGCAATCGGTTTGACGCCGTTGCCGTACGGGCCACCAGGGATCGCGAGTGACCCGATATTCGACCGACCCGAGATTTTCGGGTCGGTTGCCAGGATGAATTCCCTGCAAAAGCAGATTTCGATCACGCCGCCTTTTGCGCCGCATCAATCGGATGTTGCGAGCGGAAGCCGACGGCAAGCCGGTTCCAGATGTTGATGGCGCCGATTGCCACCGTGATCTTGGTCATTTCTTCCTCGGAAAAATGCGCCTTCAGCGTCTCGTAGTCGGCATCCGGCGCGCCTGTTTTGGCGATATTGGTCACTGAATCCACCCAGCCGAGCAGCGCCCGTTCGCGGGCGTCATAGACCGGGGATTCCCGCCAGACGCACATCAGGTTGATCCATTGTTCGGAGAGCCCATCATGGCGCGCTTCCTTCACATGCATGTCGACGCAATAGGCGCAGCCGTTGATCTGCGAGGCGCGCAGCTTGATCAGGTGGATGAAGCGGCGCTCCAGCCCGGAGGACTGGACATATTGCTCGAGCGCGGCGACTGCCCTGTAGGCGTCGGGAGCGGCTTTGGCGAAATTGAAGCGTGGTTGCATGCTCTTTCTCCTTTGTTGTGGCTCAACGAGCCGTCTTGCGTTCATGGATTTCAAGAAAGGCGCAGCCTCTGGCTGCGATCGATCCGTCGTCGACGGCGGCAAGTTCGATGCCGATATCGGCCAGGCTCGTCTTGGCGAGTTCGGCGCGATAGATCCGTTCGGCTTTCAGCATCGCCGCGTTGATGGTGCAGGGCTGGGCGAACAAGCGATCGGAGACCGGGTTCGGGCCGCGCTGGCGGATTTCGGCGCAGCGGAACGCTGGTTGAGACCCCTCGACCGCGAGCACGATGTCGAGCAGTGAAATCTCCTTCGGCGCTTTTGCCAGGCGATATCCGCCCTTCGGCCCCGGTACGGTATCCAGGATGCCGGCGCCCGACAGCGCCTGCAGATGCTTCAGCAGATAGCTCGTCGAAACGCCGTGGAATTCCGCCAGCGCGGCGGCCGAAAGCACGCCGCCTTCGGAGAGGCCGGAAAGCATCGCAACGCTGTGAATGGCCTGCTCGACCCCATCGCCCATCTTCATGCACCTGGCCTCCTCAATTCGTGGATAAAAAATATCCACGATTATGCCTGATGTCAAGAGGCGGGCTTGCTGCTTGCTACTTGCCTTTATCCTGACCCCGGATAGAAGACGGAAACGCCGACAGGGGAACAACATGGCATCCAACGCTTTCGCAGGCCTTCTGAATTCCAGCGCCGATCGTCACTCGCTCTTCGACGACGCCCAGGGCATCGTCGCCGGCAGCATGCTCGCCGTGCTCGGCGTAACGCTTCTCTCCGGCGCGGGGCTGCTTGCCGGCGGCACGGCGGGACTTGCCTTCCTCGCCCATTATGCGACGGGCTTCAGCTTCGGCCTCTGCTTCTTTGCCGTGAACCTGCCGGTCTATTATCTCGCCTTCCGCCGCTTGGGCGCCGCCTTTACCGTCAAGACCTTCGCCGCCATCGCGCTGACCTCGGTCCTGTCCGAATTCGTCTCGGACTTCATCAGCATGGCGCATGTCGATCCCATCGCCGGTGCGCTCTTCGGCGGCCTCGTCATCGGCGCCGGCATGCTGGCGCTCTTCCGCCACCGCGCCAGCCTCGGCGGCATCGGCATTCTCGCCCTCTATATCCAGGATCGCTTCGGCTGGCGCGCCGGCTTCGTCCAGCTCGGCTTCGACGGCATCATCCTGGCGCTCTCATTCTTCGTCGCCAGCCCCTTCATCATCGCCTGCTCCGTGCTTGGTGCGATCGTTCTCAACCTGACGATTGCCATCAACCACCGCAAGGACCGCTATATCGCCATGTGAATTGCTAAAGCGCGTCGCGATCTTTCAGATTCGCTCATCGCGCTTTAGGTCTTTGTTTTTACGCATGTCGTTATCGCAAAACCGCGGCACACTTTTGCGCGACATGCTTTGGCCGCTCTTCTTTTTCCCTGGCGTTTGACTACTTTCAGGACGTGGACCAGATCGATTCCGAAGCCCGTGCCCTGCTTCCTGCCGCCTTTACCCGCTGGTTTGCGGAAAAGGGCTGGCGCCCGCGTGTACATCAGCTGGAACTGCTTGCTCGCGCCGAAGCCGGGGAAAGCACGCTGCTGATTGCACCGACCGGCGCCGGCAAGACGCTCGCCGGTTTCCTGCCCTCGCTCACCGATCTCACCCGCCGCGGCAAGATCCCGCCCGGCTCCGCCTTCACCGGCATCCATACGCTCTATGTTTCGCCGCTGAAGGCGCTTGCCATCGATATCGAGCGCAACCTGATGAAGCCGGTCGAGGAGATGGGCCTGCCGGTCACCGTCGAAAACCGCACGGGCGATACGCCGAACGCCAAGCGCCAGCGCCAGAAGCTTAATCCGCCGGATATTCTGCTGACGACGCCGGAACAGGTCGCCCTGCTGCTGGCGAACCGGGAGGCCGAGCGCTTCTTCAAGGACCTGAAATATATCGTCCTGGACGAGCTGCATTCGCTCGTCACCTCCAAGCGCGGCCACATGCTTTCGCTCGGCCTTGCCCGCCTGCGCCGCCTTGCCCCCGGCCTCAGGACCATCGGTCTCTCGGCGACCGTCGCCGAGCCGATGGATCTGCAGAAATGGCTGGTCGGCCAGGAAGAGGGTAGCGAACATCATGCCGGCCTCGTCGTCGTCGAAGGCGGCGCCAAGCCCGATATCTCGATCCTGTCGACCGAGGAGCGTATTCCCTGGTCCGGCCATTCCGCCCGATATGCCATTCCAGATGTCTACCGCCAGCTCCTCGAACATCGCACGACGCTGCTCTTCGTCAACACCCGCAGCCAGGCAGAAATGCTTTTCCAGGCGCTCTGGACGATCAATGACGACAACCTGCCGATCGCCCTCCACCACGGCTCCCTCGATGTCGCCCAGCGCCGCAGGGTCGAGGCGGCGATGGCCGAAAACCGGCTGCGCGCCGTCGTTGCCACCTCCACCCTCGATCTCGGCATCGACTGGGGCGATGTCGATCTCGTCATCCATGTCGGCGCGCCGAAGGGCGCCTCGCGTCTTGCCCAGCGCATCGGCCGCGCCAACCACCGCATGGACGAGCCCTCGAAGGCGATCCTCGTGCCCGCCAACCGTTTCGAGGTCATGGAGTGTCAGGCCGCCCTCGATGCCAATTATATTGGCGCGCAGGACACCCCGCCGGTTGGCCGCGGCGCGCTCGATGTGCTCGCCCAGCATGTGCTCGGCATGGCCTGCGCCGAACCTTTCGACATGCTGGAACTCTACGATGAGGTCATCAGCGCCTCGCCCTATGCCGATCTGAGTTGGGAGACCTTCGAGCGCGTCGTCGATTTCGTCGCAACCGGCGGTTATGCGCTCCGCACCTATGACCGCTACGCCCGTATCCGCAAGACAGCGGAGGGCCGCTGGCGCGTCTCCAACCCTGCAGTCGCCCAGCAATACCGTCTCAACCTCGGCACCATCGTCGAGAGCCCGATGCTGAATATCCGCATGGTCAAGCGCGGCGAGGGCGGTAGAATCGGCCGCGGCGGCGCCACGCTGGGGAAGGTCGAGGAATATTTCCTCGAGCAGTTGTCGCCGGGCGATACCTTCGTCTTCTCCGGCAAGGTGCTGCGCTTCGAGGGCATCCGCGAAAATGAGTGCCTGGCGTCGCAGGCCTTTTCGCTCGATCCGAAGATCCCCTCCTACAATGGCGGCAAGTTTCCGCTGTCGACCTATCTCGCCGAGCAGGTGCGGGCGATGATCGCCGATCCCGATCGCTGGCGCCACCTGCCGGATCAGGTGCGCGACTGGCTGTCGCTGCAGGACGACAAGTCGATGCTGCCGAAGCGCGACGAGTTCCTGATCGAAACCTTCCCGCGCGGCAGCCGCGCCTATATGGTCGCTTATCCCTTCGAAGGCCGTCTTGCCCACCAGACGCTCGGCATGCTGCTCACCCGCCGGCTGGAGCGGATAGGCGCCAAGCCTCTCGGTTTCGTCGCCACCGATTATTCGCTGGCCATCTGGGGCCTCGAGGATATGGGACTGATGATCCGCAATGGCCGGCTCAATCTCTCCGACCTCTTCGACGAGGACATGCTCGGCGACGATCTCGAAGCCTGGCTGGACGAATCCTTCCTGTTGAAGCGTACCTTCCGCAATTGCGCCGTGATTGCAGGCTTGATCGAACGCCGCCATCCGGGCAAGGAAAAGAGCGGCCGCCAGATCACCGTCTCCGCCGATTTGATTTATGACGTGCTGCGCAGCCACGAGCCGGATCACATCCTCTTGCAGGCGACGCGGCAGGATGCGGCGACGGGGCTTTTGGACATTGGCCGTCTTGGCGATATGCTGAGACGAATCAGGGGCCACATCACCCACCGCGCCCTCGACCATATTTCCCCGCTCGCCGTGCCGGTGATGCTGGAAATCGGACGCGAGGCGGTGCCGGGCGAGGCCCATGATGCACTGCTCGCCGAAGCGGCGGACGATCTGATCGCCGAAGCTCTGGCATCATGACGACTAGGAAAAAACTTTGATGAACCGCCTGGCGCTGGCGCGCGACATATCGGGACTGGCCGCGACATCAGGCGTCGAAACGGCAGTCCATGGCATTGCCGCCGTCTGCGATCCGCTCGGTGCCCTCTATCTGCCGGATGCCGGCCTGCTCGTCGTCTCCGACCTGCATCTGGAAAAGGGCGCAGCCTTTGCGCGCCGCGGCATGATGCTGCCGCCTTACGATACGCTGGCGACGTTGACCGTCCTTGCCGCCGTCATATCTCGTTACGATCCGAAGCTCGTCATCTCGCTCGGCGACAATTTCCACGACCGCATCGGTTCCAAGCATCTGCCGGAGAATTTTCGCGCCCTGATCGTCGAGATGGCGCGCGGCCGCGAATGGATCTGGATCAACGGCAACCATGATCCGGATGGCATCGTCGATCTGCCGGGCACATCTGCCGACGAGATGCATTATGCCGGCCTGACCTTCCGGCACGAGCCGAAGAACGGCTTGCAGAGCGGCGAAATCGCCGGCCACCTGCATCCGTCGGCGACCGTCCGCCGCCGCGAGAAATCCGTCCGCCGCCCGTGCTTTGCCACCGACGGCGCCCGCCTGCTGATGCCGGCCTTCGGTGTTATGAGTGGCGGTCTGGATCTCGGCCATCAGGCGATGAAGGGCCTGTTCGACAAGGCTTTGCTGGTGGCGCATCTGCTCGGCAAGGACCGGATTTATTCTGTCAGGTACGGGAATTTGTGGGGGTAGTGCCCCTTCATATTTGGACGGCGTGCCGTGTCCGCCCCCTCTGCCCTGCCGGGCATCTCCCCCACAGGTGGGGAGATCACAAGTGGCCAAACCTTCGCGTCCCTCCAAGGTTTCACCGGGCTGTGACGCTGGTTGTTTGGGGAAGCCAGTGAGCCCAGCCAATCTCCCCACCTGTGGGGGGGATGCCCGGCAGGGCAGAGGGGGGTACCACACGGCACGCCCTTGAATACCCTCAATCGCACTCCTGCAACTGCCGCTGATACGTCCCCGCCATCCGCGCAAACTTCTGGGCCGTCTGCTGCAATTGCCCGTTCGAGCGCCAGTCGCCGCGTTTGTACCCCGTCGGACCTGAGTAGTATGCAAGGTAAAGATTATAGGCATCGTTCAGCGGAATGCCGGTCTCCACGCTGTTCTGGTAGTGATACCAGCCGATGAAATCGATCGCGTCGGCGAAGTTCGCCCGCCGCGCGGTCCAGTTCCCCGTCTGCGACTGGTAGTGATCCCAGGTCCCGTCGAGCGCCTGCGAATAGCCGTAGGCCGTCGAAGGCCGGGTCCAGGGAATGAAGCCGAACAGCTTGGTGCGTGGCGGCCGCGCATAGGGCTGGAAGCCGGATTCGGTATACATCGTCGCCATCAGGATCGGCACGGGCACGCCGTATTTCTTCTCCGTCCGCTCGGCGGCGCTCTGCCAGCTGGAGAAGAGCCCGTCGCGCTCGTCGAAGACGGCACAGATGTTCCTCGTCTGCTTCGGCGCCGTCGCGCAGCCGGCAAGCAGCGCGAGACCCACGGCCGTCAGAACGATACGAGTACGCATGACAAAACCTCTCGTTTCCGAGAGATTACTAACTCGTAAATGTTAAAAACCGGTTTTTAGTCGAATGCGAACTTCCCCGACTGCTTCCTTGTGCGGCCAGGGATCGATACCCTGGCCTGACCATCGGGACGGCATCCCATCCACTACGCTTTGACGGGCTCGTAGCGCAGGATCATCGCGCCGCCTTCCGTCGTCGAGGATTCGATGAGCTTCAGCGGCATCTGGCTCTCTGCCGGTTTGAAAAGCGGATTGCCGCCGCCGAGGATCACCGGCACCAGGCAAACCCTGATTTCGTCGATAAGGCCGGCTTTCAGCAGACTGTCGGCAAGCTCGGCGCTGCCGAAGATCAAGATCGTCTTGCCATCCTCCTGCTTGAGCCTCGTCAATTCGGGGATCGGATCGCTGACGACGCGGGCATTGTTCCAGCCGGGCTCGCTCATCGTCCGCGACACGGCGATCTTGGCGATGCTGTTCATATAGGCCTTGATCTCACCTTCGCCCTCGGCGGTCGGCCAGTAGGCGGCCATGCCCTCATAGGTCTTGCGGCCAAACACCAGCAGATCGCTTTCCCTGCCGAACTGTTCGGCATAGCGCTGCAGCTCGGGTCCCCAGGCGAAATTGTGGAAGTCGATATCCCAAGGCTTCGTGCCTTCGAAATAACCGTCGAGCGTCATCAGGTTCCAGACAACAAGCTTTCTCATTTCCATCCTCCTTCTGAATTGCCATCCAACAAAACTGGTTGCGTTTAGCAACTGGTTGGAAGTTAGGCCGACTGATTGCGATATGCAAGCGGTTTTTTTGGAGCACAACATTCAAGGCAAGCGGCTGCTCCCGCAGGCCTTCGTGCTCAGCGCCTTGCCAAACCTATTTTCGGAGGAAATCCTGAGCGCCTTGGCTGTGGATCAGTCCTTGCGGAAGATCAGGCTCGCACCCCAGCCGGTGATGACGGCGAGCAGCACGGCAGCAAAGCCGTAGAGGATCGGCTGATCATGCGCCGCATCGGTGATCGTCTGCTCGATGCCGGTTTTGATGACCCGCAGCGGCAGCGATTTGTCGGTCACGAAAATCCCGCTCTTGAACAGATAGGCGCGCACGGTGTGCACGCCGTTCGGAATGTTTGCCGGCAAGCGCAGGCTCGCCTTGAAGAGGTTGGAGGAAACGAACCGCACGCCGCTCGGGTTGCGGTCGTAGAGCCCGCCAACCTGCTGCAGTCGCCGGAAGGCGTCGCGGAACTCGCCGAGATTGCTGCCGTCGCCGACGAAGCCGACCGGCGTCAGCGGGATGTGGTCGATGCCGATCCCCTGATCGGTCAGCTCGAGCGGTGTCGTCAGATCGTCGATCATGCGCGAGCTCGACATCGAATAGGAATGCGGCACCGCTTCGAAGGTCATCGAGCGGGTGTTCACCCAGATGCCGAAGACGCGTTCCTTCCTGCGCACCGTCGCATCCTCGCGCGGGCCCTCCAGCACCACGACCACGTCATATTGGCCGATGGCGAGCAGCAGCTGGTCGGTATTCGAGAGCGCCCCGAAGATGGTCAGATCCGCACCGTGGAAGTCCGAGGTAATGGCGATTTCGCTGGTCGACGTGCCGATTTCTAACCCTTCACGCACCGCTTCCGTTGCTTGCCCCGGCAGCCACTGCGCTCCGGCAGAGGCCGGCAGCAGGCAAAGCAATGCGATGACAGCGGCAGCCAGGCGCATCAATTGCCCGCTCCCATCACCACCGAATAAACGTCGGCCGGCGTCACCACCAGAGCGATCGCAAGACGCACGCCGACGGCGAGCACCAGCAGGCCGAGCAGGGCGCGCAGCTGTTCGCCGCGCAGTTTTTGGCCGACGCGCACGCCGTATTGTGCCCCGATGACACCCGCCACCATCAGAATGAAGGCGAGCACGATGTCGACGGAAAAGTTCGTCGCCGCCTGCACGATCGTCGTATAGGCGGTCACAAAGATGATCTGGAACAGCGAGGTGCCGACGACGACGTTGGTCGGGATACGCAGCAGGTAGATCATTGCCGGCACCATGATGAAGCCGCCGCCGACACCCATGATCGAGGTGAGGATGCCGATCGCAAAGCCGAGCGCGACGATCGGAATGACGCTGAGAAAGATCTTCGATTTCTTGAAGCGCACCTTCAGCGGCAGCTTATGCACCCAGTGCTGGTGACCGGGCTTGCGCGGTGCGGGCGGCTCGTTGCGCGCTGCCCGCCGCATGGCATTGACGCTTTCGAGCAGCATCAGTCCGCCGACGGTGCCGAGGAAGATGACATACATCAGCGAGATGATGAGATCGAGCTGGCCGATGGCGCGCAGTAAAGAGAAGATCCAGATGCCGACCGTCGCACCCGCAAGGCCACCGACCAACAGCACCGTGCCGAGCTTGACGTCGAGCGAGCCGCGCCGGAAATGCGTGATCGCGCCCGATATCGACGACGCCACGACCTGGTTGGCGCCGGTCGCGACGGCGACGACGGGGGGAATGTTGTAGAAGATCAACAGCGGCGTGATGAGAAAGCCGCCGCCGACGCCGAACATTCCAGACAGGAATCCGACGGCCGCCCCCATGCCGAGAATGATGAAGATGTTCACCGACAATTCTGCGATGGGCAGATAGATTGTCACAGCCGACCCCGAATGATGACCGCTCCTGCCGGGCGGTTTCTTGTCACGTCCCCGTTCGAATGCGCACCATACTGAGAAATCGTTGCCAGAGGCTTTCGATCGGCCCCGTGATTAGCCATAGAGATTGGCGGAGAGATCGGTGGCAGAGGATTCGCCGGATGCGCGGATCGATATGTCCGGGCATAATCCGGCTTTTTTCAGGTTTTGTGACAGGCGACAGCAAAATTGAAAAAAGCCTTGCGGCATAGTGCCGCCAGGCGTTTTTCATCGCCCGCAATAGAGAGACACTCCTGCGTCAACGCGACGCGGGCTTCAGATTGCCTTGCTGCCCTGTTTGTTGCGTTCGAGCAGCGCCTTCACGGTCGCATCGGTCACCTTGCCGTCCGGCTCCTGGCCGACGGACTTCTGGAAGTTCTTGATTGCGGTCACGGTCTTCGCGCCCATTTCGCCATCCGGCACGCCGGCGTCGAAGCCGTTACTGTTGAGGATCGCCTGGATGTTGCGGATCGCCTTCTTCATGTCGACGCTCGCCGTCTTGACGCCGGTGCCGGCCCATTCGTCGGGGATGTCGATGGCGTTCGTGCGGTGGTCGACCGGCTCCGCCTTCCAGAGATCGGCCTTGGCGCGCGCCCGTTCGAGCTGGTCGGGCTTCATGGCTTTGGCCACTTCGTCGCGCTTCTGCGCCGCATCCTTGTCGCCGCCCTTGGCGGCGATCGCAAACCACTTGTAGGACTCTTCGAGATCCGCCGGAACCCCGTTGCCGCGTGCGCAGAGGATTGCCAGGTTGAACTGGCTGTCGGTGATGCCGAGGTTCGCAGCCTTGGTGAACCACGAGGCGGCCGTCGCATAATCCTGCTGGCCGAGCGCGCCGGAGGCGTAGAGCACGGCGAGATTGTGCATCGCGCTGGCATTGCCCTGGTTTGCCGCCTGCTCGTAAAAACCCTTCGCCTTGGCGATGTCGCGTTCGACGCCATTGCCCTTTTCGTACATGCTGCCGAGCCGGTATTGCGCAGGCGCAAAGCCCTTATCGGCCGCAAGCTGGTACCAGTTCGCCGCCTGCTTCTGATCGACCGTCATGCCGTTGCGGCCGTCGGAATAACGCGCGCCGATCTCGAACAGTGCCAGCACATCGCCGCCGCTGGCCGCATCGGCAAGCGATTTCGGCTGGACGGTGTCGGGAATGGTGATGGCCGGTGCAGGTGCCGGAGCGAATCCCGATGTTTCCTGTGCCGCGCCGGACGGACCGGGAGCGGCAAAGGTCGCTGCCCCTTCACCGTCAAGCGGTGTCTCGTCGGTCAGATGGTCGCCGCCGATCGGTGGGGTTGCTTCCGGCCGCGCCTGTTCGGCGGCTGGCGGCGTGGCATCCGCTGCCGGAGCGGTCGTTCCGAGAGAGGCGGCATCCGGCTGGGCAGGTGTCGCGTCAGGCAAGGCCGGCGACGGATTTTCGGCGCCGGTCAGCGCCGAGACTTCTGCTGGCGGCTGCGGCGCGCGCTCGCCGCTTGTCAGCGTTCGGGCAAGCGGAAAGGCCATGATGGCGAGCAGCACGGCGCCGACCGCCAGCAGGATCGGCCGCCGGTAGCGCGAAAAGGCGCTGGTCTTGCCCGTCTTGTCAGAAGCCTTGCCGGCCTTGTCGGCATTCGCGCCCTTCTTCTCGGCCTTGCCGGCTGCCTGCTTCGGATTGGCATCCACCTCCATCGCGGCCGCCTGCGCCGCACGGCGCGCAGCAGCGATATAATCGGCGCGATCGGTTTCGCCGGCAGGTTTGCCGCGCGCCGCACTCTGGCTGGCGCGAACCCGTTCAAGGATCTTCTTCACGTCTGGCGCGCCCGAGCCCGGCTCGAGCAGTTCGTTTGCCGCATCCGTCGGCACCACGTCGGTGGGATCGATCGACGGCGCGGGGTCGATCATCGGCCGTTCGGTCGTCCGGCTCTCGGCCTTCTTGCCGGGCAGCAGCCGCTTGCCGAGGTTGGCGAGCAGGCTGGCCTTTGCCGGTGCCTGTGTCCCTGCCGATGTCGCTGCTGTCTCCGTCGTCCTGGTCGCGGCTTCGATGGCGATCGCGCTCGTTCCGCTCATGGCGTTGGTTTGTGCCGGGGCGGTGGCTTGTGCCGGGGCGGCAGCTTCGGCTGCGACCTCGGCCGTACGGATAACAGGAGAAGCCTTCGCTGTCGGGGCAGCGGCCGGCGTCGTGTTCATGTCGGCTTCGGCCACCATCAGCGCATAGGGATCGACATCGAAATCGACGTCGGCGATCGGCATCTGGGCGGCCGGCCGGCCGCGATCTCCCATGCCGTCGAGGCGGTCGGCGATATGCACCAGCGTCTCGTGCAGCGCCTGGAAAGTCTTGTGCGTACGCTCCTCGCTGTCGCGGCTGAGATCCTCGAGGTGGCGCAGATCCTCGGCCAGCGCCGTCAGCGCCGACATGTCGGCGGCGGGCATGACACCCTGTGGACCGCCATGGCGCGAATAGGCTTCGACGACGGCCTCTGCCGCCTGGCGTGCCGCCTCGATGATATATTCATCGCTCGTCGCCATATAGTCTTCGATCGCGCCCATGCGCTGGTCGAGTTCGGGGGGTATTACGGCGCTTTCGCGCGGCGCGCTCATCAGCGCCGACAGATTGGCAATCTGGTCTTCGAGGTTCTTCAGTGCGCGCGGATCGGTCGGCGCTGCCGATGTGCTCTCTTCGAGCCGGGCGGCAATGTCGCTCAGCCGTCCTTCGAGACGCAGGAAGGCGCTGTCGTCGGCCACAGCGGCCGGCGCCTGCTGCTGATAGGCCATCTCGTCGATGCGCCGGGCGAGATGGTCGAGCCGCTGCGCCAGCACGTCGTTGACGGCGCCATTCTCAAGCGCGTCGATCTTGCGGGAAATGTCGGAAAGCGTGCCGGTGAGGTCGGCCTGCGGCGCCGTCTCCTGCTTGCGCTCCAGCAGATAGGATAGATGTTCCAGCCGTTCGTCGAGCCGCGACGTCGCTTCCGCCTTCGTCAGCTCCTCGACGCGTCCCGTCAGCGCCTCCAGCCGCATCGCCAGCTCGTCGGCCGGGTTCACGCGGCTGGCCGCATCATGGCTCATCAGGTCGATCTGGTCGGCGAGCGCCGCAAGCCGGCTTTCCAGCCGCTGCATCAGGCCCGGATCATTCGCAGTGGCCGTGCGCCCGCTTGCCGCAATCGCCCGGCTGATCTCGTCGAGCCGGATGTCCATGGCGGCGAACTGCTCGGACATGACCCGGTCGTGCGGCTGGATCATGTTGCCGAAATGCTCCATCGCCGTGGCGATCGATATCAGCTTGTCTTCCAGCGCCCGAACGGCCGGGCTCTCGCCCATGCCGCCGATATGGCGCTTGATATCATCGAGCCGATAGGCGAGCGAAACGAGCTCTTCCTGCAGCCCCTCGGTATCGAGCGCCGCAAGCCGGTTTTCGAAGCCGTCCCAGCGGTTTTCCATATGGCGCAGCGAATCTTCGCGCGCCAGCCCGTCCATCAGCGAGCGCAGCTCTTCGAAATCTTCACGAAGGCCCGTGGCCTCCGGTGCGGCGGAGCGACCGGTCAGCTGAGTGATGCTCTGGGCAAGGCGGCCCATATCGGCGCGCATGTCGTCGGCGAAACGGCCGTCTCCGGCATTTGTCTTGATCTCGCGCAGCTCAGTGCGCAGCGCATTCATCTCGCGGGTGACGCCCTCGGAAATGTCGCGCTTCAGGTCCTGCCGCAGGTTGACGAGCGCCTGGGCGATCTCCGTCATCGTGTCGTCGCCGGCGCGCAAGGCCGGTGCCGGCACTGGGGCGGCGGCGCGTGGCGTGGGTTCACGAAGCTGAGGAGCCTGCTCGCGTGCGTAAGGCCGCTCGCGGCCGGCTTCAAGCGCGCGCTGGCGTTGACGAATTTCGGCAAGCGGATCCGGCCGCAGCTCGGGCGGGGCCTTTGCGGGCCGGGGGGCATGGGAAGCGGCATAAGGATCGCGCTCGGCCGTTGCCGTGCGCGGCCGCTGTTCGCGCCCGCTGCCCATCAGCCCTTCGATGCGCGCCTCCAGCCCTTCGATCGTGCGGTTCAGCGCATCGAGCGAGGTCCTGTCGGACTGTCGGGAAGGATTTGATCGCGATCCGTTCATCTTCTTGCTCGCTTCGACTGCTCGACCCCTCGTCAGAGCTCGATCGTTGGCTTTTCGTCTGCTGCCCGCTTTACGCGGGCCTGAGCGCACCATTCATAAGACGATAGTCAATTAGACTTTCCTCAAGCTGAACGATGTAGCGGCATCCTAAGGGAACGCGAGACGGGGGAAAGGATGCGGATCACTACTGCTCAATCCGCACCTTTCACGAAACGTGGTAAACAAGCCGTTAATGCCGATGCGAATTTTTTAACGTTTGTGTTCCAAACGCCGTTTTTGGCGGCAATTGCCCCCGAACGCGTCATATCGAATGGCCGCTCGCGCGCTCAGGCCGGCCTGGATATTGCAGCTCGATCTTCACGCCTTTAGGGCCATAGACGAAGACCTGGCCGAGATCGGTGTCGGGAATATCGTAGTATTCGTAGCGATAGCCGCCCGCCAGCAGGGCTCAGAAGCTCTCCGTCCAGGGCCGAACTTCCACCTCCAGCGACCACGCGCTGCGGTGCTGGCGAAGCACATCGATATAGGTCTGGGCGATCGCATCCGGCAGCAGCGTGCCATCCGGCTTCTCCACCCGGTCCGGCCGGATCTGCGAGCGCACCGCGCCGTCGATGACAAAATGCGCGACATGGATGCCCATCGGCCCGAGTTCGCGGGCGGCACTCTGGGCAAGGCCGCGCAGCGCGAACTTGCCCATCGCGAAGGGGGCCGATTGCGCAAAGCCCTTCACGCTTGCCGACGCGCCGGTGATGAGGATGGCGCCGCGGCCGCGCGGGATCATCCGTCGCGCCGCCTGCTGCACCACCAGGAAACCGCCGAAAGCAGTGGTCGCAATCGCCTTCTCGACCGCGGCGGGATCGAGTTCGGCCAGTGGGCCGCGCTGACGCGCGCTGGCGTTGAAGATCACCACGTCAGGCCCGCCGATTGCGGCGGCGGCTTCTTCGAACAGTGCTGCGACGCTCGCCGGCTGCGAGACGTCGGCGGTAAAGGCGCTGGCGCCCGTTTCATCGACCAGCGCCTCGAGTTTTTCGACATTGCGGGCGGCGAGCCCGACCTTGACGCCCTGCGCCGACAATTGCCGGGCAAGCGATGCGCTGATGCCGTAGCCCGCGCCGACAATCAGCGCGCTCTCATAGGGAAAGTCGGTCATGATGTCTTCCTCGATGGATCGTCCCACAGACTTAGGACGTCGGAACGACCTGCGCTACTGCCCGGCCGACACTTCGTTCTGCGATGGACAAGGAAGATGAGATGGCGTCTGCTCCGCCAGTGCTTCATCGCCGCGGATTCGTGCTCTCGAATTTTTTCAGGAAAAGACGGCACAAGCGCAGAATTTGACGTTTACGCAAACGTCAATATTTTGTAAGACAGTGCCCAAGGCCGGCGCGATCCGGTCAGTCGAATGGGAGGAATTTGAGAGATGCCAGTCTACAAGGCCCCGGTGAACGATACGCTTTTCGTCCTGAACGACGTACTGGGTCTCGAGCGCTACAACAATCTGCCGGGTTTTGCCGACGCGACCCCCGATATGATCGAAGCGATCCTCGGCGAGGCCGGAAGGGTTGCCGAGGAAGCTCTCTTTCCGTTGAACTATTCCGGCGACCAGGAAGGCTGCACGCGTCACGACGATGCCAGCGTCTCGACGCCGAAGGGCTTCAAGGAAGCCTATAAAGCCTATCGCGACGGCGGCTGGATCGGTCTTGCGGTGCCGGAGGAATTCGGCGGGCAGGGGCTTCCCTATACGCTGCATACCGCCGTCGGCGAATATACTTCGGCCGCGAACATGTCGCTGATGATGTATCCGGGCCTGACGCAGGGCGCGATCGCGGCACTCCTCGTCCACGGTTCCGACGAGCAGAAGGCCACCTATCTGCCGAAGATGGTGGACGGCACGTGGTCTGGCACCATGAACCTCACCGAGCCGCATTGCGGCACCGATCTCGGCATGCTGCGCACCAAGGCGGTGCCGCAGGCTGACGGCAGCTACAAGATCTCTGGCCAGAAGATCTTCATCTCCGCCGGCGAGCACGACCTGACCGACAATATCGTCCATCTGGTGCTGGCCCGTATCGAGGGTGCGCCCGAAGGCACCAAGGGCATCTCGCTCTTCATCGTTCCGAAATTCCTCGTCGGCAAGGACGGCGTGCTCGGCGCCCGCAACACTGTCTCCTGCGGCGCCATCGAGCACAAGATGGGCATCCACGCCAACGCCACCTGCGTGATGAATTACGACGAGGCGACCGGCTTTCTGATCGGCGCCGAAAACCGCGGCCTCAACGCCATGTTCGTGATGATGAACGAGGCCCGCCTGATGGTCGGCCTGCAGGGCATCGCCATTTCCGAGATCGCCTATCAGAACGCCGCCAGCTATGCCCGCGACCGCATCCAGGGCCGTTCGCTGTCCGGCCCCAAGGCGCCGGACAAGAAGGCCGATCCGATCATCGTCCATCCGGATATTCGCCGCACGCTGATGACCATCCGCGCTTTCAACGAGGCCGGCCGCGCCTTCCTGCTCTGGACCGCGCTCAAGTCTGATATCGCCCACCGCGCTAGCGACGAGAAGGAGCGGCAGACGGCCGACGATATTCTCGGCCTCGTCACCCCGATCCTCAAGGGCGTGATGACAGATAAGGGCTTCGATCATGCCGTCATGGCTCAGCAGGTCTTCGGCGGCCACGGCTATGTCGAAGAGCACGGCATGAGCCAGTATGTGCGCGATGCCCGCATCGCCATGATCTATGAAGGCGCCAACGGCATCCAGGCGCTCGATCTCGTTGGCCGCAAGCTCGCCTTGAACGGCGGCCGCGCCGCCATGGCCCTCTTCAAGGAGATCGGTGATTTCTGCGAGGAGAACCGCAGCAACGAAAAACTCTCCTTCTTCACCAAGCATCTCAAGAAGGGCTTGAACGACGTCCAGGGCGCGACCATGTGGTTCATGCAGAACGCCATGGCCAAACCCGACAATGCCGGCGCCGGCTCGACCGACTACATGCACCTCTTCGGCCTCGTCATTCTCGGCTATATGTGGGCGAAGATGGCCAAAGCCGCCGAAGACGGCCTTGCATCCGGCGATGCCGCCCGCGAGGATTACCTGAAGAACAAGCTGGTCACCGCCCGCTTCTTCATGGAACGCCTCATGCCGGAAACCGCACTTCGCAAGGCCCGCATCGAAGCCGGCGCCGACACGATGATGGAACTGGCCGCCGAAGCGTTTTGAGCCGGTTCTCCCTCCCCCTTGTGGGGAGGGCTGGGGAGGGGTCTTATCTCCTCCTTCCAAGATTTGAGGCAAGATAGATTGCCGTCAGGGAGATGAGACAATGACCGAGGTTTTCATTTACGACCACGTGCGTACGCCGCGCGGCCGCGGCAAGAAGGACGGCGCCCTGCATGAGGTGCCCTCCGTCCGCCTTGCGGCAAAGACGCTGGAGGCGATCCGCGACCGCAACGGGCTCGATACGGGAACGGTCGACGACATCATCATGGGCTGCGTCGATCCGGTCATGGATGCCGGCGCCGTCATCCCCAAGGCCGCCGCCTTCGAAGCCGGTTACTCCACGAAGGCGCCTGGCATGCAGATTTCCCGCTTCTGCGCCTCCGGCCTCGATGCCGTCAATTTCGGTGCCGGCAAGATCGCCCAAGGGGCCGACGATATCGTCATCGCCGGCGGCGTCGAGAGCATGTCGCGCGTTGGCCTCGGCATGTCCGGCGGCGCCTGGTTCATGGACCCGTCGGTAAATTTCCCGGCCTATTTCATGCCGCAGGGCGTCTCGGCCGATCTGATCGCCACCAAATACGGCTTCAGCAGAACCGATGTCGACGCTTACGCGGTCGAGAGCCAGAAGCGTGCCGCCCATGCCTGGGAAAAGGGCTGGTTCGACAAGTCGGTCATCCCGGTCAAGGATCAGAATGGCCTGACGATCCTGGCAAAGGATGAACACATGCGCCCCGGCACCGACATGCAGGCGCTCGGCTCCCTCAATCCGTCCTTCCAGATGCCCGGCGAGATGGGCGGCTTCGAGGCCGTCGGCATCCAGGCCCATCCTGAGATCGAGCGCATCAACTATGTTCATCATGCCGGCAATTCCTCCGGCATCGTCGATGGCGCCAGCGTCGTCCTGCTCGGCTCCAAAGCCGGCGGTGAGAGCATGGGCAAAAAGCCGCGCGCCCGCATCAGGGCTTTCGCCAATATCGGCTCCGATCCGGCCCTGATGCTGACCGGGCCTGTCGACGTCACCGAGAAACTGTTGATACGATCAGGCATGAGCCTTGCCGACATCGACCTCTTCGAGTTGAACGAGGCCTTCGCTGCCGTGGTGCTGCGCTACATGCAGGCCTTCGACATCGATCACGACAGGATCAACGTCAATGGCGGCGCCATCGCCATGGGCCATCCGCTCGGCGCCACCGGCGCGATGATCCTCGGCACGGTGCTGGATGAACTTGAACGCCGCGACCTCAACACTGCGCTGGTGACGCTTTGCATCGGCGCCGGCATGGGCACGGCAACGGTTATCGAGAGGGTTTGACGATGGGCTTCAACACCGGCACGATCGAAACCGAATATGCCGAGGTCAGTGAGCACTGGTCGCCCCGCGTCATCGCCGATCTCAACGGCCAGAGCGTCAAGCTTGCCAAGGTTAAGGGTCAGCTCGCCTGGCATTCGCACCGCGACGAGGACGAGCTCTTCCTCATCTGGAAGGGAGCGCTGACCATCGAATATCGCGACCGCCCGCATGTGCATCTGAACGCCGGCGATTTTCATGTCGTGCCGAGGGGTGTCGAGCATAATCCGGTTGCCGAGGAGGAATGCTGGATCGTGCTTTTCGAGCCGTCTGAGACCAAGCATACCGGCGATGTCGTCACCGAAAAGACGAAGACCTTAGACGCGCAGCGCAGCCATTTGCCGGCCTGATCGGGGAGGAAACCCAATGACCTACACCAATTTCACGCTCGAAACCGACGCCGACGGCATCGCTCTCGTCACCTGGGACATGCCCGGCAAATCGATGAACGTCTTCACCGCGGAGGTGATGGTCGAACTCGACGCGATCATCGACGCCACGACCGCCGATGCGGCCGTCAAGGGCGTCGTCTTCACCTCGGGTAAGTCCTCCTTCTCCGGCGGCGCTGATCTGTCGATGATCAAGTCGATGTTCAGTTCCTACCAGGAGGAGAAGGCAAAGAGCCCAGAGACGGCGGTGCAGAACCTCTTCGGTCTGGTCGGCCGCATGAGTGGCCTGTTCCGCAAGCTCGAAACATCGGGCAAGCCCTGGGTGTCCGCCATCAATGGCACCTGCATGGGCGGCGCTTTCGAACTGTCGCTCGCCTGCCACGGCCGCGTCGCCTCCAATGCCAAGAGCGTCAAGATCGCACTGCCCGAGGTGAAGGTCGGTATCTTCCCCGGCGCCGGCGGCACCCAGCGTGTGCCGCGGCTGGCGAATGCCCAGGATGCGCTGCAGATGATGACGACGGGCCAGTCGCTGACCGGCTCCCGCGCCAAGGCGATGAACCTCGTGCACCAGGTGGTCGAGCCGGATCAGCTCATCCCCGCCGCCAAGCAGATGATCAAGGATGGCCTGAAGCCGGTCGCCCCCTGGGACGAGAAGGGCTTCAAGGCGCCCGGCGGCGGCATCTGGACGCCGGCATCTGCCCAGCTCTGGCCGGCAGCTCCGGCGATCCTGCGCCGGGAAACATCGGGCAATTATCCGGCAGCGCTTGCCATCCTGCAATGCGTCTATGAAGGCCTGCAGGTGCCGTTCGACACGGGTCTGAAGGTCGAGCAGCGTTATTTCACCGAGGTGCTGCAGACCCGCGAAGCCTTCTCGATGATCCGTTCGCTGTTCATCTCCATGCAGGAGCTCGGCAAGGGCGCCCGCCGCCCGGCTGGTCATGCGAAGACCGAGCTGAAACATGTCGGCGTCGTCGGCGCCGGCTTCATGGGGGCCTCGATCGCTTATGTCACCGCCGCCGCCGGCATTCCCGTGACGCTGATTGATCGCGACATCGAAGCAGCGACCAAGGGCAAGGCCGTCTCCGAAGGTCTGGTCAAGGATTCTGTCGGTAAGGGGCGTCTTACGCAGGACGAGGCGGCTGCACTGCTCTCCCGCATCACGCCCTCGGCAGACTATGCCGACCTCGCCAATGCCGATCTCGTCATCGAGGCGGTGTTCGAGGATCGCGAGGTGAAGAAAGCAGTCATCGAGGCGGTCGAAGCCGTGTTGCCGGAAGGCGCGGTCTTCGCCTCCAACACCTCGACCCTGCCGATATCGGGTCTCGCCAAGAATTCGAAACGCCCGGCCGATTTCATCGGCATCCACTTCTTCTCGCCTGTCGAGAAGATGATGCTGACCGAGGTCATCCTCGGAAGCGACACCGGCGACAAAGCGCTGGCTGTCGCTCTCGACTATGTTGCAGCCATCAAGAAGACGCCGATCGTCGTCAACGACACCCGCGGCTTCTTCGTCAATCGTTGCGTGCTGCGCTACATGTCGGAAAGCTACGACATGCTGATCGAGGGTGTGCCGCCTGCCATGATCGAGAATGCCGCCAAGATGGCCGGCATGCCGGTCGGTCCCTTGGCGCTCAACGACGAGGTCGCTATCGACCTCTCGCTGAAGATCCTCAAGGCCACGGTCGCCGATCTCGGCGAAAAAGCCATCGACCCCAGGCATATGGAACTCATCTCCCGCATGGTGGAAAAGGAGGGCCGTTTCGGCCGCAAGAATTCCAAGGGCTTCTACGACTACCCGCCGAAACGGGCGAAGAAGTCCCTCTGGCCAGACCTCAAGACCTTCTATCCGCAGAAGCCGGCGGATGAGGTTGACGTCAACGTCCTCAAACAACGTTTCCTCGTCACCATCGCGCTGGAAGCCGCCCGCACGGTCGAGGAAGGTATCGTCACCGATCCGCGCGAGGCGGATGTCGGCTCGATCCTCGGATTCGGCTTCGCGCCCTATACCGGCGGGGCGCTGAGCTATATCGACGGGATGGGTGCGAAGGCTTTCGTGGAATTGGCGGAAAAGTTAGCTGATGCTTACGGAAGTCACTTCAAGCCGACGCCGCTGCTGAAGGACATGGCCGCCAAGGGCGAGACGTTCTACGGTCGGTTCGACCCCTATGCGAAGGTGGGGAAGGCGGCATAAGGGTCTTTGCCATCGTGCCGTGGCCACCCCCTCTGCCCTGCCGGGCATCTCCCCCACAGGTGGGGAGATTGGCTGGGCGCACCGGCTTCCCCAAACAATCGGCGTCCAGCACGACGAAACGACAGATGGATACGAAGTTCAAGCCACTTGTGATCTCCCCACCTGTGGGGGAGATGCCCGGCAGGGCAGAGGGGGCGGCCACGGCACGACATTCAAGAATTATTCGACTTCACCTCGCCAGCTGAATTCGACTTTCCCTTGCTGCGGCCTTGTCACGGACACAATTTCCGATTACATATTCGCGCATCGATCTTGCTAGATGAACTTTGAAACGACCTCGCGTCGTTCCTGGCGAACTTCCTCCAAAATCGGTTTTCATCGCCGCTCGGCATTTATTCGAGCTGCAATCTTCTATGAACGATTCGAAAAGGATATCGTCATGAGCACAGGTACCGTAAAGTGGTTCAACGCAACTAAGGGCTTCGGCTTCATTCAGCCGGATGACGGCGCAGCCGACGTTTTCGTCCACATCTCCGCCGTCGAACGCGCTGGCATGCGCGATCTCAAGGATGGCCAGAAGCTGTCTTACGAGCTCGTCCGCGACAACAAGTCCGGCAAGATGTCGGCAGACCGCCTCCAGGCGGCCTGAGCCTTCAAAGGCTTTGAATATCATCTCCGGATCGTGACCACGGATGTACTGGCACGGTTCGTTGAGATAGCAGGGAAGGTCGGGTTCACCCGGCCTTTTTTTGTGTTTGGTTGGCTGATGTTGTGCCCGATTGGCGGAGTAACCGGCATCGCCTTGGCAGATAGGTCGTGCCGTGTAATCCCTCCTCTGCCCTGCCGGGCATCTCCCCCACAGGTGGGGAGATCACAAGTGGCTTGAATTTCGTATCCATCTATCGTTTCGTCGTGCTGGACGCCGATTGTTTGGGGAAGCCGGTGCGCCCAGCCAATCTCCCCACCTGTGGGGGAGATGCCCGGCAGGGCAGAGGGGGGCGGCCACGGCATGACCTTAGAGAATCTTTCGCATCGCCAGGCCGAGTGCGTGCTAACGACAACAAGTCCCTCAACCGCCTGCCGCCTCGCCACCCTCCAGCATCTCCATGACCCGCGCTATCACTGCCCGCGCCGCATCGAGCTCGGCTGACGTAAACGCGGCGCCCAGCCCGTCGGCCCAATCGGCTTGCGCGACCTCGATGACGCCGAGCCGCGCCGCTCCTTCTTCCGTCAGCCGCACCAGCTTGGCGCGCTGGTGCAGCGGGTTGTCGGCATAGGCGATCAGACCTTCGCTTTCCAGCACGTCGGCAAGCCGCTGCACGCCCTGGCGGGCGAGGCCGAGCGCGCGGGCGATCTGCGCCACCGACATGCCGCCGCGTCGTGCCGCGGCCAACACCTGCCAGCGCGCGCTCGTCTGTCCCGCCGGCTTTGCCAACTGGTCGCCCGCCGCCGTCAGATGACCGGCGAGGCGAAGGGCGGTGATTGCGAAAGCGGAAAAGGCATCCCCCTCCATCGTCCGCTCCGGTCGATCTTGTTTGACAACATGTTGTCGATTTTGTATCTCATCCATAATGACAACATATTGTCATATCAGTAGACTGAAGGCAACGCCGAAGGAGGAAAGCGCCGTGAAGAAAACCTACAAGGGAAGCTGCCATTGCGGCAAAGTGCGTTACGAGGTGGACATGGACCTCGAGGAGGGCACCGGCCGCTGCAATTGCTCGATCTGCGCCAAGCGGCGTTATTGGGGCGCCAACGTCAAGCCGGAGGACTTCCGGCTGATGTGCGACCAGGCGGAAACCTCCGACTATCAGTTCAACACCATGAGCGGTCATCACCGCTTCTGCCGCACCTGCGGTGTGCCGGCCTATGGCGACGGTTATGTCGAAGCGATCGGCGGCGCCTATGTGTCGATCAACATCGCCTGCCTCGACGATATCACCCCTGAGGAACTGGCAGCACTGCCGGTCCGTTATGCCGACGGCAGGCACGATGCCTGGTGGAACGAACCGGCGGTGACGAGTTATCTCTAGAGCATGATGCCGAAAAGTGTGAGCGGTTTTCGGACGACATCATGCTCAGCTCGAAGTCGATGTCGGATCGTCGTCCTCCCCTTCGTCCTCTGTCCATAACGCAGAAGGAGAACGATTGTGAAAGACGAAGCGAATGCCAGGATCGAGGAAGAGGCGATCATCGCCATGCTGATGATGCGGGCCAAGGCGCTGGGCGAAAAAAATGCCAAGGATGCGCTTTCCTACGAGACCGAGGATGAGATCGAATTTTCGCTGGCGCCGCCGCTGGTCTATTACGGCAAGGACGAGGCGGGCCTGCAGGCCTGGTTCGATACCTGGGAAGGCCCGATCGGCGGCGATGTGCGCGATGCCAGACTGACGGTTGGCGAGGATGTCGCTTTCTGGAGCGGCCTCACGCGCATGACCGGGACCAAGACCAACGGCGCCGCCGTCGATCTGTGGTTCCGCCAGACGCTCGGCCTCGTCAAGCAGGATGGCCGATGGCTGGTTGCCCACCAGCACGCCTCGGTGCCCTTCGCCATGGACGGCAGCGGCCGGGCGCTGCTCGATCTCAAACCGTGAGGAATGTCAGGCAGCACTCCCCGCGACCTTCCGCCGGTCGGCGCGAATGCTCATCACTCCGACGCCCATCAAAAGCAGGATCGCCGTCGCATAGATATCCGTCGTCAGCGCGTAACCGGCTGACTTCGCCAGGAACCCGGCCAGGATCGCCGGCAGGCTGAAGGCGAGGTAGCTCTGGACGTAGAAGGCCGACAGCAGCCCGGCCCGCTCGTCCGCCTTGGCAAGCGGCATGATAGTGCCGATCGACCCGAGGAAATTGGTGCCGAAACCGACGCCGGTAAAAATCGTGCCGACGAGCAGCAGCGGCACATTGGCAAGATGCACGCCGGCAACGACCGTCAGGATGCCGAGCGTTTTGGCCGACACCCCGAAAACCAGATTGGCCGAGGCCGTCTTGCTGCGCCGGAGATAGACGGCGATTGCTCCGCTCACCATCAGCGCGGTGACGACGGCCCCGCCGGTCAGCGGCGCGCGGCTGCCGGTTGTGCTGGCGACCAAGGACGGGACCAGCGAGAGATAAAAGCCGGCAAGCGTCCAGTTGGCGATGTTGATCGGCGTCACCAGCGAGAGCGGCCGCTTCACCTGCTTGGGAACGGTGACCCGCGGTATCAGTGAGCCGAGAGCGCCCGGCCGCCTGCCGCCGGTCTCGCCTGTCAGCCAGATGGCCGCCGCCTGCAGCGTGAAGGCGGCAAGCAGCAGCGCATAGACCAGATGCATCGGGAAGGGGCCAAATTGGATCAGGGCGCTGGTGCCCACTGCCCCCACCGCCATGCCGCAAAGCGGTGCGATCGAGTTGACGATCTGTCCCTTTGCCCGGTCGACATCGACGAGCGCCGCTCCGATCGAGGCGCCGGCGATCCCCGTTGCCAGCCCCTGCACGATCCGCGCCGCGATCAGCCAGCCGGGACCGCTCGCGACAACGAAGAGCGCCATGGCGACGATTTCGAGAACGAGGGCGAAAAAGATCACCGGCTTGCGGCCGAGATGGTCGGAGATCGAACCGGCGATCAGCAGCGCCGCCAGCAGCGCGAAGGCGTAGACCGCGAAGATCACCGTGATCAGCACCGGCGAGACGGAGAAGTTTTCCTGATAGATCCGGTAGAGCGGCGTTGGCGCCGCGGAGGCGCCGAAAAAGGTCGCGAGCGTCAGCGCATGAAAGCCGATCGAGGGGCGCGGCGAATTCTCGGTGGATTTGGCTGCGGCGAACATATATAAGCCCCTTAAAGCTAAGCCGTTGCGTTAGCTTATGTAGAGGGGACATTTCATAAAAGCAAATTATTTGCATTAATAGGTCAGTCAAAGATTTTGAACCATCGGTGTCAAGGAGTGAAAGTCGGGTTGCACGCATGACAGTGAAAGAGAATCTTCGTCCGGGCGGCAGAAGCGCCCGGGTTCAGGCATCGGTGCACAAGGCGGTCCGTGAGCTGATGGCCGAGATGAGCCGCGCCGAGGTGACGATCCCGCTGATTGCCGGCAAGGCGGGGGTAACGCCGTCGACCATCTATCGCCGCTGGGGCGACCTGCAGGAGCTTCTTGCCGATGTCGCCGTCGATCGGCTGCGGCCGGATATGGAGCCGATCGATGCCGGTAGCGGCAAGGCCGATCTTCAAGCCTGGGCCGAGCAATATGCCGAGGAAATGTCCTCCGGGCCGGGCCGAGAGATGATCCGCGACGTGCTGGCGGCGCAGGCGGGCGCGAACGCCTGCAAATGCGCTGAATTTACCCGCCAACAGATCGGCGTCATCGCCGAGAGGGCAAAGGTCCGCGGCGAGGTCTTTCCGGATGTCGAGCGCGTCATGGACCAGGTCGTGGCGCCGATCATATACCGCATCCTGTTTGGCGATGTGCCGGCGACAAGGCGCGTGCGTGATCTGGTTGCGCGTGTCATGAGCGCAACGGACTAGAGCAATCCCAGCAAAAGTGCGTAGCGGTTTTGCGTCCGGAATTGCGTGAAAACAAGAAGATAGAGCATCTTCGTGTTTCGGAGAAAAACGGAAATGCTCTAAGTTTTTGTATTACTCCGCGGCGGCGCGCTTGAGGCCGGAAATCTGGGTGATATAGGCGCGCAGCGCCGCCGGCCGCACCGGCTTGTGCTGAACGGCGATACCGTATCGCTCGGCCTCGCTGCGCACCTCCGGCGTGCGGTCGGCTGTGATCAGCAAAGCGGGGATATCGGCGCCGAATTGCCGGCGCAGATGCAGGATCGCGGCAATGCCGGTGCCGTCGCCGAGGTGATAATCGGCGATGACGATGTCAGGTGGTCCCTCCTGGCCATCGACGGTGGTGACCTCGGCGAGGCAATTGAGCGCCTCCACCTCGCAGCCCCAGCCGTTGATCAAGAGCCGCATGCCTTCGAGGATCTTCGGCTCGTTGTCGATGCAGAGGATCTTCAGCCCGCTGAGCGGCTGGCCGGGACGGTCGGCAGGCGTAACCGCTGCTGCGGCCGCGGCCGGACGCGAGACGTCGAGCGGCATGGCGATCCGGAATTCCGTGCCCTTGCCATGCGTCGACTGCAGCTCGACCGGATGGTTGAGCACCCGGGCGATGCGATCGACGATCGACAGGCCGAGCCCGAGGCCGGAGGCGGTCTTCGCGCCTTCGTCCAGCCGCGCGAACTCCTTGAACACGGTGCGGAATTTCGACGGCGGGATGCCGATGCCGGAATCGATCACCTGGATGATCACCTGGTTGCCGCGCCGCCGCGCCCCGACCAGCACCTTGCCGGTGATCGTGTATTTGATGGCGTTGGAAACCAGGTTCTGCACCAGCCGGCGAAGCAGGTTGGGATCGGAGCGGACGCGCAGCGACGTCGGCATGATCATCAGCTTCAGCTGCTTTTCGCGGGCGATCGGCGCAAAGTCGGTCTGGATACGCTCCAAGAGGTCGGAGAGCGCGACGGAGGCGAGCCGCGGCCGCATGGCGCCGGTATCGAGCCTGGAGATATCGAGCACCGCGCCGAGAATGGTTTCGACCGATTCCAGCGCGGAATCGATGTTGCGCACGATCGGGCTGTTGTCGGATTGCGCCATGCGCTCGACCAATGCCGAGGAATAGAGCCGGGCGGCGTTGAGCGGCTGCAGAATATCGTGGCCGGCGGCGGCGAAAAAGCGTGTCTTGCCGATATTCGCCTCGTCGGCGGCGGCGCGCGCCTCGCCGAGTTCACGGTTGACGCGGGTAAGCTCGGCCGTACGTTCGGCAACGCGCTGCTCCAGCGTCTCATTCGCCTGTTTCAGTGCTCTGTCGGCACTGACACGCTGGGTGATGTCGGTGAAGGTGGCGACGATGCCCTTGTCGGGCATGGCATTGGAGCGCACCTCGATGATCCGCTCGCCGCCGCCGAGCACCAGCGAAAAAGGTTTGTCGAGCGTCAGGAAATGCCGCACCGTCTGGCTGAGATCGCCGGGCGCGATGTCGCCGCGCTGGCTGAGCGTGGTGACGATTTCGGACAAGGGAAAACCGACCTGGCCGGCACTTTCCGGCAGATCCAGCAATTGCCGGAAACGCCGGTTCCAGATCGTCAGCCGGTTGGAACTGTCGAAGACGGCAATGCCCTGGTCCATCTGCGAAAGCGCCGTCTGCAACATGTCCTGGTTATATTGCAGCGCCTCGCTCGCCTGGTCGAGCAGCCAGGCAGTGTCGGAAGAGGCATCCTCGATCTTCTGCAGGATCAATGACAGCACCAGCCGGGCCGAGGACGAGCCGATGGCGCTGCCGAGCAGCTGTTCGCTGAAGTGGATGAGCGCCATGTCGGCCGGCTGCTCGTCTTCCAGCTTGCGGCCGGAGCTTTGTTCGTAGGTCGTGAGCGAGCGCTGCATGCGCTCTTCGCCGAGATAGCGCGAGATCGCTGCCTTGAGATCGCCGACGCTGATGCGGGTCTTCCAGCCGCGCGTGGCAAATTGCGAACGCGAATGCCGCTTGACGAAGATGCCGGCCTGAATGCGCTCCAGCGGCTTGGCGTTGCGGGTGAGCGAGCCGACGACGAAGAAGGCGCTGTTGACCATCAGGCTCATCGCCGTCGCATTGACCAGCGGATCGGCGTCGGGCGCGGTGAACAGCGTGGTCCCGGGAAAGATGAAGCCGAGCACGGCGCTCGCCACATAGGAATAATCGGGGCCGCCGAGCGAGGGCAGGAACAGCAGGTAGATCCAGATGACGAAGCCGGAGGTCAGCCCGAGGATCGCGCCGCGCGCATTCGCCCGCCGCCAGATCAGCCCGCCGAAAAGCGCTGGGGCGATTTGCGCGATCGCGGCAAAGGAAAGAAGGCCGATCGAGGCAAGGCCGGCGGTGCTGTCGGTCGAGCGGTAATAGGCATAACCGAACAGCAGCACGGCGAAAATGGCGCTGCGGCGGATGTTGAGCAGCGTCTTGGCAAAATTGTCGCGCTGGCCGGCGCGGCCGGCGAGTTTGCGCCTGAGGAAGATCGGCATGATGATGTCGTTCGACACCATGATCGACAGTGCGACGGAATCGACGATGACCATCGCCGTTGCGGCGGAGAAACCGCCGATGAAGATGATCAGCGAAATGACGGGCATCTGGCCGGCAAGCGGCAGCGACAGCATGTAGAAATCGGCATTGCCGGTGCCGCCGAAGGTCAAGAGCCCGCCGATTGCCACCGGCAGCACGAAGAGATTGATGGCGATGAGATAGGCGGGAAACAGGAAACCTGCGAGTTTCAGCTGTTTCGGAGTTCGGTTTTCGACAACCGTCACATGGAATTGCCGCGGCAGCAGGATAATCGCAAAGGCCGACAAGATGATCAGGGTGATCCAGCGGCTGATCGGCGTATGGTAGCTGAGCGCCGACATGACCAGCTCGTTGTCGACGGTCTTGCGCCAGAGATCAGTCGGACCGTCGAACAGAAACCAGACGACGCAGACGCCGGCTGTCAGGAAGGCGACGAGCTTGACCACTGATTCCATAGAGACGGCGAGGATCAGGCCATCCTGATGCTCCGTCGCATCCGTATGCCGCGTGCCGAACATGATGGCGAAACAGGCAAGCACCAGCGTCGCGGCGAGCGGCAGGTCGAGGAAATAGAGATTGCCGCTGCCTATGCCGTAATCGGACGGATTGACCATGGCGCTGACGGTGCTCGAGATCGCCTTGAGCTGCAGCGCGATATAAGGAATGGCGCCGATCAGCGAGATCAGTGCGACGATCGTGGCGACCGTCGGGTTCTTGCCGTAGCGCGCCGCGACGAAATCGGCGACCGAGGTGAGCTTCTCCGCCTTGGCGAGCTCGATGATGCGGCGAAGCAGCGGCATGCCGAGCGTGAAGACCAGGATCGGGCCGATATAGATGCCGGCAAATTCAAGGCCGCGCTGCGCCGCAAGCCCGACGCTGCCGAAATAGGTCCAGGAGGTGCAGTAGATCGCGAGGCTCAGCGCATAGACCACCGGCCATCCGCCTTCCAGCGTGCCCAGGCCGAGCGTGCCCTGGCTGCGGTTCTTGCGGTCGCCATAGCTTGCCACGGCGAAAAGCAGGAGCAGATAGCCGAAGGCAGACGCAAATATAACCCAGCCTGGAAGCATTGACCCTCCGCCGGCGGAAAACACGCCGGGACCTCCCGCAACGTGGGCAGCTTAAGTCATTTCAGGCGCTTTGAAAATTGCTGGCATATAGGCCTTAAGTCAAAGACCGCGGGGGAGGTATTGCCGATAATTGCGATTGCCGATTGATTAATTGCAATGAAGATGTAGCTAATAAAAACGATTGTATCGAAGGGAGACGGATCCGATGCTCAACGAGTTCAAGGCCTTTATCGCCCGCGGCAATGTCATGGATCTTGCCGTCGGCGTCATCATCGGCGGCGCCTTCGGCGGCATCGTCAAATCTTTGGTGGATGACCTCATTATGCCGATCGTCGGGGCCATTTTCGGCGGCTTCGATTTTTCGAATTACTTTCTCCCACTCTCGACGGCCGTCAACGCGCCGACGCTTGCCGCCGCCCGCGCCCAGGGAGCAGTGTTTGCCTATGGCAGTTTCCTCACCGTGCTCATCAACTTCCTCATTCTCGCCTGGATCATTTTTCTGATGGTCAAGGGCGTGAACACCCTGCGTGCCCAGGTCGAGCGCCAGGAAAAGGCTGCACCGGAAGAGCTGCCACCGCCGCCGGCAGACGTTCAACTGCTGACGGAAATCCGCGATCTTCTCGCCACGCGCCCGACGGCTTGATCCCGTCCGCTCCGGCCGGGCTCAATCATCACCAAAATCGATATGCCATCACTGGATATCATGAGATTTGCCGGCGCAAGTCCGCTATGAAGGCGGAAACCGGAGATATGCATGTCGATCGTCAGCAGCCTCAGCCCGCGCGCCCTGGCGGCGCCCGAAAGTGGGATCGTCGAACTCGTCAACTATGCCCGTGGCCGCGAAGGCCTGCTGCCGCTCTGGGTGGGTGAGGGTGATCTGCCGACGCCCGATTTCATCAGCAGGGCGGCGATGGAGGCGCTTGCCGCCGGCGAGACCTTCTACACCTGGCAGCGCGGCATTCCCGAGCTTCGTCAGGCGCTTTCCGATTATTACAACAGACATTTCGGAATCCGGCTTCCGGTCGAGCATTTCTACGTCACCGGTTCCGGCATGCAGGCGATCCAGATCGCCGTGCAGGCGTTGACCTCGCCGGGCGACGAACTGGTTTACCTCTCTCCTTCCTGGCCGAATATCGCTGCCGCCCTGGAGATAGCAGGTGCGTGCTCGCTGAGTGTCGAGCTGCAGTTCGAAGGCGGCAAATGGGCGGTCGATCTGAACCGCATCGAAACCGCGATCACCCCGAAGACCAAGGGCATCTTCATCAACACGCCGTCGAACCCGACGGGCTGGACGGCAACGAAGCAGGATCTTGGCGATATCCTGGCGCTTGCCCGCAAGCATGACCTCTGGATCCTGGCAGATGAAATCTACGCCCGCTATTATTTTGCCGGCGGCCGCGCGCCCTCTTTCCTCGATGTGATGGACGAGGGCGACAAGATCATCTTCGTCAATTCCTTCTCGAAGAACTGGTCGATGACCGGCTGGCGCGTCGGCTGGATCGTCGCGCCCCCTGAAATGGGCCAGGTGCTCGAAAACCTCATTCAGTATTCGACATCGGGGGTGGCGCAGTTCATGCAGAAGGGCGCCGTCGCAGCCCTTGATCAAGGCGACGATTTCGTCGCTGCCAATATTGCCAAGGCGGCCCGCTCCCGCGATATCCTCTGCGATGCGCTAATTGCCACGAACCGCGTCGAGACGCTGAAACCGGATGGCGCGATCTATGCTTTCCTGAAGATCGACGGCGTCGCCGACAGCCGCAAGGCAGCGCTCGACATCGTCGACAAGACAGGCGTCGGGCTTGCACCCGGAACAGCCTTCGGACCGGGCGGCGAACTCTTCCTGCGCGCCTGCTTCCTACGTGACCCCACGCAGGTTGCGGTCGCGGCCGAGCGCCTCTGCAACTATATCCTCAAGCTCTGAGAAGCGTCGGCCAAGCCGATTTTGTGCCGAAATCGCCGGATTGATAAAACTCTAGCAAAGCCCGAAATCGGCCTCTAACCACGACTCCAAACATACCCGTTCAAAGGCCTTCCAAAGGCCGTGCGATAAGAAAATTGGAAAGAAAAACCGGCGCCTGATGCCCCTGCTTCTAAAAAACGAAAGCAGGGATGCGGGACATGGCGGTTTTGGTGACGGGCGGGGCCGGTTATATCGGCAGTCACATGGTTTGGGCGCTGCTGGATGCAGGCGAGGATGTGGTCGTGCTCGACCGTCTCTCCACAGGCTTTCGCTGGGCCGTGGCGCCGGCGGCGCGTTTCTATCTCGGCGACGTTGCCGACCCCGATATATTGAAAAAGGTCTTCATCGAAAACGACATCGAGGCGATCATCCATTTCGCCGGCTCCGCCGTCGTCCCGGTCTCGGTCGCCGATCCGCTCTCCTATTACGACAACAATTCCGGCAAGACCCGGGCGCTGCTGAGCGCGTCGATCAAGGCCGGTATCCGCAACTTCGTCTTCTCCTCGACGGCGGCCGTCTACGGCCAGCAAAAGACCGACCTGCCGGTGAAGGAGACGGCCCCCCTCAATCCGGAAAATCCTTACGGCCAGTCGAAGTTGATGACCGAGTTCATGCTGCGCGATGCCGCCGCCGCCTATGATTTCAACTATGTCGCGCTTCGCTATTTCAACGTCGCCGGCGCCGACCCGCACCACCGTGCCGGCCAGTCGACCTCAGGCGCCACGCACCTCATCAAGGTCGCCTGCGAGGCAGCGCTCGGCAGGCGCGACAGCGTCAATGTCTACGGCATCGACTATCCCACCCATGACGGCACCGGCGTGCGCGACTACATCCATGTCGGCGATCTCGTCGATGCACATCTGAAAGCGCTGCAGCACCTGCGCCGAGGCAAGGGCTCGCTCGTTGCCAATTGCGGTTATGGCAGCGGCTATTCCGTGCTCGACGTGCTGAACATGGTCACCCGCCTGCACGGACATTCCTTCAAGATCCACATGGCGCCGCGGCGCGCCGGCGATTCGGCAAGCGTCGTCGCAGACGCTTCGCTCGCCCGGCAGGTACTCGACTGGAAGCCCAGATACGATTCTCTGGAAACCATCGTCCAGAGCTCGCTCGATTGGGAACTGTTCCTGTCGAACAAGAATGTCGACGACCTGCACAGCATCCACCGGGCACTCGCCGCAGCGTCCTTCTGATGCAGGGACCCGTTTGCCACCCCCGCGCCTGCGGGGGTCTGCATGCCGTTACGTGAATAAGGAAAAAAGCCTTCTCTGGCTGGCTCGGGCCAACGGAAAGATGGCGCTGCTTGCCATGATCACCCGCTCCGGCATTGATCCAAAGCGCATCGAATTCGAGATTACCGAGACCGCATTGCTCTCCGATTTCGACACCGCCGACCAGGTGATCACGATGCTGCGCGCTGCCGGCATCTCGATCGCGCTCGACGATTTCGGCACCGGCTATTCGAGCCTCAGCCATATTCATCGTCTCGGCTTCGACAAGCTGAAGATCGACAAATCCTTCTGATGAATTTCGATCGCGACGCCCGTTGCATGAACATCACCCGCTCGGTCGCCAATCTCTGCCAGAATCTCGGCATCGCCTCCGTCGCCGAAGGCGTCGAAAGCGAAGAGATCGCCGAGGGATTGAAGGCGATGGGCGTTCGTCTTGCACAGGGCTATCATTTCTCGCGGCCGCTGCCGCTGGAACTTGCCATCGATTACGCCACCCGGTGCGAGGCCGAAGCCTCCGCCCGCAATTCGCTGTCTGCCTGAACGATCGATCTCGATCCGCCGCAAATCGACTGGAGCGATGCCGCGGGGTCGTCTATTCATGGTCAGAAGCAATTCCAGCAAAAGTGTGCAGCGGTTTTGCGTCCGGAATTGCGCAAAAACAAAAAGCCAGAGCATTCCGTCAATCGGAATGCTCTGGCAGATGAGGTGAACCATGCAGGATGGCGAACGGCAAGGCGAAGTCATCATTGAGCGGCGAGGGACTGCTGCTATCATCCGCCTCAACCGGCCGCGGGCGCTGAACAGCCTGACCCTGCCGATGATCCGGGCGATCACTGCGGCCCTTCACGACTTTGCCGGTGATCCCGAGGTGGCGAGCGTCGTGGCGACGGGAGAGGGCGAACGCGGCTTCTGTGCAGGCGGCGATATCCGCGCCCTGCATGAGAGCGCCCGCGCCGGCGATGGCCTGGCGGCAAGCTTCTGGCGTGAGGAGTTCCGCCTCAACCATATGATTGCCGCCTATCCCAAACCCTATGTCGCGCTGATGGACGGCATCACCATGGGTGGCGGCGTCGGCCTGTCGTCGCACGGCCGCCACCGCATCGTCACCGAGCGCACCCGTCTGGCCATGCCCGAAACCGGCATCGGCTATGTCCCGGATGTCGGCGCCACCTGGCTGCTGCCGCGTGGCCCCGGCGAGGCCGGGACATGGCTCGGCCTGACAGGGCTCGATATTGGTGCTGCCGATGCGATCCACGCTCGCCTTGCCGACCTTCAGCTCGCCTCGTCGCGGCTCGGCGAAGCGATCGATGCTCTCTCCGGCCTGCCGCGCGCCAGCTCATCCGGCGATGTCGATGCCGTGCTGCAGGCGCTTTCGGAGCCTCAGGGAGAAAGCCGGCTTAAGCAGAACGCGGCGACGATCGATCGCGCATTCCGTTTCGACAGCGTCGAGGAGATCCTGGCAGCGCTTGCCGAGGAGGAAGGCGAATTTGCCGTCGAGACGCGCCGGGTGATGCTGACGCGTTCACCGACCAGTCTGAAGCTCGCTTTGCGGCTGCTCAGAGCCGGCCGCCGCAGCGCCTCGCTTGCCGAATGCCTCGGCCGCGAACTCGGCGCCTGTCTGCAGATGCTTGATAATCCCGATTTCTTCGAGGGCATCCGCGCTGCCGTCATCGATAAGGATCGCAATCCGCAATGGTCGCCGGCATCAGTCGAGGCTGTGGACGTGGCTAGGGTCGAGCAATTCCTGAAACCGGCCGAGCCGCCGCTTTCACTCTAAACACTATCCAGTTATCGCCACATGCCGCGCATGCGGGCGCCGACATCGATGCGCACCTGCCGCGCGTGCTGCTGGGCGACGCTGCCGGATTTCACCTGCGGCCAGCTGCACGCTTCGAAGAACTGCAGCAGGGTCGCGGGAATGAAGCGGCTGCGCGAGGCATAGACATGCCGGTCGCCCTGCGAATTCTGCCCGTAAGTGAAGAAGCGTTGCGGCACGACGAGGTCGAGACCATCCCGGGCGCGCGTCATCGCCACGTAGAGCAGCCGGCGTTCCTCCTCGATTTCCGCGGTGGTGCCGACGGCGAGATCGCTCGGTATGCATCCGTCGACGACGTTCAGCATGAACACCCTCGTCCATTCCTGGCCCTTGGCGGAATGGATCGTCGACAGGATGAGATAGTCTTCATCGAGAAGCGGCACGCCCGCCTGGTCGCTGGTCGCGTCCGGCGGATCGAGGGTGAGCTCGGTCAGAAAGCGCTCGCGCGAGGCATAACCGCTAGCGATCTGCTCGAGCTGCAGCAGGTCTGCCTGCCGCGTCGCTGCGTCCTCGTGCAGCCGTTCCAGATGTGGCGCATACCATTGCCGTGCCAGACCGATCTCTGCCGGCCAGCCGGCCTTGCCGGTCTTCAGCTCCTGCAGCATCGAAACGAACATTGTCCAGTCCTCGCCGGAGCGCGGCGGTGCCGGCATGGCAGCGAGAGCAGAAATCGGGCTTGCATCCTCGGCCATCAGATCGAGCGCCTTCTGCGCGGTCGACGGCCCGACGCCCGGCAGGATCTGCATCAGCCGGAAGCCCGCCACCCGGTCGCGCGGGTTCTGCGCGAAGCGAAGGGCGGCCAGCATGTCCTTCACATGCGCGCTGTCGAGAAACTTCAGCCCGCCGAACTTGACGAAGGGAATGTTGCGCCGGGTCAGCTCGACCTCCAGCGAACCGCTGTGATGCGAGGCGCGGAAGAGCACGGCCTGCTGCTTGAGCGTGAGGCCTTCCTCGCGATTGTCGAGAACCATGTCGGTGATGTAGCGCGCCTGCTCGGCCTCGTCGCGCACCGTGACGAGGCGCGGCCGCTCGGACGATTGCCGCTCGGTCCAGAGGTTCTTGGTGAAGCGCTCCGAGGCGAGATCGATGACGGCGTTGGCGGCCGCGAGGATCGGCTGCGTCGAGCGGTAGTTGCGGTCGAGCGTGACGATATTGGCGGCCGGGCTGAAGGCGGCGGGAAAATCGAGGATGTTGCGCACTGTCGCGGCACGGAAGGAATAGATCGACTGCGCATCGTCGCCGACGACCGTCAGCCCCTGGCCTTGAGGCTTCAGCGCCAGCAGGATCGAGGCCTGCAGCCGGTTGGTGTCCTGATATTCGTCGACCAGCACATGGTCGAAGCGGCTGCCGATATCCTCGGCAATCATCGCTTCGCCGACCATCTGCGCCCAGTAGAGCAGCAGATCGTCGTAATCGAGCACGTTCTGGCTCTGCTTGGCCTCGACATAACAGGCGAAAAGTTCGCGCAGCTGTTTCTCCCACGTCGCGCACCAGGGAAAGACGTCGCGCAGCACGAGGTCCAGCGCGGTTTCCGAATTCACCGCCCTGGAATAGATGGCAAGGCAGGTGCCCTTTGTGGGAAAGCGGCTTTCCGTCTTCGAGAAGCCGAGGTCGTGCCGGATCAGGTTCATCAGATCGGCACTGTCTTCGCGGTCGTGAATGGTGAAATCGGGGTCGAGGCCGATCTGCTGGGCATAATCGCGCAGCAGCCGCGCGCCGATGCCGTGGAAGGTGCCGGACCAGGAAAGCGCGTCCGCCATGACGCCGGCATTCGAACCAAGCACATCGCGGCAGATGCGCTCGACGCGCCGCGCCATCTCGGCGGCTGCCCGGCGCGAGAAGGTCATCAAAAGGATGCGGCGGGGATCGGCGCCTTTGACGATCAGATGGGCGACGCGATGCGCCAAAGTATTCGTCTTGCCGGAGCCGGCGCCGGCAATGACCAGCAGCGGCCCGGCAATATGGCTGCCGTCGGTGAGCGTGCCGTGCTCGACGGCCATGCGCTGCTGCGGATTGAGCTTTTCGAGATACATCCAGCCGTCCGGTCGGGCTCCCGCAGAATCACCGCGGAAAGATTAGATGTTCCTTGAATGTTCGCGATTGCCGCCGCTGTCAAGCGATCTGGCGCGCGAGCAACATCTCAGTCGGGGAAATCGGGGCCGATCTCGCGCCGCACCAGCTTCAGGCTGCGGTCGGGCTGAAGGATATAGGTTTCCTCCACGCGCTGTCCCGTCCCGTTGTAAAACTGGTTGTAGACGGCGCTGCCGACCGGCGACTTGGCAAGCTTCGTTCGCGGCTGGCCGCCATAGGTAATGCTGCCGGGAATGGGTTCCAGCGCCGGCGTATCGGCCGAAGAGCAGCCGGCAAGCAATGCCCCGGCAAACAAGGCGGACAGAAGCGCTTTCATCGTCATCATCCCTCTTTCGACTGCAGCCAGATATGGAAGCCGCGGCGCCTTTCGCCAAGGGGTGTCCATGCCAGGGTCCACAGCAAGAGCTCTCGAATAGGCTCCTCCATGCGTGGCCCACCGCAACGAAATGCCTCGGCGCGGGTTAACTGATATCAACTGACATCAGGAGACGGTCACTGTGCTCAGCTTTGCAGCATTCACGAACTATGGCGAATCCGGCAGGCAAGATCACAACGACGCGGCAACACGCGCTTCGGTAGAGTGCGCCCTTCATGCTGCCTGCGATATCGAAGCCATAGACATCAACGTCACCACTTTAGGCTCATATGTCATCCTGGAAGGTTTCGTGCGCCGGCGGGGTGATGTCGAGCGGGCGATGGAGATCGCAGAGAGCGTCGTCGGACGAGGCTATGTGCGCAGCCGCCTGCTGCGACGCTGAAGTCGAAAGATCGGATGCTGCGCCTGCCCTGTGCTCAACTGTCCTTGCAATGCATAAAGGGAACCAAGTGCTCTCCCGCGTGTTGAAATGCCGGACCTAAACGCTGGAGACTCCCATGCAGCTGCTTCCTCGCCTCTGGGCAACGACCGTAATAGTGGGTTGCGGTGCCCTTGCCGGCTCCGCCCATGCCGCGCTCGAAACCGGCACGAATTATTCCGCTTTGCCGAAGGACCAGATCGCCCTCAACGAATATACCGGGACCGTCGCCTGCGAGCCGGTAGAGCCGCACTATCTCCCCTCCTTCATCCGCGCGGCGGACGGCACGATCATCGGCGTCGGTTATGTCGAGATCGAGAATGAGAGCGGCGCGGATTGCTGAAAAAAGATGGTCCTGCTCGAACTGCGTTTTCGCAGAGGTGACGAGCCTCTAACCATCATCACGATGGCTGGTCGTCTTCTATTGATGCACCTGTAGCAGGCGCAACGCCCCTTGCACCAAAAACCGGCGCGCACTTGTTGCAGGGTTAAACCAAAATTGAAGAATTGCTCCATTCCGGCACGCTTGCGCGCCCAGAAGGCGAAAATCGCCCCAAATTCTTTGCCGACTGCTAATGCAGCTTCAGCTTCGCCTCTTCGGCTGCCGCCAGGAACTCGGCTCTTGCTTCTTCCACGCTCTTGCGCCCATCGAGCGCTGCCCGGCAGGCGCTGCGGGCCTTGATATAACGAAGCCCGCGCATACTTGGCCAGAGATCCGCCAGGCACTTCAGCGCATCGAACGGCCCATTGACCGTTCGCGCATCGGCACCTTCGAAGCCGACCGTGACCGGGCTGTTCCATCTTTCAGTTGCCATTGACGCTCCTCCACGATTGTCGACAGAAACGAAGCGCAGCATCTCCCAGTTCCTCCGGGGAGACTTTGCGATAGTTAATAGTCTAGCGTGATTTTTGCGGTCAGCAATGGTGGAATGCATTGGGGCTGATGAGGCGAAATGTCCTCTTGATGAGATTCACCAAGCGATCGGTGGGCGCGGGCCAGGAATTCCATTGGAATCTGCAATCATGACTCCCAACCCGAGGGGAATTTTTGGAGGGTGCAACCAAATCGCATGGCGCCGGCGCGGCATCATCGCTACCATGCTGTCGAAGCTGAGGGCTCCACATGGGTTTCGGTCGAAATCTGATCCAGACTGCTTTTCTCTGTGGGGCCTTGGCAATGCCGGTCCTCGCCCGCGGGGCAGAGGTGTCTGCTGAAGACGCTCTGCTGACGCGTCTCTCCATTGAAACCGTGCCACGACTCCAGCGGGAATATTTGCGGGCGACCCTGACACCCCAGGATGAAGGCACGGCGATAGATGTTGCTGCCTATGTTTTGTCTAAGACTTTTGATCGGTGGTATGTCGAAGGTATATTCGATGGAACTTTTTCGTGGCTTCACGCGCCAATTAAGGACGAAGTGTTGGTCACCAGAGAACTGATTGAACTGTGGCAGTTTTCGCCGTTTATATCTTACTATCTCGAGGTAACCGAGATTCCCGACTGCGCAAACAACAGCGTGCTGCTTCCCAGCTGTCACTAGTTTTGCCGAGGGGCGCAAAGGGAGGTCATATTCTTACCGAAAAACTGGTGCTGCCGAGTGGGATTAACCACCGACCTCACCCTTACCAAGGGTCGCCTGTGGTCCGTCGACAATTGTCCCCATCGTTGATCGCCCCTTGAAGGGGTGGTTTCTTATTGCTTGTTTCTGAGCAGGAGATTTGTAGTGGGTTGGCACGCATACATTGATGAAAGCTACTCGCCGGATAAGGATGCCTACGTTATTGGCGGCTGCATATCAACCAAGGAGGAGTGGGCTTCGTTCTCTACGGAGTGGCAATCCTACTTATGGCGATTTGGTCGGGTGGACGAGTCTGGGCTTCGATATTTTCACATGCAAGAAATGGCTCACAATCTTGAAGAGGTCGGCTTTTTCTATAGCGTAATGCAACTTTATGTCGCAGCGTACATTTCAGCGCGCTTCCATAAGTCTGATTTTGAACGAGCCATGAGGCGGATCTATATTCCTGGTAAGATCGTGGAATGGGATCGCCCGAACTATTACTGGATCGCGTTTCGCTGCCTGTTGGACAAATTCCATCTTGAAAGAGAGAAGCTTGCAGACTTGATCCCCTTGGATGAAACGGTTCAGTTTCACATGGTCAAATCTCAAGCGGGAAAGTGGTTGATAAGCTTTGGCCAGAATACATGCAGAACCGAAGCGACATGATGCGAGAGCGCTACGCTGGAATACCCACCTTCGAAAGCGACAAGAACTCTCTTCCGCTGCAGGCAGCAGATCTGTGGGTATGGTGGGTCCGTAAATGGTGCGATCTTAACCAGACCCACCGCATAACCGCTCATGATTTTGACGGCTTTGCGAAGTCCGCCAAACGGCGAACTCCGAGGGTGACGGTCGATATATCCTTTTCGGAAGATGAATTCTTGCCTACCATGGAGAGATGGGCAAAATCCCAGTCAGGGGGAAACCAAGTCATGGTTTTACCAAGGGGCGCGGCGGAGTTTGATTTGCCGCAATTCTCTTCACAATCGCATTTTAGTATTGCCCGATATCCGTAGTGTTCATGGGGGACTTCGGCGTTGATCGTAGTGAAACGTCGCTTGAATTTGCTCAAGGGTTCACGAACCTTCCCAAGCTGAATATCCATTCAGGGCCGCCACGAGTACTCTTGATGCTGTTTTGTGCGAGATCGCGCCGGACGCGTTGCCAGTCTTCCAACTGAATTTGTTGAAAGAAAACTGGTGCTGCCGAGTGGGATTGAACCACCGACCTCACCCTTACCAAGGGTGTGCTCTACCACTGAGCTACGGCAGCAGGACCAGGACCCGTGCGAGCCGTGTGGCTCAATCGCGAGAACGGGGGGCTATTGCCACAGCTTGGCGGCCAGCGCAAGCCGCAAATTCCAACTTCGCGTGGATTGAGATGCAAGGGCCTTTTGGATCGGCGCGAATTCAGCTAATCCTGTCGCATGAATGAAAAGACCGAAACCGGCCAGCAGAGCCGCAAACAGGCGATCGAGGCACAGGCGAAACTGCGCCGCGAGCGCGCCGCCGAAAAGCTCCGAGAAAATCTGGGGCGACGCAAACAGCAGGTCCGCGCCCGCCGTTCGGGCCAAGCCGATGAAACAAATGGGCTGCCCGCCGCAAAATTGGACGAATCGTAATGTTCCGTCCGTCGCGAATTGAAGCGTGTCGATAAATCCCCTAAACACCTCACTCCTTATTCCAAGGCAGAACTTTCAGGAAAGGCGGGCGCTGCCCGTAAGCGCACATGGATCGTATCAGAATCGTCGGCGGTAATGAGCTGAATGGCATCATTCCGATTTCCGGCGCCAAGAATGCCGCACTGCCGCTGATGATCGCCTCGCTTCTGACCAGCGATACGCTGACGCTCGAAAACGTGCCGCATCTGGCCGATGTCGAGCTGCTGATGCGCATCCTCGGCAATCACGGCGTCGATGTCGCCGTCAACGGCCGCCGCGAGCGCCAGGAAGATTCCTATTCGCGCACGATCCATTTCACCTGCCGCACGATCGTCGATACGACCGCATCTTATGAACTGGTCTCGAAGATGCGCGCCTCCTTCTGGGTCATCGGCCCGCTGCTGGCGCGCGAAGGCCATTGCCGCGTGTCGCTGCCGGGCGGCTGTGCGATCGGCACGCGCCCGGTCGATCTCTTCATCGAGGGCCTGACCGCGCTCGGCGCGACCATGGAGATCGATGCCGGTTATATCAACGCCAAGGCGCCTGCCGGCGGCCTGATCGGCGCACGCTACACCTTCCCGAAGGTTTCCGTCGGCGCCACCCATGTGGTGATGATGGCGGCAACGCTTGCCCGCGGCACGACGGTCATCGGCAATGCCGCCCGCGAGCCTGAGGTCGTCGATCTCGCCAACTGCCTGAACGCCATGGGCGCCAAGATATCGGGCGCGGGTACTGCGACGATCACCATCGAAGGCGTCACCTCGCTCTCCGGCGCCCGCCATCGCGTCCTGCCGGATCGTATCGAGACCGGCACCTATGCGATGGCCGTCGCCATGGCCGGCGGCGACGTGGTGCTCGAAAATACCGATGTGGCGCTGCTCGAAACCGCGGTGGAAACGCTGCGCCGCGCCGGCGCGGAAATCTCGTCGACCAACAACGGCATGCGCATCAAGCGCAACGGCGCCGGCATCAGGCCGGTCGATATCGTCACCGATCCTTTCCCGGGCTTCCCGACCGATCTGCAGGCGCAGTTCATGGCGCTGATGACCCGTTCTTCCGGCGTCTCGCATGTCACCGAGACCATCTTCGAAAATCGTTTCATGCATGTGCAGGAGCTTGCCCGCCTCGGCGCCAGGATCTCGCTGTCCGGCCAGACGGCGAAGATCGAGGGTGTCCAACGCCTGCGCGGTGCGCCTGTTATGGCGACCGATCTGCGCGCCTCCGTCTCGCTCGTCATCGCCGGCCTTGCCGCCGAGGGCGAAACCACGGTCTCCCGCGTCTATCACCTCGATCGCGGTTTCGAACGGCTCGAGGAGAAGCTGACCCGCTGCGGCGCCATCGTCGAGCGCATCAGCGAGTAAGCACCGTTCATCCCGGTTGCGTAATTGGTCGCCGCGCCTTATTTCCCTTGTCTGACGCATCGCCATTCTGGCGGTGCCCGGCCTAGGCCGGTAATGGGATGAGGCTGAATGACCGACCTGAAACTTGTTGCGCTCGATAACGAGGATCTTGCGATCATGTCCGCGCATATGCAGGACAGCGTCTTCAAGGTCGGCGACATCGACTGGTCGCCGCGCGGCGCGCAGTTCGCGCTTGCCGCCAATCGTTTCGTCTGGGAAGGTGCCGAGCGCAAGCGCAAGGGTTTCGAGCGCCGCCGGGCTGCCCTGGTTTTCAAGCGCGTGCTTGCCGTCCGCTCGCTCGGCATCGATCGTGGAAAACGCGATGAGGTGCTGTCGCTGCTGGCGCTGCGCTTCGAGCAGAAGGGCGAGGGGCCGGAGGGCACGGTCGAGCTGTCGCTGTCCGGCACCGCCTCGATTGCGCTCGATGTCGAATGTATCGAAGTCCAGCTGGCCGATATCGGCGGCGCCTGGGAGGCTTCCTCTAAGCCTCGCCACCGCTAATGCATGTTGCCCGGAAGTGTACAGCGGTTCCGGGATAACGACATGCATAAAACAATGAGTGTTTGACGCCCTAAAGTTTGAACATCGCAGTTTCGAGTTGAGAAGGAATATCGGCTTTGGCAATCTGGCTGGATCAGGCATCGGAAGGTTTCGAGCAGCATTTTGCCGCCTTTCTGACGACGAAACGTGAAGTCTCCGAGGATGTGAACGTGGTCGTTCGCGCCATCATCGATGACGTGCGCGCCCGCGGTGATGTGGCGCTGGCCGAATATTCGCTGAAATTCGACGGCATCGATTACGCCACCGTCCCGATGCGCGTCACAGCTGAAGAGATCGACGCCGCCGTCGATGCGGTGCCTTCGGAAGTGCTGGGGGCGCTGAAGCTCGCCGCACTGCGCATCGAGTCCCACCATCGCCGGCAGCTGCCGAAGGACGATATCTACGAGGACGATATGGGTGTCGGTCTCGGCTCGCGCTGGACGGCGATCGAAGCGGTCGGGCTCTATGTTCCGGGCGGCACCGCGAGTTATCCGAGCTCGGTGCTGATGAATGCCGTGCCGGCCAAGGTCGCCGGCGTCGATCGCATCGTCATCGCCGTTCCTGCCACCGGCGGCGCCGTCAATCCGGCGGTGCTTGCCGCCGCCAAGCTTGTCGGTGTCACGGAGATTTATCGTGTCGGCGGCGCCCAGGCGATCGCGGCTCTTGCCTATGGCACCGAGACGATCGCTCCGGTCGCCAAGATCACCGGCCCCGGCAATGCCTATGTCGCCGCCGCCAAGCGCCATGTCTTCGGCACCGTCGGCATCGATATGATCGCCGGCCCCTCCGAGGTGCTTGTCATTGCAGACAAGGACAACAATCCGGATTGGATCGCAGCCGACCTCTTGGCCCAGGCCGAGCACGACGTCAGTTCCCAGGCGATCCTGATCACCGACGATGCCGCATTCGGCAAGGCGGTGGAGCAGGCGGTCGAACGCCAGCTGAAGACGCTGAACCGCGCCGAGACGGCGGCGGCAAGCTGGCGCGATTTCGGCGCAGTCATCCTCGTTTCCGACCTGAAACAGGCCATTCCGCTGGCAAACCGTATCGCTGCCGAGCATCTGGAGCTCGCCGTCGCCGATCCGGACCGGCTGCTCGACGGCATCCGCAATGCCGGCGCGATCTTCGTCGGCGCCCACACGCCCGAGGTGATCGGCGATTATGTCGGCGGTTCGAACCATGTGCTGCCGACGGCGCGTTCGGCGCGCTTCTCCTCCGGTCTTTCGGTGCTGGATTTCGTCAAGCGCACCTCGGTCCTGCGCCTTGGACCCGAACAGCTCCGCACCCTCGGCCCGGCGGCGATCGCCCTTGCTGTCTCCGAAGGCCTCGATGCCCATGCGCGGTCGGTTGCGATCCGCCTCAACCTCGAAAGGTGAGGGCATGGCGAAGGGCGAATTCCGGCTTTGCGACGTCGTCCTTGACGATACGATCGGCCGTTCGACGCCCGATGTCGAGCATGAACGCGCCGTCGCCATCTTCGATCTGATCGAGGAGAACAGGTTCGAGCCACTCGGCCATGTCGGCGGACCTTATCGGCTGAACATCTCGCTGGTCGATTCGAAACTGGTTTTCGCCATCACCACCGAAGAGGGCGGCGGCGTCGCCACCCATATCCTGTCGCTCACGCCCTTCCGGCGGATCGTCAAGGATTACTTCATGATCTGCGAGAGCTATTACGAAGCGATCCGTTCGTCGACGCCGAGCCGCATCGAGGCGATCGACATGGGCCGGCGCGGCATCCACAATGAAGGCTCGCAGACGCTGAAGGATAGGCTGGCCGGCAAGATAGAGGTCGATTTCGATACCGCCCGGCGCCTTTTCACGCTGGTCTGCGTGCTCTACTGGCGCGGATGACGGCAATGGAGCGCGCCGCCGATGTCGAGGAGGGAAAGCGGCCGGGCGCCATCCTCTTCATGTGCGGGATGAATGCCATCCGCTCGCCGATAGCCGAAGCGATCGCCCGTAGCATTCTGCCGGCCAATACCTATATCAGGTCTGCCGGCGTTCGCGCCGGCGAGCGCGATCCGTTCGTGGATGCCGTGCTCGAGGAGATCGGGCTTTCCCTCGGGCGCCGCCAGCCGCAGACGCTGGAAGAGCTCGAGGACGATTATTTCGATCTGATCATCACGCTGTCACCGCAGGCCCATCATGCGGCACTCGAGCTGACCCGGTCGAATGCGGTCGATGTGGTCTACTGGCCGACCATGGATCCGACGGTTGCAATCGGAACGCGCGAGCAGATTCTGGAGAGCTACCGCGAGGTCCGCGATCACCTGGCCGGCCTCATCGAAAGCCGGCTACTCAAACGAAATGGCATTGCCGCGCAATCGGCATGAAAACAAATAAAGGAAAGCCTGATCAACGAGGTTCACAAACCTGCGTTGATTGTGTAGTTTCCGCCGAAATTTCAAGGCGCGCGCTGCGCTGCCTATTCAACGCACAGGAAGAAAACACTTATATGCCTAAAGAAGAAGTCCTCGAATTCCCGGGAATCGTCACCGAACTTCTGCCGAATGCGACGTTCCGCGTGAAGCTCGAAAACGAACACGAGATCATTGCCCACACCGCGGGCCGCATGCGCAAGAACCGCATCCGCGTTCTCGCCGGCGACAAGGTACTTGTGGAAATGACGCCCTACGATCTGACCAAGGGCCGCATCACCTACCGTTTCAAGTAAGTTTGCCCGAAGGTCCCCGCAAGGGTTTTTGCTCCCGTCTGACGATGGTCGAGGTTCCATGGCGCTGAAATACAAGCTCATTCTGGCCTCGGGCTCGCCCCGTCGCGTCGACCTGCTCAACCAGGCCGGCATCGAGCCGTCGCGCCTTATGCCGATGGATATCGACGAGGCGCCGAAGAAGTCGGAGCACCCGCGTTCGCTCGCCCGCAGGCTTTCGGCGGAGAAGGCGGAAGCAGCCCTTGCCGCCATCAAGAGCGATATCACCTGGAAGGGCAGCTATATCCTCTCTGCCGATACGGTGGTCGCTGTCGGCCGGCGCATTCTCGGCAAGGCAGAGTTCGCCGACGAGGCGTTGAACTCGCTGCATCTCTTGTCGGGACGCAACCATATGGTCTACACCGGCGTTTGCCTGGTGACCCCGGATCGTAAGGTCCGTCAGAAGATCGTCGAGACCAAGGTGCGCTTCAAGCGTCTCTCCGGCTTCGAGATCGAGAACTACCTGGCCTCCGGCCAGTGGCGCGGCAAGGCAGGCGCCTACGGCATCCAGGGCCTCGCCGGCACCTTCGTACAGAAGATGGTGGGCTCCTACACCAATGTCGTCGGCCTGCCGCTTTATGAAACCATTTTGCTTTTGACCGGCGAGGGCTTCGATGTGCATAGCCGGTGGCCCGAGGGCTGAGCCCGACGGCTAATCCCATAGGATGAACCGATATGCCTGAAGACAAGAAAGCGGCCGCCAAGGTCGAACCGCTGCGCAAGACGCGCCCTTGCCCCGAATGCGGCAAACCTTCCCACCGCGAACATTATCCCTTCTGTTCCAACCGCTGCCGCGAGGCCGATCTCTCCCGCTGGCTGACCGGCGCCTATGCCATTCCGGTTGCCGACGACGAGACGAAGGCCGATTATCCGGATGAGGAAAACTAGAGAAATCCGCCCGCGAAGCTCTTATTTTTCCTCATGAATCCGCAAAGCCGGCAAGACCGTCAAAAAAGAGTCATTTGACGCTTGCCATGGGCGAACAAGATGCTATAACCCCGCTCGCTTCCGGGGTGAACCAAGGCCCCATGGTTCCTTTCTTGAAAGGAGCCATTGGAAGCAGGTTAGCCCAGGTAGCTCAGTTGGTAGAGCAGCGGATTGAAAATCCGCGTGTCACTGGTTCGATTCCGGTCCTGGGCACCACTTTGATTTCCTTGCATAATTAGCGAACTTTTGGCCTTGGAAAAAGGCGTCTGCTTGGCGGCCGTGGTAGCACATTGGTAGCCGCGCCAAACGGGGTGGAGAGGGCCAAAAACAGCGTGGCCGGCGCGATGGCGGGCCGTGTATCGACGGGGCGTTCGTTTCAACGGGCCTCATATCGTGATGGCCTGGAACAGGGAAGACCCGACCACCTCGCGTGACGACATCATCGATATCGCACGCTCGCTGGTGCCGCCGGCCAGGTGAGCGCATGGAACGTCAGCCGTTTCGCCGGGTCGGCCTCTTCACCTTAACCTTGATCTACGCGTTACATTGTGGACGAGTTCGCTGATGGTCGCGAACTCACCGAATAAAGCAGTAAGCTTGGCTTGCTCCTTGCCATCCAATCGGTGCTGCGAGCAGAAGTCCGCGATGCACCAGACCTTCGCCGCTGCGATAGGCTCGGCAGTAATCGAATCAATGTGTCGCATTGTAGTCCTCCCGCAAAGGAAGCTAACGAAGTTCAAATTAGCTTTCAATGAAATAAGAGGTCTTCCAAAAACTGCGGTTCCCATTGCCCGACGCGCCGCCGCTCTCGTTTCTACGCCGCGAAACGGCGTGCAGCCTTGTCGGACCATATCAAGCACGCTGCCGCTGGTTCCTGACGTCGAAGACGGACTGAGCGACGTCTGGGGTCGCGCGGTGCCACGGATCGGCAGACCTCTCAATTCTCAGAGGTCCTACGATATTCCGTCGGTGCGCAGCCAACCGCATTTTTGAATTGGCTGGAAAAATGGAAGGCGGAATGAAAGCCGAGAAGGCCGGCGATTTCTTTTACGGATTTGTCGGTGTTTACCAGGAAGTCGCGTGCTCGCTGAACGCGGACGTTCATTTGATACTGTTTCGCCGACATCCCGGTTTGCTCACGAAACAGCCGGCGAAAATAGGGGTAGCTCACCCCCATCTCTGCTGCGAGATCCTCGACCGATTGTGAAGTTCCGCAGCGCTCCATCAGGATCATGCGCGCCCGATCGACGAGGCGCGCGCCGGCGCCGCTTGCCAGATCGTCCGGCCGGCAGAGCAGCGCAAGGAGCTGCAACCCGAGCGTGGATATCACCAGCTGATGAAGCACAGGATCCTGCCGCGCCAGGTCATGGATGGCGGCGAACACATGATTGATCTCATCGCTTGCCGGGTTGAGCGGGCGTTCGACATGCAGGAGGCCAGCATCCACTGCAAAATCGAAAGCGGTTCCCCGGCACTCTATCCAGTGCTCGGTCCAGCCGGTTCGCCGATCGGGCGCGAACCTGTGCCACACGTCTGGGAACAGGAGAAAAATCGATCCTTCCGTGACGCGCACCTGTCGGCGCAGGTTGCCGAATTCGAGCTTCCCGCTGCCGGCGCTGATCAGCACGACCTGATAGGCCTGAAGGATGCGGCCTCGAGACCAGCTGAAATGATGGTCGTCCGGATGACGGCTCGGAGGGTAACTGGAGTGCGGCGCAATGACCGAATAGCCCGTCGAGACAGCGGTGCAGCCCCATGCTGCAGAAATTCTGCTGTCAGGCATGTAGACGAAGTAGTTTTCCGTCATTTGACGTCGCCTTTTTAGGATCATTTTTTGTATGCAAATGATCACTTTTGTGGATTTTGGCGTCGTGTCAACAGGTGGGGCCGATGGTACCGTCATCAGGTCAGGGCAAAGTCGATCGAATTTGCCGAAACGCTGATTGCATCAGCTATCGCCGCTGCCGGGGAGGGTAGGGGCTGGGAGGAGAATAGATATGAAAACTCACGCCAGACTGCTGGTCGCAGCCGCTTGCCTCGCCGCATCTGCTGCCCATGCCGATGATTTCCACGGGTTCGATCCCGCGAAGTTCGACGGCAATATGCTTTCGGCCGAGGCTCTCAAGGCCATGGCCGCCGACGCGTCGAAAGTGACGCCTCCGAAAAACGGCAGCAAGTACAGCATCGGCTTCGCCAATCTTCAGCGTGACATCGCTTTCGGCGTGCTCGTGGAGAAAGGCATTCAGGCAAACGCCGATGCTGCCGGCGTGGAACTCGTTGTCGCCGACAACCGGCTCGATGGGCCGACCGCGCTTGCCAATGCCAAATCTTTCGCCGAACGCAAGGTTGACTACGTCATCGAGTTTCAGACCGACGCAAACTTCGGTCAGACCGTGATGGACGTGTTCAAGCAAGACGGCACCAAGGTCACGGCAATCGATATCCCCATGCCCGGTGCAAGTTTCTTCGGCGTGAACAATCCGAAGTCCGGTTTCATGGGCGGGTCCTACCTTGCAACGGCTGCGGCAAAACAATTTGGCGCGGACACGGTAAAAAGCGGCTATCTCGTCATCGGCGCACTGCCCCAGTCGGGCGTCATCCCGCGCATGCGCACGGAAGGTCAGCGCGCCGGCTTCCTGGCCCTGACCAAGGATTTCCCGGCCGACCACATCATCGAGATCGATACGAAGAATACGCTGCAGGAATCCTATACCCAGATGAACAACGTACTCGGCCGCATTCCGCCAGGAGCGCCGATCCTGATCATCGCGATCAACGACCAGGCGACCATGGGCATGCTGCAGGCCGTCCGAGCAGCCGGACGTGTTGATCAGGCCATCGCCGTCGGCAACGGCGCGGATGAAGCCGAGGCGCTTGCCACGGACCCGAAACTCGTGGCGGCGACGGGTTCGTTTCCAGGCAGCTACGGGAATTATCTCATTCCGATTGCGCTGTCTGCGCTCGCCGGAAAGGCCGTGCCGGAGGCAACCTTCGTCACCCATCAGATGGTAACCAAGGCAAACATCTGCAAATTCTACAAGGAATTCGCGTGCGCCGGCGAAGCCGACGGTTACACGTTTCCCGAGGCAGAGTTCGCAAGCTACCTCTCTGGTCTGAAAAAAGAGGATTGGTTGAAGGGGTACGAGGCAATTCTCCCCAAGCAATGATCTGGGGTCGGAGGCGATTCTGATGCAGACTGTATCGAGCACGGAGAACCGCGTGGCGCGGCTCCAAATCACCAACGTCACGAAGTCCTTCTCCGGCGTGCAGGTCCTGAAAAACGTCACCTGTTCGGCCGATGCTGGCGAGGTCGTGGCGCTGCTCGGGGCTAACGGTGCAGGCAAATCCACGCTGATGAAGATCCTGTCCGGCGTCTATTCCTGCGACGCCGGACAGATACAGATCGATGGGGCCGCAGTCGACATCACGTCGGCACGTGCGGCCATAGCATCGGGCATTCGCCTGATGCCGCAGGAACTGTCCGTGCATCCGGACTTGTCGGTCGCGGAGAACATCGCGTTGGGATCGATGCCCCAGCGCAAGATCGCCGGCATAAGTTTCGTCGACCGTGCCGCCATGCAGAGGCAGGCGACGACGCTGCTCGGCCGACTGAAGCTCGGTCATGTCTCTGCGAGCCGGAGAATGGGATCGCTATCGCTTCCGGAGCAGCGGATCGTCGAGATCGCCCGGGCATTGGCCGGCCAGGCTCGTATTCTGATCATGGATGAACCGACTGCTGCACTCGGAGAAGCAGATGCCGAAACCCTGTTCGGGGTGATCGACGCGCTTCGCGCCGACGGCGTCACGATCATCTATATCTCCCACTACCTCGACGAGGTGTTTCGCCTCTCCGACCGGATCGTCGTGTTGCGGGACGGCGAGGTGAGCGGCCAGTTCCAGACGAGCGCCACCAGTCACGAAGAGGTGCTGCGGGCGATGCTCGGAAGCGATCTCGGCGATCTTTTTCCGGCAAAGTCGCAATTCCTGCCGGACGAGACGATCCTGACTGTCGAAGGACTGTCGCTGCCAGGCTGGCTCAGCGACGTGTCCTTTTCGGTGCGCCGCGGCGAGGTCCTGGGTGCGTTCGGCCTGATCGGCTCCGGGATTGAGAAGGTCGGCAGAGCCATTTATGGGGCGGAGCCCAGGGCGAAGGTCCGTTCAATCCGGATGGGGACAGCCGAAACGGCGTTGTCGAACCCGCGGGCAAGCATTCGAAGCGGTATCGGTTTCGTTGCAGCCGAGCGCAAGCGGCAAGGCCTGATTGCCAACCTCACCGTCCGTACCAACACGACCCTTCCTTACCTCACGCGGTTTACGCGCTTCGGGCTCGTTGATGACAATCGGGAGCGGGTAATGTCGCAACACTGGATCCGCACCCTGCGCGTCAAGACGACGGGTCCGGAGCAGGAGATAAGACTCCTGTCCGGCGGCAACCAGCAGAAAGTGTGCCTGGCGCGATGGCTGCTCGGCGACCCCAAGCTGCTCATTCTCGAGGAACCGACCCGCGGGGTCGACCTCGGCGCTCGACGAGAGATTTATGAGGAGATCCGCCGGCTCGCAGCGAACGGATTGGGCATACTCCTCGTCTCATCGGACGCTGAGGAGGTCGCCGGTCTTGCCGACCGAGCGATCGTCTTCGAAGAAGGCCGGGCCGTGGCCACACTGGGAGCCAATGCATCGGCCGCCGAGCTGATGCAGGCGGCGGAGTCGCACTCCGTGTCTGCTGCGAACGAATTGGAGAAAGCATGAACAAGTCAAACTCGATCGTTGCGGGCGAACCCAAGCCGACCAGCCAACGCCAGTCGATGACGGAGATCCTTGCCAGACCGGTCGCCGGGATCGTGGTCCTGCTGGGCTTCTATGTCATCCTTCTCGCGGCTTTCGCTATGCTGTCGCCGTTCTTTCTGTCGGTGAGCAATCTTGCCAATATCGGCACGAACATGGCCTTTATCGGGCTCATGGCCGCAGCCGGAACGCCGCTGATCATTGGCGGTGGACTCGACCTGTCGGTGGCTGCCGTTGCCGGACTGGCCGGCGTCATCGTCGCATTGATGCATTCCAACGGGATCAATATCTGGGTTGGATGCCTGACAGCCTTGGTCATCGGCGCCGGGGTCGGAATTTTGAATGGCGTGATCGTCACCAAGCTGCGCCTCAATCCCCTGATTGTGACACTCGGGACGATGAGCATCTTCTCGGGCCTGTCGATGGTCATGACGGGTGGCTTGAGCAAGCCGCTTTTCGTGCCGGCCTTCAACTGGCTTGGTTCAGGTCGCATCTTTTTCGTGCCGTTTCCCGTCATCGTCATGCTGATCGTCTTTGCCGTCCTTTGGCTCGTGCTTGCCAAGACGCCGTTCGGACGGTTTGTGTACGCAACCGGCGGCAATCCCGAGGCCAGCAGCCTTCTCGGCGTGCCGGTCGAGCGCACCCAGATGATCCTCTACGTGATCTCGGGCATTTCAGGCGCTGCCGCTGGTATCATTCTTGCAGCAATGCTCGGCGCGGCAGCCCCGAATGCAGCAAGTCAGCATCTGCTGACGATCATCGCCGCGATCATTCTTGGAGGCACGAGCCTCTTTGGCGGGCGGGGAAGCGTCTGGGGTACGCTGATTGCGGTGCTGATCCTCGGAACTCTGAACAACGGCCTGACCCTCATGAACGTGTCCAGTTTTTGGCAGGATGTCACGCGCGGTGTCGTGTTGCTTCTGGCCGTGGGCCTCGACCAGCTTCGTGTCCGCCTGCAGGGCTGACCCCGCTATAATTCCAGGAGAAAATGGAATGTCTGATCGCCCTTTGAAGGCCGGCCTGTTCGGGATCGGTCTGAAGGCCTATTGGCCGCAGTTTGACGGCCTCGAAGCAAGGCTGCGCGGATATGTACATGTCGTCGCGTCCAAGCTGGAACGGCCTGGGGTCGAAGTCGTCAATCTTGGCCTCGTCGATACGCCGGAGAAGGCCGTCGATGCCGGCCATTTGTTTCGCCAGGCCGATGTCGATATCATTTTCCTTTACATCACCACCTACGCTCTATCGTCGACCGTCTTGCCGGCTGTTCGGCGTGCAAAGGTGCCGGTCATTATTTTGAATCTGCAGCCGGCTGGTGCGATCGATTACGCGTCCTTCAACGCACTCGGCAATAGGACTGCCATGACCGGCGAGTGGCTGGCGCACTGCGCTGCATGCCCGGTGCCCGAGATTGCCAATGTGTTCACTCGAGCGGGCATTCGGTTCCACCAAGTAACAGGCGTTCTCAACGATGACCCGTTTGTCGACAACGAGATCGAGGAGTGGATCGAGGCCGCACGGGTAGCCCACGTCATGTCGCATAATCGCCTTGGCGTCATGGGGCGCTATTACAACGGCATGCTCGATATCTATTCCGATCTCACAGCTCAAAGCACGGCATTCGGGACACACATCGAAGTGGTGGAGATTGACGAACTAGCACGCCTCAGACGCGACGTTGGCGAGGCGGAAGTGGCGGCCTGCTTGGACAGAATCCGAACGGAATTCGACGTGCAGCCGGATTGCGATCCGGACGAACTGGCGCGGGCGGCAAGAACTGCTGTCGCGCTGCGCAAACTCGTCGACGCGAAGCGTCTCGGCTCGCTCGCCTATTATTATGAATCGGTGTCCGGGCATGAATACGAGGACGTCATCACGTCGGTAATCGTTGGTTGTTCGATGCTCACCGCCGAAGGCATACCCGTTGCTGGCGAATATGAGATCAAGAACGCGCAGGCCATGAAGATCATGGACAGCTTTGGCGCCGGAGGTTCCTTCACCGAATATTATGCAATGGATTTCGATGCAGATGTGGTCCTGATGGGCCATGATGGCCCAGGCCATACCAAAATTGCAGAGGGTCGAACCAAGATCCGTCCTCTGGAGGTCTATCACGGTAAGGTCGGCTCCGGCGTTAGCGTCGAAATGTCGGTTAAGAATGGCCCGGTCACACTGCTCTCCGTGGTGGAGTGCGCCGGAAAAGTGAAGCTGTTGTGCGCCGAAGGACAATCGGTGCCCGGGCCGATCCTGGAAATTGGAAACACCAACAGCCGCTATCAATTTCCAATCGGGGCGCGCGCGTTCGTCGAGAATTGGAACGCCGAAGGACCGGCGCATCATTGCGCAGTCGGCGTCGGACACATTGGGAGCAGCATCGAAAAATTAGGAAAGCTGTTGGAGGTCGAATTCGTGAGAATTTGCTAATTGTCAAAATATTTCTCGATGCGGGAACTGCTTGACGAATAAAAAGCCAGTCGAAACGATCGCAGCTCCTCTACCCATCTTGCCGGCGTTGCTCTGGAGCCTCAAGGGGTGCGCCTGAGCCAGCGCGTTGAAGGCTCCCCGGGCATGAACACTTATCGCGCCGGTCGCGATAAATGTGGCCGCTTTCGTGTTTGGCGGCCGTAGTGGCGTGCTGGTGGCAGCGCCTAACCCCGCAGCGAGGGCAAAAATCAGCTTGGCGGGCGCGATGCATGGCCGGGTATCGACGGGGCGGTCGTGTCAACGGGTCTCATATCGTGATCGCCTGATGGGAACCGCGACTCCGCCCGTCCGTTACCATTGAGCAACGGAGGAAATGGACATGCGCAAGAAAAAAGCCATCGTCGAGGCGGCGCTCGAGTCCGAGTACGAGCGCCAGGCACTGGGGATCATGAATACGGAGCAAGCTTTGAAGCTTGAGGATTCCGACGGTCTTGTCTTCAGTCATCTGGATAAGGAGGCAGGAGTGACGGATCACTTCGTTGATCAAGATGAGCTGCGCCGGTTGGTGCGGCGGTCTACCTCGCCGGTTCCCGTATTGCAATCGCAGGATCGTACTACTCGGCAGGGCCGGACTGCACGTTAGTCCTGAACTTCAGGCAATCATGTAACCGCCGTCCACCGGCATCGATATGCCGTTCACCATGGCAGCCTGGTCGGACAGCAGGAAAAGAACAACCTCGGCAATGTCTGCCGGCTCCGCGAAGCGTCCGACCGGAATTCGCTTCATCATCCCCGCGGCCTTTTCGGGATCGCTCCATGCCTTCACCGCCATTGGCGTCAACGTCACCGTCGGGTGGACGCCGTTCGCGCGGATGCCGTGAGGCGCGAGCTCTTTTGCCATGACCCGCGTCAAGCCATCCAATCCACCCTTGGACGCGCAATAAGCGGCGTGATCGGGGATGCCGACGAAGGATGCGACCGACGAGACATTGACGATGGCGCCTGGACGGCCTTCCTTGATCAGCGAACGGGCATATTCCTGGGCGACGATCATCGGAGCGCGCGTATTGACCGCGACAAGACGGTCGAATGCTTCGACGGTTGTCTCCAGGAACGGCTGAAGCTCGGTCGTGCCGGCGCAGTTGATAAGGAAATCTGCGGGAAGGGCAGCGATCGCCGCCTCTTTGGTCGCATCGGCATCCGCGAGATCGACCTGGATTGCCCGGCAGCCGAATTCCCCTCGCAGCGCTTCGACGTCGGCGCCGCTGCGGGTCAGGGCGACGACCTGCGCACCCCGTTCGACGAGCATCCTTACAATTTCACGTCCGATGCCTTTGCCGGCGCCGGTCACGATCACCGTCTTTCCTTTGAACTCCATGCGTCGTCCTCCTACAGTCTCTGGCCTGTTTCCCGATCGAAGATATGCGCACGTCGGGGATCTATGTGGAAGTACATCGTCCGTCCGGGATCGACCTCGATGCGCTCGCGGATCAGGGCGTCGATCGGCACGCCTCCCGTGCGACCGAAGATCAATGTCTCTGAACCCGTCGGCTCGAACACCGAGACTTCGACCGGAACGCCTTCTTCGCCGATCGTGATGTGCTCCGGTCGGATACCGTAGGTCACGGCTCGTCCTTCATCCGCATTTGTGTCCGCCAGCGGAAGAGTGATGCCCTGGTCGGTGACGACGATCTTCCTGCCGTCGCTTGTGGCTATGCGGCCCTGAAGGAAGTTCATCGATGGGCTGCCGATGAAGCCGGCGACGAAGAGGTTGACCGGGAAGTCGTAGAGATCAAGAGGCTTGCCGATCTGCTCGACCCTGCCGTCGCGCATCACCACGATCTTGTTGGCCATCGTCATCGCCTCGATCTGATCGTGCGTGACGTAGACGGTGGTGGTCTTCAGCCGCTGGTGAAGCTCCTTTATCTCGACGCGCATGGTGACGCGGAGTTTGGCGTCGAGGTTCGACAGCGGCTCGTCGAACAGGAAGACCTGTGGATCGCGGACGATGGCGCGGCCCATCGCCACGCGTTGACGCTGTCCGCCCGACAGTTGCTTCGGATAGCGGTCGAGATAACGTGTCAGGTCGAGGATCTCGGCTGCCCTGCCGACCTTCTCGGCGATCTCCGCCTTCGGTCGCTTGGCCATCTTTAGCGGAAAGCCCATATTCTCGGCGACCGTCTTATGGGGATAGAGCGCGTAGCTCTGAAACACCATCGCGATGTCACGCTCCTTCGGGGGAGCATTGGTGACGACACGGCTGCCGATCCGGATATCTCCGCTGCTGACCGTCTCCAGCCCGGCGATCATCCGGAGCAGGGTGGATTTGCCGCAGCCGGATGGACCGACCAGCACGACGAATTCGCCGTCCTCGATGTCGACGCTGACGCCATGCATGACCTGAAGAGAGCCATATTTCTTGGTGACGTCGCTAACCTGTACGTTTGCCAATGTCGTTCCCCCTAAAGCAGCACGATTTGTGACTTGATGTCGTTGACGGAATTCATCGCCTCATCCCTTCCAGACGATATAGGCGCCAAGGACTGCCGAGATTGCCGCCGCGAACCATACGGAAAGCCCGAACGGCTCGATGAACCGCATCCAAAACAGGGAGAGCGCGACCCAGATCACGATCGAGATGAAGAGCCGGTCGAACCAGTTCGTTTCGATTGGCAGGAAGCCTGGCTTGGGTTCGTTATTTTCTGATTGAGACGTCATCGCTTCATCCTTTCACGGCACCGAAGGTCAGGCCGGCGACGATGTGACGCTGGACAACCGAAAAGACGATGAGCGCCGGAACCAATGTCAGCATCGAGATCGCGGCCATGATGCCCCAGGCCGTCCCCGTCGTCGTCACATATTCCGACAGGCCGGTGGTGAGTGTCCGCGCATGGAAGTTGGTGAGCGTCGCCGCCAGCAGATATTCGTTCCACGCAAACACCCAGGTTAGGATCAGCGTCACCGCAAGTCCGGGCCGTGCCAAAGGAAAGATGATATCATAGAGCACGGTCCATGGGCTCGCGCCGTCCATATAGGCCGCCTCGTCCAATTCCTTCGGAATGCCTTCCACGGTCGGGCGCAGCGTCCAGATCGCGAAGGGAAGGTTGAAGGAGCAATAGACCAGGATCATGCCCAACTTGGAATCGGCGAGCGAGAAGTCGCCGATCCTGTAGACCTGCGTCAAAAGCAGGAAAAGCGGCAGGAGGAAAACCGCCGGCGGCGCCATGCGGTTGGTGATCGTCCAGAAGAAGATGCTTTCCTTGCCGGCGAGGTCGAAGCGCGTCAGGGCGTAGCAGGCAAGGAAGCCGAGCGTGGTGACGAGCAGCGCGTTGCCCGACGAAATGATCAGCGAGTTGAGCATGTATCCGCGCAAGGTCGGATTGGTCAGCACGTCCTGGTAATTCTTCCAGAAGAAGCTCCGGAGAATGACATCGGGCGTCGAAAACAGGTCGAACGGCTGTTTCACCGATATGACGAAGAGCCAGTAGATCGGGAAAAGGGTGACGAAGCTTATCAAGGTCCAGAGGACGACCGGAAGCCAGGGAAAACGGGTCTTCATCGCTTCAACCTCTCTTCACGCGGGGTGCAATCAGGCCGACATAGAGCAGCCAGCAGACGACGATGGTGAGATAGAGGACGATGACGGAGATCGCCGAACCGTAGCCGTAATTCGTCTTGGGAAAGACTTCCCTGAAGATATGGACGCCGATGTAGCGCGTCGATGAGCCCGGGCCGCCGCCGGTCAGCATCAGGACTTCGTCGACGGTGCGCAGTGCGTCCATCAGCCTGATGAACACCGTGGCGAGCAGGGCCGGGCGGATCAGGGGCAGCGTTATGTGCCAGAAGATCTGGCTCTTGCCGGCGCCGTCGATCTGCGCCTGCTCGAACGGGTCTGATGGAAGCGAGACAAGTGCGGCGATCAGCGAGAGGGTGACGAGCGGCGTCCAGTGCCAGATATCCATGATGACAGTGACGGTGAAGGCCGCAACGGCGCTCTGGCCGATATTCAGATCGTAGCCGAACCAGCTCCTGAGAAGATAGGGAATGATGCCGATCGACGGCGTGGTCATCAGCTTCCAGACGGAGCCGACGATGATCGGCGCCATGATCAGCGGCAGAGTATGGATCGTGCGAAACACCGCTTTTCCGGGAAAGTCCTTGAGCAGCGCCTGGGCGAGGATGTAGCCGAGGACCAGCTCCGAGATGACCGCGAAGAAGACGAATGCCAGGGTTATGCCGAGCGATGCCAGGAACTGCGGGTCGAAGACGAGCCGCCGATAGTTCTCAGCCCAGTTGAAGATCATGCCCGGATTGGCAGCGAACGGGTTCCATGAATGGAAAGAGACCCAGAGGACGTAAATGAACGGAAATATCCCGAACAGTCCGAGGATCACTATGGTCGGTGACAGCAACAGCCACCCGAGCTTCTGCGAATGCATCGCCTATCCCCCATTGAACACTATGTGGACGTCCGCTCCATCAGGAGCGAAAGGTGACGGGTCGTCGGAACGACCCGTCAGTTGGGGAGGATGCTTTATTTGCGATAACCGAGCGAGGTGAGCTCTTCTTCGGCTTTGGCCGCCATCTGGTCGAGGCCTTCATCAGGCCCGATGTTGCCGGTCAGGATGTCGTAGAAGATAGGCGCGGTCGCTTCACGCACCTGCGCATGGAAGGGGTAGGGGGGAGCGCCGGCGAAGAGCTTGCCGTCGTCCTTCAGCATTGTATAGAAGCCGCCGAGCTTGACGTCCATCTCCTTCACCTTCGGATCGTCGAACGTCGCCGTATTGGTGATGCGCGGTGCGGCGATCGCCCAATCGGGCTGCACTTCGTTCTGGCCGATGAATTCGAGGAACAGCAGTGACGCTTCCTTGTTCTTGGACGTGACCGGCACGCCGAAGGCACCGCCATCGTAGTAGCCGATATAACCCTTTCCGGCTTTCGCGTCGTCCAGCACGCCGGGCTCGAGCGGCGGCAGAGCGAAACCGACCTGGCCGACCACTTTCGACTGCGCCGGATCGCTTGCGATCCAGGCGGCGTTCTCACCATAGATCAGCCCCTGGGCGACACGGCCCGCGGCGAAGGTCGTTGCAGTTTCCGTCCAGGTTGACTGCGTCGATTCCGGAGGAGCGATGTCGCGCAGGTGCAGCCAGTACTTCAAGGCGGCCTTCGCCTTGTCGCTGTTCATCGCGCCGCCATGTTCGACCGTCGCCGCATAGTTGTTCTTGGCGTCGATGCCCCAATTGTAGACACCGAAGGTCGGCACGATGGACTCGAAGAATTCATACCAGGACGCCGGATGGCCTGTATGTGCCTGAGCCGTCGTGCCCCAGAGCTCCATGCCGTTGTCCTTGCCGTACTTCGTGAAGAAGTCGGCGATCTCGGTATATTCCGCGTGTGTGGTCGCCGGCTTCAGGTCCTTGCCTGTTTCCTTCTTGAAGGTTTCCTTGATCTTCGGATCGTCGAAGAGGTCCTTGCGATAGAGATACGCCTTCAGGAAGGCTTCCATCGGAACGCCGAAGAGATCGCCGCTCGAGTCCTTGAAGTAGTCGGCAAAGCTGGTGAAATTGGCGTCGTCGTAGGTCGGCGCCTTCAGATCCGGCTGGTCTTTCAGCGTCTTCGTGATGTCGACGAGGAAATTCCTGGCCAGATAGGAGTAGATGATGTCCTGCTCGATATAGACCATGTCATAGATGCCGGTCTTGGCTTCCATGTCCTTGATGGCCTTGTCATACATCTGATCCCAGGACGTCGTCTCGATGTCGACCTTGATGCCGGTCTTTTTTTCGAATTCCGGAGCGAGCACGGTCCTGATGTAGTTCGATGGCGGGGTGCTCTCGGTGACGCCGTGCAGTGTCACACCCTTGAATTTGGCGCCGGCGTCGGACCAGAAGTCAGCCCAGGCCGGCGAAGCAGTCGTGGCGAGGCCGAGCGTCAGCGCAAGCGCGCTGGCCTTCAAAGCATAATTCATTTTCAATCCTCCCAAAGTGCAGCGAGATCATTTCGCCGGTCCTTTGTGTAGGCCAAAAAAACTGGCGACGCAACATTTGTTGTCTAAACATGCAAATCGTTGATCTATCCCATTGATTTTTGCAGAAACTAATTTCCGGCGGAGGGTGTGATGCAAATCGCAAGAAGTGTAATATATTGCATTGCAAGGTAATTTCGCAAAGCAGCACAAAAATTACCGTTAAAATTATTTGTTGTCTTGCCAAACTAAATGGCATAGCACTGTCCACAGCCAAAGGCATTTTTTGGAGGAAAAGGCTATGCGTCGATTGGGTATCCATTCATTTGTATGGACAGGCGGCCAAACGCAGGAAGGGCTGGAGATGGCCCTGAACAAGACGGCCGAACACGGATATCGCACCATCGAATTTGCCTATCTGCGCCCCGAGAAATTCAATCTCGATCGACTTGCAAAGCTTGCGCAGTCGCTTGACGTCGAGATTGGCGTGACGATGGGTCTGCCGCTCGACAGGGACGTATCGAGCGAGGACGCTTCTGCCGTGTCTGCCGGCAAGCAGACGCTGGCCGACGCCGTTCGTGCGGTCCGTGATATCGGCGGCAACAAGCTGGGTGGAATTCTCTATTCCGCGCACACCAAGTACAATCGCCAGCCGACGAAGAGGGGCTGGGACAACAGCGTCGCCGCGATCGCCGCGACAGCCGAAGTCGCGAGGCAAGCGAACGTCGACCTCGTCCTGGAAATTGTCAACCGGTTCGAGACGAACCTGCTGAATACGGCGGCGCAGGGGCTGAAGTTCATCGCCGAGACCGGATCGGAGCATGTCCGTCTCCACCTCGACACGTTCCACATGAATATCGAGGAAGCCAATCCGGCCGCGGCGATCCGCCTGGCCGGCGACAAGATCGGTTACTTCCACATCGGCGAGAGCAACCGCGGTTACCTCGGCGACGGCGTCATCAACTTCGATCTGATCTTCGACGCTCTGCTCGACATCGACTACAAGCGCGACATCGTGTTCGAAAGCTTCTCGACGACGGTCGTGGACGAAGGCCTGTCGCTCGCCTGCGCGATCTGGCGCGACACCTGGGAGGATAATGATCCGCTCGCGGCGCACGCGAAGCGCTACATCGAGCTGAAATATGACGAGGCCAAGCGCCGCCGCGCCACAAACGCGCGGCCCTGATTATCCCTCTGACAGCCTGTTCCAGTCGTGTAAGGGTTGGGCCGACTGAAGGGAATTGAAATATGAACGACACCGTCTCCATCGGAAGTTCGCCGCGCAGGATCCGGCAGAATAATATCGTCGCCGCCTTGCAGACGATCTATGCCCACCGAAGCCTCAGCCGGGCGGATCTCGCCCGGAAGCTCGGGATGAATCGCTCGTCCTCGGGAGAGATCGTCGCCGAACTCACGGAAGGCGGGTTCGTTCAGGAGTCGGACGAGAGCGGCAAGCAGCGCCTGGAACATTCCCGTGCCGGGCGCCCGGGCATCATGCTCGAACTTGTCCCCGATGCCGCATTCTTCGTCGGGATAGAGATTGGCGTCGAGCATATATCGGCTGCAGTTGTCGATCTCTCCGCTGAAGTCCGGGCATGTCGGAAAATCGCGTTCGACACGCCGTCGTCGACCGTGGAGGAGGCCGTGGCGCAGGGCGTCGAGCTGATCATAGGCGCAATGGCGAAGGGGATGATCGGACGGTGCAAGGGTCTCGGCATATCGGCGCCGGCCCACATCCGGCCGGACGGAATCGTCACCCTCGCACCCATCATCGGCTGGCGGGAGGTGTCGTTGAAGGAGGTTGGGCGGTCTGCTTTCCCGGCCACCGTCCCGATCGCGGTTGAAAACGACGCCAACGCCTTTGCGATCGGCGACAGCTATCGTCACGGCGTCTCAGGCGTGACCCTGTTCCTGCTGATGGAAACCGGCGTCGGCGGCGGCATCATGATCGATGGCAAACTGTTCCGGGGCGGCCACGGCCTGGCGGGAGAAATCGGCCACACTCTGGTGCCGGGAAGCGGCGGTCAGAAGTTTGAGCAGCTGATCGGTCGCGAAGTGCTGATCAGGCAGTATCGCGAGGCTATTGGACGTAAGCACGTCGATCTGCAGGAGTTCCTTGGCGACGTTCATGATCGCGTCCCGGCCGCGGTCAATATCGCCGAAACCTGGTCGCGCCATCTCGCTTACGCATTGCTGCAGGCCTGTCGTTTGCTCGACCCCGACAGGATCGTGCTGGGTGGCTCCGTGGCATCCCTCTACCCGATGGTGGCCGCCCGCGTGGCGGTCCACATGTCGGAGGGCCAGAGCATACCTTTCCCCACGCCTGACATCGTCGTGGACGATGATGCGGAGTTCGGTTCCGCCTTCGGGGCGGCGTGCATGTTGCACCAGCGCTTTCTGTCATTGGAGAGCGAGGAATTCGGCGGCGAGGACGGTGCGCCGATCCAGTCGGCGACGAGTTGACGACAAGAACGATCGAAAGCAGGATTGCAAATGACTTCAGTACTGGCTCCGGACCCGCTTGGTCCCACCGTTTGCGTAGGGGAGATCCTCGTCGAGATCGTCGCCACGACGGTCGGAGACGGGTTTCTCGAAGCCCAGCCGCTCGTCGGTCCGTTCGCGAGCGGAGCGCCGGCGATCTTCATCTCCCAATGCGGCCGCCTCGGCGGTAAGGCCGCAATGGTCGGCGCCGTCGGCGATGACGATTTCGGTCGTGTCAATACCGATCGCCTCAAACGCGACGGCGTCGATGTTTCGACGATCTCGATCGATCCGGACTATCCCACGGGAAGCGCTTTCGTTCGCTACCGCAAGGATGGCTCCCGGGATTTCGTCTACAACATCGCCACATCAGCAGCTGCGCGCTTCGGCTGGTCTCAAACGGTCGGCGATCTCATCCATCGGAGCGGGCATCTTCACGTGATGGGTTCCGCGCTGTCGGTCCCCAGTGCGCGTGAGGTGATCGACAAGGCGGTCGACATCGTCAAGGCACGCGGGGGAACGCTCTCGGTAGATCCGAACATTCGCAAGGAATTGAAGCTGGATGAGAATACCGAGCGCCGCTTCTCCAAGCTTGTCGCTGCCGCCGATCTGCTTCTGCCGTCCGGAGAGGAGCTTGAGCGTGCCGCAGGTGTCGAAGGGGAGGCAGACGCGATCCGCCGCTTGTTCGAGGTGGGCGTCAAAGAGATCGTGCTGAAGCGCGGAGCCGAAGGCGCGACCTATTTCGGCAGAGACGGAGACCGCATCGACGCTCCGGCATTTGTCGTTCAAGAGGTCGACCCCACCGGCGCCGGCGACTGCTTCGGGGGTGCCTATCTCACCTGCCGGCGGCTCGGAATGTCTCCGCAGCAAGCTCTGACCTATGCCTCCGCCGCCGGCGCCCGCAACGTGACGGTCCTCGGTCCGATGGAAGGTGCCGGCACTCAGCAAGAACTCGACGCGTTTATCGCTTCAACGGAAAGGCGCCCGTGATGCAGGTGCATCTCAACGAACTGGCCAGGCTGAGGATCGAAGGCCACCCCAGAGGCGTGACCTCCGTATGCTCGGCCCATCCCATCGTGCTTCGAGCAGCACTCCGACACGGGCGGCAACAGGCAAGCACCGTCCTGATCGAAGCGACCTGCAACCAGGTCAACCACGTCGGCGGCTACACCGGGATGACGCCAAGCGACTTCGCGTCCCTCGTCCGCAAAATAGCAGTCGAGGAGGGGTGCCCCGAAAATCTGATCGTTCTCGGTGGCGATCACCTCGGCCCCAATCCTTGGCGCGACCGCCCGGCCGAAGAGGCCATGGCCGAGGCGGAGAAGATGGTTTCCGCCTATGTCGAGGCAGGGTTTCGCAAGCTTCACCTCGACGCCTCGATGGGCTGCAGGGGCGAGCCGGCGGCGCTCGACGACGAAACCACCGCCCATCGCGCCGCCCGGCTTGCGGCGGTCGCCGAGGCGTCGGCGAAGAAGAGCGGCGGCGCAATGCCGGTTTACGTCATCGGCACCGAAGTGCCACCGCCGGGTGGAGCCGACCACGCCCTGACAACGATCGAACCGACGGCGGCCGCAGCGGCGCTGAAGACGATCGGAGTCCACCGCCGGATCTTTGCGGAGGCCGGACTCGGGCAAGCGATTGGACGGGCCATCGGTCTGGTCGTTCAGCCGGGCGTCGAGTTCGGCAATCAGAATGTCATCCATTATGATCGCAGCAAGATAGACGCGCTGAAATCGGTGCTCACCGAGGAGCCGCAGTTCGTCTTCGAGGCGCACTCGACGGATTATCAGGGGACCCGGCCGTTGACCGCCCTGGTGGAGGACGGCTTTCCCATTCTGAAGGTCGGTCCCGAGCTGACTTTCGTCCTGCGCGAGGCGCTCTACGCGCTGGATGCGATCGCTTCGGACCTTTTGCCTGATTACGGCCAGCGTCCGCTCTACCAGGCGATGGAAGCGCTGATGCTCGATCAGCCGGGCAATTGGAGCCGCCACTACCACGGCACGAACGCCGAGATGCGCTGGCTGCGGCACTATTCGCTGTCTGACCGCATCCGCTATTATTGGGCGTCGGCTGAAGCGCAAGATGCCGTCCGACAGCTGTGCGAGGCCCTTCGAGGGCAAACCGTACCGCTGCCATTGCTTTGGCAGCACATGCCGGCCGCACAGGATTTCGCAGATGCGCCGCTCGATCCGGAACAGGTTTTGATCTGGAGAGTGACGAAGAGTCTTGCGGACTATCATGCCGCTTGCGGCGTCGCGAAGAATTGACAATCAGGATCAAGACAGGAGGAAAAATCGATGACGGAATTGAATGGGAAGATCGCGGCGGTCACGGGTGCTGCGTCCGGAATAGGGCTCGCTTCGACGGAGGCAATGCTCGCAGCTGGCGCGACGGTCGTGCTGGTGGACCGCGATGAGAAGGCCCTTGAGACGGTTTGTGCCCGGCTTGGCGAGCGCGCTATTCCGCTGGTGCTCAACTTGCTGGATCCGCACCAGTGCGCGGGATTGCTCGAGGGCATCCTGTCGAAGACGGGCAAGCTCGATATCCTGCATGCCAATGCAGGCACCTATATCGGCGGCGACCTGATGGAGACCGATCTCGATACCATCGATCGGATGCTCAATCTCAACGTCAATGTCGTCATCAAGAACGTTCGAAACGTCATTCCGCACATGATCGAACGCGGCACCGGCGACATTGTCGTCACCAGTTCCGTCGCCGGACACTCGGCGATTCCATGGGAACCGGTTTATTCGTCGTCGAAATGGGCGATGACGTGTTTTGTCCAGACGATGCGGCGCCAGCTTCTGAAAAGTGGCATTCGTGTGGGATCGGTTTCTCCAGGGCCGGTGATCAGCGCTTTGCTTGCGGATTGGCCGGAGGAAAACCTTCGCAAGGCCAAGGAGGCCGGAGCCTTGATCGAGCCCAAGGAAGTCGCCGACGCGATCATCTTCATGCTGACCCGGCCGCGCAACGTCACCATCCGCGATATCGTCGTGCTGCCAAGCGCCTTTGACATTTGAGGAGACGTGAGATGAGCTACCAGCAGAAATTTCGCCTCGACGGCGAACGGGCGGTGATCACCGGAGGAGGGCGCGCAATTGGGCTCTGCTGCGCCGAGGCGCTGGCGGAGGCGGGCGCCGCCGTCGTCGTCATCGAACGCAGCGAGGCCGACGCTGAGCAAGCGCTTGCGCTGCGCGACCGAGGCTACGACATCGAAGTCCGGGTCGGCGACGTCACCGACGCGGCCCGAATGGACGCAATCGCAACCGAGCTTGCCGATGGCGGGCGGCCGGCGACCATCCTGGTGAACAATGCCGGAATTGGCCAAAGCGGCATCCCGGCGCAGGATCTCACCGACGCCGATTGGCTGCGCATGATGGACGTCAATCTCAACGGCGTCTTCTGGTGCTCGCGCGCCTTCGGTCGTTCCATGATTTCGATGAAACGCGGCGCCATCGTCAACCTCGGCTCGATGTCGGGGCACATCTGCAACCGGCCCCAGCCTCAGACGGCCTATAACGTCTCCAAGGCGGCGGTCCATCACCTCACGCGTTCGTTGGCCGCCGAGTGGGCGCATCACGGCATCAGGGTAAACGCCGTCGCGCCTACCTACATCGAAACGCCGATGGTGGTGGCCGTCGAAGCCAATCGCGAGCGTATTCCGCTCTGGCTCGCCGACACGCCGATGGGAAGAATGGGAACGCCGGAGGAGGTTGCCAGCGCGGTCCTCTTCCTTGCATCGGGCGCCGCCAGCCTCATGACCGGGGCGATCGTTAACGTCGATGCAGGGTTCACCTGCTGGTAGTCGGTCCCGGACGAGGTGCGAGCGGCACCTCGTCCACACCTGGAAACCAGTATGGAAACGTTACCACATTATCTTGACTCATATTCCTGCTGCGTTTATCCAAATGTGGAAACGTTACCATATTGGGAGGAAGTTTGATGAAATCCGCGCGATTGAACCGACTTTTCGGCGTGTCTGGAAATTGTTTTGACGTTGCTATCGATCACGGCATGTTCAATGAACGAACCTTCCTTTCCGGCATCGAGAACATGAAGACGGCGATCGAGGTGATCGCGGACGCGGCGCCGGATGCCATTCAGCTTCCGCCGGGGACGGCACCCCTTCTGCAGGCTATTCCGGGCAAACATCGCCCGGCACTGGTGCTGCGCACCGACATCGCCAACATCTATGGCAATCCCCTGCCGTCTCAGTTGTTTTCCGAGATGATCGATAGGGCGGTGGAACAGGGCGTTGCGTTGGATGCCGCCTGTGTCGTCGTCAATCTTTTGATGCTGCCGGACCAGCCGGAGGTCTACCGCGCCTGCGTGCGCAATGTGAACAGCCTGAAGCGCGAATGCGAGATCTACGGCATGCCGCTGATGGTCGAGCCGCTCGTCATGCAGGACAATTCCAAGGGCGCCTACATGGTCGACGGCGCGATCGACAAGATCCTGCCGCTCGTGCGCCAGGCGGCCGAACTCGGCGCTGATATCATCAAGGCCGACCCCTGCGACAATGTCGAGGAATATCACCGCGTGGTCGAGATCGCCCAAGGCCTGCCGGTGCTCGTGCGCGGCGGCGGTCGCGTTTCGGATCAGGAAATCCTGATCCGCACCAAGCAGTTGATGGAGCAGGGCGCACGTGGCATCGTCTATGGCCGCAACGTCATCCAGCATCACAATCCCGGCGGCATGACGCGGGCCTTGATGGCAATCGTCCATGACAAGGCTTCCGTCGAGCAAGCCTCGCTGCATATTGGCTGACGCGCGTCTGGGAGGAGATGTCATGACGAAAATATTCCGCTTCGGCGTCATCGGCTGCGGTCTGATGGGGCGCGAGTTCGCGAGCGCTGCGGCGCGCTGGCTGCATCTGGCCGATGTGAACGCGCGACCGGAAATCGTCGCCGTCTGCGACACCAATGCGACGCTGCTCGACTGGTTCAGGGATCATGTGCCGACCGTTCGGCAGTTCACCGCCGACTATAAGGAGCTTCTGGCCAATTCCGAGGTCGATGCGGTCTATTGTGCTGTCCCGCATGTGCTGCACCAGCAATTCTACGTCGACATTCTGAAGGCCGGAAAGCATCTTCTCGGCGAAAAGCCCTTCGGCATGGACGCCGCTCAGAACCGGGAAATCATGGCGGTTCTCGCCGAGCATCCTGAACTCCTGGTCCGCTGCTCTTCGGAAATGCCTTTCTTCCCCGGCGCACAGAAGGTCATCGCGCTCGCAAAAAGCGGCGAGATGGGGGATATAATCGAAGTCGAGGCGGGTTTCCTGCACTCTTCGGATATCGACCGGCAGAAGCCGATCAACTGGAAGCGCATGGCCGAGGTCAATGGCGATTATGGCTGCATGGGCGATCTCGGCATGCATGTGCTGCACGTGCCGCTGCGTCTCGGCTGGCGCCCGACGACCCTGCATGCGCAATTGGTCAAGAAGGTCACCGAACGTCCTGACGGCAAGGGCGGCATGCTGCCCTGCACCACCTGGGACAATGCCACGATCAGCAGCCGTGTGCGCACCGGGGATCAGGATTTCCCGATGGTGCTGAAAACCTGGCGCATCGCGCCCGGCGAATCTAACACCTGGTACATCCGGGTTCTCGGCATGAAGAAGAGCGCGTTCTTCAGCACGAAGTCGCCGCGCCAGTGGCAGTGGATGGACTATAATGGCGGTGCCCAGGCCTGGAGCACCGAGGATCTTGGTTATGGCTCGCTGTTTCCAGCCATAACAGGCAAGATCTTCGAATTCGGTTTTGCCGACGCCATACAGCAGATGTGGGCGGCCTTCGTCGATGAGCTTGCCGGCGGCAATGCCAACGATTTCGGCTGCGCGACCCCGGCGGAGGCGCAGGCGCATCATGCGGTCCTGACGGCAGCCCTCAAATCCGGCCGCGAGGACGTCGTGGTGCCGGTCGACTATGACGGGGCATCCGCCTGATGAAGCGCTCCGAGATCAACGCCGCGTTGCTGCAGGCAACCGAGACTCTCGAGCGTTGGCACTGGTCCCTGCCGGCATGGGGCTCTTGGACGGCGGCCGATTTTGCCGCTCATCCCGAGGCCTCAGCCTATTTGCGCGCCCATCAGCTGGGTTGGGATGTCACCGATTTCGGCTCGAACCGCTTCGCCGAATGCGGCCTCGTGCTGTTTTGCCTGCGCAATGGCATCGTTGATATCTGGGGTGAGCGGACCTATGCCGAAAAGCTGCTCTTCGTCGAGGAAGGGCAGCTCACGCCGACGCACCGTCATGCGGCGAAGATGGAAGACATCATCAATCGCGCCGGCGGCGATCTCGTCATCGAATTCGCCGCAACCGATGCCGATGGCAATGTGCTGACGGAGGATGTGACGGTGCCGGTAGACGGGCTACCGCACCGGCTCGCGGCATGGGAGCCGCTGGTTCTCCGGCCGGGCCAGAGCGTGACGATCCGCACCGGGCTTTACCATCGCTTCTACGGCAAGAAAGGCGGCGGACCTGTCCTTGTCGGCGAGGTCAGCCAGGTCAACGACGACAACAGCGACAATTTCTTTCTGGAGCCGATCGCACGCTTTGCCGCGATCAAGGAAGACGAGCCGCCGCTGAGACCTCTGTGGAACGAAGGAGTCAGCTGATGCGAGCCGGGGAGGAGGTTCACGATCGCGACAGTCAAAAGCAGGGCGGCATCGTTTGCGCGGGAAACTTCATCGTCGATCGCGTCCACACCCTGTCCTATTGGCCCGAACAGGGCAATCTCGCGCATATCCTGCACCAGGATCTGGGCGTGGGGGGCGGGGCGGCCAACGTCGTCACCGATCTGGCCTCGCTCGGATTTCCGGGAAAGCTGGCGGCAGCAGGATGCATCGGCGCCGATCAGGACGGAGAGATCGTCAAGGCCCGTCTTGCGGTTGCCGGCGTCGATGTCGGGGGGCTCACCGCGCTTGCCGACCGGGTGACGGCGCATACGCATGTCATGAATGTGCCCGGCCAGAACCGGACCTTCTTCTATCATGGTGGCGCCAACGATGCCGTCACGGACAAGCTTGTCTCACCCGTGGTCTTCGCCACGGCCGGCTACCGGCTGTTCTATCTCGGTTATCTCATGCTGTTGCCGGGTCTCGACCGCATTGGCCCTGACGGCCGTTCGGGAGCATCGCGCCTGCTGGAAGCGGCGCGGCGCGCCGGCCTGACGACCTGCGTGGATTTCGTATCGAGCGAAGACCCGGAATTTGCGGCCAAGGTCGGCGTCGCTCTGCCCTTCTGCGATTTCCTGATCATCAACGAGATGGAGGCGGGGCGGGCAACCGGCGTTATCGTTCGCGATGCGAAGGGAGATTTGATCGAGGCGGGGCTTTTGGAAGCGGGCGAGCGCCTGCTTGCGGCGGGCGTCGCCAAGGGCGCGATCATCCATGCGCCGGAAACCTGCTTCTGGTTTTCGCCCGACGCTTCTCCGATCATGACGCGTTCACGACCCGTCGATCCCGATGACATCGTCAGTACCGTCGGCGCAGGAGACGCTTTCTGCGCCGCCGTGCTCTACGGCCTGCATGAGAACTGGCCGGTCGAGCATATCTGCGCCGTCGCCCATGCCGCAGCTGCGCGTTGCCTCAAGGGGGCGACGGCCACCGATGGCATCCCCGACATGTCTGTCCTTATTTGCGAGGCGAAGGAGACGAACCCGGAATCCGCTTAGCCCATTGGCGCGGCCTCAGGAGGGCGGCTCCGATTATCGTTCAGTCAAAAGGGGAGGAGCAAACATGAAGCTATTCATTATGGCAGCCGCGCACGGCGCCTTTGCCGATTTAGGCGCGACCGGGGAGGCAGTGCGATGACCCATACGGAAACGGCGCGGCTCTCCGGCAAGGTGGCATTGGTTACAGGAGGAGCGAGCGGCATCGGCAAGGCGGTCTGCGAACGCTTTGCCGCCGAAGGCGCCAGGGTTGTCGTGGCGGACCTCGACGGTGAACGATGCGCACGGGTCGCCGAAGCGATCGGCCCGCAGGCCTGGGGTGTGGCGCTTGACGTGACCAGCCAGGACAGCATCGAAGAAGCTGTACGCTTCACCATCGCCACCGCCGGTCAGACCGACATCCTGGTCAACGCCGCAGGCATTTACGACGTCGAGTCCATCCTGGAAATATCCCGGGAACGGACCGCGAAGGTATTTCAGGTCAATATCGAAGGCCTGATCTTCATGACGCAGGCCGTTGCCCGGCACATGGTGGAGAGAGGGGAAGGTGGACGCATCATCAACTTCTCGTCCCAGGCTGGGCGCCGGGGCGAAGGACCGGCCGTGGCTTACTGCGCTTCCAAGGCGGCCGTCATCAGCATCACCCAAAGCTGCGCTCTTGAGCTGATCCGTTACGGGATCAACGTCAACGCCATCGCTCCCGGCGTCGTCGATACGCCGATGTGGGACGTCGTCGATGCAAAACTCGGCAGCCGGGAAGGTTTGAAACCCGGCGACGTCAAGCGCCGCGTGGCCGCCGCCGTGCCCGCCGGACGATTTGGCGCCCCCCAAGAACAAGCTGCCATGGCCGCCTTCCTGGCCGGGCCCGATGCAGCATATATCGTGGCGCAGTGCTACAATGTCGATGGCGGCAATGTCATGAGCTGAGCGCTTGAGCCGTGCCCGGGATGGTCGATGCCGCGGGGCGGACGTGTGATCAGCACAATCACTTGTGGTCTGGAGGGGTGGAATGAGAGCTGTACGTTTAGAGTCGATCGGGTCTTTGACCATGCGCAGCGTCGAGAAGCCGGTTGCCGGCCCGGGCGAGCTGCTTGTCCGGGTTACAGTGGCCGGCGTCTGCGGTTCCGATCGCCACATGTACAAGGGTGAGTATCCGACGGCTATCCCCGTGACGCTGGGCCACGAATTCTGCGGCATAGTCGAAGCGATCGGCGATACCGTTACCCGCTTTACCGGTGGTGAGCTTGTGACGGTGGACCCGAATATTGCCTGCGGCACCTGTCGGGCTTGCACGCAGGCGCGGCCGAACTTGTGCGAGAGCTTGACTGCCATCGGTGTGACACGGGATGGCGGCTTTGCCGAATATGTGGCGGTGCCACAGGCCCAGGCCTTCGTCCTGCCGGCTGACCTCGATCCCGTTCACGGCGCCTTCAGTGAACCGCTGGCCTGCTGTATCCACGCCATCGACAAGGCAAAGATCCGTCCGGGCGACAGCGTCGCTATCCTCGGCGGGGGAGTGATCGGCCTGCTCATGGTGCAACTGGCCCGCCTGGCTGGGGCAGGCGGGATTATTTTGATCACGCGGCAGCAATCGAGACGCCAAACCGCTCTGCGCCTGGGGGCGACGCACGCCTTCGACCCGGCCGGTTCAGACACAATCGCTTCCGTTCGAGAGGTCACCAAAGGCGGCGCCGACGTGGTCATCGAGTGCGCCGGCGTCAGCGACACGCTTCAAAACGGGCTGAAAATGGCGCGGCGCGGTGGCACTTTTGTGCTTTTCGGGGTGACGCCGGCGGGTGTCGAGGTGCCGGTTCTGCCCTTCGATCTGCTGGTCAACGAAGTCGACATCAGGCCGGCCTACCTCAACCCTTTCACTCATTCGCGTGCTGCGGCAATGGTCGCGAGCGGGGTGTTGGAACTGGACGCATTGGTCACCAAAACCATAGGTCTCGAGGAGGTCGCCGAGGTGGTGGGCAGCGCGCCATTGCCAGGCGAGATCAAGGTCATCGTCCGGCCCTAGCTTCGGGGTCCGACCTCAGTTGCGGACGAGACCGGTGGAATCGCGCTCGATCAGCGTGACCGGCACTTTTACGATCGCACCCTGTCGAGATTCGTCTCCCGTGTGGTGCTCGTCGATCAGCGCTTCCAGCAGCCGTGCTGCCTGCCGCCCGACGTCGCGGATCGGCTGTGCGACCGTTGTCAGCCGTGGAAAGACGTAGGCTGCCTCCGGCAGGTCGTCGAAGCCTACGACCGAATAGTCGCTCGGAACGGAAAATCCGCGATCCTGGATGGCATGGATTGCCGCAATCGCCGAAACGTCGGTAGTGCCGATGATCGCGGTGACCTCAGGTCGAGACGCCAGCAGCTCCCGCGCCAGCCGGTAGGTCTCTGCAAAGCTGTGCTCTTCGGCCATCGCCACGATGGCGGGCGCGATGGCGTCTTTCGCCATCTCGGCCGTGATGCCTTGCAGGCGAAGCTGGATCGGCTGGCTGTGGGCCGGCGCGCCGACGATGGCGATTGCCCGATGGCCGAGATCGATCAGATGGCGCGCCATCAGCCGTCCGCCTTCCTCGTGATCGGCCATGACAGCATCGTCGGCAATGCCGCTCAGCTCGCGGTCAATGGCGATGATCGGAATGCGAGCGTCCCGTAGCACCCCGAAATGCTCGATGCTGCCGAAGGCGCTTGCCACGATAACGCCATCGACGCGCTGGGCGAGCAGCATGGAAATATAGCGCACCTCATGGTCCATATTTTCCGCCGTGCTGCAGATCAGCGTCTGATAGCCGTGCTGGAACAATTCCTGTTCGATCGCATGGGCCAGGATGCCGAAGAAAGGCACTTCAATCGACGGCAGCATCAGTCCGATCATCCGGCTTGGTGCGCCGCGCAGCATACGGGCACCCTTGCTCGGCGTGTAGTTCAGCGTTCGGATAGCCGCCTCGACCCGCTCCCTGAGCTCCGGCGAGGCGTAACCGCTGTTGTTGAGCACGCGCGAGACCGAAGAGACTGACGTGCCTGCAAGTTTAGCGATATGTCGGATGCTGGTCGTCACGTGCACGCATTTCTTTCTCTACAGCGCCGCGCGTCCTTTTCAGACCCACAAAAGACGCTTGCATAGGAGCGATCGAACATTCATGAGACGGCTGCTGAAGTTCACCTTGATTTCATCATCCACTAGATCACTAGCGGGACGCCGCATCAAGCACGCCGCTATTCGAGAACGTCTGCCGTTCGTGACAAGCGTCACCTTGAGAGCTAGAGGATAGGCGCCTGATCGATGCAGCCCGTTGAGCGGATACTGATGAACGACACAGTCCTCCTGTTTCACGGCATTGCCCGGACGAAGAAAAGCATGGCGAAGCTCGCCGGCTTCCTGTCCGGCCACGGTTATCGGGTTGTGAATGTCGGTTACCCCTCCACCAAGTTTTCGATCAGCGACCTCATCGACATCATCCGACCTGAGATCGACGACGCTGCGAAGGAGGCAGGCGAGGGCCGGGTCCATTTCGTCGGTTATTCGATGGGCGGGCTGATCATCCGTGCTTTTCTCACGCGTTATCGCCCAGCCAATTTAGGCAGAGTGGTCATGGTCGGAACGCCGAACAACGGCAGTCAGATTGCCGATTTCCTCAAGAATTGGCCACTATACAGAAAGGTCTATGGACCGGCGGGGCAGCAGCTGATTACCGATCAAACCGCCATGACCGAGCTGTTCGGCACGGTCGATTTCGAACTTGGCATCATTGCCGGGAACCGAACCATCGACCCGGTCTCTTCGCTTATCATCGGCGTCAGGCTTCCGAACGATGGAAAGGTTTCGGTGGAGAGCACCCGTCTCGACGGCGCGGCAGCGCATATCGTCATTCCGGCAAACCACACTTTCTTGCCCGTCAACAAGATGATGTGGAGCCAGACTCTGTCGTTTTTGAAAGATGGGCGGTTTACAAGCTGAATTTCCAAATATTCAAACATCCGCCACATGCCCTCTGCTTAATTCCCCGCGGCACCGGTATCGAAGGAAATGCAATGACCGCCATCCTGCGAAAGAAAGTTCACGGCGCGTCTACACGCGGCCAAGTCATCGATGGTGCGCCCGATGTCGGCGTCGCCTATCAGGTGTTTTCCGATACGGTGATCGAAGACGTTATCGTCAAGAATTCTCCTCGAGGCTTCAAATTTCACAATGGCAAGAATCTCACCGTCAGGCGCTGTGAAACGGAGAATGTGAACGGCGACGGCATCTACCTGACGAAGACGACGCACGTGTTGCTGGAGAATAATCGCATCGGCGCAGCACCGGGCGAGGGAGCAGACTGCTGCCAGTTCGCCTATCAAAACAGCGACGACAATATCAGCTCCGATATCGTGATCCGCGGCAACCTCTTCCTGCAGTCGCCGGCGAGCGCATCGAACAAGGGCGCGCTGGTCTGCGACAAAACGCGAAATTACCTGGTCGAGTACAATTTCATCGGCGGCAAGAATTTCTCCTTTTCGTCGATCGGCGATGACGCCGTGGTGCGCAGCAACATCATGCGCGATGGCAGGATGAATGACTATTCCTTCGGCTACGGCGTCGGCGACAAGGCCGACCACGCCGGCCATCACATTTATGACAACTGGATCGAGAACACCAATCGTGGCGTCAGCCTGAGCGGCTTTTCGGATAAGGAGCTGGCATTTCGCAAAGACATCGATATCCACGACAACGTCATTAGCCAATGCGACATCGCGTTCTTCGTCAATCGTCGGTGGTCCGGCAGCTTTCGGCGCAACATATTTCTGCGGTGCGAACAGGACATCGTTCTCAAGGGAAACGGCAAAACGACTGCGGGTGATATCGATGGCAACTATCGCAACGATGGCAGCTTTCTGAATGTCACTCCGCCGCCGCTTCGCTTCAAGCCCGATGGTAACGCGTCCGTTGCCTCCGGCGAATGGACATCCGAGCCCGACGAAATCCGCATCCAGTGGCGGAACAAGGGGATCGATATCCCAGGCGCCAACCGGCCCTCGATCGCGGTCGAGCCCGGCATGGAATTGTCATGCGTCCTGCTGGCCCGCAAGGCGCAGAACTGGATGCTGGCGATCGCCGAGACTGCCTATGACGATTTCACGCCGCGCGCATGGCAGGAACACATGCTGCCTTGGCGCAAGCGCTATCTCTCGATTTAATCGGCGTATCGCTTGGCTGCACGACGATTAGAGCGCCGTGCGTCCTTTCGGACGCACAAAAGGCGCTCTAACTCTTTCAATCCTCGCATCGCGCCAAAATCAGGATCGACGCCAGCGAAGCCTCATGGCCTTTCCTGCGCTGAGCGCTTTGCGAACCGGTTCATCGTAGAGGCGGGTGACGACAATGGCCAATACGACGATCAGCGGAAGAACGATGGCAAAGATCGCCCAGGCCGGCGGTTGTCCCAGGCCAGCGGCTTTCCAGGCTCCCAACAGCAATCCCAGCAGCGGAACATGAATTGCATAGAGCGCGTAGGACGCCTCTCCCGCAATAAGAAGGGGCTGCCGCAGCACGCCATCGAAGTTGGCTGTGTAAAGGACAAGCACGGCGAGAGGAAATAAAGCAGTGATGACAATCAGGTCCTTTATGCCAACCAGGGCGGCTGGCGCCTGGAAGACGAGGAGAGCAGTCGCGACGACGATTGTTGTCACTGCGGCGGCTTTTCCGATGCCTGAAGGGGAAAGCCTCTGACGGTAGCGGTACATCAGGATACCGAGGCTGAAAGAAAAGAGAACGCGGGGAAATCCGGAGAGCAAAGCGCCGTCGAGCGGGATCAGGTCGGCGCTTCCATGGGCCAGCGTTTGCGCCGCCAGCCAAACCCATGACGCAAGCAGGATGACAGCGAGCACACCGTTGGACAGCAATCTCGCCGCATAGCCGTAGGCGAGGTTGATCACGATCTCCAGGAATAGAGACCATGACGGACCGTTGAAAGGGAACAGGTTCGGCGCCTTTAGCGATGTTCCCCCGATCGCCGGCAGGAAGAACATCGACGCAATCAACGAGGTGGCAAACAGCATGGGATCCATTTGCTGATTTCTGCTGAGCGACATGCCTGCATATGCGAGGACGCCGAGCAGCAAACCGAGCAGATAGAGGGGATACAGGCGGATGAGACGCTTGATGGCGAAATCATTGGCAGAGAGTGAAGACTCTTGAATGAGTTTCCTCTCATAGGCGTGGCCGATCACGAAGCCGCTGAGACAAAAAAACAGATCGACGGCGAGATAGGCAGCAGGTGCTGCATCAAATCCGACAAAACCTTCAGTGTGATGCACTGCCACACAAATAGCCGCCAAGCCACGAATCCCATCGAGGCCAACCAGTCTACGATTATTTGAAGTCATCTTTTTAGCCTGATGCATGTTGCGCGCCTGCCTGGTTCGGCTTGCGGAAGCGGGACAGGAACTCCGGGCCAAGGCTCGAAAGTGCGATCACGGTATGGGGCCATAAGATGAAGGGGGCGAGCATCATTCCGGCTTCGGTAAATGCGCCGATCAGGATCAGGAGGATAATGACAACCTCCTTTCTCTTGGTGATGGCGAGCGCTCGATTGAGAGGCGACGAGGTCATCTTCGCCACGAGCCGCACCACGACGAACGACGTCCAGATGATGGTTGCGGGTATGCCCATGTTCAGCGCAAGTTCGATATAGGTGTTGTGGGTGGATTGAGCGTCCCACGTAAGGCGAACATATTGCTCCATGATATCTGGCTGTCGGAACAAGGCAAATCCCCAGCCTGTAAGCGGCCGCTCGTAGATCAGCGGCAGCAGCTGTTCCCAGACATTCGTACGTCCGCTGAGCGTAAGGTCTTTCCCGAATGACTCGGCAATCGCCTGTGCCACACCCATCAACGCGACGGAGACCACGAAGCCCAGCAGAGCGAATGCAAGAAGAACGACGAAGGATCTGAATATGCGGCCTGGAAAGCGCTGAATCCAGCTCATTCCGTAGTATACAGCTATTCCAATTGAAAGCAGGATGATCGCCGTTGATGATTTCGCCAGCACGATGAGCACGAGGTAGAGCAGCATTGCCGCCCATCGCAGGAGATCATAATAGCGCAGACGCCACATCGGCAGGGCTGGAAGCAGCAAGATGAAGTTTATTGCCGAAAACTGGCCGAGCATGTTTTTGTGGTAGAACGCCCCTTTCACCATCCCGGCATAGCTGCCTCTCATCACCGCAAACCGGGGAAAGGCTGCCGTGTAAAGAATATTGATGAAAGCCGTCGCGATGGCAAATTTCGCCAGGCTTTCAAATGTGTCAACGGCTCCGTAACGGGCTCTGTAAAGAAGGGGTCCAGCTGTCAGCAATGCGACGGCCACGAGAGCTCGGATCGAGGCTGTAACGCTGACGGAAAAAGCGATCGAGAGAAAGACGCATAAGCAGACTATGCCGAGCAGCGGCGAGGCGCTGCGGAGCAATTCAACGACTCGCCTGGGCTCCAGCAAACAGTAGAGGCCAATGAGTGGAACGAGCGACATCAGCAACAGTCGCATTGGCATGGGATCTTTGCCGACACCCTCCTGGAAGTCGGCGGGCAGCCCGTACCACATGCCGGTCGCTCTCCAGAGGGAAATATAAAATATTGCCGAGAGGAGGATCCGAACGAGGGTTTCACGCCGAATACGATATTGCGCGCGAGCTCTGGGTCTATGTCTTTGCAGGCCAATCGGTTGGTAGCTGTCAAATGAGGTGCTCATGACATTCCGCCTTACGTTTTGGTAACCACCTGAGCGGCAAAAATCAAAGCTGTAGACCCGCTGCGGCGAGGAAGCTCGTGATCAGCTTGTATGCCCCTTCATTGAAATGAAGATGGTCAGGCTTGTAGTTGGAACAATCCTTATCGCTTGGCTTACCGCACCGCAACATATCATCGTTCATTTGAACGAAGGTGACACCCGGCATTTCAGCCAATGACGATGCGACAAGTTGGTTGGCCGGAATTCTGACATCCTCGTAGAAGGCATAGCGCTTGCCCCGAGGCGGTATGGATAACGCGTAAATATGGGCGCCCGGCCAAAGAGCGCGAACCTTGCTGACAACAGCCACGACACCAGCTGCCACTGCGCATGGCGCGGTTTTCGCACCCAGGTTGTTCGTGCCGATAAGTACGACGACGTCCGCGGGATGGAAATCCGGAAGGTCTAAACCCTCGAGACGGTACAATGCATTTTGCGTGGTGTCGCCGGCGACCGCGAGGTTCATCACCGGGCGGGTGGGAAAGCTGTCCTTGATCCAGGGCTGCCAGAGTTCGACGAGCGAATCGCCGACAAGAGCCAGATTGTATCGGGCCGATCTGGCGCGATAGCTGGGAAGAGCGCGATTAAGTCGCTTGCTTGCCTGCTTTTGCTGGGCCGAGGCATTCGTAGCTTTTGTCGGGTCAGGGCATTCCTGTGCGAAGGACGGGCCAGCATTGCCGACGATGAGAAAGAAATTGCATGCGAGGACGATGAGGAGGTTGGCGAAAAGTCGCAACATTCAGATTACCGATATCCTGACGTCTTGGGGCTTTCATTATTGAAGAGGAAAATGGCGGTGGCAAGGAAAGAGTGGCTCTGGTCCCTCCGCCTGCAATGCGCGGTCCCACGGCAACCGATACATGAATGGAATGCACCTGCCGGAACCAAAGGCCGAACCCGCCGTTGATTGCCATGCCCAACCGTGTCCGGGAGACAGGACAGACATGGCACGTCAGACATTCTGGAAAGGTTATCTCAAGCTATCGCTCGTCACCGCCGCCGTCTCGCTGACGCCGGCGACGACCGAAAGCAACAAGGTCCGTTTCCACGTCCTCAATCGCCAGACCAAGAACCGCGTCGAAAGCCACTATGTCGACAGCATCACCCACAAGCCGGTGCCCGAGCGGGACCAGGTAAAGGGCTATCCGCGCGGCGAGGACGACTATGTGCTTCTCGAGGACGAGGAGATCGAGCAGGTCGGGCTCGAAAGCACCCGCACCATCGAGATCGACAGTTTCGTGCCGCGCGGCTCGATCGATTGGATCTGGTACGACAAACCGCATTTTCTGGCGCCCGAGGACAAGGTGGGGGTGGAAGCCTTCTGCGTCATCCGCGAGGCGATGAAGGCAAATGACGTCGTCGGCATCGCCCGCCTTGTCCTTTATCGTCGCGAGCGTGCGGTGCTGCTGGAACCGCTGGGCAAAGGCATCGTTCTCTGGACCCTGCGCTATGGGGACGAGGTGCGTGATCCCGTGGCCGAACTCGACATCAAAACTGAAATCGACAGCAAGCTGCTGACGCTGATGACGCAACTGGTGAAGGAAGAGACGAAGAATTGGAGCCCGGCCATGGTGCAGGATCCGATCCAGAAACGCCTGAAGTCGATGATCCGCGGCAAGCAGAAGAGCCTGAAGAAGGCGGCGCCCGCGCAAAAACCTGCACCGGTGAAATCGACCGGCAACGTCATCAATATCATGGATGCGCTGAAAAAGAGCTTGGCGGCCGAAGGCGGCGAGAAGCCGCGCCAATGAAAAAGTGGCCAGCGATTTTGGGAAACGACATACATAAATCAAAGACTTAAAGCGCATCGCGGGAATCCACTTTGACGCGCTTCAGGTCCAGCCGGCTTCGCCGGCGCGATTAACCGACGCATTCGCGCGAGGTCGGGTGCGTCTGAGATTGCCCATCGCCCGCCGGGGGCGAGGCCATCTCAGCTTGCCTTCTTGCTGCGGCTGTCGCTGCGCGCCGGTGCCTTCTTCTTCGCCAGGGCCTTCCTTGCTGGGGCGTTGCCGCTCATCTTGGCGCTCTGGCGCAGGGCTTCCATCAGGTCGACGACCTTGCGTTCCTGGGCCGGTTTCTTCTTCGGTGGCGCCCGGCCCTCGATCTTCGCCTTCACCAGCTCGACGAGGGCAGCCTCGTAGCGATCTTCGTATTCGCTCGGTTCGAAGCTGCCTTGCTTGGTGCCGATAATATGGCCCGCAAGCGCGATCATCTCCTTGTCGAACTTGATGTCGGGAATGTCCTTGAAAACCGTATCGGCCGAGCGCACCTCGTAGTCGAAATTCAGCATGGTCGCGACGATGTAGTCGTCATGCGGACGGATCAGCAGCGTCCGGTTGCGCCGGAAAAGCACGGTTTGGGCCAGAGCCGCGACCTTGCCGTCGCGCATGCCCCTGGCGATCAGCGACAGCGCCTCCTCGTCATGTTCGTCGACGGGCGCGAGATAGTAAGGGCGGTCGAAATAAAGCTTGTCGATATCGTCATAGGCGATGAAAGCCTTGATATTGAGGATCTTGTCGCTTTCCGGCATGATTTCGGCAATCTCGTCACCCTCGATGACGATGTAGTCGCCATTCTCCATCTGGTAGCCCTTGACCTGGTCGCCCCGCTCGACCGGTTTGCCGGTCTCGCTGTCGACGAATTGCCGTTCCACCCGGTGGCCGGTCCTGCGGTTGATAATGTTGAAGGAGACGCGGTCGGAGGAGGAAACGGCGGTGTAGAGCCCGACGGCACAGGCAAGGTCGCCCACCTTCAGATGACCCTTCCAGCTTGCCCGAGCGGCCATTCCATCCTCCGTCGCAGATCAGAGCCGGCTGCCGCTCTTGTCGGTTTCGAGTTCCTGAAATGCCCAGCCGCGGCCGTCGGGCGCGGGATAGGCCAGCAGCGCATCGCCATCGCCGATCTTCTGGCGCGATGCGGCGTCTTTGGCATGGATGATCGCTTCATCCGCTGTCGCATAGGTTTCCGAAAGTGTGTCGCCGAGCTTATAGGCCCAGCCATTGTCATGCGGCACGACCTGATAGGTGATATCGGCCATTTCGGATCTCCTCTTCTCACTCAAATAGGGTGCATGATGTCGTCGGCTAGTTCCGATTTGCTTTGCGCCGTTCGTCGAGCGCAATGATCTTCTCCAGCGACGCGATATCCTCGCTGGTGACGACGGGAACCGGATCGGCAGCGATGGCTTCCAGCACCTCCTGTGAGACGGCGCCGTTGCGGATCGCCCATTCCAGCGTTTCGCGGGTTTCCCGCTCGGCCTTCAGCTGCGCATAGAGCGCAACGATCAGCCGATCGCGAGCATCCATCCGCCGGCCTTGGTTACCCGTGCTGCGGATGTCAGGCATCGCAATCCACCTTTGTCACTGATTTCGTTCAGGTGTATTCAACTGATGACGGATGGAAAGGTTCCGAAACCCATGGGCGGCGTTTGCCATTGCCGCGCCGGGTGAAATCACCATCTGCAAGAGGTTCGCAAGAGGATTTCAACATGGCCGATCTCAAGGCTCGTCCCCGCCCGACTGGTGCCACCGCCGTTCTCGGCCGTACCGGTTTTCCGCACGTCACCTCCGCCACCAAGGGCGAGATCGATATCGTCACCGCGCCGTCGCAGCCGGGTTTCAATCCGCTCGATCTGCTCTATTCCTCGCTCTCGGCCTGTCTGGTGCTCAGCGCCCGCATCGCCGCCAGCCAGATGGGCGTTCTCGACAAGATCAGCGAGATCACTGCAGAGGTCACCGGCGAGAAGGCGACGGAAGGCCTTTCGCGCGTTGCCAAGTTCAACGTCGTTTTTTCGATCGAGGGCGATATCGACGAAGAAACCCGACAGAAAATCGCCCATGCCGCCGAAGACGAGATCTGCACGGTCAGCAACACCATCCGCGGCAATCCCGAGTTCTCGACGACGATATCGGGGTGAGGCTAAATCTACATAATAATTATAGACAATCGAGAGCGGAGGATTGCGTGAGTACTGCCCCGCTTCTATGCTCGGGCATCGAAAGCAATGATCCCGGCCACCATGCAGCCCAAGCCTCTCCCGACGTCTGAACAGCCCGTCGTTGCCATCATCGGCGGCGGTGTCTCCGGCGCTGGCGTCGCCTATCATCTCGCCAGAGCCGACTGCGGCGAGCGCCCTGCCATCGTGGTCTTCGAGCCGCGCGCCGAGCTTGGCCGCGGCCTTGCCTATGACACGGCCGATCCGGCCCACCGCATCAATGTTCCAGCCGCCAAGATGAGCCTGCAGCCCGACGACCCGGGCGAATTCCTGGCCTGGATCGAAGCTCGCGACGCCGTCGCCGGCGACCCTGAGGCCTCGCAGCCAGATGGCTCGCTCTTCCCCCGGCGCCGGCTGTTCGGCGATTATGTCGCCTCGCTGCTGAAGCCGCTGCTGGAAGACGGTAGCGTGTGTCATTGCCGCGCTGCGGTGACGGCTGTCGAACGCCGTGCCGGCCGCTGGTCGATCCTCGACGACAGAGGCGGCGTGACGGAGGCCGATATCGTCGCGATCGCCACCAGCCATCCGCCGCCGGCAGCCCCCGGCCGGCTTGCGACCCGGCTTGCCGCCCATCCCCGTTTCGTCGCCGATACCACCAAGCCGGGCGCGCTCGACGTGATCCGCCCGCAGGACCGGGTGTTGGTCATCGGCAACGGCCTGACGGCCGCCGATGTCATTGCCTCGCTTGCTGAGCGCGGGCATGATGGTCCGGTGACCGCGATCTCGCGCCGCGGTCTGCGGTCTCGCGGCCATCCGTCGGTACCGCAGGAGCTCTTCGGCGATTTCGTCTCCAGTGCAGCCCATTCCGCCGTGTCGCTGCTGAGAGGGATCCGCGCCGCCATAGGTGCGGCGAAAGAAGAGGGCATAAGCTGGCATGGGGTGATCGATCAGGTGAGGGCGCAGGGATACGATCTCTGGCAGGCGCTACCGGTTGCCGAACGACGCCGTCTCGTTCGCCATCTGCGTCCCTATTGGGATGTGCATCGTTTCCGGATCGCCCCGCAGGTCGAGGCCGCGCTCGACGCAGCTGTTGCTGCGGGCCGTCTCGATATACTGGCCGGCTCCGTCGCCGATGCGCGCATCGAGGGCGAGCTCATTCTTTGCACTCTGCAGCCGCGTCATCAGCGCCAGCCGTTAGAGCGAAGCTATGACGCCGCCGTTGTCACCACCGGGCCGGCGCATGGCGGCATTCTCGAAACCCAGCCCTGGCTCGCCGCACTCGCGGCAAGCGGCCACCTGTCGCTCGACCCGACCGGCCTCGGCCTTGCCTGCACCGAACGTTCGGAGGCGATCGGCCCGTCAGGAAAAGCAGATCCCTCGCTGCTGATCTCCGGTCCGCTGGCGCGCGGCACCTTTGGTGAGCTGATGGGACTGCCGCAGGTGACCGAGCATGCGTTCTTCATCGCCGGCGAGATCGCCGAAAAGCTGCGGATCAGCGCGACGAATAGGCATCCTGCCTGATTTTCCACCGATATGTCGCTCTTCGGCTGTCCCCGGTGATCGACTTCTGATAGTCCCTTGGCCATCACTGCATAATTCCTTAAATCGAAATCGATTTAAGGATAAAATTATTCAGCAATTTAAAGTGTTACAGCGTCCTTTGCGCGTCTGAAAAGACGCGCGGCGCTGTATCCCGTCGGCCCGGCATTCGGGCGACCAGAAATATCGAGATCATGTCGCAGGCCGCTCCCACCCTTTCCGAAGCCTCGCCTTCCAATCGTTTCGCCCTTGCGGCGCTCCTTCTCGGCGGGGCGGCGATCGGCGGCTCGCCGATCTTCGTCAGGCTGTCCGAAGTCGGTCCGATGGCGACGGCCTTCTGGCGCGTAGCGCTGGCGCTGATCCCGATCGTCATCGTCTCGCTCTTGAAGAAGGAAAGGGGGCCGAAGCCGCAAAGCCTTTCCGACTATGGCATGCTGGTTCTCCCAGGCGTGATGTTGGCGCTCGACCTCGCCGCCTGGCACCTTTCGCTCACCATGACGTCGGTCGCCAATGCGACGCTACTTGCCAACCTCGCACCGGTTTTCGTCACGCTGATCGCCTTCGTCTTTTTCAGCGCGAGGATCAGCCGCGTCTTCGCGCTCGGGCTTGTCCTGGCACTGTCAGGCGTCGTCATTCTGAAGGGCGGACCGGCAGCCATCGGCAATGGCGACCTTCGCGGTGACGGCATCGCGATGATCGCCGCCTTCTTCTATGCCTGCTACATCCTGGCGATCGGCAGGTTGCGCAGCCGCTTCGATACGATCCGCATCATGCTGTGGAGCACGGCCTGCGCTGCCGTCTGCATCTTTCCGATCGGCCTGATCTACGAGGGGCATATGCTGCCCGCGAGCGTCTATGGCTGGTCGATTGTCTTCGGCCTCGCCTTTATCAGCCATGCCGGCGGACAGGTGGCGATCACCTATGCGCTCGCCTATCTGCCGGCGGCCTTTTCATCGCTGACGCTGCTGCTGCAGCCGGTCGTTGCGGCAATCCTTGCCTGGGCGCTGCTCAACGAGGCGATCGGAACAATGCAGGCGCTCGGCGGCGCCGTCGTTCTTGCCGGCATCATGGTTGCCCGGACGTCTCGCGCGCCGGCTTAACCGCTTGCTGCTCCAGCGGCTGTGGATCATCACCCATCCTCTGCAGCAGCCACTTCTGGATGATCGGTACATCGGCATCGCCGAGGTCATGACCACCGGGGATGACGTCGGAATCGACGGTGGCACCCGAACTTTTCAGCCTCTCTTCCAAGTCGCTCGCATATTTGCCGTAAGCATCCGTCTTGCCGCTGATGACGAGCAGGTCGGTGCCCTTGAGATCGGCATGCGGATAGTCGCTGAGAACCGGCATGGAGCGTAGCAGTACCGCCTTGTGAACAAGGTTCGGGTGCAGGTAGAGCAGAGAGTTCAAGAGGTTGGCGCCGTTGGAATAGCCGACATAGACCACCTTCTTGGGATCGAGGCCGTAGGATTTGACAGCGCCTTCGATGAAGGCCGCGAAGGCTTCGGCCTCAGTCTTGATGTCGTTCTGATCGAAGGAGAAGGGTGTAATGCGCTTGTACCAGCGCGGAAAACCCTCTTCCGTCGCGCGCCCTCGCACGCCCATCAGGGTTGCTCGAGGCGCCGCCTTGTTCAGGAGCGGCATTAGCGTCGTCTCATTGCCGCCCGAGCCGTGGAGGAGCACGAAGACACTGCCGTCGGGATTCGGCGGCGTATAGAAGCGATGGACGAACGGCAGTTCGCGGTAGTTGATGCGGGGCTGGCCGGGCATCGAAAACTGCGGCAGAATCACCTTCAGGTCGTCGAGATTGGTGATTGTTTCCGGCGGCGGGAAGAGCTTAGTGCCGAGGGATGCATGCTCTTCGTCAACAGTCATGCCGGGCTTGTCGGTTGCAAGCTCCACCAACGTGCCGCCAGGCTCGCGGGCATAGAGCGAGCGGAAATATTTGCGGTCATGCATGTTGGTCGGCGATGCCTCGGTCGTCTCCAGAGCCTTGGATACCGAACGTAGCGCGTCTTCATCAGGGGCCCGGAAGGCGACGTGATCGACCGTGCCGGTGCCTGGCGCACCGGACCAGAAGCCGCGTGCATCGCGCACGTCGATGACGTCGCCCGATTCCGAAACCAGCCTGTCGATCGTGCCGCGGTTGGTCTGGAAGCGGTAGCCGAAATGGCTCTCGAGGAAGTTGCGGCTTTCGGCGGGTTTTTCCGTCAGCATGGTGGCGCCGCGCACGCGCTGGATCGTATGCTCGGCCGGGATCGAGGCACCGTCCCAGGCGGACGGCGATGTCAGGTTCTTTGCGCCTGCGAGCTTGAGGATGATGTTGTCAGGGTCTTTCAGCCGCAGGACGGGCTCGCCGAATTCGTCGGCCGGTCCCTCGGATCTCAGACCGAAGCTCATGGCCCGCGTCAGCCAGTAGCCAATGCTGGCGGGGTCGATCGCCAACGAAATTTCGCTGATCTGGCCATAGCCGGCCCGGCCGGGCGCGCCATCTTCCCAAGCGAGGAAGGTGAGGAGGGATCCCGGCGTTCCCGCCGCATCGCCGTAGAAGAGATGAAGTTGCGTCGCGTCCTCGTAACCGGCCGTCTGTTTGACGAGCCGCATGCCGAGAAACCCGGCGTAGAAGTCCACGTTCGCCTGCACCTTCCGGGTGATGGCCGTAACGTGATGTATGCCTGATACCATCGAGAGCAGTCCTGATTGAAGCGGCGTCGTCAGGAGCGCGAGTATGAGAGCTGCGAAGGTCATACCGTTGCCAATGACCATCGCTTAATTTTGTTCCGCACAAAGCGCAAGCGAATCGCCGCGCTGCAACAACTCCAAATGTTCGACATCTTCGAGCGCCTCTTCCAATTGCTGCAGGGTCGGCGGCTTGACCATATAGGCGCGCGCGCCGAGATTTTTGGCCCGGCGCATGTCGGTCTCGTCGCTCGATGTGCTGAGGATGCAGACGGGAATTCGCCTGAGGCGGGCATCGACGGAAAGCGCATGCAGCACCTCGAAGCCGTCCATGATCGGCATGTTGATGTCGAGCAGCATCAGGTCGATCTGCGGCACATCGGCGATGCTGGCGCGTTCGTCGAGCAGGCGCATCGCCTCGCGTCCGTTGGTGGCGACATGCAGGTTGAAATTGACCTTGTCCCGCCGCATCAGCTTGATCTTCAGAAGCTGGATGTCGGCCGGGCTGTCTTCGACCAGCAGCACTTCGGCGAGCCTGCCCGAACACTCGCCTGGCTGCTCCGCGGGCCTTGTGCTGTGCGGCACGGCCGATGCGGCTGATGGCACGGGCCTCGCCTCGGCGAGCGGCACTTCGAGACTGAAGGTGGCGCCGGGTCCATTTTCCGCCTCGCACCAGATCGAGCCGCCATGCATCTGCGCGATGCGGCGGCAGATGGCAAGGCCGAGCCCGGTGCCTTCGATGCCACGCCCGACGAGACGCTTGAACGGCTGGAAGATCAGTTCGCGGTGCTCGGGGTCGATGCCGGGCCCGTTGTCACGCACGGTGAGGCGACAGGTATCGCCCTGCGCTTCGCCTGTGATGCTGATCTCCGGAACCTTCTGCTCGCAATAGCGGATGGCATTCGACACCAGGTTCTGCAGGAGCTGGGTCAACAGCGTCGCATCGCCCATGACCTCCGGCAGCGCCCCGCGGATGATGACGGCGCCGCGGCTTTCGGTCTGCTGGCGCAGATTGTCCTCCACCTGGTCGAGCACATTAGAGAGCGAGACCGGCTTGAGCTCCAGCCCGCCGGAGGCCTCGAGCTTGGTGAAGCCCGAGACTTTGACGATCAGATCTTCCATATGGTCGGCGGCGCTGAGCACGTAATCGAGCAATTCCCGGTCTTCGGCCGGAAGCGCTGCAGAACCGTGCAGGATGCGGCTGAAGGATTTGATCGTCCGGAGCGGCTCCTTCAAATCATGAGCCATGGCGCGGGTGAAGATCTCAAGCGATTGCCGCTTCTGCTCCAGCTTCGCTTCCAGCATGCCGTGCATGATGGCGTTCTGAATGCAGCGATGCAGTGTCTCGGGCGAAAGCGCATCCTTCGTCAGATAGTCGCGTGCCCCGCTCTTCATCACCTCGACGGCCACGGTTTCGTTGCCCTGGCCGGTCAGCATGATGACGTTGGCGGCGGGATCATCCTCCAGGATATCGGCAAGAACGCCGAGCCCGTCGCGCCCCGGCAGCGAATAGTCGAGCAGGATGCAGTCCGGCCGTTTCCGGCCGTTCAACGCACGACCCTCTTCGCCCGTTTCCGCCTCCACGACGGTATAGGCAGTGCTGGAAACGCGGCCCAATATGCGGCGATAGACCTCGAGATCGTCGATGTTGTCGTCGATGATGAGAATGGAGCAGTGTTCCGCCAATCTGTCAGTCCTCGAGTGGCAGGATCGCGATTTCGAACCAGTATTCCTTCAGCCGCTGGATCGCGGCGAAGAGCCCGTCGAGATCCACCGGCTTCTGCACATAGGTATTGGCGCCGAGTGCATAGCAGCCTTCGATGTCACGTTCGTCGTCGGAGGTCGTGAGGATCACCACCGGGATCTTGCGCAAGCCGGCGTTCGACTTGATCGCCTCCAGCGTCTTGCGGCCGTCAAGGCCCGGCATGTTGAGGTCGAGCAGGATCAGCCCCGGTTTCGGCACCATCTCGGCGAGCATGTCGAGCGCTTCCTGACCGGAGGCTGCCCAGCGGATCGAGTTGCGCAGGTTGGTGCGCTTGAAGGCGCGCATCGTCGCTTCGAAATCGTCTTCGCTGTCCTCGACGATCAGGATCGGTTGCGTATCACGCTGCTGCATTCTGCCCCTCGCGCTTTTTTCCCAGAGTGAAGTAGAATGTCGTGCCGGTGCCGACCTCGGATTCCAGCCAGATATCGCCATTGTGCCGCCCGATGATCTTGCGAACGAAGGTGAGGCCTGCTCCGGTCCCGTCGTCGGAATCCTGGGACTTTTCCAGCCGTTTGAAAATGCGGAAAATATCCTCGTGGAATTCCTGCGGAATGCCCTTGCCGTTATCCTTAACGAAAAACACGTTGCGGGCAACCGTGCCGTCCTTGCCGACGAACCGGTCAAGATAGCCGATCGAGACGAGTGGCGCCGGTTTGTCGTTGTATTTGATCGCATTGGTGATGAGATTGCGGAACACTTCGGTCAGCCGTGGCGCGTCGCAAACCACCTCCGGCAGCCGGCCGTCGATGATGACCTTGGCGTGCCGTTCCTCCAGCAGCAACTCCATCGTCGCGACGACATCCTTGACGATCAGGCCGATATCGGTGCGTTTGACCGCCAGCTGCTGGCGTCCGAGCCGGGAGAAATAGAGAAGCTCGTTGACGAGCTTTTCCATGCGCTGGCTGAGACGCACGAGCCGGTTCAGCCGGCGCACGCCGTCCGCATCGAGCTTGTCTTCATAATCCTCCAACAGGAAGCGGGAGTGGTTGTGCAGGCCGCGCAGCGGTTCCTTGAGATCATGCGAGGCGATATAGGCGAATTCATCGAGGTCGTGGTTGCTGCGCTCGAGCTCGGCCGTATAGGCCTCCAGCTGGGAAAGCGTCGTTTTCATCCGTTCTTCCTGCCGGACGCGCTCGCTGATGTCGCGCACGATACCGACGAAGGTTTTCGTATGGCCGGTGACGACGGCGCTGATGGAAACATCGATCGGAAAGACGATGCCGTTCTTGCGTCGTCCGGAGACCGTGCGCGTCGTGCCGATGATGCGCTCCTCGCCGGTCTGCCGGTAATGGGCGAGATAGCCGTCGTGCTCGGAATGGTAGGGTTCGGGCATCAGCATCTTGATGTTCCGGCCGATCGTTTCCTGCGGGGCGTAGCCGAACATGCTTTCAGCCGCCGGATTGAAATTCTTGATCGTTCCACGCTCGTCGATGACGACGACGGCATCAGGCGTGCCGCGCACCAGCGCGCCGAAGCGGACGCGCTCGGTCTCGAGGTTATAGTTGTTGCGCATGAAATAGAAGACGAGGAGCGCGATCAGCCAAAGCGTCGCAGCCGTAATGGTGCGGTTGGCGATCTCCTGCCAGAAACCGGCCTCGTCGTGCTTGACGGCGAAGAAGCCGAGCATCAGGAGCACGGTACAGGCAAAGGCGAAGAAAAGCGGCGCATTTCTGTTGCCGAACCAGAGCGCCGTCAGCACCAGCGGTACATAGAGAATGCCGTTGGCGACACCCAGCGGTGTATAGAGATCGACGAGAAGGCCGGTGAAGCAGACCGCAGCCGGGATCCAGAGTGGGATCTGCGCCCGGTTTGCCGGCTGCATCCACCAGGAGCGGGCGAGAAGCCCGGAGCCGAAGATCACCATGCCGACCGCCGTATGCAGCGCCATCGCCGCATAGGGCCCCCAGCGGTAGCCCTGTTCGGCATCGGTGACATAGCCGGCCAGTGCGATCATGCCGAGCGTGATAACGACATAGCTCGTCAATTCCTGCACCACCTGGCTTCTCGACCTCTCCACCTGGAGCGAGAGCAGCAGCGAGAGATTGGCGATCAGGAAGACCAGCGCCGTGTTCGGCCCCATGCCGCCGCCGATCTCGGCGATGAAATCCGGCGAAACCAGGAAGCGCGAGATCAACACGTCGACATTATGAAAAGTCCGCCCGATCATGACGATTTCCACGAGCCGGGCGGCGGCGATCGCCGCCGCAAGCCCTGCCGTGATCGCCGCCGTTGCTCGAAAACGGCGCGCGGCGAGTGTCGAAGCGGCAAGCCCCACGCCGGAAAGCACGAAGCAGAGCGCGGTATTGAAGGCCATCGACGGAAAGCCGGGAACCAGCGAAATGACAATCTCGACCTGCAGCAGCCAGCCGGTAAGCGCCGTCACGCCGAGAAGAAACATCAGGCAGCCGACGGCAATCGCAAAGGCTCGGTAGTGCCGCCTTGGCTGGTCCTGCAGGTCCACGTTGCCCTGATCCTGCACCCGTGTGTCCTCCTTCGGTTTGCGCGGCCATCTTTTCCGAAATCGAGGAATACTCAATAGGCAAGGCAGGGCGGCGCCGTGCTTTTTGCGAAGTGATCTGCGATGAGGTATATCGAATAGTGGAACCGCGGTATCGTGATGTCGAAGGACAGCGAGGTTCATTCGAACAATATCCAAATCACGGTGCTGGATGACCACCCTATTTTATGTCGACGACAGCAAGGATGACCTCTTCTATGTCGACTATATGAGCAAAAAGCAGCAGATAGACGTCGATCTATTCTGTTTTTCGACCGCCGAAATGGCACTGGAGGCACTGGAGACGCGCGCGGCGGAAGGCAACACCTCGCCTGATCTGCTGGTCGCCGATCTCTACATGCCGCTCGATAGCGGCATCGGCCTGATCACTCGGTTGCGCCTGGATGATCGTTTCAAGGCGATGCGGCTTGCTATCTGCAGCGGATCGGATGCTGCCGAGGACCGCGCGCGCTCACTCGATGCCGGCGCCGATTTCTATCTGGAAAAGCCACTTGACCTTGCCACGGTCATTCTCAATCTTGACATGTAGAAAACGGCGAAAGCCGCATGCCCTATTCCTCCTCACTCGTCCCAACCATTTGACAAACCGCAATTGACAAGGGCGAGGACGCATCACAAGATGCAACCGAAGCGAAGAATATAGAACGCAAAATAAGCGCTGAGAGAACCGATCAACCCGCGTTCGCCGCCACGAACATCAGCCAACCCCTTAGCTGAATAGGTCTATCGGCTCTCTCGCGCTTACGTCTGGCACTGCCTTCTCGCATTCATGGATGTTGAATGCAGGAAGAATACGATACCCAGGTAAGAGCTACTGCCCCTCAGTAAAATCTGCCCGTGCATCACCTGTCGTTTGAGATAATTGATGATTTCCGCCTTACATATCGAAAGTCCCCGTTTTCGATATCTCTCATCAACCGTCTCGCAATTTTTGTAGCTCTTCGCGTTTAAGACGTATATCCCAAGATTTCGGGATTGGAGGCATGGGGGGAGGAGAGGAAGAGTGGGAATGAACAATGCCCCGGCAATTCCCTTTCATGCCGGACCGGAACTAAGCCGGGCGATCAACCGCACCGATTTTTTCCGTCTGCTGAAATCGGCGGCGCAGCATTACAACTTCGACAATTTCGCGCTGGCCCGCATTTCCGAGGCTTCGGCCCCTTTCGGTGAACGTGATATCGTCATCACCAATGTTGCCGAGCGGCGTGTCGGCCTTTTCATCACCACGTTGAAGGAAGCGCTGGGCACCGTCCGGGCGAAGACCGCCCAGTTCCTGGCAACGCCGGTCCATGGCCGGAACGCACAGCCGGCAGATTATCCGTCCGATCTTGTTTTCAACGAGTTCCTGAGCGGCGTCTTTCTCTTCATCCCGCTTTTCACGCCGGAAGGGCGGCGATATTGCCTCGTCCTCAGCGGCGAGCGCCAGGAGCCGGATCAGAGTGAGATCGCCGACATGCTTCTCGACGCCATGCGTATTTTCGACAAGCTCTACGAGGAAATCCTGACGCCGGAAATGTCCGGACGGCTGACCCAGCGCGAATCGGAAATCGTCAAATGGACGAGCGAAGGCAAGACATCGGCGGAAATCGCGATCATTCTCGGTCTTTCCGAACATACGGTCAATTCGCACATCACCGCGGCCGCGCGCAAACTTGACGCTGTGAACCGCGTTCATATGGTGGCGATCGCCTTGAGGAATGGTTTGGTTTCGTGAAGTTGGTTTCGGATTGGGGAAATGAGACGATGATCACCGAAACGAGCCGAAGGAATGTCGTAAAGGTCCTCTTTGTCGACGACGAATTCATTGAATTCCGCGCGCTCAAGAAGAAGATCGCCGATCTCTCCGAGCCGGCCGTCGAGGTTGAATATTCGCAATCGATCGGTGACGCGCTGGAAAAGATCCGCGCGGCGCGCTTCGATCTCATCCTGCTCGACAATCGCCTTTTGCCCAATGCCGATTTCCGCGACACGGTGCCGGAGCTGCGCGGCATCGGTTATACTGGTCCCATTGGCGTCGTCTCGACCGATATATCGGGCGGCTATTTCCAGGAATTCCCGGATTACGGCGTCGATTTCCGCATCGGCAAGGACGAAATCGATGCCCAGACGCTGCAGCACATCATCCGCGAATATGTGACCTATGACGTCCCGGATTTCTGGAAGGACGATTACAGCATCTGATCTCAGGCAATCGGAAGGCGGATGATGAAGCGACTGCCGCTTTCATCCGAATGTTCGAGGCTGATATCGCCGCCGAGCGCCGTCAGAAACTCCCGCGCCGTGGTCAATCCGAGACCGGCGCCCTGGACCGTTCCCGGCTTCGGCAATTTCCAGAAAGGCTCGAATATCCGCTCCCGGTAGGCGGGATCGATGCCCGCCCCATTGTCGGAAATCCGGAAGAACCAGTCCGTTCCCTCGCGCTCCGCGGCAATGGCCACATGCGGCGCCGCTTCGCTGCGATAAATGAGGGCATTCGTCAGCAAGTGCCGCAGCACCAGGCCGAAGAGGGCAGGGTCGGTCCGGATGGAGGGCAGGCCGTTGCTTTCGAGCGTCGCCTCGCCGACCGCCGTCTCGTCGGTCAGTTCGCCCCAGACATTTTCGGCGAGCGCCTGCAGATCGACCTCTTCAGGCGTCACCTGGGGTGTGCCACCGGCAAGGCTCATCAATGCCTTGGTGAGGCGCTGCGCCGTCTGCGCCTTTTCCATGATCATCCGCAGGCTCTGAAGCTGTTCGCCGTCGAGCGTTTCCTCGAGATCGTCGAGCAGTAGCTCGGCATACATGGCGATATGGCGGAGCGGCGATTGCAGGTCGTGCGAAGCGGTCGCGAGAAAACGCTTGATGCGCTCCTCGCTGTCTCCGGCAAAAGTGGGTTTCGTCGGGTAAGATGACATCTGACGGTTTCCCCGATCTTTCTACAGCGCGGCGCATCTTTTCGGGCGCGCGAAGGACGCTGTAACTCCTTGAAATGGCAAATAATGCAGTAGCCGACAATAGAAAGAGGGCGCCGGCTCTGCAACCGGCGCCCTATTAAGGATGTGTTAACGGGATTTTAGCTCGCGGATTTGCGCGGGCGACCCTGTTCCGGCGGAATGATCTCGACTGCCTCATCTGTTGCCGGTGCCGCCTTGGCATGGCGGCGGCGCCAGTCGCCGAGGAAGAGCAGGATGGGTGCCGCGATGAAGATCGACGAGGCGCCGGCCACCAGAATGCCGAAGACCATCGGGATCGCGAAGCTCGAGACCGCGCTGCCGCCCCAGATCGCCATCGGCACCAGCGCGAGGAAGGCCGTCGCATTGGTGTAAAGGCTTCGCGCCAGGGTCTCGTTGATCGACTTGTCGATGATCTCGCGCAGCGGCATCGACTTATAGAGCCGCATGTTTTCGCGCATGCGGTCATAGACGACGACCTTGTCGTTCACCGAATAGCCGACAAGCGTCAGGATGGCGGCGATCGCTGTTAGGTTGAAGTCGAGGCCGGTGATCGCGAAGAAGCCGATCGCCTTGGTGACGTCGAGCACCAGCGTGACGATGGCGCCGACGGCAAACGGCCATTCGAACCGCACCCAGATGTAGATGAGCATCGCAAAGCTTGCGATCACCACCGACAGGATACCGGCCCAGGCAAGCTCGCCGCTGACCTTCGGACCGATGACGTCGGTGCCTTCGACGGTGGCGGTTGGATCGATCTTGGTGACTTCGGCCTTCAGCTTGGTCACCGCCGCGGTCTGCGCTTCTTCGCCGCCTTCCTGTCGCTGGGCGCGAACGAGAATGCTATTGTTGTCGCCGAAGGACTGCAGCGTGATTTCGCCGAGGCCGAGACTATCAAGACCTTCGCGGAACTTCGCAAGATCGGCCGTGCCCTGGGTCTTGACGGCCATCTGGATGCCGCCGCGGAAATCGACGCCGTAGTTGAGACCGGGATGAATGAAGAGCACGACGGAGGCAATCGACAGCAGCGCCGAGACGGTGACGCCGAAGAAGCGGGCCTTCATGAACTCGATGTGCTTGTCATAGGGGCTGAACGGGATTAGCGGCCGGATATTCAGCACTTTGAGTTTCTGGCGGCGGGTGATCTCGATCATCGCGACACGCACGAAGGCGACCGAGGTGAACATCGAGATGATCAGGCCGAGCGCCATGGTCACGGCAAAGCCGCGAACCGGCCCGGAGCCGAACCAGAACAGGATGGCCGCGGCGATCAGCGCCGTCATGTTGCCGTCGATGATGGTCGAATAGGCGCGGCGGAAGCCGGTATCGATGGCGGCGAAGGCGCTCTTGCCCTTGCGCGTTTCCTCGCGGATGCGCTCGTTGATGAGAACGTTGGCGTCGACCGCAAGGCCGATGCCAAGAACGACACCGGCAATGCCCGGCAGCGTCAGTGTCGCACCAACCAGCGTCAGCGCCGAGAAGGTCAGGATCGTGTGGATCAACAGCGCGATATTCGCCAGGAAACCCCAGGTTCCGTAGAGCACGAAGATGAAGAGCGCGACGAGAGCAAAGCCGACGATGCCGGAATAAATGCCCATCTTGATGGCGTCGGCGCCAAGATCGGCTCCGACGGTGCGCTCTTCGATAACTGTCAGCTTGGCGGGCAGGGCGCCGGCGCGCAGCATGGCGGCCAGCGTCGTGGCGCTGTCGGCCGAGAAACTACCGGAGATCTGGCCCGAGCCGCCGGTGATCGGCTCGCGGATGACGGGCGCGCTCAGCACCTTGTTGTCGAGGACGATGGCGAAGGGATTGCCGACGTTCTGGCGGGTGATCTCGGCAAAGCGGGTGGCGCCGGCGCTGTCGAAGCGGAAGCTGACAATCGGCTCACGCGTATTCGGATCGAAGCTGACGCGGGCATCCGAAAGGCGGTCGCCGGAGATTTCGACGCGGTCGAGAATCGGATAGGACCTGCCCTCATCATCGTTCAGCATGGTCACACCGGGTCCGGGCGCATTGTTCGGCGACAGCATGTGGAACGACATCTTGGCGGTGGAGCCGAGAAGTTCGCGCAGGCGCGACGGATCCTGCGCGCCCGGAAGCTGGACGAGCACGCGGTTGGCGCCGATGCGCTGAATGGTCGGCTCGGAAACGCCGACCTGGTCGACACGCTGGCGGATGACTTCAAGGCTCTGCTGGACGGCGTTGTCGACATTGGCGGAGATGCCGGCCCGCGAGAAGCCGACGGTAATGGTCGCTCCGTTCGCCGTGACATCAAGATCCGCCTGGCCGGCGCTGAGGCCGGTGCTGATCGGGTTGGCAAGCGTCTTGAGTTCGGTGACGGCAGCATCGCTCTGCGCGGCATCGGCAAGCGTCACGACGATCTGGTTCTGGCTGCGGACCACGGCTTTCGGCTGGATGCCCTTCTCGCGCAGCACGCGGCGCGCGTCCTGAAGCAGCGATTGCAGCCGCTCCTTGGTAAGGTCGGCTTCGTCGACTTCCAGAACGAGGTGCGAACCGCCGCGAAGGTCGAGGCCGAGCGACACTTGCTCATGCGGCAGCCATGCCGGCACGCGCTGGAGGACGGATTGCGGCAGGACGTTCGGCAGGGCGATCAATAGGCCGAGTAGGATGATCACCGTATAGGTGAGCACCAGCCATGGTGAAGTACGCATGTTGTATTCCTTGATATCGAGGGCCGGCGCTCGGGCGCTGGCGGCATGTCGTCAATGGTCGGAAGCGCCGATCGGCGCAAGCGTCAGGCAGCAACCGGCGGTGCGCGCGGTTGATGGGTCCTGGAGACTGCGGCATGAAGCAAAGCTTCGAGTGCCGGAAAAGGCGCGGCCATGGTCCAGCCGGAAAAATCGGCAGCCGGGGCGGCGGCCAGGGCAAGCGGTCCGGCGTCATGCGCCGCCTGCTTCGGCGCAAGCTTGCGTTCAGTGGCAAGCAACCCGCGCACGGCATCGCGCGCAGTCAGCTGCGGCGGATGCGAATCCCGATCGGAAGAGGAAAGCGTATTGGCGGCGGCGACCGGCGAGATCACCAGATTGCCGCCGAAAAGCAGGCCGAGATAGGCAAGGACGGCGACGAGGAGGGAAGCCGCGATACGGCCCGTCAGACGGCGCTGGTCCAGCTCCATCTTCTCCGTCCCGGCGATGTCACTCCCGTATCGGCTCAAAAGCGCGCCAATCTCTCATTCTCTTTCCGGCGGAGGGTCATCCGTCGGCATAATTGTATCAGGCCCATGCCCGTCTTCATAGGGCACACTCTCATGATGCACTTGGGCGAGCCGGTCAACCATGCCAAGCGCGATTTCACGCTCGCCCATGATGACTGCGTCGGCGCCATATTGCTTCAGCTCATCGACCTCCGCGTCGGAATGGGCGCGGGCGACGATGAGGATCGATGGATTGACGCTGCGTGCCTGCTCGGCGATGCGGCCACGATTGTCGAAATCAAGGGCGTATCGTGTGGCATCCGTGTCTCCCGATCTGGAAATCCCGTTCGCAATATGACATATATGGTCTATATCGACCAATATGGGCAACTTGAAATCATGGGTCAAGGCGCAAGGGAAACAATTCTCACTCCCGCTCTCTGCCGCGCGGCGCGCGGCCTGCTCGACTGGACCCAGACCGACCTTGCCGAAAGGGCCGCCGTTTCGCGCAGCACCATCCGTGATTACGAGGGCCGGCACCACGACATCCATCGCGCGACGGAGGCGCAACTGCGCCTCGCCTTCGAGGAAGGCGGCGTCAAATTCGTGGAGATCGAAGGGGCGGGCACCGGCCTCTGCCTGCCCACTGCATAAAATCATGCAGCCATTCAAAGTGTTACTGCGTCGCACCTCTGAAAAGAGGTTTGGCGCTGTTGTCGGGCAGGCTGAACACGCTCAGGGTGCCAGGCAGGCGGCAGAGACCTTGTAGATGGAAAGCGTCTTGCCCTTGTAATTGCCCTCCGTCGGCTGCCAGTTCTTCAGCACTTCCGGCGTCTCGGTGGCGCAGGTGAGGCCCCCGTCCGTCAGGAACAGCACCTTGCCGGTGATGCCGGCGGGCAGAGCGAATTCCTGCTCGTAATAGCTTTCCGGCAGGCCGGCGGGCGCCCGCGCATAGATCCTGTAGGATGCATCGCGGAGCGTATAGAAAAGATCGGCGACCATATCGCGATTGTCGGTGACGATGATATCGGTGCCGGCTTGAGCTGCGAGTGCGGCGGCCTCGCGGCTGACCTCGGCGCGGCCGAGATAGCGCTTCATCAGCGCGTCGCCGTTCGGCAGCAGCAACTGATGCGGAAAGATCGTCGCCAGCGGAAAGAGCAGGCTGGCAATGCCGTTGATGGTCAGCGACAGCCTGAGCCCCTTCGGCCACATCCGATAAAGCAGCCAGACGGCAAGGATGGTGCCTGCGACATAGGCGGTCACCGCCCAGTTCGCGTAAGCCTTGGCGACCGTTGCCTGCAGCGTGATGAGCAGCACCACCGGCATCGACAGCCAGACCAGCATCTTTTCCCGGTCATCGCTCCTGCCCTTGGCCATTCGGTAGACCGCCCAGAGCATTGCGAAGAAGATGATCGGTCCGACGACGCCGAACTGGGCGGCGAAGAATTCAAGCCCGGGACGGAGATTGATGCCGAGCTCGCTCCAGTGGGCGATATCCTGGGTATGCCGCACCGTGGTGTTGTCGTGCTGCAGGTTCCACCAGAGATTCGGCAGAGCGACGACCGCCGCGACCGCGACCGCGATGATGAAATCGCGAATGGCGATGCGCGCCGCCGGAATGAGGAGGAGGGCAATCGCGCCGCCCGGAACGACGAACAGCACGGCATATTTTGTCAGAAAGGCGAGGCCGACGCCAAGGCCCATGACCAGCGCCAGCCCGACCGAGCGCCGCTGCGTCAAGCCGAAATAGGCAAGCAAGGCGATCGCGATGAAGAACAGCAGGATCACGTCGGTCGAGAAGAACACCGAAGAAAGCGCCACACCCGGGAGCGTGATGTAGGTGGCGCCCGTCCAGCCTTCGATCTCCGGCCCGACGAAACGTTTTGCCGTCTTCATCAGCACCAGTGCTGCTGCCATGTGGATCAGCGGTCCGAGCAGCCTGATCCAATAGATGGCGTTGGAGCCGGAAAGCTCGGTCATCGCCCGGATCACCCAGGCAATCATTGGCGGCTTGGAATAATAGCCGAGATCGAGATTCTGCGACCAGAACCAGTACTGCGCCTCATCGACGAAAAGGTCCGTCGCATCGAAATTGAGCGTGACGACGCGCCAGAGCGTGAAGCCAAGAACGATGAGGAGACCAGATCTGGGGGACATGAACCGATAGTTCCGCTGACATGAAAGGCGCGAGTGCGATACACCAAAGGTGCCGGACTGCCAACGGGGAAGGGTGGGTCTAAAGCATGTCGCGCAAAAGTGTGCAGCGGTTTTGTGATAACGACTTGCGCAAAACAAAGAGCTAAAGCGCGGAGCGTATCTGAAAGATCGCGACGCGCTTTAGAACACTCGAAGGGCGCGGATATCGCGGTTTGCGGCGAGGGAATCGAGGCGGGCGACGGCTGCAAGCAGCGTCATTGCAATCAAGCAGGCACCCAATCCGAGAACAATCATTGCTCTGTCCTTGTCGACGTCATGTCTTGGTTATCGACCGGCATATAACACGGAGCTTGCGTGTGCCTTGTAGCAGCCATGCAACTCCGCAACAGTATTTGCTGTGAACGGCCTTGAATTGCTTCAAAAGCCTGTCCTCCAAAAGGGTTATTAACCTTCAAGCAAGGAATTAACCATAAACATTGATGTACACGTCGGAATGGGAAGATGCACTCGTTCCCACCAGGCATGACGCCGTCCCGCCGTACCGGGTTGATCCGGTATCCATCTCTTCAGGCAGCTCCGAAACATGGCTGATCAGGGGGGTTCGATCCGCCGGTTGTAACCGGTGGCGAGGACCGTCTTAACGCTTCGCGTTCAACGGATGCTGCGCAAGTTTTTGGCCGGGCCTTCGTCCGGAAAGTGGTTGGGGACAGGTGTTGAGGCAGGATATGCCATCAGATCAGGCTCGTGGAGCGCAGGCAGGCAGCTTGCGCGACCGCCTGCGCTTTGCCGGTCTCGATGCCGAGCAGTGCGAGCTGGTGCGCCGTAACCGGCCGGCGCTCGAAGCGCATCTGAAGGCAGGTCTCCGGGATCTCTTCCACAGGTTCCAGTCATTCCCCGACGCCTCGCGCAATTTCGAGAGCGAGCGCCAGGTCGAGCGCCTGCACGATCTGCAGTCCTCGCATTGGGACGTGCTGACCGATGCACGGTTCGACAGTCTCTATGCTGAGCGCGTCAAGGTTCTCTCCGATACCGAAAGCAAGATGGGCCTCGACCCGCGCTGGCACGTGGCCGGCCATGGCGTCATGCTGGAGCATGTCGTTTCCGGCCTCGCCGAGCAGATTGCCGGTCGTCCGCTGCTGCCGTCGGCCAAGCGCCGCACCCGCGAAATCTCCGATCTGATGACGGCGATCATCCGCATCGTCATGGTCGATGTGGAAATTGCTGTCTCGCTCCGCTTCAATGCGCTGCGCGCCGCCCAGAGCCGCGCGCTCGCCGACCAGCGCGCCGACAACGAGGCAGAGATCATCAGGATCTTCGGCGATGTCATCGAAAGCCTCTCCGCACGCGACCTGACGCGCCGCGCGCCGGTCGACGGCGACGGCGCCTATGGCGGCATCGCCGTCGCGCTGAACGGCGCGTTGGACGGCCTCCAGGCCGAGTTCACCACTATTACCGAGCGCACGGCCAAGGCCGAAGCGGCGACAGGCTCGCTTGCCGGCCTGTCGCGGCAGTTCGCCGGCACGGCTTCCGCCCAGGCCGACCGGTTGCAGCTTTCTGCCGCTGCCCTTGCCGGCATCGCCGGCAGTGTCCGCAACGGTGCTGCCGACAGCCGCGCTGCTGAACAGGCGGCCGCCTCGACGCGCGCCGCCATCGAGGAAAGCGGCGAGGTCGTCGGCCGCGCGATTAGCGCCATGGCCGATATCGAGCATTCGGCCGAAAAGATCGGCCAGATCATCGGCGCGATCGACGAGATCGCCTTCCAGACCAATCTTCTGGCGCTGAATGCCGGCATCGAGGCCGCTCGCGCCGGCGATTCCGGCCGCGGCTTTGCCGTCGTCGCCCAGGAAGTCCGCGCCCTTGCCCAGCGTTCGGCCGAAGCCGCCCGCGAGATCAAGACCCTGGTGACGACGACCAAGGCGCAGGTCGACGCCGGCGTGCAGATGGTCGGCCGCACACAGGATTCGATCGGCAGCATCGTGCGTCAGGTCACCGACATCAACGCCGCCATATCAGGCATCGCCACCCGAACCGGCGAACATGCCGCAAGCCTCGACAGCGTGACATCAGACGTCAAGGGCCTGGGTGGCGAGGTGGCCGATAGCGCCGGCCTTGCGGAGCGCTCGGCCGAGGGCGCCGACCACCTCCACACCGTCATTCTCGAGCTCGGCCAGACCATTCGCGAATTCCGCATTGCCCGGGAAAACGACACTGCCCGGCGCCCGGCGCCGGTGCGCGTGACGTCGCCGCGCGCTCTTGAGGGCGCTACCCGCCCGGCACCTGTCGTGGACGAATACGAAAATGACGATTTTGGCCTTCCGCAAGCCTTCGCAAGCGTCGGAGGTGGGCGGAATGTTTACTAACCTATCGGATGATTGCCTCAGCTCGTCTTTTCGGGCCGGGGACAAGGGGACAAGGAAAAGCTGATGGCAGCAAAGAAGAGTGGCAAGACGTTGGATTTGACAGCGGTGCTCGACCTCAACGAGGCTTCCGCCTTGCGCGATAAACTCCTCTCTCTCAGGGGTAGCGGTCTTTCGATAGACGCTTCCGGCGTCGAACGGATCGGTGCTCTTTGCGCCCAGGTTCTGATGTCCGCCGAGAAGACCTGGGAGCAGGACAAGCAGCCGTTCACCTTCTCCAAGGTGTCCGACGCATTTCAGAAAACCATGCAGCTGGTTGGCGTCAATATTGACCACCTGCTTGCCAAGGAGATTCGGCAATGAAGAAAAAAGTGCTGACCGTGGATGATTCCCGCACTATCCGAAACATGCTTCTCGTGACGCTGAACAATGCCGGCTTCGAGACGATCCAGGCGGAAGACGGCATCGAGGGCCTCGAGATCCTCGAAGAGTCCAATCCTGACGTCATCGTGACCGACATCAACATGCCGCGCCTCGACGGTTTCGGCTTCATCGAAGGTGTCCGCCGCAACGAGAAATATCGGGCGATCCCGATCCTGGTCCTGACCACCGAAAGCGACGCGGAAAAGAAGAACCGCGCCCGCCAGGCCGGTGCCACGGGCTGGATCGTCAAGCCTTTCGACCCGGCCAAGCTGATCGATGCCATTGAGCGTGTAACCGCTTAAACCCAGGATTTGCTCCTATGGATATGAACGAAATCAAAGAGATCTTTTTCCAGGAGTGCGAGGAACAGCTCGCCGAGTTGGAATCCGGTCTTCTGAAATTGAATGATGGCGATCGCGATCCGGAAACCGTCAATGCGGTGTTCCGTGCGGTGCATTCGATCAAGGGTGGCGCCGGCGCCTTCGGCCTTGACGATCTGGTTGCCTTCGCCCATGTCTTCGAGACCACTCTCGATTGCGTTCGATCCAACAAGCTTGAGCCGAACCAGGACGTCCTGAAGGTGATGCTGAAGTCGGCCGACGTGCTCGCCGACCTGACGAATGCTGCGCGCGACGGCGGCAGCGTCGATGAAAGCCGCAGCCGCGGCCTCGTCAAGGAGCTCGAGGCGCTGGCCAACGGCGAATTGCCGTCTCCCTCTGCGTCAGCCGAGGCGCCTGCGCCGAAGGCCGCCGCAAAGGCTGCTCCGGCCGCTCCGGCGCCGACCCCCACGCCGACTGACGACAGCGGCTTCCAGCCGGTCCCCTTTTCCTTCGACGACTTTGGCGGCGAAGACGATGCGGGCGGCATGCCGACCTATGAAGTCATCTTCAAGCCGCGCTACGAACTCTATTCCAAGGGCAATGACGCCACCCTGCTGCTGCGTGATCTCTCGCGCCTGGGTGAAATGACGATCTATTGCAATACGGATGATCTGCCGGGCCTCGATGAACTCGATCCGGAAGGCGCTTATTTCTTCTGGAACGTCACGATCAAGACGGACAAGGGCGAGGACGCCATTCGCACTGTCTTCGAATTCGCCGAGTGGGATTGCGAACTGACGGTCAAGCCGGTCGAAGAAGCAAGGGCCGACGCGACCAGCAATGACGAACTGCCGATGGTGCCGGTTCCCTTCGATCTGTCGATCCTGGACGAAACGGGCGCAATGGAAGAGGTTTCCGCCTCAGACGCGCGGGCCGAGGAGACGGCCGCAGCCGTTGCCGCCGCCGAGACTGCCTCCAACGTCACGCAGATTGTCGCCGCCCGCGTCGAGAAGAAGGAATCGGCAGCCGCCGCAGCGGCAGCAGCAAGTGCCGCCGCCCAGAACAATGCCGCCGGCGCCGGCCAGACGATCCGCGTCGATCTCGACCGTGTCGACCGCCTCATCAACCTCGTCGGCGAATTGGTCATCAACCAGGCGATGCTGTCGCAGAGCGTCATCGAGAATGACACGACCGGCACCTCCTCGATCAATATGGGCCTCGAGGAGCTGCAGCAGCTCACCCGCGAGATCCAGGACTCGGTCATGGCCATCCGCGCGCAGCCGGTGAAGCCGGTCTTCCAGCGCATGTCGCGTATCGTTCGCGAAATCGCCGACATGACCGGCAAGTCGATCCGCCTGATCACCGAGGGTGAAAACACCGAAGTCGACAAGACGGTCATCGACAAGCTCGCCGAACCGCTGACCCACATGATCCGCAATGCCGTCGACCACGGCATCGAAACGCCCGAAAAGCGTGCAGCCGCCGGCAAGAACACCGAGGGTACGGTCCGCTTGACCGCCAAGCATCGTTCGGGACGCATCCTGATCGAGCTTGCCGACGACGGCGCCGGCATCAACCGCGAGAAGGTCCGCCAGAAGGCGATCGACAACGACCTTATCCCGGCCGATTCCAACCTGTCGGACGAAGAAATCGACAATCTGATCTTCCTGCCGGGCTTCTCGACGGCCGACAAGATCTCCGACATCTCCGGCCGCGGCGTCGGCATGGACGTCGTCAAGCGTTCGATCCAGGCGCTCGGCGGCCGTATCAACATCACCTCGAAGCCGGGTCACGGCTCGGTCTTCACCATGAGCCTGCCGCTGACGCTCGCCGTCCTCGACGGCATGGTGGTCACCGTCGCCGGCCAGACGCTGGTCGTGCCGCTGACGGCGATCGTCGAAACCCTGCAGCCGGAAGCGGCCGCGATCCACTCCTTCGGTGCGAACCACCGGCTGATCTCGATCCGCAACAGCTTCTGCCCGCTGGTCGATGTCGGCCGCATCCTGAACTTCCGCGCCACCCAGGCCAATCCGGTCGAGGGCGTGGCGCTTCTGGTGGAATCCGAAGGCGGCGGCCAGCGCGCCCTGATGGTCGATGCCATCCAGGGGCAGCGCCAGGTGGTCATCAAGAGCCTGGAAGCGAACTACACCCATGTGCCGGGCATTGCCGCCGCCACCATCCTCGGTGACGGGCGCGTCGCTCTCATCCTCGATGTCGACGCGGTCGTCGGCGCCTCGCGCGGCCAGTCGCTCAAAGCGGAAATGTCGTTAGCAGCGGTGGGATAAGGGAATGTCGTACACTGTAAAAAATCTGAACGAGGGGGATCGCGAGCTGATCGCGTTCCGCATCGGGGATCAGGAATTTTGCGTGAACATCATGTCGGTTCGCGAAATCCGCGGCTGGACCCCGGCGACCGCCATGCCGCACTCGCCTGGCTATATGCTGGGTGTCATCAACCTGCGCGGCGCGGTGTTGCCGATCATCGATCTTGCGGCCCGGCTCGGCATGAAGCCGGCCGATCCGACTGCCCGTCATGTCATCATCGTCGCCCAGGTCCGGCGCAAGGTCGTCGGCCTGCTGGTCGATGCCGTTTCCGATATCCTGACGGTGACCGACGAAACCATCCAGCCGACGCCCGAGATCTCCTCCGAACTCGAGCGTCAATTTGCCCGCGGCGTTCTCGCCATCGAGAAGCGCATGATCTGCCTGATCGAACTCGAATCCCTCTTTCCAGAGACCGAAAGCGAAGCCGCATGAGTGTAATGGGCGCAAGAGATCAAAGGCAGGGATCCGACGAGGTCCTGGCGAGCGGAGAATATCCGCTGACGCGCCGCGACCTCACCGAGATCGCCGCGATGATCTATTCGGATGCCGGCATCTTCCTCAACGAGACGAAGGCGTCGCTCGTCTATTCGCGCCTGTCGAAGCATATCCGCAATCTCGGCCTGTCCGGCTTCCGGGAATATTGCGACCTCGTCGCTTCGCCGGCGGGTGCTGCGCCGCGCCGCGAGATGCTTTCGCATCTGACGACCAATTTTACCCGTTTCTTCCGCGAAAACCACCATTTCGACCATCTGCGCGACCATGTCCTGCCGGAGCTTCTGCAGCGGGCGAGATCGGGCGGCAGGGTGCGCATCTGGTCGGCCGCCTCCTCCGACGGGCAGGAACCCTATTCGATCGCGCTGACGGTGCTGTCGCTGATGCCGAATGTCGCGGATTACGACTTCAAGATCCTGGCAACCGACATCGATCCGAAGATCCTCGCGATCGCCCGGGCCGGCGCCTATGACGAGAGCGCGCTAGAAACCGTATCGCCCGCCATGCGCAAGCAATGGTTCAGCGAAGTCGAGGTGCAGGGCCGCAGGAAGTTCCAGGTCGACGACCGCGTGAAGCGGCTGATCACCTACAACGAGCTGAACCTGATGGCGCAATGGCCGTTCAAGGGCAAGTTCGACGTCATCTTCTGCCGCAACGTCGTCATCTATTTCGACGAGCCGACGCAGATGAAGATCTGGCAGCGTTTCGCCGGCCTGCTGCCGGAGGGCGGGCATCTCTATATCGGCCATTCCGAGCGTGTTTCGGGCGAGGCAAAACACGTCTTCGACAATATCGGGATCACGACCTATCGCTATACGGCCAAAGGTCTCGGGAGGAAGGCATGAGCGCTCCGGCAAGGGTTCTCGTTGTTGACGACTCGCCGACGATGCGGGGGCTGATCACCGCCGTCTTGAGTTCCGATCCCGAGGTCAACGTCATCGGCCAGGCCGGCGACGCGCTGGAAGCGCGCGAGGCGATCAAGCGGCTGAACCCCGACGTCCTGACGCTCGACATCGAGATGCCGAACATGAACGGCCTCGATTTCCTCGAAAAGATCATGACGCTGCGTCCGATGCCGGTGATCATGGTATCCACGATGACTCATCGCGGCGCCGAGGCGACGCTTGCGGCGCTGGAGATCGGCGCGTTCGACTGCGTCGGCAAGCCGGCGCCGGGCGAACTCAGGCCTTTCGGCGACCTCGCCGAGAAGGTCAAGGCCGCCGCGCGCACGCAACGCCAGTATTCCCAGCCTGTTGCCGCCGTGCCACCACCCTCGGTCGCCGATTTCCGCGTCGGCCGCAAGATCGTCGCGATCGGCTCGTCGACCGGCGGCGTCGAGGCACTCATTGCCGTGCTGCAGAAATTTCCGGCGAATTGCCCGCCAACCGTCATCACCCAGCATATGCCGCCGACCTTCACCAAGAGCTTCGCCGAAAGGCTGAACCGCCTCTGTGCGCCGGTGGTGCAGGAAGCGACCGACGGCGCCCGGCTCGAAATCGGCAAGATCTATCTGGCGCCCGGCGGCGAGCGGCACCTGCAGGTCAGCGGCGCCTCGGCGCCGTGCTGCCGTCTCATTGACCGCGCGCCGGTCAACGGTCACCGCCCTTCCGTGGACGTGCTGTTCGATTCGGTCGCGGAACTGGCGGGCCGCAACGCTGTCGGCGTGATTTTGACCGGAATGGGCCGCGATGGCGCTGCCGGATTGTTGAAAATGCGCCACGCCGGCGCCAGAACGCTCGGCCAGAACGAAAAAACCTGTGTCGTTTACGGAATGCCAAGGGTTGCTCACGAACTTGGCGCCGTTGAGCAGCAGCTGCCGCTGTCTGCCATCGGTGAAGAAATATTGAAAATGACAGCCGCCCGAAAGGAAGGGACCGAATAAATGTCGCTCGCGGAGAAAATCAAAGTACTGATCGTTGATGATCAGGTAACGAGCCGGTTGCTGCTCAGCGACGCGCTGACCCAGCTCGGTTTCAAGCAGATCACGTCGGCCGGCGACGGTGAGCAGGGCATGAAGATCATGGCCGAGCAGCCGCACCACCTGGTGATCTCGGACTTCAACATGCCGAAGATGGATGGCATCGGCTTCCTTCAGGCGGTGCGCACCAACCCCAACACCAAGAAGGCGGCCTTCATCATCCTGACCGCCCAGGGCGATCGCGCACTGGTGCAGAAGGCGGCCCAGCTCGGCGCAAACAACGTGCTCGCCAAGCCGTTCACGATCGAGAAGATGAAAGCGGCCATCGAAGCCGTGTTTGGAGCCCTGAAATGATCACTGAGGGGGCAGCCCGCCGCGTGCACATCATTCAGGGCGAGTATAAGGTTCTGAACGATCCGAATGCGGTCCTCTCGACCATTCTCGGTTCGTGCGTGGCTGCATGCCTCAGAGATCCTGTCGCCGGTGTCGGCGGCATGAACCACTTTCTGCTGCCCGGTTCGGCGACGTCGCCGACATCAGGCGGCGATGCCACGCGGTACGGCGTGCATCTGATGGAACTGCTGATCAACGGTCTCCTGAAGCAGGGCGCCCGGCGCGACCGGCTGGAGGCAAAGATCTTCGGCGGCGCGAAGACGATCTCGACATTCTCCAATGTCGGTGAGCAGAACGCGGCCTTCGCCGTGCAGTTCCTGAGGGATGAAGGCATTCCAGTGGTCGGTTCCTCGACCGGCGGAGAGCATGGACGCAAGCTTGAATATTGGCCGGTCTCCGGTCGTGCCCGGCAATACCCCTTGACCGGCGCCGAAACGCAGAGAACCGTCGCTCTCGAGCAGCGTCCCGCCGCTCCGCAGAAGCCCGTCGAAACCAGTATCGAATTTTTTTGATGGCGAGGATTTTCATATGACATTTACCCAGATGATGGAGCCGCCTGCGCCTGTCGAAGCGCTGAGCGACATCCTGATGCGCATCGTTTCCGAACTGCACGATGTCGCCTATCTCATCGAGCGTATCGAGCCGCAGCTTCTCGACCTCGGCGGCGCCGAAATCCTGAATTCGCCGGATGCCATGAAGGTCATGCAGGGCATCGATCTGGCTGTGCAGAAATCACGCGGCCTTGCAGAATTCATCGACACCATCACCGGCGAAATCCCGCACGGCTGGGCAGTCGACGTCGCAACCGCGCTCAGCCTCGTCAAGCTGGCGGAGATGCAAAAGGCATTGGGCGGCGCCACACGCCACGGCCACTCCCAGCCATTGAGCAAGGCAGCCGGCGACTTCGATTTCTTCTAGAACGACCCCGTTTTTTCCGAGTCACGGAAACGCTCTCTCTTTGTTCTAGCGCAATTCCGGACGCAAACCGCCGCGCATTTTTGCTGGAATTACCTTAGGCCTTTTCGCTCCCGCATACTCTCACGAAACGCTCGCACAAGTTTCGCCGACTATTCGTCTGATGAGGCAATAAGCCTGCTTTGTCTTTGACGGATCGTGCGAGAACAGAATGAATCTGTTAAATCAATTAGTTCAGATCTTTAAGAACTTCGGTTCCCTGGGCCGAACACGCCTGATGATTCTCGGAGGCGTCGGTGCCGTCTCCATCGCAATCGTCCTTGCGGCCGCCCTTTTCGTCAACAAACCGGCACAGGAAACGCTCTATGTCGGTCTGGACTCGCCGGATCTCAACCAGATCAGCATGGCGCTTGCCGAAGCCAACGTCGATTTCCAGGTTGGCACGGACGGCTCCAGCATCAGTGTTCCCACGGGGATGACGGGCAAGGCCCGCCTGATGCTTGCCGAGCGCGGCCTGCCGAACAGCGCCAATGCCGGTTACGAACTCTTCGACAATGTCGGCTCCCTCGGCCTGACCTCCTTCATGCAGGAGGTAACGCGGGTTCGAGCGCTGGAGGGCGAAATCGCCCGCACCATCCAGTCGATCTCTGGTATCACCGCCGCGCGCGTCCATATCGTCATGCCGGAGGTCGGAAACTTCCGGAAGGCGGAGCAAAAACCGACCGCATCCGTCATGATTCGCGCGAGCGCCACCACCGGGCGGAGCGCGGCGACCTCGATCCGCCACCTCGTCGCCTCGGCCGTGCCGGGGCTTGATGTCGATGACGTGACGATCCTGGATTCCGCCGGCCAACTGCTCGCTTCCGGCGACGAGGCGAGCAACAGCTCGCTGAACCGCTCGCTCAACATCGTGCAGAACGTTCAGCAGGAAGTCGAATCCAACATAGACAAGGCGCTGGCACCCTTCCTCGGCATGGACAACTTCCGCTCCAGCGTCACCGCCGATCTCAACACTGACGCCCAGCAGATCCAGGAAACGGTTTTCGATCCTGAATCCAAGGTCGAACGCTCGGTCCGCTCGACGAAGGAAGCCCAGCAGTCGCAGCAGAAGCAGTCCGATAGCGCGACGACGGTCGAACAGAACATTCCGCAGGCGGCTCCCGAGGCCGGCGGCTCCGCCGGGCCTGAATCGCAGGACAAGTCCGACAAGCGCGAAGAGCAGACCAACTACGAAATCAACAGCAAGACGACGGCGACGACCCGCAGCAGCTATAAGGTCGAAAAGCTTTCGATCGCCGTGGTGGTCAACAAGGGCCGCATCGCCAAGATGGTCGGTGAACCCGCCGATCAGACCAAGGTCGACGCCTATCTTGCCGAAATGCAGAAGATCGTCGCTTCAGCGGCCGGCATCGACGCCAAGCGCGGCGACGTCGTCACCGTGACGGCCATGGACTTCCTCGAGAACCAGTTGCTCGAAGACGCCACCGGCGGTGTCCGCGTCATGGACATGCTGAGCCGCAACCTTGCCGGCATCATCAACTCGCTGGCCTTTGTCGCGGTCGCTTTCGTAGTGGTCTGGATGGGCCTGCGGCCTCTGGTGCGCAGCATCAACGGCAACGGCAGCTCCGCGGCTTTCGGCGACGCGACGCCGGAAGCGGCTGGCCTCGAGCTTCCGGACTTCGCGCCTGCATCGGGAGCACCCGGCGGCGCTCTCATGGACGGCTTCGGGTCCGACTTCGGCTTCGACAGTACCGAGGACCTGCTCAGCCTCGGCGACGACGATGGAAACTTCAATCGTCGCGTCAAGGAAGGCCCGGAACGCAAGCTTTCCCGTATGGTCGAGATCAACGAGGAACGCGCCGCGAAAATCCTCAGGAAATGGGCGATCGACGAAGCAGCGTAAAGGAAAGGCCGGGCAACCGGCCTTTTTTCATATCGGTACAAAAGCTGGATTTCCTGACCGCTGTTGCTGAAAACCATGACCGGCTATGTGAGAGACTTGGGGCATGACAATCAGGGTTGGGAATTCGAACAACACTATAGACCCGACTCATTAAATGCGGCTGTAACGCGACATGATGAGAGGGGTTCGCGTAAAACGCGAAGCTGGTTGCGATACCGCCAGAATCACCTTAGCCTCCTTAGATCTTGAAGGCTGGAACGACTGGTCGAATCAGTGCATTGGCGACAGCGAAAGTAAATCCCTAGAAGTCGGAGATGGTGATTTGCATCGGCTGGCTTACCCTTAGGTGATTCGAAATGGGATTCGAGCGGGACTTGACCTGAATCCTTTACAGAAAAATTGCTGTTGCACCGAGTTCGATCGTTTCTCAGCCGCAGGACATTGCCAATGGATATGAATGTAATTCAGGCGAGCAAAGGCGAGAGGCATATGGCGAATTTCGCGAGTGCGGTGGTGCCGGATCTGTTGCCGCGCGATGAGCTGCTCCAGCGCCTCCACGGCGTCGCCAGCACCGGCAGGTTGCAGTCTGGTCTGCGCGCTCTGACGGACTACGTGGGTGCTTCGCACTACCTTCTGGCGCGCTGTGATCTCCTTCAGGAAAGTGGCCTCGATTTCATCGTTTCGTCGGACTGGCCTTTCGATCTGGTCAGGGACATCGCCAATGATCTGGTCCGCGGCTATGCCCGCTCGACGGAGCTGGAAAAATGCATGCAGGTCTTCCAGCCGAATTTTGCTCTTCTGCCTGACAGTGCCGAAGTTCCGGACGGCGCCAGCCGCCAATATTGTTCGGTGACCTTCAATGTCGGCCGGTCGCGACTGGCCTTGATGTTCCTGTTCGGCGAGGGGTTCATCCTTTCGCCGGAGCGCCTGCGGGACGTAGGCCTGCTTGCAGGTTATGTCGCGAGCTTCCTGCGCTGCGGCGGTACGAAGGTCGATCGTGATTTCGAATTGACCGACCGCGAGCTGGAATGCCTGTTCTGGATCGCCGAGGGCAAGACCAGCGACGAGATCGCCATGATCCTCGGAATCTCCCGCAACACCATCAACAACTACATCACCAGCGTGATGCGCAAGACGGCGACCAAGACCCGGTCCGAGGCCATTGCCTTCGCCGTCCGCAATAATCTCGTATAGGGGGATCTATGGGCTATCCAGCAGGCAGGACGATGAGCAGCGCCGAGCAGCTGCGCACGGTGCGTGTGAACAGGATTTCCAGCCGGTCCGACCTTTTTCCGCGGCTGATCGCGATGCAGAAGCTCGCCGATGCGCAAGGCTTCGCGATCTTCCGCGTCAGCGGCTCGGGCCTTCCGGCAAAGCAGAGGCTTGTCTGCGAGCTTGAGAACTGGGGTTCTTCCAATGCCGGTTTCGGCAAGGCCTTCACGGATGCCTACGGCGATATTCTTCTCGATCATATCGACAAGTCGCTGCTGCCGCTCTCATGGGCCGGCGGTTACGACCGCGCGGCACCCGGTCCGGCAGACTTCTCGCCGTTCATGACGCGACTGCAGGACGGTATTCTGCCCTTCTCCGGACTTGCCTTACCGGTGCGGCTCGGCGCCGTCGGCAATGGTTTCATCCTTTTCACAGGCGATGAGATCGATCCTTCGAGCGATACCATCGTCGAGCTGCACGGTCGCTGCTGCCATATCATGATGGATCTGCTCTCGCTCGACGAACGCCGCACGGCTGCCGCTGAGGCGCTCAGCGAACGCGAGATCGCCTGTCTGCAGCTTGCCGGCGACGGCCGCATCAGCGAAGAGATTGCTGACAAGCTTGGACTGTCGGTGCACACCGTGAACGCCTATCTCGGCTCGGCAACCATCAAGCTCGATTCCGTCAATCGCATTCAGGCGATCGCCAAGGCAATCCGGCTCGGTTATATCAGCTGAACCCGCGCAGTCCCTTACAGCGTCGCGCGTCCTTTCAGCGAGAGCATATCGCGCAAAAGTGTGCAGCGGCTTTGCGATATCGACAGGCGTAAAACAAAGACCTAAAGCGCGACAAGCGAATCTGAAAGATCGCGATGCGCTTTAGGACGCTGTAACGCTTTGAATTGCAAGGCGAATGAAAGCTTGGTTGTCTTGAAAGAGGTTAGCCGGCCAGCGCCTGAGGCGGCTGGTTGACGCTGTAACGCGCTTCCCGAAGGCTCTTTTTGAGGAAGATGGTGTTCTCGTCGGGATCGGCCGAGGGATCCTGGAAAGCGATATGATTGATCTCGATGCCGGCGTGATCTTCGGCAAGGGTGAGCTGCGCGTAGACGGTGACACCGCGCGGCTTGATTTCCAGATCGAGAACGACTTCGGGCTTGCCGCCCCACTCCAGAGTATAGTTGCCGCCCAAGCCGAAATTCACCGTGCCCGGATGAAAGAAAAGCTCCGCCGCCGAAGCGACGAGATCGGAAAGGTTGCCGTAATACTCGAAGCGCAGCAGTGAAATAAGGTCAGAAGCATCCAGAAGGCGCAGTTCAGTAGCGACCGGGCTGATCGCGTCTGCGAGGATCTTTTCACGCTGGGTAGAGTGGGGGCATTTTTTCATTCGGCTTATCTTACCCGTTTGTTCTTGGCGTCCGCAGCGTAGACCCGGTGGATGAGCTCCGCTACCGCCTTATAGAAGACTGACGGGATGACACTATCGATCGAGACTTGCGCAAACATGGAGCGCGCAAGTGGCGGATCTTCGAACACCGGTATGCCGTTCTTCTCGGCGATCTCCCTGATTTTGAGCGCAATCAGGTCCTGGCCCTTGGCCAGCACCACCGGCGCGTCGTTCTCTTCACGCGCATAACGCAGCGCCACCGCATAGTGCGTCGGGTTTGCAATCACCAGCGTCGCGCGGTCCACGTTGGCGATCATGCGCCGGCGCGCCCGGTCGCGCATCAGCGAGCGCTGCCGGCTCTTGACGAAGGGATCGCCCTGCGCCTGCTTGTTTTCTTCCTTCACCTCGTGCCGCGTCATCTTCAGTTCGGTGAACCAGTGATGGCGCGTCCAGAAAAGATCGGCGATCGCCACGATAGCCGTGGCGATCAGCATGACGATGATGATCTTGCGCATCGCCGCCGTCACGCGCACGAGGATCGTTTGCGGATCGGAGAACATCGCGTCGATTGAGCCGAAATATTCGCTCCTGAGCACGAAGAACAGGATCACCCCGACGACGACCACCTTGAACAGCGACTTTCCGAATTCGACCAGGCCGGGCACGCTGAAGAGCCGTGACCAGCCTTTGATCGGCGAGATACGCGAGGCCTGCGGGCGGATGCGTTCGAGCACCAGTGTCGGCAGATTCTGGAAGACGGAGGAGGCGACGCCGAACACCATGAACAGGATGAAGGCGGGCGCCAGCAGCGCGGCACTTGCCCAGCCGATCCGGACGAACAGCGCCAGGACATCCGGTCCCGTCTCGATCTTCCACTGGTCGGGCTGTTCGAAGATGTCGCGCAGCATTTCACTCATGCGCCCGACGCTGTCGGGAAGGAAGAATACGAGGTAAATGAAGGTCGCAAGGATGGTCGCAAAGATAGAAAGTTCGCGCGAAGACGGCACGTTGCCCTTTTCCGCGGCATCGCTTTGCTTTTTCGCGGTTGGGGCTTCTGTTTTGCTGTCCTTGTCATCGTCTGCCAAGTCGCGGCCCTCCGTCAAAGAAATAGGCCGCGCGTAATGCATGTCGCCCAAAAACGTGCAGCGCTTTTGGGGTGACGACATGCATCAGAACAAAGACCTAAAGCGCGTCGCAAGAACCGGGTTCTATGCGACGCGCTCTAGAGCACGGTCTATTGTCGGAAGGGTAGTCGTCTGTGGCACGGCGATCAACAGCCGCCTTTCGGCATGCCGGATTTGTCAACAGTCTCGAGCGCCAATCATGTCGCGCAAAAGTGTGCAGCGGTTTTGCGATAACGACATGGATAAAAACAAAGAGCTAAAGCGCGAAGAGCGAATCTGAAAGATCGCGACGCGCTTTAGGCGGCCGCCGAAGCGTCGCCTTCCTTTTCCTTGAGCTCGATCTGGCCGGAATTGGCCAGCCGAATCGCTTCCTGCGCCACGGCGCGGCGGGCAATCGCGATCTCGCGCGGATTGACGCCGCCCATGCCGCTCTGCAGATCCGATTCGATCATGCGGCGCTGGCGTGGGCTGATGGCGGAGAGAACCGATTCGCGGATCTCGGGCGGCGACCCGCGCAGCGCGACGGTGAGCACGTCCGCCGATATGTCGTTGAGCAGCATGACGCGGCTGCGCTGCGGCATGTACATGAGGTCCTCGAACAGGAAGATCTTCGGGCGAACCTTGTTGACCGACTCGCGGCTGATCGATTCGAGCGAGCTGAGCAGCGTGTCGACCTGCGGCTTGTCGAGTTCGTTCATGAGATCGGCAACCTTCGTCGAGCCGGCCGCATTGCGCTCTGCCTCAACCTCGGCAAGCAGCGTCATGACCTGGTTTTCGATGATCTGCGCAGCCTTCGGGCTGACCGCCTTCATGTTGACCGTTCTGTTCATGATGTCGGCGCGGCGGTTGTCGGGAAGCTGCAGCAGCACTTTGGCGCCGAAGGAGGAGGGCATCATCGAAAGAATATAGGCGACGGTCTGCGGATGTTCGCGCAGAAGGAACTGTGCGATGAATGTCGGCTCCGCCTCACTGAGGCGATCCCAGATCGAGGTTTCGTAGGCCTGGAATGCGGTGCGGCGGCCGAGCAGGCTGTCGACCTCGTCGGGCGTCAGGCCTTCTTCAAGAATGGCCTCGATCGCCTTGGCGTTGTCCATCAGTCCGGCGCCCTCGGTGAAGAGGTCTTCGAACTCGGAGACGAGCAACAGGAGCTCATCCGGCGGAATAGCGCGCAGCGACTGGGCGGATGAGATAATGGTCTGCAGTTCGGCCTGGGTGAAATATTTCAACAGCCGGCCGGCGACGCCCTTTCCCATAGCGAGAAGAACAGCCGCCGCCTTTTCAGCCTGGGTCAACGGTTTCCCGGCTAGTGCGCCGCCGAAATCGTCAAAGTCCATCATGGTCTAACCTCTCCGTCCCACACAGGGATCAGGCTTTTTTCGTACTCAAAACTTCAATCAGTTTTACACCGAATCGCGTGTCGTCGTTATCAAGCACCGTAATTTCGCCGCGGGCAATCCTGCGGCCATTCACCATGATCTCGACCGGTTCACCGATTTTCTTGTCGAGGGCGATCGTCGCCCCTTCATTGAGGTTCATCAGGCCGGAGACCTGCATGCGGCTGGTGCCGAGCATGATCTGGACGTCGATCGGGATGTCCATGATCAGGTCGAAGTTGGAATTCAAAGCGCTGCCGAGCGGAGCCGGCGATGCCTCGAACGAGGGGCTGCTGCCGAAATCCATGCCGGCCGCCGGGCTGGCATTGCTAGCGCCAAAATCGCCGCCGAAATCGTCGCTGCCGAAAGGACTTTCCGAAGCCTCGCCGCCAAAGGCGGCCAGGTCCGTTCCTGCTGCGAAGGGGTCGCTCTGCAGGTCGTCGCCAAACTGCGACAGGTCGCCATCGGCATCCTGCTTCAGCACGCCACGCAGATCGTCGATCGCCTGGTCGAGATCGGCTTCGCTGCCCGGAAGATCCAGGGAGAGGTCGCTGTTCTGCTGTGTTTTCTTCGTAGCCATGAAATCACTATTCCAGTTGAAACTTGCCTCAAACTGCCTTTGCAGCCCAAAAGCCAGAGAACCGATTAATTCATTAAATGACGGATGAGTTCGTCATCCGAGTTCATCGTATCCTTGACGCGGACCATGTAGTTTTCACCTGAACGCCCGAACTCGCACACATACAATTCCTTGCTGTTGGCGCTGACCTCGACGCGCACCTCGCCGTGGTCGCGGAACGGAATGACGTCGCCGACCATCAGCTTCGATATGGTGCGCAACGTCAGGTCCTGCAGCCTGATCTTGGCCTCGAGCGTGACATGTGAGCGGCGGACCTGGTCGCCAAGCTGTTCGGTCCATTCCGCTGAGTTGCTGCTGGCCTGGCGTTTCGGCTTCGGCGGCGTTACCTTGGTCTTGAGCAGTGCCGTCTGCGGAACGATCAACGTAAATTCCGAAACGATGCCGGCAAGCGTGATCGACATGTTGATGGCGGCGGCGAATTCGTCCGGACGATCCTCCTGCGGCCGGGCGCGCATGTCATGGGCGTACGGAGCCGAAAGGCTCGGTTCGAAACCGCCCGGCGCGTTGACGGCCGAGCGCAGCACCTTGGCGATCTTGTCGAAGACCATGACCGCCAGATCCAGCTCGATGATCGACAGCAGCCGGTCGGCCGGTTCCTCGATCGTATCGGCTGTGGCGCCGAGCAGATGCTCCATCAGCGTGATGACGAAGCCGTTGCCGCAGGCAAGCGTAATGTTCTGCGACCAGTTGCGCAGCGTCGCGTCGACGAGTGTGACGTTCGCGCTCAGGTCTTCGATGAGGTGGTTCTTGTAGCCGATATCGCAGCCGAGATAGTTGACCGTCACGTCGAGGCCAGTCTCGCTTTTGATGACGTCGAGAAAGAATTCGCTGTAGATTTCCCCGAAGGAGCTGCAGATCTTAGCGACCCTGCCTCTGTCGCCAAGCCCGCCTGTCAGCTTGGCGAGGAGGGTAGGATCCATTGCCGGTTTGTCGTGCGAAGCATTGCTCATAGTCATTTAAGCCGCCTTGTTTTCGCCACCTGGGTTCATCATTTCCTGCTCGACCGCATCGATGGACGGACGCTCGTAAGCCGAGATCGTCTTGCGACCGTATTCGAGAGCGACCTGCGGTACCGAGCCGTTCATATAGGCAAGCAGCGTCTGCTTGACGATGACGTAGAGGCGGTGCTGCTTGTTGCGCACGACCTTGATCTGGGAGACCAGCGGCGAGCAGACGCAGTAGGACAAGAGAATGCCGAGGAAGGTGCCGACGAGCGCCGAGCCGATCAGGTGACCGAGCACTTCGGGCGAATCGTTGATGTGGGCCATCGCCTTGATGACGCCGAGAACGGCCGCGACGATACCGATCGCCGGGAACGAATCGCCCATGATCTGGATCGCGTGGTAGGGTTTCATCTTGTCGTGCATGATGGTGTTGAGCTCTTCATCCATCAGCGCCTCGATCTCGTGGCTGCGGGCGTTGCCGATGATGATCAGGCGCACGTAGTCGCAGATGAACGCCGTCAGTTCCTTGTTCTTCAGAACGGTCGGAGCCGATTGAAAGATCGTCGATTCGGCCGGATTGTCGATATGGGCTTCGATTTCGTTTCGCGACTTGGTGCGCAGATCGCGCATCAGCGAATAAAGCACGCCGAGCGTATCGAGATAGTTACGTTCCTTCGGCACGGCATGCTTGAAGGCTTCGCCGAGTGCCTTGCCGGAATCCTTCACCACCTTCATCGGGTTCGCCATGATGAAGCTGCCGAGACCGGCGCCACCGATGATGACGAATTCGAAGGGCTGGAACAGAGCGTTCACGTCGCCGCCCATCGCCATGAAGCTGCCGATGACACAGCCGCAAGTCACTATAAATCCGATAATGATGTTCATCGTCAGCCCAATCTGAACGTTGCTTTTCATTGAGACCGATAGGGTTTCTGCCTTGCGTGAGGCTGATGAAAGGCCCGCTCGCGGGGCATTTCCGCGTGCCAGCTTCGCGCAAGCATCTGCCGTCAGTCTAAAGGGGACGAATGGGTGTCCGCGCCCGTTTCTGAGATGCCGCCTCAGCGAAATCCCGGCCGAACCACATAAGACGACGCCCGGCTTTTCGTTCCGTTCATCGCCAATGCTTGGAGCTTACCGACATGCAATCCGGTCTTTATGTTTCTCTGTCGTCGCAGATGGCCCTCGAAAAGCGCCTGACCACCATCGCAGACAACATGGCGAACGTGAACACGACCGGTTTTCGCGCCACCGAGGTGAAGTTCGACGAGATGGTGGCAGCCACCAAGAACAAGCTGAACACCAAGGTCGCCTTCGTTTCCCAGGGCAACGACTACCTGAACGAGGGAAATGGCGAGTTGCAGCACACCGGCAACATGCTCGATTTCGCCGTCAAGGGTGATGCCTGGTTTGCGCTCGACACGCCGGCCGGCCAGGTTCTGACGAGGGATGGCCGCTTTACGATCAAGGATACCGGCGAACTCGTCTCGATCCGCGGATACCCGGTTCTTGACGCCGGCGGCGCACCGATCCAGCTCAACACGACAGGCGGCGAGCCGGCCGTCGGCACCGACGGCATCATCTATCAGGGCGGCCGGCAGATCGGCTCGCTCGGCCTGTTCGAGGCCGATGTCAGCAAGGGTTACCTGCGCTACGAAAACAGCGGCATCATGACCACCGACCAGCCGCGCGCTGTCGTCGACCGCTTCAATGTCGGTGTCGAGCAGGGTTATCTCGAAAACTCCAACGTCAATGCCATGCGCGAGATCACCCAGCTGATCGAAGTCAACCGCGCCTTCGAAAGCGTCTCGTCGCTGATGCGCGACAGCGAGGATTCTTTCAAGGAAGCCGTCCAGACGCTTGGGGGCAGCCGCTAGGCTAGAGTTAAAGCATGAGCACCACATTACTGTCTGAGGACGGCCTTTCCCCGAAGCTGGCGCATCTGGCGGGCCTCGTCGACCGATACGCATCGCCGGAGTTTGCGGTTGCCCATGGCGGCCGCGTGCAGACCATCGCTGCCGGCCACTACACGGTTCACGGTCTCTCCCGCCATGTTCGTCTGGGCGAGTTCGTGGCCCATAAATCGGCCACCGGCATCCATCTCGGCGAGGTCGTGCGCGTCGAGCCGGAACTGATCTATGTCTGCCCGATCGAACCCGGCGAACCGATCGGCATCCACGATACCGTCATCCGCAAGGGCGCCTTCCGCATTTCACCGACGGACAGCTGGTGTGGGCGCACCGTCAACTCGCTCTGCGAGCCGATCGACGGGCTGGGCCCGATCACCGAGGGCCTCGATCGCCGCTCGATCTCGAATACCGCGCCGCCCTCGATGACCCGCAAGCGTGTCGAGACCGGCTTCAAGACCGGCGTGCGCGCGATCGACATCTTCTCGCCGCTCTGCCTCGGCCAGCGCCTCGGCATCTTCGCCGGTTCGGGTGTCGGCAAGTCGACGCTTCTGTCCATGCTCGCCCGCGCCGATGCCTTCGACAAGGTTGTCATTGCGCTCGTCGGCGAACGCGGCCGCGAAGTGCGCGAATTCATCGAGGATACGCTCGGCAGCAATATGAAGAAGGCGATCGCCGTCGTCGCCACCAGCGACGAGAGCCCGATGCTGCGCAAGATGGCGCCGCTGACGGCGGTCACCATCGCCGAGCATTTCCGCGACAAGGGCGAGAACGTCCTCTTCATCGTCGATAGCGTCACGCGTTTCGCCCATGCGATCCGCGAGGTGGCGACCGCCTCCGGCGAACCGCCGATCGCGCGCGGTTATCCCGCCTCCGTTTTCACCGAGCTGCCGCGCCTCCTGGAACGCGCCGGTCCCGGTCCCGAAGGCGCCGGCACCATCACGGCGATCATCTCGATCCTCGTCGACGGCGACAATCACAATGACCCGATCGCCGATTCGACCCGCGGCATCCTCGACGGACATATCGTCCTGCAGCGCAGTCTCGCCGAAGAAGGGCGGTATCCCCCGATCGATCCGCTCGCCTCGATCTCGCGTCTCGCCCGCAAAGCCTGGACGCCGGATCAGGAAAAGCTGGTATCGCGGCTGAAGGTGCTGATCCATCGTTTCGAAGAGACGCGCGACCTGCGCATGATCGGCGGTTACCGCCAGGGTGCTGATCCCGATCTCGACATGGCGATCAAGCAGGTGCCGATTATTTACGACGTCCTGAAGCAGTCTCCGGGCGATCGCGACTCGCTCGACGCTTTCGCCGATCTCGCCGGCGCGCTCAAGGCTGCAGCCGGCATGGGCAATCAGGGCGCCCCTATTCAGAGGAGAGGCTAGACGTGGCTGATTTCGACGACGAACGTATCGCTTCCCTGAAGCAGCGCAGGAAAGCCGCCATCCTGGATCGGTTTCTGACCTTCTCCGGCCTGGCGCTTGCCGGCGCCTCCGCCTTCTTTCCCTGGTACGTCTTCTTCAATGCGGACAAATTCGGCATCAATGTCGCCGCCAGCGAGAATTCGCGTGAACTGCCGGATTGGCCGGCCCGCAACGTCTTCAGCGTCTCGCCACTTGCCATGGTCAACAAGAACGAGGCGGACAAGAAGGCCCCGCCGATCGATCCGCTGACGACGGCGACGGTCTCCGATCTCGGCAAGGAGCGCGATGGCCGCGCCATACAGGAAGATCAGCCTTTCCCCGGCAAATCTTCCTTCCGCCTGCTGCATGTTTCCAACGGCCGGGCGCTGATCGAGGATCCCTCGGGCATGTATGTGGTGCGCATCGGCTCGATCCTGCCCGACGAAAGCCGTCTTGCGACACTCGAGCAGCGCGACGGCAAATGGGTGATCGTCACCTCCAAAGGCGAGATCTACCAGAACAATTGAAGCTGTCCGTAAACGCCGAAGGCAACAGGAGCTCCGCCGTGAACCGGCCGGAGCCCCTGTTTTTTATTCCGTCATTTCTTGGATCGATTCCGATTTATGGAATGACGCAGCTATTCAAAGAGTTACAGCGTCGCGGCGGCGTTCCCCCGAAAACCGCCTCGACGCCTGAATTCCCCGTAAGTCCCACGCAAGATTACCGCACTAGGTTCGGGACAGTAAAAACGGAGAGTTCTCATGCAACCGATCCAACTTTTCGACTTGGCTTCGCGGCAGGCGGAATGGCTGACGATCCGTCAGCAGGTTGTTGCCGGCAACATCGCGAATGCCAATACCCCGAAGTTCCGCGCCAAGGACGTTACGCCCTTTGATGCGGTGCTCGACAATTCCGATATCAACATGGCGCGCACCAATCCGGCGCATCTCAGCGGCAACGATTTCAGCGACAGCGGCGATATCGACGTCAAGGACGCCGCGCTCGATCAGGAAATCGGTGTCCAGGAATCCGGCAATACGGTCGGTTTGGCCGAGGAGCTCTCCAAGTCGGGCGATATCAAGCGTCAGTACGATCTGAACACCTCGCTGGTCAGTTCCTTCAACCGCATGATGTTGATGACGGTCAGGAGGTAAAGTCATGGATCCGCTTTCAGCAGCAATGAAAATCGCCGGTTCCGGGCTCGAGGCGCAGTCGACGCGCCTGCGCATCGTTTCGGAAAACATCGCCAATGCCCGCTCGACCGGCGACACGCCCGGCGCCGATCCCTATCGCCGCAAGACGATTACCTTCGGCCAGCAGATGGATCGCAGTAACGGCGTCGAGACTGTCGGCGTCAAGAAGGTCGGCGTCGACGAAGGCGACTTCAGCACTGAATTCGACCCCAGCAATCCGGCTGCGGACCAGAAGGGCGTCGTCAAACTGCCGAACGTCAATATCCTGGTCGAGATGGCCGACATGCGCGAAGCCAACCGCTCGTATGACGCCAATCTGCAGACCATCAAACAGACCCGCGATCTCATCTCCTCCACGATCGACCTCCTGAAGAGCCAATAAGAATGATCAGCAGCGTCCAGAATGTCAGCAACCTTTCGATGACCCGTGCGCTCGGCGCCGTCGACACCGAAAATTCCGCCTCCTCGTCTGCCGCCACCATGTCGGGCGCCGCAGGAGCGGCCAACGGCATGAGCTTCGCCTCTGTCATGGGCAACATGGCGAGTGAGGCGGTCAACAGCCTGAAGGGTGCGGAAAGCATGTCCTTTGCCGGTATCAAGGGCACGGCGACGACGCGTGAAGTCGTCGATTCCATGCTCCAGGCCGAGCAGACGCTGCAGACCGCGATTGCCATCCGCGACAAGGTCGTCTCGGCCTTTCTCGAAGTCACCAAGATGCAGATGTAACTGATTTGAGGACGAACACATGAGAGCGCTCGCCATCGCAGCAACGGGCATGGATGCCCAGCAGACCAATCTGGAAGTCATCGCGAACAACATCGCGAACATCAATACGACCGGTTTCAAGCGCGCCCGCGCCGAATTCTCGGATCTTCTCTACCAGACCGAACGTGCCAAGGGTGTCGCCAACCGCGCCAACCAGGCCGTCGTTCCGGAAGGTGCCAATATCGGCCTCGGCGTCCAGACCTCGGCGGTTCGCAACCTGCATCTCCAGGGCGAACTGACCCAGACCGGCAACGATCTCGACGTAGCGCTGATCGGCAAGGGCTTCTTCCAGATCCAGTCGACCGACGGTACGACGCTTTACAGCCGCGCCGGCGCCTTCAACAAGAACGACCAGGGCCAACTCGTCACCATCGACGGCTACGAGGTCCTTCCCGGCATCACCATTCCGACGGGCTCGACCGAACTGACGATCAGCCGCTCCGGCCAGGTCTCGGCCAAGCTGCCGGGAGCGACGGAGGCGACCGAGCTCGGCCAGTTGACCCTTGCCGACTTCGTCAACGAGGCGGGTCTCCAGCCGCTCGGCGACAATCTCTTCCAGGAAACGCCGGCCTCCGGCGAAGCCGTCATCGGCAATCCTGACGAGGAAGGTTTCGCCTACATGAAGCAGGGTTACCTGGAATCTTCCAACGTCGACCCGGTGAAGGAAATCACCGAGCTGATCTCGGCCCAGCGCGCTTACGAAATGAATTCCAAGGTGATCACCACCGCTGATGAAATGGCCTCCATCGTCAGCAAGAACCTGAAGTAAAGGGAAGGGCCGAAACATGATGTTTTGCCGGGCAGGACACATCGCAGGATGGGTGGCGGCAGCCACGATCGCAGTCGCGGGCATTTTCCTGCCCGCGGACGTGGATGCCGGCATGGGTTATGCCGTCGTCCCGACGACGATCATCTATCCCGGCGACACATTGTCGTCGAGCCAGCTTCAGGAGGTCGAGGTCACCAACCCCAACCTCGCCGGCGATTATGCCAAATCCATTTCGCAGGTCGAAGGCATGGTCTCCAAGCGCACGCTGTTGCCGGGCCGCACGATTTCGGTTTCGGGTCTGCGCGAGGCCTATACGGTGACGCGCGGCTCTTCGATCCGCCTGGTCTTATCGCTCGGCGCGATGACGATCTCCGCCGCCGGCACGCCGCTCGAAGACGGCACGATCGGGCAGGTCGTTCGCGCGCGCAATATGGACTCCGGCGTCATCGTCAGCGGCACTGTGCTTGCGGACGGCACGGTCCATGTGAGGGCAAAATGAAATTGTTCTTCCGTTTCGTCACCCTTGTCGCGGTTCTCGCCATGAGTTTGGCTGATGTCGCGCCCGCCTGGGCGCTGACCTCCCGCATCAAGGACATCGCCTCCCTTCAGGCCGGGCGCGACAACCAGCTGATCGGTTATGGCCTGATCGTCGGCCTGCAGGGAACCGGCGACGGCTTCCGTGCCTCCCCCTTCACCGAGCAGTCGATGCGAGCGATGCTGCAGAATCTCGGCATCTCGACGCAGGGCGGCCAGTCCAACGCCAAGAATACCGCGGCCGTGATGGTCACCGCCAACCTGCCGCCCTTCGCAAGTCCCGGCAGTCGTATCGACGTGACGGTGAGCTCGCTCGGCGACGCGACGTCGCTGCGCGGCGGCACGCTCGTCATGACCTCGCTTTCCGGCGCCGACGGGCAGATCTATGCCGTCGCGCAGGGCGCTGTCATCGTCTCCGGTTTCCAGGCGCAGGGCCAGGCGGCGACCGTGACCGAAGGCGTCACCACCGCAGGCCGCGTGCCCGGCGGCGCGATCATCGAACGTGAACTGCCGTCCCGCTTCAAGGACTCGGTCAATCTCGTCCTGCAGCTGCGCAACCCAGACTTCTCGACGGCGATCCGTATCGCCGACATCGTCAACGGTTATGCCTCGGCGCGCTTCGGCGGCCCGGTCGCCGAAGCCAAGGATTCGCAGGAAGTCGTGATCCAGAAGCCGCGCGCGGCCGATCTCACCCGGCTGATGGCCGACGTCGAAAACCTCATCGTCGAAACCGATACGCCGGCCAAGGTGGTCATCAACGAGCGCACCGGAACGATCGTTATCGGCTCCGACGTCCGCGTCTCGCCGGTCGCCGTCAGCTACGGCACCTTGACTGTCCAGGTCACCGAGACGCCACAGATCATCCAGCCCGAACCCTTCTCGCGCGGCCGGACCGCCGTCCAGCCGCAGACCGATATCGCGGCCGAGCAGACTGGTGGGCGCGTCGCCATCATCGACGGTCCAGATCTCAGGACCCTTGTCGCCGGCCTCAATAATATCGGTGTGAAACCGGATGGCATCATCGCCATTCTCCAGGGCATCAAGTCGGCAGGCGCCCTGCAGGCGGAGCTTGTGCTGCAATGATTGATATCATCAACCCTGACATGACGGTTCTGCAATTGCTGCGCCGGCTGGCGCTGCCGGCCGCAGGCCTCGTCCTTCTGTCGATCCCCAGCGCCTTCGCGCAGGAACATGCGCCGGCAGGCGACATCACCTCCCAGGACGAGATCAAGCAGTTCTGCACCAACATCGCAGAGCCTGCCCGCGACCAGCGTTACCTGCTGCAGAAGCAGGAGCTGGAAAAGCTTCGCGCCGACATCGACGCCCGCATGGCGGAAATGGACAAGCGCAAGGCCGAATACCAGGATTGGCTGAAGCGGCGTGACGATTTCCTGAAGCAGGCGGAAGCCGGCCTCACTGAAATCTACAGGAAGATGAAGCCGGATGCGGCCGCACTTCAGTTGCAGGACATGAAGATCGAGGTGGCCTCCGCCGTGATCATGCGGCTCGGCCCGCGTCAGTCGAGCCTCATCCTCAACGAGATGGACCCTGAGAAAGCCGCGGTCATCGCCAGCGTCATCGCCAGCGCGTCCGATCCCAATACGTCGAAGGATCCTTCATGAATATGCGTTTCCCGGCCGCGATCGCCGCCCTCGCACTCCTTGCAGGTTGCCAGTCTCCGACGGCGGTCAGCGAGATCGGCCGTGCGCCTGCGATGAGCCCGATCGGCAGCGGCCTCGCCTACGGCCAGACACCACAGATGGCGCTTTATCCGAAACAGCCGCGCGCCGTGGCGCAAGGCTATTCGCTGTGGAGCGATTCTCAGGCCGCCCTCTTCAAGGATGCGCGCGCGCTCAACGTCGGCGACATCCTGACCGTCGACATCCAGATCAACGACAAGGCCTCCTTCGACAACGAGACCAACCGCAGCCGCACGAATTCGAGCGGCATGAACTGGGACGTCAACGCCCAGATCTTCGGCTGGACGCCCGAGTCGAAGACCGACCTGACTTATGGCTCCGACACCAGCACCGACGGCAAGGGCAAGATCGAGCGCACCGACAAGCTCACCCTTCTGGTCGCCGCCGTCGTCACCGGCATTCTCGAAAACGGCAACCTCGTCATCTCGGGCTCGCAGGAAGTCCGCCTGAACCAGGAGCTGCGCATCCTGAATGTCGCCGGTATCGTTCGCCCGCAGGACGTCAATGCCGACAACCAGATCTCCTACGACAAGATCGCCGAAGCCCGCATCTCCTACGGCGGCCGCGGCCGCCTGATGGAAGTGCAGCAGCCTCCGCGCGGCCAGCAGGCCGTCGATCTTTTCTCGCCGCTTTGAGGCTGAACGACGATGGCAGAGCCAGACGCAAGCACAGGTCAACCGAAGAAGAAATCCGGCGCGCTGATGACGATCATCGGCATCGCCGTGCTCACCCTGCTCGGCGCCGGCGGCGGATGGGCGGTCGGCACGATCGTCGCGCCCAACGTCAAGGGCGCCAAGGAGGCCGAACAGGCCAAGGAAGCCGAGGCCAAGAAGAAGGCCGAGGAAGGTCTGGCGCGAATTTCGACTGAGGCCAACAACGTCGTCCAGCTCGAGCCGATCACGTCGAACCTTGCCTACCCGTCGGAAAACTGGGTGCGACTCGAGGTCGCGCTGCTCTTCAACGGGCCGCCGGATGTCAAGGTTTCCGAGGATATTCACCAGGATATCCTCGCTTATATCAGGACCGTTTCCCTCCAGCAGATCGAAGGGCCGCGGGGCTTTCAATATCTCAAGGATGACATTCAGGAACGTGTTGACCTTCGCTCGCAAGGGCGGGTATCGAAGGTCATGTTCAGGACATTTGTCATCGAATGATTCGTCTCATAGTTTTCCTTGCCGCCATGATGGCGGTACCGGAACTGGCGGTGGCACAGCAGCTGCCGACTGACTTGTTGAACCTACCGGTCGATGGCTCCGTCGCCGCCTGGATCATCCGCACATTCGGCCTGCTGACCATTCTTTCGGTCGCGCCGGGTATCCTGATCATGGTGACGAGCTTTCCGCGCTTCATCATCGCTTTTTCGATCCTGCGTTCAGGGATGGGCCTCTCCTCGACGCCCTCCAACATGATCCTCCTGTCGCTGTCGCTGTTCATGACCTTCTACGTCATGTCGCCGACCTTCGATCAGGCCTGGCAGAACGGCGTGCAGCCGCTGCTTGCCAATCAGATCAACGAGACCGAGGCAGTCCAGCGTATCGGCGAACCCTTCCGCACCTTCATGGCGGCCAATACCCGCGACAAGGATCTGGCGCTCTTCGTCGATCTGGCGCGCGAACGCGGACAGAATATCCAGACGACCGCTCCGATCGACTACCGCGTGCTGATCCCGGCCTTCATGATTTCCGAGATTCGCCGCGGCTTCGAGATCGGCTTCCTTGTCGTGCTGCCGTTCCTCGTCATCGACCTCATCGTCGCGACCATCACCATGGCGATGGGTATGATGATGCTGCCGCCGACCTCGATCTCGCTGCCTTTCAAGATTCTCTTCTTCGTGCTGATCGACGGCTGGAACCTGCTCGTCGGCAGCTTGGTGCGCTCGTTCAGCTGAACGGCTGCCGCCGTTTGGATATTCGCCAATGAGAAAACCCGTCGGATTGCTCCGGCGGGTTCTTTCATTATGCAGCAATTCAAGGTGCCAAGCGTCGTTTACGACTCTGAAAGACGCGTGGCGCTGCAGTGGTCGAAAAGCCTCACTCGGCCGCGAACGGCGCCGTGCGCGGTGGCAGCGCCGGAATGTCCATATGATCGGGTGCAAGACCCTGCTTGGCGCGCTCGGCCATGATTTCATAGGCTTGCTCCAGATGGTCGCAGAACCGTTCGGCATCGAAGAGCGGCGCGATATAACGCTTCTCCTTGAGATGCGCTTTGTATTCGGCGATCCGCCCGGGGTTCTCAGCCAATTCGACAGCCATATCCTCATAGGCCTGCAGGTCGGGCGCAACGAGATCGGGCAGGTCGATGGCACTGAGCAGGCTCTCGCTGACGCGTGACGCGAAGTTGGTGCCCTTGACGGTCAGGACCGGCAGGCCGCCCCAGAGCTGCTCCGAGGTGGTCGTGTGGCCATTGACCGGGAAGGTGTCGATGCCGAGGTCGGCTGCCTGCTGACGGTCTATATGTTCTTCGTAAGGGGCGCGCGGGCAGAAGATGATCCGCTTGGGCGAAATGCCCGCCGTCTGGAACTGCTTCAAGAGGTTTGCCTGGTTGCGCGGCGTATTCGCCATCAGCCAGAGCACGCTGTTCGGCGCGCGCTTGAGAATACGGCACCAGCTGTCGATCGTCTCCGGCGTGATCTTGCGGTTGCCGTTGAAGGACGCGAAGATGAAGGCGTCATCAGGCAGGCCGAGCTGCTCGCGTGTAACAGCACGTGGCTTCGGACGATGCATCGGGTCGTTCGGCTGGTAGCTCTCCGGCAGGCGGCAGAACTTCTCGTGGTAGAAGGGTTTGGCCACCTCGGGCAGCACCGAATGGTCGCCGATGACATAATCGAGATCGATATTGACCGTGCTGCCGGGAAAACCGAGCCAACCGACATGCACCGGCGCCAGCGGCAAGTTGAAGGCCGTGGCGCGGCTGCCTGACGTATGGCCCTTCAGATCGACCATGATGTCGATATTATGCTTGCGCACCGCTTCCAGCATCATCTGGTCGGAGAAGCCGTGAACGGTGACGATCCTGCCCCAACGGCTGCGGTCGGTGTCGTTGTGCTTCAGGAATTCCGGTTCGGTATGGCAGAAAAGGGTTACCTCGAACCGGTCCTTGTCGTGCAACTCGAGGATACGCTGCAAGAGCTTCATCGTCGCGTGACGATCCCAGAAGTCGGATGACATGTAGCCGATCCGGATCTTGTCCGACCATGTGTGCGGCTGGCTGCGGCGGAAGGCCACCCGTTCCGGGTTGAGGGGCGTGGTGCCGATCGTCGCATACCGGTTGAAATCCTCGTTGCCGCACCAGTGCAGATGATAGAATGGGTTGTCCTTGCGTAGGATCTCGACATCGCCCTTTGCAAGGGTGGCGTCGATCACTGCCTGATGCTTGCTTGCCTCTTCGAACTCGTTGAATTCGCGGGCGAAAACAAGATGAAGGAAGCGGAATGCGAGATTGCCGGGAAAACGCTTGAAGAGGTTGCGCGCAAGGGCCTGGTTGGTTGCGTCGTGCAGATCGTCGCTCAGCAGCAGGGCTGCCAGGCGCATATGATCGGGATTTTGGCTCTCCGACAGCACCGTCTTGAACGGCCGGATGATATCCCGCTGCTGGCGCTTCAGATAGATCGCGGTGATGATGAAGGCGAGTTCCGGGTCTTCCTGGGCCTTGCTGAGGTTTCGCATGGCGATCAGCAGGGCGTCGTCCTCGCTGCCGGTCTCGTAGTGCAGCTTGGCAGCCTGTTTCTGGTATTCGTAGGCGTTCGGTCCTTCGCAGTTGCCGGCCAGGCCATAGGCTTTCGCGGCATCGGCCTTGAAGCCGAGTTGCACGAGGTTTTTGGCCAGCAACGCATAGGTCTTGGCGTCCTGCTGGATATCCATCAACTGGTTGAGCGTCGCCAAGGACTGTGTGTAGCGGCCCATCTGGTAATCCTTTGATGCCGCAGAGAACGAAACTTTGCTGTTCAAAACTCAACTCCGTGAAGGAAATGTTCTGGCATGGCTGTCGATCGCCGAAGCGCGCATGGCTCGTCCTCCCAAAAACGGGGTCGGTCCGATGATGCTATCCCGGCATCCGCCACACTGGCATTCGAAGCTTGCTTGAAACCGGTGGCGCGATGAGCGCCTGCTTTGTCCGGAAAGCCTTCGACTGTCCCAGGAAAGCGCACCTTTCGGATGCCAAAAATTATCTTCAGCCGGCATTAACTAAGCCTTGTGAGAAGGCATTAACTATGCCCTGCAAGGAGCCGGCCCAGGGTCTGTATTTTTAAGAAGTTGGCAAGCATTGGCTGCGAAATTGCCCTGGACATGACGGGTTTGGGCCAAACAAAAAAGGCGCCGAGTAGCATGAAGCTGGTCCGTCATCGCCGGTACTACAGTCCGGTATGTCCTCCTTTTTGTATCTTGTTTTTCAGGGGACAGACTTATGACAAGCATTAACACCAATTCTTCCGCAATGGCCGCTCTCCAGACGCTGCGTGCCGTCAACCAGGGCCTCAACCAGACGCAGAACCACGTTTCGTCGGGCTATCGCGTCGAAAAGGCTTCTGACAACGCCGCTTACTGGTCGATCGCAACGACCATGCGTTCGGACAACAAGGCTCTCTCGGCTGTTTCCGACGCTCTCGGCGTAGGCGCTGCCAAGGTCGATACCGCTTACACTGCCATGGACAGCGCCATCGACGTCGTCGGCGATATCAAGGCCAAGCTCGTTGCTGCAACTGAAAGCGGCGTCGACAAGGCCAAGGTTCAGGAAGAAATCGGTCAGCTGCAGCAGCAGCTCCTGAGCATTGCTCAGTCGGCTTCCTTCAACGGTGAAAACTGGGTTGCCGGCGCGTCGGGCACCAAGAGCGTCGTTTCCTCCTTCGTCCGCGACGGCTCCAACGCTGTTTCGATCAAGACGACCGACTATGCTCTCTCGAGCGGCTCGCTCGGCAACGTCCTGTTCGGCATGAGCGGCGGTTCGGTTGAAACCTCCACGGGTATCCTCGGTACTTCGACGGGTACGGTCGGCTCGATCTACTCGATGAGCATCACCACCTTCACCGCCGGCCAGATCCAGACGGCTTTGACCAACGTTGAAGCGGCTCTGAAGGCTATGACCAGCGCCGGCGCTGCTCTCGGCTCGCTCTCCAAGCGCATCGACAGCCAGGACGACTTCGTCAACGCGCTCAGCGACTCGATCGACTCCGGTGTCGGCCGCCTCGTTGACGCCAACATGGAAGAGGAATCCTCCAAGCTCAGCGCCCTGCAGACCCAGCAGCAGCTGGCGATCCAGTCGCTGTCGATCGCGAACTCTTCTTCGCAGAACATTCTGTCGCTGTTCCGCTAGGACAGCCCACAACACTTCCAAGTTTCGCGGCCGGGTCATCCCCGGCCGCGAAATGTTTTAATATAAGGTTAATCAAAATCCTCCTAACTATCAGATATTTTTACGCTATTTCCAATTTGAATTTAGCTTTCCTTAACCATCTTGCTGTCATCTAGGCCCATCGAAACGGCGAGTTAACCCTAACAGGAATGGTTAACAGGCATGATGCTGATCGCTGTGGGCCGGCCCAAAATCCGGAATGTCCCTTCTTAAAATCTGCCAACAAGGGGCAAGTAAACAATGACGAGCATCAACACCAATAATGCTGCAATGGCAGCCCTCCAGACTCTCCGTGGCATCAACCAGGGTCTCCAGGAAACCCAGGCTCACGTTTCGTCCGGCTATCGCGTCGGCAAGGCTTCCGACAACGCTGCTTACTGGTCGATCGCAACGACCATGCGGTCGGACAACAAGGCTCTCTCGGCTGTATCAGACGCTCTCGGCCTCGGTGCCGCCAAGGTCGACACCGCTTATTCCGCCATGGACAGCGCCATCGACGTCGTCGGCGACATCAAGGCAAAGCTCGTTGCCGCCACTGAAAACGGCGTCGACAAGGCCAAGGTCCAGGAAGAAATCAGCCAGTTGCAGCAGCAGCTCCTGAGCATCGCACAGTCGGCCTCGTTCTCGGGTGAAAACTGGGTCGCCGGCGCGTCTGGCACCAAGAGCGTCGTTTCCACCTTCGTCCGCGATGCCTCTAACGCCGTTTCGGTCAAGACAACCGACTATGCTCTCTCGAACGGCTCCATGGGCAACGTCCTGTTCGGCATGACCACTACCGGTGCTGTTGAAACCTCCACGGGTATTCTCGGTACCTCGAATGGTGCGGTCGGCTCGGTCTTCGCAATGAGCATCACCAGCTTCACGCTGGGCCAGATCCAGTCGGCTTTGACCAACGTTGAATCGGCTCTGAAGGCTATGACCAGCGCCGGCGCTGCTCTCGGCTCGATCTCCAAGCGTATCGAGTTGCAGGAAAACTTTGTCAACGCGCTCAGCGACTCGATCGACTCCGGTGTCGGCCGCCTCGTTGACGCCAACATGGAAGAAGAGTCCTCCAAGCTCAGCGCCCTGCAGACCCAGCAGCAGCTGGCGATCCAGTCGCTGTCGATTGCGAACTCTTCTTCGCAGAACATCCTCACGCTGTTCCGCGGCTAATAGCCCGCCGAAACATCGGCCCGCCGGTCCCCGGCGGGCATCCAGGAATAGAGCCGCGCTTCGATGGAGCGCGGCTTTTTAATTTCTATTAACCAATGATTAACTATAATGCTGTCTTCTGCGGTCAACGAGACGGAGAGTTAACCAAGTTTAAGAACCGGTTAACAGGCATGAGGCTGCTTTCCGTTCCCGGTAGCTTTCCGGAATGTCCCTTTTTTCCCATCTGCCAACAAGGGGCAATCATTTTATGACCAGCATTTTGACGAACGTCGCGGCGATGGCCGCTCTTCAGACCCTCCGCGGAATCAACGACAGCCTTGAGACTACGCAGAACCACGTATCGTCGGGTTACCGCGTCGAAAAGGCAGCCGATAACGCCGCCTACTGGTCGATTGCAACGACCATGCGTTCGGACAACAAGGCTCTCGGGGCTGTTTCTGACGCTCTCGGTCTCGGCGCCGCCAAGGTCGACACCGCTTACTCCGCCATGGACAGCGCCATCGATGTTATCAGCGAAATCAAGGCGAAAATCGTCGCCGCGACCGAAAACGGTGTCGACAAGACCAAGGTCCAGGAGGAGATCAGCCAGCTGCAGCAGCAGCTCCTGAGCATCGCACAGTCGGCCTCCTTCTCCGGTGAAAACTGGGTTGCCGGCGTCGACGGCACCAAAAGCGTCGTTTCCACCTTCGTCCGCGACGGCAACGGCAATGTCTCGGTCAAGACGACGGACTATGTCCTGGACACGAGCTCGACGGGCAACGTCCTCTTCGGCATGACCTCGGCCGGCGTGATCGAGACGAGCTCGGGCATCATCGGCACGTCATACGGTACGATCGGCTCGATCTACTCGATGGACATCAGCACTTTCGGCTCGGCTGAGATCTCCATGGCTCTGACGTCAATCGAGGCCGGCCTGGAAGCCATGACCAAGGCTGCATCGCAGCTCGGCTCGATTTCCACTCGCATCGAGTTGCAGGAAAACTTCGTCGGCGCGCTCAGCGACTCGATCGATTCAGGCGTCGGTCGCCTGATCGATGCCGACATGGAAGAGGAATCGAGCAAGCTGACGGCGTTGCAAACGCAGCAGCAGCTGGCCATCCAGTCGCTGTCGATTGCCAACTCCAGCGCGCAGAACATCCTCACGCTGTTCCGCAGCTAAGTCGGGCGCTGAAGCTGGACCGAATCTTGCGCCGCCGTCTGGCAGCAAGCAAAAACCTCCCGGACCGCGCCCGAAACGGCGCGGTTCTTTCTTTTAGATCAATAGCTTGATCGAAATAGCAATCGGGGCGCCGCGCTCGGTGCTGCGCTCTTGCCGAACAGGTTGATATCGAGTTACCTTCGCCTTGAGTTGATTTGCTTTTGCGACACACCGGCGGAAACCCTGCCGGAGGCATGATGCCACCTCCGTCGCCGCCGGCAATCCGGCCTGCCCTTTCACCTTATTCCGAGACCCTGTCGATGACCGTTAAGATTACCAGCGCGTCCGCGGTGAATGCGCTTGCGGTGCTGCGCAGCATCAACAAAGAAGCCAGCCAGACTCAACAGCAAGTGTCCTCGGGATATCGCATCGAGACGGCCGCCGACGATGCGTCCTACTGGTCGGTCGCGACCGTCATGCGCTCGGACAGCACCAATCTCGGAACAATCGGAGATGCGCTCGGTCTCGGCGCTGCCAAGGTCGATGCGACTTACACGGCGATGACCTCCTCGATCGATCTCTTAAGCCAGATTCGCGCCAAGCTGGTTTCGGCAAGAGAGCCCGGCGCCGACAAGGAAAAGATCAACGCGGAGATCAGCGAATACAAGGAGCAGTTGCAGACGATCGTCGAATCGACATCGTTTGCGGGTGAAAACTGGTTGCTGAACGGCGACACCGCTCCGCCGCCGACATGGCAGGTCATCTCTGGCTTCGTGCGCGCTCCGACCGGCGAATATCAGGCCCAGACCATCGATTTCCCATCCTCGCAGACCATTCTCATCGACAAGAACAATGCAAGTGGCGGCCTATTGACCAAGTCGGTCGATGCCAACGCGATCAACAACAGCGGTGTGACGTCACGCAACTACTATCTTTTGAACGCCAACTCGACCACGCCGGCGACAGGTACGGAAATTGCGATCGGCAAGAACACGACGGATGCGCAACTTACTGACATGCTTGATGTGACCGATTCGCTGCTCGCCTCGCTGACGACGACGGCGGCTTCCATCGGCGTGATGAAGGCACGTATCGACGATCAAATAGACTACACCGCCGATCTGTCCGATTCGATCGACAAGAGTGTCGGCGCACTCGTCGATACCGACATGGACGAGGCTTCTATCCGGCAGAAGGCGATCGAAACCCAGAAGCAGATGGCGGTCGAAGCGATCTCGATCCTCAACACGGCCGCAAGCAAGATCCTGATCCTGCTGGAATAGGGGTGGGTGCGATCACGGGTGGCGGCGGCGCCATTCATCCTCGCGCAAGTTTGACTGCCTAGTTTCCGGCATGAAGGCATCGTCCGAATCCGTGCCGGTCCAAGGTCAGCCCCTTGCCCGTTTCGAAGGGGATGCCGGCGCCAAGGTCACTTTGAGCGGGGGCGGGCATGCCGCATGCCTCCCGAATGCTGGATGGTTTTTTATGAGCATTACGCTTTCCCGGTATTTGAAGGATTTCGGTGAACCGGAATCGTCAGCGCCGATCCTCGACATGAACGATTTCGGCGGCGACGATTTCCCCGAAATGCCGAGCGAACCGGCGATCGACGTCGAGGCGGAGCGCCGCGAAGCCTATGCGGAAGGTTATGCCGCAGCGACCGTGGAATTGACCGAGAAATACGAACGCGAGGCGCGGACGCTGGCGGAGGTCCATGCGCGTGAACTCGAGGAGCTGAAGCTGCGTTACGAAGTCGAGGCTGCGGCGGTCATCGCATCCCGCATCCGCGATATTGCAGAAGAGGTCGCTCAGCTGGTCAGCGCCGGCGCTGCCCAAGTCATCGCGCCTGTGATGACGGAAGCGCTCGCGGCCAAGGCTGTCGAAAGCCTCGCCACCCTGCTGCGTGATACGATCCTCGAAGGCGCGGCCGGAGCGATCGTCGTCAGGGGCCCGACCCGGCTTTTCGATATATTGAAGGCTGAGCTCGGCGAACATGCAGGCGGGGTTCGCCACTTTGAGACCGACGATATCGATCTTGCCATAGAAATCGGTGATTCCGTCATCGTCACCCGTATGTCCGCCTGGGCGGCCAGCTTGAAGAAAGTTCTGGAATGAGCGAAGGCGAAAACCACCACCACGGCAAGAACGAGATCATCATCGTCAAGAGACATGGCGGCGGTGATCACGATGGCGCCCATGGCGGTGCGTGGAAAATTGCCTATGCCGACTTCATGACGGCGATGATGGCATTCTTCCTGGTCATGTGGCTGGTCAATGCCGCCAACGAGGAGACCAAGGCCTCGGTCGCGACCTATTTCAATCCGATCAAACTTTCCGACGAAAAGCCGACCGAGAAGGGCCTGAAGAAGCCCGTCGACAACGCCGAGGGCGAGGAGAAGCAGGAGAAGTCGAAACAGAAGGAAGAAGATCCGAACGACGGCAAGGCCGCGGCGGATGGTGACGACCAGACATCGACCTCCGGCGACCAAACCAATTATTCCGAGGCCGATTTCTTCGAAAATCCTTATTCGGTTCTCGCCGAGATCGCCCAGGAAGTCGGTCAGCAGGCCAATGTCAGCGCAAAGGGCGATGGCGGTGCCGCCGATTCCGGCCCGGCCACCGGCGCCGATGGCGGCGAGGCCTATCGAGATCCCTTCGATCCGGATTTCTGGACGAAGCAGGTCGAGGTCACGACGGCCGGCAAGCCGTTGCCGCCCGGCAAGAGCGACGAGCAGGCGGTCGAGAGCGAGACGACCGAGATCGCCAAGCTCGAGGACGCCAAGCCGATACCGCTGACCACCGATCAGAAGGCCGCCCAGGAAACCAAGGAAACGAAAGAAACCAAGGGCCCCGTCGAGGCCAAGGACGGCAAAACGCCGGGTGGGAAGTCGACCGAGGACAAGAAGGCCGAAGCTCAGAAAGACGCGGATCATCAGAAGGATGCGGACAAGAGTGCCGCCGAGACCGAGCAGAAGCAGCAGAAGGAAGCCGAGCAGTTGCAGGCGCAGATCGCCCAGCAGATCGGCGGCGTTGCCGGCAAGCTCGCCGAAGGCCTGACCGTGACGGCGTCCGAAGGCGGATTGCTGGTCAGCATCTCCGACCAGGCCGACGATTCAATGTTCAATATTGGTTCTGCGGTTCCGCGCCAGGAAATGGTGCTCGCCATGGAAAAGATCGGCGCGATCCTGAAGGAGAGGGGTGGTGCGGTTGCCATCCGTGGCCACACGGACGGTCGCCAGTATAAGGGCACCCAGAACGAGAACTGGCGGCTTTCGATGGACCGCGCTCAGAGCGCCTACTACATGCTTGTGCGCGGCGGGCTCGACGAGAAACGCATCTCCCAGGTCTCCGGCTTTGCCGACCGTCGGCTGAAGCTGCCGTCTGACCCGTTCAACGCGACCAACCGCCGGATCGAGATTCTGGTGCAGGCGGATCAAGGATAGTCGAATGGCGCGTCGGCAGCATCGCTACGTCGGATTTGTGGCTCTCGGCCTGGCGATGCTTTCGCCGGCCGCAGCCAATGCGCAGGATCCGGACGATCTCGCGCCCTACAAAATGCTGCGGTCGCTGCAATTCGTGCAGGATTCCGTCGTTACCGGTGATCATTCGGCCGGTGAGATGCAGCGCTTCATGCTGGGCACGATCGACACGCGGCTGCGCACCGTCGAACCGTCGATCTTCGACGACGACCGCAATGTCGACGCAGCGCTGATCTACACGATGAGCGGCGGCAACCCCCAGACGCTCGAATATCTGATCGCCCACGACGTCAACGGCTATTTCGATAACCGTGTCACCGACGTGCTGCGCAAATATTTGAGCGGCAAGGGCCTCCTCGTCGCCAAGACGCTGCAGGAGACCGCCAGGGAATATCGCGACAAGAAGATCGGCCCCTACCTTGCGCTGATCGGCGGCAACGTGCTGATCGCGACGAAACCGACAGACGCGCTGGATCTCTACGACCAGGCGCGTCTTGCCGCCCCGGGCACGATCGTCGAGGAGGCGGCGTTGCGCCGCTCACTCGCCATTTGCGTCGACAAGGGGATGCTCGACAGGGGAATGGCCTATTCGCAGCGTTATGTCAGACGATTCCTGCATTCGCCCTATGCCAGCCAGTTCGCCGATCTTTTTGTCACCCTCGTCGTCGGCCACGATCACGACGTGAAACCACAGGATGTCATCGACATCCTGTCCTTCATGGACGCACCGCGCCAACGCGAGGTTTATCTGCGCATCGCCCGCGCCGCCGCGATATCAGGCAAGCCGGAGCTGGCGCGCATGGCAGTCGGACGTGTGCAGTCGCTTCGCGGCACCGACAATGCTTTCGGTCCGCTCGCGGATTTCTATGGCGGCATGGCCGGCCTTCCCACGGAGGATATCGATCAGGCAGCAAAGAATGTCAGCGGCATCGACGGCAACGCGCTGTCGCGGCGGGATCAGGCGCTGCAGGACGCGGCGCGATCCGTTGCCGAGCAGATCCTGCGCGCTCCCGACCCGGCAAGCTTGACGCAAGCCTCTAATCCTAACACTGATCATCAAGAAATCACTTCTGAAAAGGCTGCGGCGATAGCCACGCAACCGGGAGCGCCAGGCGCGCTTCCCGAGCCTGTTCCGGGAGGTGTGGCATCGACTGGCCAAAGCCAGGATACCGACCCCTCATTCAACGCATTTGTGACGACCAATCGATCCAAGCTCGACGAGATCGATGGTCTTCTGGCGCAAGAAGGCAACGAACAATGATGGATATAAGCGTCTCGGGCGGAGCCTCCGGTACGGAGACGGCTGCGGTTGCGAAATCCGCGCGACTGGCCGGAAAAGGTGATGCTGACGGCCAAAAGAACGGCTTCTTCGACGCGCTTGCCAAGGCAGGCAGCGATGCCGTCAATGACGAGCCCGACGACGCGCAGCCGGATCAGGGCGTGGCTGCCGATGGCGGCGCCGAGAAAGTGGCGCGGACGATCCGCGGCCGCAGCAGTGCAAAGCCATTGATCGACCTCGGCGACGCCGCGCTGAAAGCACAGGCCGAGGTGCAGCCGGAAACGATTGCCGGTATTGAAAAGGCCACGACAAAGGCGGTAAAGGCTGAGGTCAAAATGCCGGCCGATCTCGCCTTCGGCAAGCTCGATCCGAAGGACAGTCCCGCAGACGAGGTCGCTCCGGCAGCCAAAGGCGACAAACACACTAAGGCCGCCGCGCTGGAAACCGATACGGACAAGGTCAGCGACGATGATGATGGCGGCATTTCCGATGTTCTGGGTCTGCTGAAGCAGGAGCCTGCCGACGGGACCGTGACTTTGCCGGCGACGACCGCGCATCACGTCTCCGTCAAGGTCGACGAGGCTGGAGCGGGCGACAAGAAACTCGATGGTATCGAAGCCAAGGCGGGCGGCCATGCGTCCGACGCTCTTGCCGCGGTCAGCGGCAACGTTGAGAGCGGCAAGGCGGATGACATCAAGGTCCCCGGATCGGAGACTGCCGAAGCCGCCGATGGCAAGACATTCAGGTTGAGCCGCGCCGATGGCCGCGGCGTGTCGATGGATGTCCACATCGGCACGGATCAGGCCGGGCCGAAAGATGGCTCGAAGAAGGCCGATGTCGAAAACGTTTCGGTGCTCGAATCGCGCCGCTATATCGGCCTGATGCAGAATACGAATTCCGCCGCCGTCACCGCCGCTCTCTCCGGCGATTCCGAATGGGCGCGCGCCATGGAGCCGAGCTCGGCGCTCTCCAACGCGGCGGAATGGACGAGCACCGGCAAGGTGGTCAATACGTTGAAGATCCAGATGAACCCGCTCGATCTCGGCCTGGTGACGGCGACCATGCGCCTGTCCGGCGACGCCCTGAACATCGACCTCAAGGTCGATACCGGAGCGGCCTATCGTCAAATGAAGGAAGATCACGGCAAGATTCTCGAAGCTCTGCGCAGCCAGGGTTACGCGGTCGAAAACGTCACCATCAGCATGGCGCCGGTCGAGCGTCCCGACGCCGGAAATCAGGGCCAGGCCTCCCAGCAGCAGTCGCTCCCCCAGCAGGGGCAGGGCGGTGAGGCGCGCGAGCGCCAAAATCAGACAGCACAGCGGACGGACGGAGGCTTTAATGGCGCAGGCGATACCAGTGTTGAAGATGCTCGTTCTGGCGGCAGCAGCGGCACTGGCGGCGTTTACCTCTGAGGCGATCGCCTCCACCAGCGCCTGCGAACGCGAGATCCAGTCGGCAGCTGCCAAATACGGCATCCCGGAAGGCATCCTCTATTCGGTTGGGTTGACGGAGACCGGCCGCAAGGGCTCGCTCTATCCCTACGCCATGAACGTCGAAGGCAAGGCGATCTTTCCGCCCTCGGCGCAGGACGCGATGCGGCAGTTCGATGTCGCCCGCAGCAGCGGCGCCAAGCTCATCGACATCGGCTGCATGCAGATCAACCATTACTTTCACGGCGAGAATTTCCGCTCCGCCGAGGAGATGTTCGACCCGCATCGCAACGTCGAGTATGCGGCAAAATTCCTCCGCAATCTGCATGACCGTCACGAGACATGGACGATGGCGGTAGCCAGATACCATGCCGGACCCAACAACAATCCGGCGCAGAAGCAATATGTCTGCCGCGTCATCTCCAATCTCGTTGCCACCGGCTATGGCAAGTGGACTCTCAATGCGAGTAACTTTTGCCGAAATTGATTCAACCAAAGATGGAAGAGGCGTATTGTGACGAAACTGTGTCACAATGTGGCGGGAATCCGGCACAAAACCCGTACGCAAGTCATATTTAACCGACTGTTAACTTTTCCACGAAATTTTGGTGTGCATAATCAGGCGTACCCACTAGATATAGATCAAATCGCTACCCAGATCTTAATCAATTATTAGTTTCTGCCATTAACTTTAACGAGTTGTCGCCGATTCGTGCGATTCGTACCCATAGATCATCGAAGTGCCACACTGATTCGGAGGCGGACGAATGATCGTAGTGGTTGATGAGCGTGAGCTCGTGAAAGATGGATACACATCTCTGTTCGGTCGTGAGGGCATTCCCTCCACCGGCTTTGATCCAGCGGAATTTGGCGAGTGGGTGCAGACCGCTGCCGATTCCGATATAGCTGCAGTCGAGGCCTTTCTGATCGGTCAGGGCCAGCGCAATTTCGAACTGCCCCGGGCGATCCGGGATCGGTCGATGGCGCCGGTGATTGCGGTCAGCGACCAGCACTCGCTCGAAAACACTCTTGCGCTTTTCGATTGCGGCGTCGACGACGTGGTGCGCAAACCGGTGCATCCCCGCGAAATCCTCGCAAGGGCGGCTGCGATCCGGCGCCGGCTGAAGGCGATCACCAATTACACCGAGATCGGCGGGATCCGCGTCTTCTCGGATGGTCGTGACCCCGAGATCAACGGCGAAGTCTTCGCACTTCCCCGGCGCGAGCGCCGCATCCTCGAATATTTGATCGCCAATCGCGGTCGCCGGGTCACCAAGACCCAGATCTTCAACGCCATCTACGGCATCTTCGACGAAGAGGTCGAGGAGAACGTCGTCGAAAGCCACATCTCGAAGCTGCGCAAGAAGCTGCGCAAAAAGCTCGGCGTCGATCCGGTCGATTCCAAGCGCTTCCTTGGTTACTGCATCGATTGGGCCTGATTTCTCGGCCGGGCGGCGGCGCCCGGCTGAACATCGATATCAGGCCTCCCAGCTCGCATGACAGACAGCTTCACGCAAGGCCCGACAAATACTCTCGTGCATAACAGGTAAAACGAGGTTTTCAGATGAGCATTTTCGGCAGCATGAAGACGGCAGTATCGGGGATGAACGCGCAGGCCAACCGCCTCAGCACCGTCGCCGACAACATCGCCAACGTTAACACCACCGGTTACAAGGCTGTGTCGACGAGCTTCTCGTCGCTGGTTCTGCCCTCCTCGGGCGGCAATTACAATTCCGGCGGCGTTCAGACCTCCGTTCGCCAGGCCGTCTCCGACCAGGGCGATATTTCCTACACCACGTCGAGCACCGACCTTGCAATCTCAGGCGACGGCTTCTTCATCGTCCAGGGTCCTGACGGCACCCCGGTTCTGACCCGCGCCGGCGACTTTACCAAGGACGACGAAGGCAATCTCGTCAACGCCGCCGGCTTCATGCTGATGGGCTATTCCTACGACTCCGGCGCTCCAGCCGTCGTCGTCAACGGCTTCGATGGCCTCGTTCCCGTCAACGTCAACCAGGATGGTTTGACCGCGATCGCATCGACATCAGGCGTCTTCAAGGGCAACCTCGATTCCAACGCCAAGGTCGCTCCGGTTGCTCCTGCGACGCTGCCGAGCGACAACTTAGCCACGACGACGACCGACACCAAGAAGGTCTCGATGGTTGCCTATGACCGTCTCGGCAACAAGGTGATGTACGACTTCTACTTCACGAAGACTTCTGTCGTGACACCGCCGCCGGCGACAGGTACGGCCGCCACCTGGCAGGTTTCGATCTACCGCAACGCTGACGCGGCGGTGGGCGGCACGACCTCCTTCCCATACGCCCCCGGTGGGGCCGCTGCAGCTGTCGGCACGGGAACGCTCACCTTCGACCGCGATGGCAAGATGCTCACGGGCGGCGCCGTTAACATCGCCGATACGGTGACTGGCCAGACGATCGCCATGGATTTCTCCGGTTTCACCCAGCTCGGTGCCGACTTCTCCGGCACCGGTACGCCGAACGGTCAGGCAGCGACCCCGGTCAAGGACGTCACGGTTGATGGCGACGGCATCGTCTACGCGAAATACGAAGATGGTAGCACCAAGCCGCTCTATCGCATTCCGTTGGCCAATGTCGCAAGCCCCGACAAGCTGACGCTGATGAGCGGCAACGTCTACAGCGCCAACGGCCAGTCGGGCGTCACCGTCACCGGCTTCCCGCAGACCAACGGTCTGGGCACCATCAAATCAGGTGCTCTCGAGGGTTCGAACGTCGACCTCGCCGGCGAGCTGACCGAGATGATCGAATCGCAGCGCAGCTATACCGCCAATTCCAAGGTGTTCCAGACGGGTTCCGACATTATGGACGTTCTCGTCAACCTCAAGAGATAAGCAAGGTACCGGGTAAGCCATGTCGCTCACATCCGCACTTAATACCGCGCAGAACATATTCAACAATACAGGCACTCAGAGCAGTGTCGTATCGAACAATATCTCGAATGCCGGCAACAAAGATTACGTGCGCCGGCAGGCGATGCTCACCACGTCCTTGAATGGCGCGCAGGTCGTCAAGATCGATCGGGCGCAGGAAGAGGCGCTGCTGCGCCAATACCTGAAGACATCCTCTCAGGACAGTGCCCAGCAGGCATTGCTCGGCGGTCTTGAGGACCTCAAGTCGATCGTGGGTGGCAACGACTACGAAACGTCGCCATCCACCTATCTCGGTGTTTTCCAGCAGAAGCTTCAGGCCTTCCGCACGACGCCGGGCAGCACCGTCGCCGCTCAGGGCGCCATCACCGCCGCGCAGGACGTCGCCAACTCGCTGAACAATGCCTCGCAATCCGTTCAGAACGTCCGCGCCACAGCCGACAAGCAGATCGCCACCGACGTCGATAAGCTGAATACGCTTCTCGCCGACTTCGAGAAGGCCAACAATGCGGTGAAGACCGCCACGGCCTCGGGTGCGGATGCATCCGGCGCCCTCGACGAACGTGAGAAGGCTCTCAAGCAGATTTCGCAGATCGTCGGCGTCAACGCAACGACGCGCGACAATAACGACATGGTGCTGAGCACGTCTGACGGGACGATCCTCTTCGAGACGATCCCGCGCAAGGTGACGTTCAAGTCTCAGGATGTCTATACCGCGACCATCACCGGCAATTCGATCTATATCGACGGTGTGGCACTTCCACGCGGCAGCGGATCGACGACGACGGGGCAGGGAAGCCTTCAGTCTCTCCTCCAGGTGCGCGACGAAATTGCCCCGAACTTCCAGAAGCAGCTCGACGAAGTCGCCCGCGGCCTGGTCTCGCTCTTCAAGGAGCAGAACACGGTGGCCGGTCCGGCCTATGTGCCTGGCCTCTTCACCTGGAGCGGCGGTACGGTCGATACCGGCGGCACCGCGGTTGCCGGCATGGCGGCGACCATTACGGTCAGCAGCCGTGTCATCACCTCGCAAGGCGGCGATCCGATGCGCCTGCGCGATGGTGGCGTCAACGCCACCGGCCTCGTCCTGAACGCGTCAGGCGCCAGCGGTTATACGACTGAACTCGATCGTCTCTATACCGCATTGGGCGCCGACATCGATTTCGATCCAGCGGCGGGGACGCCGGTCGGGTTCGACGCCACGACCGGCATCGATTCAAACGTCAGCATCATGGAATTCGCCACAAATTCCCTCGGCTGGCTCGAACAGTACCGCAGCAATGCCACGACGGCGGCGGAAAATACCTCGGCGGCGCTGTCACGCTCCGACGAAGCCTATTCCAACGAGACGGGCGTCAACCTCGACGAGGAGCTGACGCTGCTCCTCGACATAGAGCAGTCCTATAAGGCGGCGACCAAGATCCTGAACGCCGTTGACGAAATGTTGAAGTCATTGCTGGATATTGCGAGTTAAGCCATGAAGAGCTCATTTATTTCAAGTTCGGCCATTCAGAATGCGATGCGGTTGACGATCCGTCAGGCGCAGAACCAGATGACGAAGGCGACAATGGAAGCGACGACCGGAGTCTATGCCGATATCGGTGTCTCGCTCGGCGGCAACGCCGCCAGGAGTGTCGACTTCAGCCGCGAGGTCGACCGGATAGCCTCGATCAAATCAAGCAATTCGCTTGTCACTGCACGCATGGAATCCTCGCAGCTTGGCCTTTCCAAGATGAAGGATGTCGGCGACGGCCTCGTTTCGAAGCTGACGGCTCTCCAGGGCAGCCACGACCCCGGCAGCATCACCGTCGCCATTCAATCGGCGACCAGCGCCCTCTCCACGATGATGGATACGGCCAACACCATGGTAAACGGCGAATATCTGTTCTCGGGCATCAACACCGATGTGCAGCCGCTGACCGACAAGACGGCCGCGACGAGTGCCGCCATCGTCACGCAGTTGAATGCCTACGCCGCAGCTCTTGTCCCACCGAAGGCGGTCAAGGACCTGACCGGCGCCGAAATGAGCACCTTCATCACCACGACGGTGGAGCCGATGTTCAACCAGGCAGCCTGGACCGACCCGACGACCGGTTGGTCGCAGGCATCGAACCAGAACATGACGAGCCGCATCAGCAACTCCGAAGTAATCGAATCCTCGACCAATGCCAATTCCGAGGGCATGCGTTACTTCGCGCTCGCCTCGGTGATGGCCTCGGCACTGTTGGGCCAGGGCCTCAGCAGCGATGCGATGAGCACGGTGTCCAAGCAGGCGATCAGCTACACGGCGAAGGCGACCAGCGGCCTGGTCACCCAGGCAAGTCAGCTCGGTCTTTCCCAAGAGCGCGTCAAGAAGTCGAACGACGCTCTCGACGCTCAATCGAACATCATCAAGAACAAGCTCGTCGATCTCCAGGGCGTCGATCCTTACGAGGCGTCGACCCTCGTCAAGACTTTGGAAACGCAGCTTGAAACGGCTTACACGATCGTCTCGAAGATCCAGCAGTTGAGTCTAGTAAACTACCTTTGATGATCAAAGGCGCGCAATAAAGAAGGATGCATGAATGTATCAGTTCTCATATGCCGAAGTCATGCAGGACTCGGTGGCCGACGCGAAAGAGCGGGAATGGCAGGTTCTTGACCGGTCCATAGACCTGCTGGCGGCGGCGCGCGAAAAGGAAAAATACGGCCGGGAAGCCATTGAAGCCCTGTTTTATACCCGCCGGGTCTGGATCAGCTTCATCGAGGATCTCAAACATCCCGACAACCAGCTGGAGATCGGGCTCAGGGCCAACCTCATCTCGATCGCGATCTGGATATTGAAGGAATGCGACAGGATCAGAAAACGTCAGTCTAATAACTACCAGGGCATCATCGACGTTACCACCATCATCAGGGATGGACTTAAATGAAAAGCACACTTCGCATTTCTCTGAAAGCCGGAGAAAGAATCTTCATCAACGGCGCCGTCCTGCGCGTCGACCGCAAGGTCGCGCTGGAATTCCTGAATGATGTGACGTTCCTTCTCGAAAACCACGTCCTCCAGCCGGAGGGCGCCACGACGCCGCTGCGTCAGCTCTATTTCATCGCGCAGATGATCCTCATCAACCCTGAGGGCAAGGACCAGTCGACGGCGTTGTTCCGCAAGTCGATCACCATGCTGCTCTCCTGCTTCAAGAACGAGGAAATCCTCGCCGAACTGAAGCGCATCGATGCGCTCGTCTCGACAGGCCGTGCCTTCGACGCACTCAAGGCGATCCGCGGCCTTTACGCCATCGAAGACAATATCCTCAACAACCACGAAATGCCGCCGACGATGGTCGAGCAGATTCGCAGGGAGATTGCACCATGGCGGTAGATGCAACATCGAACGTGGCCAAAACGAGTTCGACGACCACAACGAACACGGCCCAGACGAAGGCGACGCTGAACTACGACAATTTCCTTCAACTGCTCATCGCGCAGATGAAGAACCAGGATCCGACCGATCCGATGGATGCCAGCGAGCAGATGTCGCAGCTGGCGAGCTTCTCGCAGGTCGAACAGACGATCCAGACCAACACCAAGCTGGACACGCTTCTGGCAAGCTCGAGCCTTACTCAGGCCAGCAGCTACGTCGGCAAATACATGGAAAGCGCCGACGGTAAGGTCAAGGGCACCATCGAATCCGTCAAGGTTTATTCGGACGGAATCATTGCGACAACCACGGCTGGCGGGAATATACTCGTGCAGGCGGGAATCACTATTGCCGACAAGGCGCCGACCACGTCGACCGACACCAGCGATACCTGATACCCACGGCGCCGGCGCGCCGCATAAGTCGGGTGATACCAATCAATGGCGGTCCGGCCACGGCGGGGCCGCTTCAAGGCGATATGAGGTTGCCTTCGGATGAATGAAGCTGATGCATTGGATCTGTTTCAGGCGGCGATCTGGACCGTCCTGATTGCCGCCGGTCCCGCCGTCATCGCGGCGATGGTGGTGGGTCTCGTCATTGCCTTGATCCAGGCGCTGACCCAGGTGCAGGAAGCGACACTGACCTTCGTGCCGAAGATCGTCGCGGTGCTGATCACCGTCGGGGTCACAGCACCCTTCGTCGGCTCGCAGATTTCGATTTTTACCAATCTGGTCTTCTCGCGCATCCAGTCAGGGTTCTAGAGCAATTCCAGCAAAATTGCGCTGCGGTTTTGGCAGGCAAAGCGCGAAGCGCTTTTGCCGGGGGATTGCGTAAAAACAAAGGTTAGAGCGGGTCTACGCTTCCATGAGAAGCTGAACCGCTCTGAGCCACCTTCGCGCAAGCTTCGCCATTTAACTATCGATCCGAATTGGGCGGGCCGCATGCCCGCCTCCTCTCATGAAGAGACGGAATCGTCATGGCGCAACCACCTGCACTCCCCCTTCCAAAAGTCGCCCCCAACCTGCGCGATGTTGGATTTGCCCTCGGCATCATCGGCATCATCTGCATTCTCTTCCTGCCGATCCCGCCGTTCCTGATCGATATGGGACTGGCCTTCTCGATCGCCTTCTCGGTGCTGATCCTGATGGTCGCGCTGTGGATCCAGAAGCCGCTCGATTTCTCGTCTTTCCCGACCATTCTGCTGATCGCAACGATGACCCGGCTGGCGCTGAACATCGCGACAACACGCGTCATCCTGTCCCACGGAAATGAAGGCCATGACGCAGCGGGCGGCGTCATCGCCGGTTTCGCGAGCCTGGTGATGTCCGGCGACTTCGTCATCGGTCTGATCGTCTTCCTGATCCTCATCACCATCAACTTCATCGTTATCACCAAGGGCGCCACGCGTATCGCCGAAGTCGGCGCGCGTTTCACCCTGGACGCCATTCCCGGTAAGCAGATGTCGATCGACGCCGATCTCTCGGCCGGCATCATCGACGAGAGGGAAGCCCAGCGCCGGCGCCGGGAACTCGAGGAGGAAAGCTCGTTCTTCGGTGCGATGGACGGTGCGTCGAAATTCGTGCGCGGCGATGCCGTCGCCGGCCTCATCATCACCTGCATCAACATCTTCGGCGGCATCATCATCGGCTACTTCCGCCACGGTATGCCGATCGGCGAAGCGGCCGACGTCTTCGTCAAGCTCTCCGTCGGCGACGGCCTCGTCTCGCAGATGCCGGCCCTCATCGTTTCGCTCGCCGCCGGCCTTCTCGTCTCCCGCGGCGGCACCACCGGCTCTACCGACCAGGCGGTCGTCAACCAGTTGAGCGGTTATCCCCGTGCGCTTTCCGTTTCGGCGGTGCTGATGTTCATCCTGGCCTTGATGCCGGGTCTGCCGTTTGTGCCCTTCGTGGTCCTCGGCGGTCTTCTCGCCTTCGGCGCCTGGTTCATCCCGCGTCAGGTCGAGGCAGAGAACATGCTTCGCCGCGAGCAGGAAGAGAAGAAGGTTGTCCAGAACAAGGAACTGGAAAAGGATTCGGTCAAGGCAGTGCTGCGCACCTCCGAAATCGAGCTCGCACTCGGCAAGATGGTCTCGACGCGCCTGCTCGGCGCCCACCAGGAGCTCGCCTTCCGCGTTGGCAAGATGCGCAAGAAGTTCGCCACGCAATACGGCTTCGTCGTGCCCGAGATCAAGGTGACCGACGATATCGCCATCGCTGAAAAGTCCTATCAGATCCGCATCCACGGCACGACGGTCGCTTCCAACCTGCTACGCGTCGGCGAAGTCCTCGTCGTTACCGGTGCTGGCCGCCGGCCGAGCATTCCCGGCGACGAAATCCGCGAACCCGCTTTCGGCATGCCTGCCGTCTCCATCCTCGAAAACTTCGCCGACGATCTGAAACGTGAGGGCTTCCAGCCGATCGACAATGTCTCCGTCGTGCTGACCCATATGAGCGAGGTCATCCGAAACAACCTGCCGCAGCTGCTGTCCTACAAGGACGTCAAGGTGTTGATCGATCGCCTCGACCCCGAATACAAGAAGCTCGCCGACGAGATCTGCTCGTCGCACATGTCCTATTCCGGTCTGCAGGCGGTGCTCAAGCTACTGCTGGCCGAACGTGTCTCGATCCGCAACCTGCACCTCATTCTCGAGGCGGTGGCCGAGCTCGCCCCGCATGTCAGGAAGACCGAGCAGATCGTCGAGCATGTCCGTATCCGCATGGCCCAGCAGCTCTGCGGCGACCTCGCCGACAACGGCGTGCTGCGCGTGCTGCGGCTGGGCAGCAAATGGGATCTGGCTTTCCATCAGGCGCTGAAGCGCGACGCCAAGGGCGAGGTGATCGAATTCGACATCGATCCGCGCAGCCTGGAGGAGTTCAGCGAGCAGGCCACCAAAGTTATCCGTGAGTTCATGGATCGCGGCCTGCCATTCGCACTTGTCACGTCGCCGGAAACACGCTCCTATGTGCGCATGATCATCGAGAGGCTGTTCGCCACGCTCCCGGTCCTGTCGCATGTCGAACTGGCCAAGGGCATCGAGATAAAGATTTTGGGCTCTATTTCATGATAACAGACCCGCAAGGGACCGTTCTCGCGCTGTTTCTGGTTTTCTGCCGGATCGGTGGCTGTGTGCTGGCTCTTCCGGGTTTTTCCTCGGCGCGCGTGCCCCAACAGCTGCGGGTCTTCATCGCCGGCGCGCTCTCGATCGCCGTCATGCCGCTGCTCTGGGATACCGTCTATCCGGCCGTTCACACCGGTGCTGGAACCTATATCGGCCTGATCTTCAGCGAATCGCTGATCGGCGTGATGTATGGCATGCTGGCGAGGATCTACACGCTCGGCATGCAGTTCGCCGCTTCGATCACCGCCATGATGGTCGGCTACACCCAGCCGGGCTCCGCCGACGTCATCGAAGATACGCCGGAGACCAGCCTGTCGGCCTTTATCACCTTTGCCGGCATGATGATCCTCTTTATCATGGATTTTCATCACATCGTCTTCCGCGCGCTGATCGATTCCTACACGACCATGCCATTCGGCGGCATGATGCAGATGCGCGCAACGCTGATCTCCTTTACCGATACGCTGGAGCAGACCACCTACATCATGCTGCGGCTGGCGAGCCCCTTCCTGATCTACGGCCTGATCTTCAATGTTTCGATCGGTTTCATCAACAAGCTGGCGCCGCAGATCCCGGTCTACTTCATCTCCACGCCCTATCTGCTGATGGGCGGGCTCTTCCTGATCTACTTCTCGATTGCGGCGATGGTCAGCCAGTTCGGCCAGTCCTTCGGCTCGATCTATATCGGGCGATGAGGCTGATATGATCGAAAAGAAGCGCTCTCAGAAGCTCAAGCGGCTGCTCTCGGTGCAGCGGCATATCGAAAGAATGGCCGAGAACGACCTGGCCGAAACCAGCCGCCAGCGTGTCGAGGTCAATGTGGCGATGGACGACGTCATCCTCGCGCTCGGGTCGATGGACCCCGTCCACCACGCCTTCTCGCAGAATTACGCCGACCGATTCGGCAGGCTCACCATCAAGGACCAGCAGCTGACCGGCATGCAGCAGATCCACGAGATGCGGCTGACGCGCGAGCGCGCCAAGGGCGACCGCCTTGAAGACGGCATGAAGGAAGCCCTGGAAGTCGAGCGCCGCGAGGCCGATGACAATGCCGTCTACGATGTCATCGATCAGCAATTCGCAACGCCAGCCTCCAGCAAGCTTCAAAAACCATAGTCGTTACGATCTTAAATTCAGAGGATTGTAACGTGGCTATTTCGCCCCCCAGTGATCTGGTCCTGGACGTTGTCAAAGCTGCTGACCCCATGGAGGTTCAGGCGGCCCAGGAAAAGTTGAAGGCAAATCGTGCGGCCTTTGCCGCAACGAGTCTCGCTGAAAATGGCAAGGGCTTCTCCAACACGGTCGACGTTCTCGATCATGTCGGCCAGAAGAGCGGCCTCGCCAACATCCAGAACCGCACCAAGACTGAGGAAGCTCCGGAAAGCTACCGGAAGTTCGAGGCCATGGTCCTGCAGAATTTCGTCAAGTCCATGCTGCCGAGCGAAAGCGAAGAGGTCTACGGCAAGGGCGCGACCGGCGATATCTGGAAAGGCATGATGGCCGAACAGCTCGGCAACACCATGGCCAAGGGTGACGGCATCGGCATTGCCAAGCAGATGTACAGCGAACTTCTGCGCCGGCAGGAAGGCAAGATCGTCAATGCCTCCACAGACGACGATGACCGCAACACCGCGCTCAGCATGATCGACGACTTCCAGCGTAAGACCTTTGGCACGCCGACCGCCGAAGCCAAGACCGATAGAACAGGATGATCCTAGGCCGGTTGGCCAAAAATCCGAATCCCGTTCCAGTTAACATTTAGAGCATGCTGTTGTCCGAAAACCGCGTACGTTTTTCGCATCATGCTCTAAGCGAAGCATAACCGAGGGTACCATGGAAATAATTTCGAACGAATACAGGATCAAATCCGTTCTCGGACGCCTCGAAATGATCATCGACAATGAGAACACCCGGATCGGCAACGACCCGCAGTTCGACCTCAAGGTCTCCAATGCCCATAAGAGCCGCTGCCTCTACGAGCTGTCGATGCTTTTCCGCGACACCGATCCGGCCGAGCTTGCCGCTGCCCATCTCGATCAGCTGCACGGCCTGAAGAAGAAGCTGGTTCTCAATGCCCGTCGCGTCGAAGCGCATCTCGAAGCGGTTCGCGCTGTCGCCGACTTGCTGAAGAACGCAGTTCAGGACGCCGATGCCGACGGCACCTATTCCCAGGAACAATTCGCCGCGCGTGGAAACTGATGATCAAGCTCGTCCTCACCGGTGTCTGGGTTTGCGCCATCACCTTGGCATCGGTCTATTTCTCGGTGTACCTGGCGACCGCGCCGGCGCCCGCAGCAACAGATTCCAAGCAGAGCGCGCTCGAACTGGTGAAGGGTGAAACGATCACGGTGCCGATCATCGGTAACGGTGCGATCACCGGTTATTTCCTTGGCCGCGTTTCGTTCATGATGAACAAGGACATGCTGAAAGGCGTGACGCTGCCACTGAGCGAGATGACGACGGACGAGCTTTTCAGCCTGCTGGTCGGCAACAAGATGGTCGACATCGCCCACATCAAATCCTTCGACCCGAAGGCCTTCCGCGAAGAGATCAAGAAGGGCATGAACGAGCGTCTCGGTGGCGAATATGTCGCCGACGTGATGCTGGAGCAGCTCGACTATCTCTCCAAGGAAGAGGTCAAGGAAAGCTCGGCCGGTCAGCCGAAGAAGGTGGGCGCACCCGTCAAGATCGTCGAGACCGCACCTGCCGCCGAAGCACCGGCGCCAGCGGCCCATTGAGGACTATCATACATTGACGACAAACGGCGCCCTCGGGCGCCGTTTGTCGTTGGCGCGCGTGGTTAATAAACCACTTATACGAGCATGGAAATTCAAGGAATTTTCCTAAGGGTTGTTTGAAACCGTCCTGTTATATCAGGTGCCACAGCTTGGCATGCGTCGCTTATCCGGGATCGGAGCGACGACCACCCGGCGGGACGCGACCGGTCCTTTCGAGACCTCCGGTGCGGAAATTTGGGCTTGTTTTCCGGGATGTCGGGCGCATGCAGCACCCTCGGCAGGAGGTAGGAATGAATCTGATTGCAAACTTCGCGGTGCTCGCATCGCGGCGGACGATCTTCGATCTGCCGGTCTGCGATCTCGGCTGGGACGACGCCCTCGTTTTCATCAACGAGCTGGCCTCCATTCCCGTCGGCCAGACCGTGGTTTGCTTCGTCAACGCCCATAACATGCTGACGACGCTACGCGACGACCAATATTACCGGATCATGTCGCACAATCTGGTGCTGCCGGACGGTATCGGCCTCAACATCGCATCGCAGATCGCCCATGGCGCGCCGTTTCCCGCCAATCTGAACGGCACCGATTTCGTGCCGGCCTTCCTGACCTTCATGGAGGCTCCGCGCCGCATCGGCCTCATCGGCGGCAAGCGCTCGGTCGTCGAGGCGGCGGCGGAAAATTTCCGCAGGCACACGCCTTGGCATGAATTCGTCGTCGTTTCCGACGGCTATTTCGACAAGGTCGATTCCACTGAGGTCATCGAGGAGCTCGAGCACCAGAAGCTCGATATCCTGATCGTCGGCATGGGAACGCCGCTGCAGGAGAAATGGGTTCACAACAATATCCGCGCCGATCATGCGCGCCTGGTGCTGACCGTGGGCGCTCTCTTCGACTTCGTCTCCGGCGCCGTCCCGCGTGCGCCGAAGACGGTGCGGATGATGCGCCTGGAATGGGCTTATCGCCTGCTGCAGGAGCCGACGCGCCTCTGGCGCCGTTACATCGTCGGCATCCCGGTCTTCCTCTTCCATGTCCTGCGCTACCGCTTCCGCCGGCGCGAAAGGATCCTCAGCTATCCGGAAGAGCACGGCAGCGCGCTGCAGCCGCGGTCGGACCATAAGAAGGCGAGCTGAGCTTATAGCGCCGCGTGTCTAACAGGATGCGCGGCTTAGCAATTCTTGCCCGCTGCGGTTAACCATTTCTTTGCCATGAATATTTAGAGTCGTTTAATCATCTGCATTCGTGCGGATGAGCGAACTCGGCCATCATGTGCATGAGATGTGGCGCAAATGTACGATATCAGGGCCAGAAACAGCTTCCAGGATCGCGCAGCCGCAGGGCCGCGCCCCCATGACGATTCCTATGCTCCGCCCCAGTCGAGCCGGCCTGATATCGCGCCGCCCGAGGCCGAATTGCTGCGCGCCATCGGCCGCGCGCTGGAAGAACAGCGCGCAAGAGCGGCGCGCACCGCACCGCTGGTCGACCGCATCGAAACCATCCTCGGCAACCGCCTCCGGGCCGCCAACGACGTCGGCCATCCGCTTCCTCAGGAGCCGGCGGACGATGAAGAGCTGGGCGTTCCGGCCGACGAACCGATGATCCCACTCGAGCCGCTGGCCGCGGTCCGTGAAAAACCCGCCGAGCCCCGGCCGGTAGCGCCGCGGCGTCGGGCAAGCGGGATCGGCCTTGCGATGATGGTGGCCGCCGCGACGATGATCGGCGCGGGCTTGCCGGCGCTGATGCCAGCTTCGCCAACCCTCTACCGTGCCGAGGCGACGCTTGCGGTGAAGAGCGATGCCGCAAGCCGCGCTGCCTTCACCCAGGCCGCGGCGAAAGGGCTGCTGTCGGCGCGGGTGGTTGCTTCGACGGTGGCCGCCCTGAAACTCGATCATGATCCTGAATTTGCCGGCGCCAGCGCCAATGCGCTCGGCGTCGCTCTCGATCTCCTTTCGGCGACCGGTGCTGCTGCCGATCCGGCCTCCCGCGCTGAGGCGACGCTGAAACATGCGGTCGAGATACTGCCCGATGCCGCCGCCGGCACCATCCTCGTCAGGGTGACGACTGGCGACAGCGGAAAATCCATGCGCATCGCCGCAAGGCTTGCCGAAGCGGTTTCCGCAGCAGACGGAGCCGGCGGCAACGTCGAGACCGATACCGCCTTGCGTAAAACCTATGACGAGGTGAAAGCGGAGCTTGCCGCCTTCACCGCAAAGAGCGGCGAGGGCAATGTCAAGGTAGCGATCGATCTTCGCCGCCAGATCGACCGGCTCGATGCCGATCTGAAACAGGCCGACCAGAACATCCTTGCCGCCAAGGCGCAGGCCGACCGGCTCAAGGCCGCAAAACTTGCCGAAGTGCTCGACGGCTCGCTCCCCTCTGATATGCTTTCGCCGGCGCTGCAGGACTGGCGCGACAAATATGCCGTCGCCAAAACGACGCTTGCGCAGCTTTCGGCCGAGCTTGGCCCGCGCCATCCGCGTCTCTTGCAGCAGCAGGCCGAAACGGACGGTCTGAAGGAAAATATGGGCAAGGAGCTTACCCGTCTTGCCCAGACTGCCAACCTCACTGCTAAGGCCGCCGTCGATGCGCGCAAGGGCCTGAACGATCGCCGCAACACGCTGATCGCCCAGAGCCGGGACACCGGCGTCGATTTGTCACGCCTGACCGAACTCAGCGAAAAGGCGAATGCCGCCCGCTCGCGCCTCGAAGAGGCGACGTCCGCAGCGGTGGAAACGGCCGCCGACGGTCGTATCGTTCTCCTGAAGCCGGCGTTGGCAACCGCAGTATCGGGAAGCGATGGTCTCCGCGCGCTGACCGGTGCCGCGGCGGCCCTTGCGATAGGCCTTGCTGCGGCTTTCCTGCTCCGGCTGCGTAGGCCCGTCGCCGATTCCCCACACGAGAAAATGCCCGTATCCCGGCCGCAGGCCCCGCTGCCCTCGATGCCTGTGCCGGCCCCCGCGCCGCTCGACGAAATGGAGCTGCTGCGCTCCGAAATCTCCGGCCTGCGCGACCGGCTTCGTGTTCATGCGCTCGAAGCGCGGCAGCCGCTGCGCTGAACGAACATTTCCTTGCAAGCTTGCTATTGCCTTGCCGCTTTCCGACAGGATAGGGCGTTAGCGGGCAATTGACGCTCGCCGAGTATCCATAGATTGACGCGAACAGGGCGGAGAGACGCGTGACGACAGTAATCGACGGAAAGAACGTAGCTGCATCGGTCATTCAGACGGTCAAGAGTGCGACGGCGGCGCTGGAAAAGAGCAGCGGCGTCACCACCGGCCTTGCGGTCGTCATCGTCGGCGACGACCCGGCAAGCCACGCCTATGTCGGCTCCAAGGGCCGCATGGCCAAGGAGTGCGGCTTCAAGTCCGTTCAGCACACGCTGCCGGCCGAGACGAAACAGGAGGAGCTGGCAGCTCTCGTCGCCACCCTCAACGCCGATCCGTCGATCCACGGTATTTTGGTGCAGCTGCCCTTGCCGAAGCCGCTCGACAGCGAGGCGATCATCCAGTCGATCCTGCCGGAAAAGGATGTCGACGGCCTGAGCGTCGTCAATGCCGGCAAGCTCGCCACCGGCGACCTGAAGACCGGACTTGTCTCCTGCACGCCGGCCGGCGCCATGGTCTTCGTCCGCCGCACCCATGGCGAGGATCTCTCCGGCCTCAACGCCGTCGTCATCGGTCGCTCCAACCTGTTCGGCAAGCCGATGGCGCAATTGCTGCTCAACGCCAATGCGACGGTGACGATTGCTCATTCCAGGACCAGGAATCTCGCCGAGGTCTGCCGCAACGCCGATATCCTGGTGGCCGCCGTCGGCCGGCCGGAGATGGTCAGGGCCGATTGGGTGAAGCCCGGTGCGACAGTCATCGACGTCGGCATCAATCGGGTGGCAGCCCCCGAAAGAGGCGAGGGCAAGACCCGGCTCGTCGGCGACGTCGCCTTCGAGGAGGTTTCGGCGGTCGCCAGCACCATCACTCCGGTTCCCGGCGGCGTCGGGCCGATGACCATCGCCATGCTGATGGCCAACACGGTCATTGCCGCCCATCGCACGGCAGGGCAGACACCGCCGCAGTTTTGATTAGAGCATGATGCCGAAAAGTGTGAGCGGTTTTCGGACGAAATCATGCTCTAACTATATGATGCAGAACAGGATTCAGACCTTAGGCCGACCCGGCCTAAAATCATCCTGTTCTAGGCTCTGTTGACAAAGTTTTCCAGTTTTGAGCCACCAAGCATTTGGGGGATGCGTTGCCACCGTTTTCAGCAATTTTCGAGAAATACCGATCCGCGCTCATATCGCAACCGTTGTCAGCGGTCTGGCGAGGTCACGGCTCGGCGATCTTCTTGGAGTTTGGCCACTTGTCTCCCCGAGTGAAGCGCGACGGGTCTGTCGGAAATTCACGGGGCGACTGCACAGTCATGATCGAGTGGAGTTGGCGAATTGAAAGTGAAGACGCCATTCTGTGCGGGAGCTGGAGCGACGAAGAAGGTTGGGACCGTGTCTTCAAGTCGCTGATTGGGCGTAAGGTTTAAGATGCTTTAATCTATGGGCGGCTCCCGGAGTTCTCGATTGCGTTGACAGGTGGGCTTTATGTAGCTTCGTTCATGACCGCCGAGGGCCAGCCAGCTTGGACCATATTTGGTGGTTCCGACGAGCCTAATTCCGGTTGCATCGCAGTTCGTGATGGCAAGGTTTGCGAAGACTTCGAGATGGAAATGGCACCAGTCGTCACCAGCCCCGATTCCAAAATCGCCTGAAGCATGATTCAAGACTTCCTTTTAGGAGGATGCTTTGGCTCGTGGAGACCTGACCGATTCAGAGTGGCGCATAATTGAGACGCTGTTACCTGCGGAGCGTGGAAGGAAATCCCGACCCGCCTACCCGCGGCAGGATTGCTGCCTCTGCACTACCGTCAAAGCGACACTACAGGACCTTGATCACAACCTTGCCCTTCACACGACCCGTCTCGACATAGGCCAAAGCCTCGGGCGTTTGCTTGAAGGGGAAAATCTTGTCCACGACGGGGCGCAAGGCCCCACTGTCGATCAACTCGGCGATCTGTTCGAGTTGCCGACCATTGGCCCGCATGAACAGGAAAGAATACTGAACACTACGGCTCTTCGCCTTCTTGCGCACGCTGCGGCTCAACAGCCGGACGACAAGCTTCAAGAGCGCGTTCAGACCAAGATCTTTGGCGAACGCCGGGTCCGGCGGGCCTGAAATCGACACGAGGTGGCCGCCCCGCTTCAGGACGTTCAGGGATTTCGCAAGCGTCTTCGGATCCTGGCTGTTCAGCACGACATCATAGCCGGAGAGAATCTTTTCGAAGTCCTGGCTCTTGTAGTCGATCACCACATCCGCGCCGAGGCTTTTGACAAGAGCGGCGTTCTTGGCACTCGTCGTCGTCGCGACCGTCGCGCCCAGATGCTTGGCAAGCTGGATCGCGATCGTACCGACGCCGCCCGAACCAGCCTGAATGAAGACTTTCTGGCCCGGCTTCACCTTGGCGACATCGACAAGCGCCTGCCATGCCGTCAGCGCGACCAGCGGGATGGACGATGCATCTTCCATCGTCAGCGTTCGGGGTTTCAGCGCGACATCGTCTTCGTGGATGGCGATGAATTCCGCGAACGTGCCGACGTGGTGATCCCTCGGCCGTGCATAGATCTCGTCGCCGACCTTGAAGCGGTTGACACCAGAGCCGACCTTGACGACAGTCCCGGCGACATCATGGCCAAGCACGAAGGGCGGACGGTAAGGCAGGAAGATCTTGAAAGCGCCGTCCCTGACCTTCGAATCGAGCGGGTTGACGGATGTGGCATGGACGCGAACGAGGACGTCGCCGTTTTGAACCTGCGGATCCGGCAGTTGGGCAAGGCGCAGCGCGCCCTTCTTCTTGTACTTGTCGACGACATAGGCTTTCACTGGAAATCTCCGGTCTGTTGGTTCGTTGCTGGCAAGGTTTTGATTCGCCGCGTAGCGGCAAAGTTCAGGTGTTGTCGGAGGCAATGACGCCAAGTGTGACCCCGTCCGAACACTTATAGAGCGCGTGCTCTTGTATGGATTTCAGGCTCAAAAGGCCGGTGAGTGCGTAAGACCCGCCAAGGCGCGTAAGGCGTTCTTTCCAGCCTGCAGAATGCGGCCCGACACTTCATTATTGACCGCCCGTGCCAGTTGGAGTGTCCCGATCAGTGTCGCAAAAAATGCGTATGCCACGTCCTCCCTCGCTTCGACATCTGCTGGAAGCGCTTCGGCAAGCAGGAGCACAAGGATGCGGGACTGTTCGGCATACATGCCGCGCGTCTCCTCCGGCTGCCGCGCAAGCTCCGGCAGCAGAGCTGCGGAGGCGCAGCCCAGTCCTGGATTGTCCCGATGTTCTGGCGAGAGGTAGAAGTCGATCACGCCGTCGAGGCCCCCTTCGTCCAACACCTCGCGCAGCCATACTGCTTGCTTGCTCAGGGCATCCGACAAGGTTTCCCGGACGAGATCGGCTTTCGAGGGAAAGTGGGGATAGAAGGCGCCATTGGTCAGACCGGCATCCTTCATGATCGTCGCAAGACCCGAGCCCGCAATTCCATCCGTGCGAAACCGCTCGATAGCGACATCGATGATCCTTCGGCGTGACGTGTCTTTTCGGCCTTTTTCGTATCGCATGAGGCGCCCTTCAAATCTCCATTACATTACGATCATAATATCACGAGGTGAGCGCAATACAACTGCCCAATTGGCACCGCTGCGGCCGCACACGTCGTGCGCGGAGCGGCTGCAAAACCGCTTGGAGTCCGCCTAGTTCGGGCTAGACCGGGCTGACTCCTGCTTCTTCAGTGATCGCGTGTCATTACGGGAAAACCAAGTTCCGCTTCTCCTGACAACCCTAAAGATTGACGTCGACGACCGTGCGGCCCTGAACGTGCCCGCCCAGAATGCTCTCGGCGACGCCGGGGACCTGCGCCAGACCGATGACTGTCGTCGTGCGCGCGAGTTTCGCGAGATCGAGATCGCGGGCGAGACGCGCCCATGCTTCCAGACGCACTGCCTGCGGGGCATTAACCGAGTCGATGCCGGCAAGGGTGATGTTGCGGAGAATGAACGGGAGCACCGTGGCGGGAAGGTCGCGACCCTGGGCAAGCCCACAACTGGTCACGACGCCACGATACTTCGTCTGTGCCAGGACGTTTGCCAGCGTATGACTGCCGACGCTGTCGATCGCACCGGCCCAGCGTTCGGCCGCAACGGGGGCTCCTGATTCCGACAATGTGTTCCGATCAATGATCTCAGCCGCTCCGAGTTCCCGCAGATAGGCTGTTTCCTCAAGTCGGCCCGTGGAGGCGATGACGCGGTATCCGAGCCCCGAGAGCAGTGCAATGGCGATCGATCCGACGCCGCCATTGGCTCCCGTCACGAGGATGTCGCCTTTATCAGGCGTGATCCCGCCATGCTCAAGTGCCAGCACGGACAGCATGGCCGTGTAGCCAGCAGTGCCGATGGCCATCGCATCCTCCGTGGAGAGCGATTCGGGGAGCTTGACGAGCCAGTCGCCGCTCAACCGGGCCTTCTGCGCATATCCGCCGTGATGGGTCTGACTCAGCCCCCAGCCGTTGGCAACCACCCGGTCACCAACCTTGAAATCAGGATGGGAGGACGCTTCCACCGTTCCGGCGAGGTCTATGCCGGGAACGAGCGGAAACGTCTGGATCACCGGCAGTCGTCCGGTTACGGCCATCCCGTCCTTGTAGTTCACGGTCGAGTAATCCACAGCGACTGTCACGTCGCCGTCCATCAGATCGGCCTCGGTCAGGTCTACGATCGTCGCGGAGAGCGTATCGCCATCCTTGGAGGCGAGCAAAGCTTTGAACGTCATTGTCTTCGTCCTGTCGAATTGAGGGTGTGGCGATGCAGATTATCCGGCGACGCGATAGCGTTCGGCGGCATGCTGCTGACGGGTGTTGGGAAGCATGGCCTGCCGGGCCGCCTGATACGCATCCCACTGCGTTGGGTCGGGAAGCGGCGGGATCGTCACCGCCTCGCGGCGATCATAGCCGACGAGGGCCGCATCCACGAGATCGCCGACCTCCATGACGCCGGTCATCGTGTTAACGTCGATGCCGGAGTGCTCCCAGATTTCTGTCCGCGTCGCGGCGGGAAGAACGGCCTGGACGTAGACGCCCTTTGGACCGAGTTCGAGGCTGAGGCCCTGCGACAGGAAGGTGACGAAGGCCTTGGTCGCGCCATAAACGGACATGGCGAACTCGGGCGCGATACCGACGACCGACGAGATGTTGACGATGGAGCCGGTCCCTGCGTCCGCAAACCGCGGTGCGACCGCATTTGCGAGGCGAACGACAGCGGTGGTATTCAGCGCCACGAGACGGGCTACGTCTTCGGTTTTCTGATCGAGGAAGCCGCCGCGTAGATTGCCGCCGGCGTTGTTGATGAGAACGCCAATAGTGTGATCCTCGCGCAGGCGGGTCTCCACCGTCTCGAGGTCGGCGATCTCGGTGAGGTCGGCCTGAATGATGTCGATCGCGACGCCGGTTTCTTCGTGCAGACGCGCCGCAACGGCATCGAGGCGGGTCTTGTTGCGGGCCACGAGAACGAGATCATGCCCGCGACGAGCAAACCGCTCCGCATAGACTTCGCCAATGCCGGTCGATGCGCCGGTGATGAGAACAGATGGACGGTCGGACACAATAAGTACCTCGCTTTGATCAAAGGTTGTAAACATAATGATTATCTTCCCGGCATGCGGAACTGCTGGCGCAAGGCCTTGTCGAACAACGTCGCAGGCAAGAGACGCCGCAGCAGGCTGACCTGCCATGCGACCTTGCCGACGGTGTAACGCTGCCGATGGCGCTTGGCCGTGGCCGCCAAAAGGACTGCCCCCGCTACGTCCTCGGGCGTATCAGCCGTGAGCTTCGACTTCTCGTAAAAATCATGCACCCAGGCACGCCCTGCGTCATACTCCGCCATCTTGGCATCCGGCTCCAGCGAGCTGTGGTCGAAACTGCCTTGGACGGTGCCCGGCTCGATCAGCGAGACGCGGACGTTGAAACCGCGGATTTCGTGATCGAGCGACTCCGAATAGCCTTCGAGCGCATACTTGCTCGCGGCGTAATGCGCCGAGTACGGTGCCGGTACGAACCCCAGCGCCGAACTGAGGTTGACGATGCGCCCCTCTCCGCGACGCCGCATTGAAGGCAGCACGGCGTTGGTCATCCGCATGACACCGAACAGGTTGACGTCGAACAGGCTCTGAACCTGAGCAATGGAGGACTCTTCGGCCCCGCCAAACATCCCCAGGCCGGCGTTGTTGACGAGAACGTCGATACGTCCGGTGCTTGAGAGCACCGTCGAAACGAGCGACGCCACAGAGTCTTCATCGGTCACGTCACAAGCCAGCATCGAGATCTGGCCCGAGCTCCCGCTACTAGGCTTGCGGCTCGTGCCGAAGACTGTGAAGCCGGCTCGTGCCAAGGCCTCGGCACTCGCGCGACCGATACCGGATGAGGCTCCCGTTACAAGGGCGGTCTTTTTGGAATTTAAGGTCATTACTGTCTCCAAACCGCTGAGTTTTTACCATTGGCGTACTATTGCAGTACGATCACTTATCCATATTACGGTCGTAATGCAATGATGAAAATTGCAAAGAGTGGGGATGCGTTACGAAAAGGGCCGAAACGACAGCTTCAGATGCGGCATGGTGGGGATTGCAGCGCAGAAGTTCCGAGCCGACGGCATTGCCGCCACGGAGCTCGCCGGCATCGTGAGCGAAGCGGGGCCGAATAATGGGGCTTCTATCTCCGCTTCAAGTCGAAGGCGGCCCTGATCTTCAACAGAAGCTGCCGACACGATCGCGAACCTGGAATTGGGGCTGACCGATGACTGGCAGCATATGATCGACAGCACGACGGTTCGAGGCCATTCACAGGCAGCGGGCGCTAAAGGGGGACTTATAAGGAGATTTTTGGTCGATCACGCGGCGGCTTTACGACAAAAATCCATGCCCGCACAGACGGTCAAGGACGCCCTCTTGGCTTCGTCCCGACGGGCGGCGAAACCTCAGATTACGCCGCTGTGCCTGACTTGCTGGCAATGCCAGTCGGCAAACCAAGACTGTTTCTGGCCGATAAAGGCTATGATGGTGACGCCATTCGCGAAGAGCTTTTAATTCACGGCATAAAGCCAGTCATTCCACCCAAAGCGAACCGCAAAAACCCGCCATCGTGCGATTTCAAAACCTACAAGGATCGCAATCTTATCGAGCGGATGTTCAATAGACTTAAACAATTCCGACGCATTGCTATACGTTACGACAAGACCCGAAAATCCTTCGAAGCCTTCCTAGCTTTAGCCGCGGCAAGGATTTGGCTGCCACACTTTGTCAACAGGACCTAGGCCTGCGGTGCAGGACCGGTCGAGGCCCTGACGATCAGCTCGGTCTTCCAGAGCTCCTGGTCGGGGAAGGGGCCGGCCTGCTTCACGGTGCCGATCAGCCGCTGCGCGATGCGAACGCCCGCCGCCCGCAGTGAAGAGCGCGTCGTCGTCAGCGGCACGGAAAAGCTTTCCGGTTTCAGCAGCGGCAGCACGTCGTCATGGGCGATCAGCGAGATATCCTCACCGAGCCGCAATCCGGCCTGGTTGACCGCGCGGATCGCGCCAAGCGCCAGCACCGTGCTGGAGCAGAGGATCGCCGTCGGCCGCTCCGGCAATTGTAGGAAATGTTCCATCGCCAGCAGGCCTTGCTCGTCCGTCATCAGCGCGTGGCTCATGCAACCCTCCTCGAGCGCGAGCCCGCGCTCGGCAAGGGCTGATATGACGCCGTTCTTCCTGCGGATGGCGAAATCGAGATGCATCGGTCCGTTCATCAGCGCAAAGCGCGTATGGCCGAGTTGAAGCAAGAGCCGCGTCGCATCGTAGAAGGCGCCTTCATTGTCGATGTCGAGATAGGGATAGTCCGGCTCCGAACCGAAGGAACGGCCGTGCACGACATAAGGCATAGAGAGCGATTTCAACATGGCGAGCCGCGGATCGTGGCCGCGCATATAGGCGACGAACAGGGCATCGACATTGCCGCTGATCGCAAGGCGGCGCAGCGCCGCCACCTCGTCATTCGGGTCGGCCGGCATGATGACGAAGTGGAAATCGTGGCGCACGGCCTCTTCGCCGAGCCCGGCCAGGAATTCACCGAAATGCACGTCGGACTGGTGGCCGGGCGCCGTCGGCATGACGAGACCGATGGAGCCTGCCTTGCCGGTCGCAAGCCGCTGCGCCGCCTTGTTCGGCCTGTATCCGGTTTCCTTGACGGCCTGAAGCACGCGCTCCCGGGTCGCCTCATTGACCTCGGGATAGCCGTTGAGCGCCCGGCTCACCGTCGTCTGAGACAGCCCCAGCAATTCCGATAGCTGTTTGAGATTCACCTGCTATGCTTCCTCCCAGCCCGCCCGTCAGCCGTCTTGAAAAGGCCTGCTGCCTCCCAGCGGCATCCAAAGCGCTTTCAATTATGTATCATCTGCCGCGCTTGACTCAAGAAAAATCGCTCCATATTTCCCGATAGGCGCTGTTGCGCCGCGATATGCCGCGATATCTGGCGTGTTTGCCGCGGCTGCTCGCGAATTAACTTGACTCCATTCCACCGAAAGTGGAATGAGTTTGGTGTCAAAGCGCTTTGAAATTTCTTTATTTGCGGGAATTCGGCGCGGTTGGGATTGTGATGGGAGGTTGATCACATGAAAAAGTCATTTTTGATGGGCGTTGCCGTGGCAGCGCTTTTTGCCGGTGCTGCGTCCGCGGCCGATTTGAAATTTGCCCCGGGACAGGACTCCAAGTTCAACTGGAAGAGCTATGACGAGTTCAAGGCTGCTCATGCCGATCTGAAGGGTCAGCCGCTGACGATCTTCGGGCCGTGGCGCGGCGAGGACGAGGCGTTCTTCATGAGCGTGCTTGCCTATTTCACCGAAGCCACCGGCATCGATGCCAAATACTCCTCTTCCGAAAACTACGAACAGCAGATTGTCATCGACACGCAGGCGGGTTCGCCGCCGAACATTGCCGTTCTGCCGCAGCCCGGCCTCCTGGCCGATCTTGCCAGCAAGGGCTTCCTGACGCCGCTCGGCGATGACAACTCCAAGTGGATCAAGGACAATTACGGCGCCGGCGACAGCTGGGTCGGTTACGGCACCTACAAGGGCAAGGACGGCAAGGAAGCCTTCTACGCCTTCCCCTACAAGGCCGACGTAAAATCGCTGGTCTGGTACGTGCCGGAGAATTTCGAGGAAGCCGGTTACAAGATCCCGACGACCATGGAAGAGCTGCATGCCCTGACCGACCAGATCGTCAAGGACGGCGGCGTTCCCTGGTGCATCGGTCTCGGTTCCGGCGGCGCCACCGGCTGGCCGGCGACCGACTGGGTCGAGGACATCATGCTGCGCATGCAGCCGCCGGAAGCCTACGATAAGTGGACGACCAACGAGCTGAAGTTCACCGATCCGGCCGTCGTTGCCGCGATCGACGAGTTCGGCAAGTTCGCCAAGAACGCCAAATACGTCGATGGCGGCGTCGCAGCCGTGGCTTCGACCGATTTCCGCGACAGCCCGAAGGGCCTCTTTGCGGTTCCGCCGAAGTGCTACATGCACCATCAGGCCTCGTTCATCCCGTCCTTCTTCCCTGAGGGCACGAAGCTCGGCCAGGATGCCGACTTCTTCTACATGCCGACCTTTGCTTCGCATCCCGAACTCGGCAAGCCGGTTCTGGGCGCCGGCACGCTCGTCTCGATCGCCAAGGACTCGAAGGCTGCTCGCGCCTTCATCGACTTCCTGAAAACCCCGATCGCCCATGAGGTCTGGATGGCGCAGTCGAGCTTCCTGACGCCGTATAAGAGCGTCAGCACCGAGGCCTATGCCAACCCGCAGATGAAGAAGGAAGGCGATATCCTGACCTCCGCCACCACCTTCCGCTTCGACGGTTCCGACCTGATGCCGGGCAAGATCGGCGCCGGCGCCTTTTGGACCGGCATGGTCGATTTCGTCGGCGGCAAGTCCGCTGAAGAGGCTGCAGGCGAAATCCAGAGCGCCTGGGACGGCATCAAGTAATCTTCTAAAATTATGCCGCCGGCTTGCCGGCGGCATGGCTTTGCATGACTGGCCGGACTCGCAAAGAGCCCGGCCATCGCAGGATATATTGTGATTGGGCAATACAAATAAATTGACGATGACCGGCGTTGACCCGTCAGAATAAAAACCGGTCGGAATAAGATCAGGGGAAGCAGGGGAGGGACGAAATGCTGTTGCAGATAGTGTCCGCTTTAAGCGTCGTGGTCGTCGCCGTTGTCGCGTGCTCGGCCTATTTCTATTTTTCGAACAAGATCCTGGATCTCGCTCTGCCGGTGAAGGATGGCGACATCCGCGCCGCATCGCGCAATCTCAACCGGCGTGCACTCGTCCGGCCGTGGTTGTTCATCGGCCCGGCGCTCTTCCTGCTCATCGTCTATCTCGTCTATCCCGTCGTTGCGACCTTCATCCTCTCCTTCTACGACCGCGCCGGTCTGCAGTTCGTCGGCCTCGCTAACTACAAATGGGCGCTCGGCGACCGCGAGTTCCGCCAGTCGATCTTCAACAACATTCTCTGGCTCGCCGTCGTGCCGGCTGCCTGCACCTTCTTCGGCCTCGTTATCGCCGTGATGACCGATCGCATCTGGTGGGGCAATATCGCCAAGAGCATCGTCTTCATGCCGATGGCGATCTCCTTCGTCGGCGCCTCGGTCATCTGGAAATTCATTTATGAATATCGCGGCGGCAACGACGTCCAGATCGGCCTGCTGAACGCCATCGTCCAGACCTTCGGCGGCACGCCGGAGGTGTGGATCTCCATTCCCTTCTGGAACAACTTCTTCTTGATGATCATTCTGATCTGGATCCAGACCGGTTTCGCCATGGTCATCCTGTCGGCGGCTCTTCGCGGCATTCCGGAAGAGACGATCGAAGCGGCCGTCATCGACGGCGCCAATGGCTGGCAGATCTTCTGGCGCATCATGGTGCCGCAAGTCTGGGGCAGCATCGCCGTCGTCTGGACGACGATCACCATCCTCGTCCTCAAGGTCTTCGACATCGTGCTGACCATGACCAACGGCCAGTGGCAGACGATGGTGCTGGCGAACCTGATGTTCGACTGGATGTTCCGCGGCGGCGGCGATTCCGGCCGAAGCGCGGTCATCGCCATCATCATCATGCTCGCCGTCACGCCGATCATGGTCTGGAACGTGCGCCGCGCCAATCGCGAATTGAAGGGGCACTGAGATGACCGCTATCGGAAGCTACTTCAAGATCGGCCCCGCCCGGCTCTTCGTTCACGCAGCCGTTCTCTTAATCGTCATCATCTGGCTCATCCCGACGCTCGGCATCTTTGTCAGTGCGCTGCGCGACAAGGACCAGATCGTCGTCTCCGGCTGGTGGACGGCCTTCGTCGGCTCGACGCAGACCGTTGCCGTTCGCTTGGGCACACCGGACCAGCAGCAGCAGGAAGGTGCCGCCTATGTCATTGTCGGCAATGTGCTGGAAGGCCAGACCGGCCGCGAGGTGAAGGCCTTCGGCAACCGCGTGCAGCAGCCGGCCGCCTTCAAGGCCGGTGAGACCGCCGATCTCGGCGACGGTGAAACCCTCCAGATCAACAGCGACGGCAGTTATCGCTATGTGAAGAACGCCGCCTTTTCGCCCGACCAGCGCCCGCGGCGCATCTATGCATCCGTCTCGGCACCGCCGGAATTCACGATGCAGAACTACAACACGGTTCTAAGAGGCGAGGGCATTGGCCAATCCTTCATCAACTCGCTGACCGTGACGATCCCGGCGACGATCATCCCGATCCTGATTGCCGCTTTCGCCGCTTATGCCCTGAGCTGGATGGAGTTTCCCGGCCGCGCGCTGCTGATCGCGCTCGTCGTCGGCCTCATCGTCGTGCCGCTGCAGATGTCCCTGATCCCGCTGCTGCGTCTCTACAACGAGATCGGCAACATGCTCGGCCAGCCGTCGAAGACCTATCCCGGCATCTGGCTGGCTCATACCGCTTTCGGCATGCCGCTCGCCATCTATCTCTTACGGGCCTATATCGCCGGCCTGCCGAAGGAGATCATCGAATCCGCCCGTGTCGACGGCGCGAGCGATTTCGAGATCTTCGTCCGCATCGTATTGCCTCTCTCCTTCCCGGCACTCGCCTCCTTCGCCATCTTCCAGTTCCTATGGGTGTGGAACGACCTGCTCGTCGCCATGGTCTTCCTCGGCACCGACAAGGACCACATCGTGCTGACCGGCAGCCTGAACGCGCTGCTCGGCTCACGCGGCGGCAATTGGGAGATTTTGACGGCGTCAGCCTTCGTCACCATCATCGTGCCGCTGCTCGTTTTCTTTGGGCTTCAGCGTTACCTGGTGCGCGGTCTGCTGGCGGGTTCGGTCAAGGGAGGCTGACCATTCCCGAACGTGACTTCAAACAGGATATTCCATGAACGTGGCTTCCCAATCGATCTCGACCCCTGACAAGGACTGGTGGCGCGGCGCGGTGATCTATCAGATCTATCCGCGCTCCTACCAGGATTCGAACGGTGACGGCATCGGCGACCTGAAGGGCATCACCGCCCGCCTGCCCCATGTGGCAAGCCTTGGCGTCGATGCGATCTGGATCTCGCCTTTCTTCACCTCGCCGATGCGCGATTTCGGTTATGACGTTTCCGATTACGAGAACGTCGATTCGATCTTCGGCACGCTGGTGGATTTCGACACGATGATATCAGAGGCCCATCGCCTCGGCATCCGCGTAATGATCGACCTCGTCATCTCCCACAGCTCGGATCAGCATCCCTGGTTCGTCCAAAGCCGCTCCAGCAAGACCAACGCGAAGGCCGACTGGTATGTCTGGGCGGACGCCAAACCGGACGGCACGCCGCCGAACAACTGGCTGTCGATCTTCGGCGGCTCGGCATGGGCGTGGGATCCGACGCGCATGCAATATTACATGCACAATTTCCTGACCTCGCAGCCGGACATGAACCTGCATAACCCTGAGGTGCAGGACCGTCTGCTCGATGTCGTGCGCTTCTGGCTCAATCGCGGCGTCGACGGCTTCCGCCTCGACACCATCAATTTCTATTTCCATGACACGCAGCTGCGCGACAATCCGGCGCTTGCGCCCGAGCGCCGCAACGCCTCGACGGCGCCGGCGGTCAATCCCTATAATTTTCAGGAGCATATCTACGACAAGAACCGGCCCGAAAACCTTGCCTTCCTGAAGCGTTTTCGCGCCGTTCTCGAGGAGTTCCCGGCGATCGCCGCCGTCGGCGAAGTCGGCGACAGCCAGCGCGGCCTCGAAATCGTTGGCGAATACACCTCCGGCAACGACAAGATGCACATGTGTTATGCCTTCGAGTTCCTGGCACCCGATCCGCTGACGCCGGAGCGGGTCGAGGAGGTGATGCAGGATTTCGAAGCTGCGGCGCCGGATGGCTGGGCCTGCTGGGCCCTCTCCAATCACGACGTCATGCGCCATGTCAGCCGCTGGGGTGGGCTGGTCGCCGATCACGACGCCTTTGCCAAGCTCTATGCCTCTTTGCTGTTGACGCTGCGCGGCTCCGTCTGCCTCTATCAGGGCGAGGAACTGGCGCTGACCGAGGCCGATCTCGCCTATCAGGATCTGCAGGACCCCTATGGCATCCAGTTCTGGCCGGAATTCAAGGGCCGCGACGGCTGCCGCACGCCGATGGTCTGGGACAGCCAGGTCGCCCAGGGCGGCTTCTCGACGGTCAAGCCCTGGTTGCCGGTGCCCGTCGAGCATATCCTGCGTGCCGTCAGCGTTCAGCTGGGCGACGAGACTTCGGTGCTGGAGCACTATCGCCGCTTCATCGCCTTCCGCAAGCTGCACCCGGCTTTTGCCAAGGGCGAGATCGAATTCGAGGAAACACAGGGCGATAGCCTGGTCTTCACCCGTGAATACGGCAATGAGAAGCTGCTCTGCATCTTCAACATGAGCCCGGCCGAGGTCGGCGTCATCTTGCCGGCGGGAGAATGGCAGGCATTGACGGGCCATGGCTTTACCAGCAACAACTATGGCGACAAGATCGATATTCCGGCCTGGGGGGCGTATTTCGCCCGTCTCGCCTAAAGAACGCAGGGGAGAGAGAGAAATGACTGGACTGACGCTGAAGGATATTCGCAAATCCTACGGTTCCGTGGACGTTCTCCACGGTATCGACCTCGATATCAAGCAGGGCGAATTCATCGTCTTCGTCGGTCCGTCCGGCTGTGGCAAATCCACGCTTCTGCGCATGATCGCCGGTCTTGAGGCGATCACCGGCGGTGAGATGTATATCGATGGCCATCTCGTCAATGACGTGCCGCCCTCCAAGCGCGGCATCGCCATGGTCTTCCAGTCCTATGCGCTCTACCCGCATATGACCGTCTTCGATAACATGGCGTTCGGCATGAAGATCGCCGGCGAAAGCAAGCAGGAAATCGATCGCCGCGTCAAGGCGGCGGCCGAGAGCCTGCAGCTGACCCAATATCTCGGTCGCCTGCCGAAGGCGCTTTCCGGCGGCCAGCGCCAGCGCGTGGCGATCGGCCGCGCCATCTGCCGCGATCCCAAGGTCTTCCTGTTCGACGAGCCGCTCTCCAACCTCGATGCCGCGCTGCGCGTCGCGACCCGCATCGAGATCGCCCGTCTGAACGAACAGATGGCCGATACGACGATGATCTACGTCACCCATGACCAGGTCGAGGCGATGACGCTCGCCGACCGCATCGTCGTACTCTCCGCCGGCAATATCGAGCAGGTCGGTGCGCCGCTGGACCTCTACGAGCGCCCGGCAAACCTCTTTGTTGCGAAATTCATCGGCTCGCCGGCGATGAACATCATCCCCGCGACGATATCAGGGACTGGAAGCCAGACGACGGTGACGCTGACCGGCGGCATGTCGGTGACGCTCGATATCGCGACCGATGCGTCCGAAATGGGCAAGCAGGCAAGCTTCGGCGTTCGTCCGGAGGATCTCGGGGTTGCCGACGGCGCCGACTACCTTTTCGAAGGTGAGGTGTCGATCGTCGAAGCGCTCGGCGAAGTGACGCTGCTTTATATCGAGGGCCTGGTTCCCGGCGAGCCGATCGTCGTCAAACTGCCCGGCATCTATGATGTGAAGAAGGGCCAGAGGATGCGGTTTGCCGCCGACAGGCAGAAGTTGCATCTCTTTGACGCAACCGGTCATACCTACCGGAAATGAGGCGGCCATTTTTGGGGTGATCACCCCAGGAATTGTGCAGGACGGGCCGAATTCTCACTTTCTGTTAAAGATCGGCTGCTACCTTTTCCTCGTCAATTTATGAGGGGGATAAGCACGTGGCCGCTTCCAATCCGTCACAGCCAAAATCTCATTTCCTGAGCAAGGAAGAATCCTTCATGTATGACCGCGAGGCGCGGTTCAAAATGGAGGACACGATGAATGCCGCGCGCATCGAATATACGGAAAAGGGCGTCATGCACGCGGCTTCGCGCCGCTGCGACATTGTCCGGATCTCGATGAGCAGCGCGACACTCGCGATCCTGACCCAGTTCAGCCTACCGAAGCAGTTCTATCTGGATATTCCGGATGCCCGCATCACCAAGGTCGGCTGCCTGCTGATGAAGGTCAACGCCAACAATACGATCGACGTGCGCTTCCTGCGCCTGCTGACGCAAAAGGAGCTGAACAAGATCTTCGTCTACAGCACCCATCCGGCCCACCGTGACTACGTTCTCGACGTCCGGGCCTGAGGGACCATTCGACTGAAATCAAAAACCCACGGGGTGCTGCGCGCGCCCCGTGGGTTTTTGTCTGTCTCCAGTGACCACGCTCAGTGGTGGAAGAGCACGCTCGCACCCTGGTCCGAAGGTCCGACGGCGCGGCGGAACGGTGCGAAGAGCTCGCGGCCCATCCCGAATTCATTGTCGGAAAGATCGACGACGACAGGTTCACGCTCGGCCATGTCGGCCGCATCGACGAGCAGCTCGAGCGTGCCCTTGATCGCGTCGAGGCGAATGATGTCGCCCTCGCGGATGCGGGCGATCGGACCGCCGTCGACCGCTTCCGGCGTGACGTGGATCGCGGCCGGCACCTTGCCGGATGCGCCGGACATGCGCCCGTCGGTGAGCAGCGCTACGCGGAAGCCGCGGTCCTGCAGCACGCCGAGCGGTGGCGTCAGCTTGTGCAGTTCCGGCATGCCGTTCGCCTTTGGGCCCTGGAAGCGCACGACGGCGATGAAATCGCGGTTGAGCTTGCCTTCCTTGAAGGCATCCTGCAGCTCCTGCTGGCTGTGGAAGATGACCGCTGGCGCTTCGATGATGTGACGCTCCGGCTTGACGGCCGATATCTTGATGACCGCCTTGCCGAGATTGCCGCGCAGCATCTTCAACCCGCCATTCGCCTGGAACGGCGTCTCGATGCTGGAGAGCACTTTGGGATCGACGCTTTTTTCCGGCGACGGCTCGCGCAGGACGGCGCCCTTTTCGCCGAGACGGGCGTCGACCGTATAGGCTTGGAGACCTTGACCGAAGACGGTGCGAACGTCGTCATGCACCAGGCCGTGTTTCAACAGTTCCTTGATGAGGAATCCCATGCCGCCGGCCGCCTGGAAATGGTTCACGTCGGCCAGTCCGTTCGGATAGACGCGGGCAAGCAGCGGGACGATTTCCGAAAGCTCGGCAATGTCCTGCCAGGTGAGCTGGATGCCGGCTGCCCGCGCCATGGCGACGAGGTGCAGCGTATGATTGGTCGAGCCGCCGGTCGCATGCAGGCCGACGACGCCGTTGACGACCGAGCGTTCGTCGATCATCTCGCCCGCCGGCGTGAATTCGTTGCCGAGCGCGGTGATCGCCAGCGCCCGCTTGGCAGCTTCGCGCGTCAGCGCTTCGCGCAGCGGCGTGCCGGGATTGATGAAGGAGGAGCCCGGCATGTGGAAGCCCATGATCTCCATCAGCATCTGGTTGGAATTGGCGGTGCCGTAGAAGGTGCAGGTGCCGGGGCCGTGATAGGATTTCGATTCCGCTTCCAGCAGTTCGGCGCGTCCGACCTTGCCCTCGGCGAAGAGCTGGCGCACGCGCGACTTCTCGTCGTTCGGCAGGCCTGTGGTCATCGGGCCGGCCGGAACGAAGATCGACGGCAGGTGCCCGAAGGACAGGGCTGCGATCACCAGGCCTGGCACGATCTTGTCGCAGACGCCGAGGAAGAGGGCGGCATCGAACATATTGTGCGACAGGCCGACGCCCGCAGACATGGCGATCAGATCGCGCGAGAAGAGCGAGAGCTCCATGCCCGGCTGTCCCTGGGTGACGCCGTCGCACATCGCTGGCACGCCGCCGGCCACCTGCGCCACGCCGCCTGCTTCGGCGGCTGCCTCACGGATAATCGCCGGATAGGTCTCGAACGGCTGGTGGGCCGAGAGCATGTCGTTATAGGCGGTGATGATGCCGAGATTGGCGATGCGGTCGCCGGCAAGCGCATCCTTGTCGGCGGGGGAACAGACCGCGAAGCCGTGGGCGAGGTTGGCGCAGCCAAGCACCGAGCGCTGCACGCCCTGCGAGGCGGCCGCGCGCAGGCGTTCGAGATAGCGTTCGCGGGTGGGCTTCGAGCGTTCGACGATGCGATCGGTGATCGCAGAGATGCGTGCATGAGCGGACATGGAAAATCCCTGCCTTGTTCGTTGTCTCTATCTGTTTCGGCGGCTCCGGCCTAGATCTGAATTTCAAATCTACGGCGGATCAGGGAGCCCAGTAGATCTCGACCGGGGAAGTGGCCCGGCGCAGAATGGCGCGGATCGGCATTTCTGCCTCTTCACCGCTGCCTTCCGCCTTGGCGAGAACGTCTTTTTTGCCTTCGCCCTCGATATGGAGAACCAGGAGTGCGGCATCCTCAAGACTGGAGAAGGTGAAGGTCAGGCGCGGCTCGCCGGCCCCTTCCGCTTCCATGGTGATGATGCCGCGCGGCGTCGATGCGTCGAGCGCCTTGGCAAGATTGCTGCCGCCGGGAAAGAACGAGGCGGTGTGGCCGTCGCCACCCATGCCGAGGATGACGATGTCGAAGGGGATGCCGATCTCGGCGCTTTTTGCCGTCGCAAGTCTTGCAGCTTCCTCGACGGAAGGTGCCGGCTGGTAAAGCGGCACGAAGCGCGCCGCCTTTGCCTTGTTTTGAAGCAGATTGGCGTCGACCAGCAGATGGTTCGAGCGCGGATTGTCGGCCGGCACGAAGCGTTCGTCGACAAGCGTGATCGTCACTTTTTCCCAGGCGATGTCGCGCGTCGAAAGCGCCTGGAAGAAGGCCTTCGGTGTGGAGCCGCCGGAAACGGCGATGGACGCCGTTCCGCGGGCGGCGATCGCTGCCGAAAGCGTATCGGCGACCTTATCGGCGAGACTGCCGGCGAGGTCTGCGGCGCTGGCGAAGGAATGCAGGGTCGATGCCATCGATTTCGTCCTAGATTTCGTCATGCCAGGTGCGGCCGTCACGCTCGATCAGCGCGATGGCCTGGCTCGGTCCCCAGGTGCCGGCCGTATAGCCCTGCACCTGCTGGCCGGTCGTTTCCCAACCCTTGAGGATCGGATCCACCCATTTCCACGCGGCTTCGACTTCGTCGCGGCGCATGAACAGCGTCTGGTTGGAACGGATCACGTCCATCAGCAGGCGCTCGTAGGCGTCCGGATTGCGGACGTTGAAGGCCTGGGCGAAGCTCATGTCGAGCGAGACGTTGCGCAGGCGCATGCCGCCCGGACCCGGATCCTTGATCATCAGCGACTGCTTGACGCCCTCATCAGGCTGCAGGCGGATGATCAGCTGGTTGGCGACGATGCGCCCGGCCGCCTGGTCGAAGATCGCGTGCGGGATCGGCTTGAAGGTGATGACGATCTCGGACATGCGCCCGGTCAGGCGTTTGCCGGTTCGTATATAGAAGGGAACGCCGGCCCAGCGCCAGTTGTTGATCTCGGCCTTGATGGCGACGAAGGTCTCGGTGTTCGAGACGCCGCCTTCCAGCTCTTCGAGATAGCCCTTGACCGGGCCGCTGCCCGATGCGCCGGCGCGATACTGGCCGCGGACCGTCGCCTGCTCGACGTTGGAGGCATTGAGCGGCTTCAGCGCGCGCAGCACCTTCAGCTTCTCGTCGCGCACGGCTTCGGAGTCCATCGACGAGGGCACTTCCATCGCCGTCAGGCAGAGCAGCTGCAGGATGTGGTTCTGCACCATATCGCGCAGTGCGCCCGCCGTGTCGTAATAGCCGGCGCGGCCTTCGAGGCCGACCGATTCAGCCACGGTGATCTGCACGTGGTCGATGTAGTTGGCATTCCAGAGCGGCTCATAGAGCGCATTGGCAAAGCGCAGCGCCATCAGGTTCTGCACCGTCTCCTTGCCGAGATAGTGGTCGATGCGGAAGATCTGCTCTTCCTTGAAGGCACGGCCGATCGTGTCGTTGAGCTGCAGCGCCGAGGCGAGATCGCGGCCGATCGGCTTTTCGACGACGATGCGGGTCGACTTGGTGATCAGCTTATGGTCTGCGATTTTCTGCGAAATATCGCCGAAGATGCCGGGCGCGACCGCGAGATAGAAGGAGCGCACGCGATCCTTGCCTTCGTCGAGCAGCTTCTTCAGCTGATCCCAGCCAGTATCCGTGCGGGCATCGACCGAGACGTAGTAGAGGCGGGCACAGAACTTCTCCACCTCAGCCTCGTCATATTCGCCCTTCTTCAGGTGTTCCTTCAGCGCATCGCGGGCAAAATTGCGGTATTCCTCGTGGGTCAACGGGCTGCGCGAGGCGCCGATCACGCGGGTCGGTTCGCTGAACTGGCCTTCGATCTGGCGATGATAAAGGGCGGGCAGCAATTTGCGTTCGGCAAGGTCGCCGCTGCCGCCGAAAACGACGTAATCAAAAGGCTCAACGGGAATGATTTGGCTGCTCATGAGCTTGTCTCTCAATCAGGCTTGTTGACGGCTCTTTTAATCTAATCGATTTAAAAAAGCCAGTGTGCAGTGCAATGAATCTCTCAGGCACCGGTTTTAGAGCGAATTTCCGGAAGATGAAATCCGCAATCGGACTAAAACTTGTCGCGAAGCGCAAACCACGACAAGGCGAGGAAAAGCAACGGCGCCCGCATGCGCGCACCACCGGGAAAGGGTGGAATATCAAGCGATGTGAAGAGGTCGAGATCGCGAGATTTTCCAAGCACCGTGTCCGCGTAGAGCTTGCCACAGTAGTTTGACAGCATGACGCCATGGCCGGAATAACCGCCGATCGAGATGACACCGGGCATGACCTCGCGCACGAAGAGCTGGCGCGGCATGGTGATACCGACGTTGCCGCCCCAGGCATGGGTGATCTCGATGTCCTTGAGGTCCGGGTAGATCTCGGCAATCTGCCGGCGGATGTGCAGCGAAATGTCCCGCGGATTGTCCGAGGTATAGGCCTCGCGTCCGCCGAACAGCAGACGGCCGTCGCCGAATTTGCGGAAGTAGCGCACGACGAAGCGCGAATCGGCCACGGCCTCGCCCCCGGGCAGCACATCCGGATGCCCGTCGAGCGGTGCCGTGGCACCGATGAAGGAGCGGATCGGCATGACGTGGCTTGCCGTCACCGGCTCGAGGTCGCCGATATGGCCGTTGCAGGCGATCAGCGCGCGCTCAGCGGTGATCGTTCCCCTTTCGGTTTCGATCGTCACCTTGCCGCCGCTTTGGCGGATCGCCGTTGCCTTGGTCATCTCGAAGATTTCAGCACCGGCATTGGCAGCGACCCGCGCCAGCCCGACCAGCAGCTTCAGCGGATGGATATGGCCGGTGCCGACATCGCGCACGCCGCAATGGAAACGCTTCGAGCCGAGCCTCTCTTGCGTTTCCTCCTCGTCCATGAAGCTGAGATACGGATAACCGTAGCGTAAGGCGGCGATTTCGGCATTTTCGTAGTAGTCGCGTTTGTAGCTCGCCTTGTGGGCGACGTTGAGCTGGCCGGGCACATAGTCGATCTCGATCTGGTGCTCGCGGGCGAAATCGATGAGATGGCACTTGGCCGCTTCGGCAAGATCGAACAGCGCCTTCGAGCGTTCGTAGCCGATCTTCTCCTCGAGTTCTTCCGGCCACCATCGCTGACCGGTGCCCAGTTGGCCGCCATTGCGCCCGGACGCCCCGTCGCCGAAGCGGCAGGCCTCGATCAGCACCACTGAAACGCCTGCTTTGGCAAGATTATAGGCGGCCTGCAGGCCGGTATAACCGCCGCCGACGATGGCGACGTCGCATGTTCTCGAGCCGTCGAGAGCGGCATAAGTGGGCCGCTCCCCGACCGTTGCCTGATACCAGGACAGCCCGGGCGCGATCGGGCTCTGCCATGTCTCCTGCGATGCCATGATGGTCCCTCACACGTTGAGCAGAAGGAATTCCCGCTCCCAAGGGCTGATCACCTGCATGAAGGTTTCGAACTCGCCGCGCTTGACGCCTGCATAAAGGCCGATGAACTGCTTGCCGAACATCTCCTCGAAGGCGGGTTCGTCCTCGAGCAGCGCCACGGCCTCCAGCAGGCCGCGCGGCAGGTCGATCGAGCCCTCATTGGCCGAATCCTCCGTCGGCGCCGTCGGCTCGATCTCGTTCATGATTCCGAGCAGGCCGGAGGCGAGCGAGGCGGCGAGTGCGAGATAGGGGTTGGCGTCCGAGCTCGGCAGCCGGTTTTCCACGCGCCGCGCCTGCGGATCGGAGACCGGGACACGGAAGGCGGTCGTCCGGTTGTCGTAACCCCAGGCATTGTTGACCGGGCAGGACATATCGGGCTGCAGGCGCCGGTAGGAATTGACGTAGGGTGCAAGCATCGCCATCGCGCTCGGCACGAATTTCTGCATGCCGCCGATGAAATGGAAAAATTCCTTCGAAGCCGATCCGTCGGGATTGGAGAAGATGTTCTTGCCCGTCTCGATATCGACCACCGACTGATGGATATGCATCGCCGAACCCGGCTGGCCCTGCATCGGCTTGGCCATGAAGGTCGCGTAGATGTCGTGTTTCAGCGCCGCCTCGCGGATCGTTCGCTTGAACAGGAACACCTGGTCGGCAAGTTCGATCGGATTGCCGTGGCGCAGGTTGATCTCCATCTGCGCCGGTCCCTCTTCATGGATCAGCGTATCGATCTCCAGCCCCTGCTTCTCCGAGAAATGATAGACGTCGTCGATCAGCTCGTCGAACTCGTTGATGCCGGCGATCGAATAGCCCTGGCCGCCGAGGATCGAGCGGCCGGACCGGCCTTTCGGCGGGTGCAGCGGATAGTCGGGATCGTCGTTCTTGGCGACGAGGTAGAATTCGATCTCGGGCGCCACGATCGGCTTCCAGCCGCGCTCATGATAGAGGCTCATGATCCGCTTCAGCACGTTGCGCGGCGTATAGGGGACTTCCCCACCGTCCGAATCGACGATGTCGCAGATCACCTGCGCCGTCGGGTCGGTCTCCCAGGGCACGACGGAAAGCGTCGAAAGGTCGGGCATCAGCTTCAGGTCGCTGTCGCGCGGCTCATAGCGGAAGCTCTCCGTCTCGTCGGGATATTCGCCCGAAATCGTGTGCCGGTAGATTGCCGAAGGCAGCGCCAGCGAGGTGTTGGAGGTGAATTTCGAACTCGGCATCATCTTGCCGCGCGCAACGCCGGCAAGGTCCGGCGTGATGCATTCGATGTCTTCGATGCCCCTGTCCCTCAGCCACCGCGCTGCTTCCTTCCAGTTCGCAACGCCACGCAGGGATCCGGGTTCCGGGGGAGTTTTCTTCGAGGCGGGTACGTTTCTGGCAGGCTTCAGCGTCGTCTTTTTTGGGGACATGACACACCGGTTTGCGTTGATCGTGGCGCCATCATAACCAGACTTTGCCAATTGGCGAGGGGTTGAGAACGTTGACTTTCGCCCTTTGATGGAAAAGAAGACGCGGGGTTTGATCGGGGAAACGGGTTTGCAGCGCAAAAGCGACGTTATCGTCATCGGCGCCGGAGCGGCGGGCATGATGGCCGCCATCCGTGCCGGAAAACGCGGCCGCTCGGTCGTCATCCTCGACCATGCCAGGGCGCCTGGCGAGAAGATCCGCATATCAGGCGGCGGCCGCTGCAATTTCACCAATATCCATGCCGGCCCGAAGAATTTCCTCTCCGCCAACCCGCACTTCGGCAAGTCGGCGCTTGCCCGTTTCACGCCCGCCGATTTCATCGCCATGGTCGACCGCCACGGCATCGCCTGGCACGAAAAGACGCTGGGCCAGCTCTTCTGCGACGATAGCGCCAAAGACATCATCCGCATGCTGCTAGCGGAGATGCGCATGGCCGGTGCGGCGCTGCATCTTGGCACCGAAATATCAGCCGTCGAAAAGACCGAATCCGGCTTCCGGGTATCGACGAGCGAAGGTCACTGTGAAGCATCGTCGCTGATCGTCGCCACCGGCGGCAAGTCGATCCCGAAGATGGGCGCCACCGGCTTTGCCTATCGCCTCGCCGAGCAGTTCGGCTTGGCCGTGCTCGAAACCCGACCCGGCCTCGTGCCGCTGACGCTCGATCCCGGCCTGCTGGAAAGCATCGCGCCGCTCGCCGGCATCGCAGTCCCGGCCGAAATCCGCCACGGGAGGACCGCCTTCCGCGAAGCGCTGCTTTTCACCCATCGCGGGCTGAGCGGCCCCGCTGTCCTGCAGATCTCTTCCTTTTGGCGCGAAGGCGGCGAGGTCGTGGTCTCGATCGAACCGGATATCGACATTGCCGCCCATCTGAAGACCGCAAAACAGATCAATGGCCGTCAGTCGCCGCAGACGGCACTCGGCGAGATCCTGCCGAAGCGGCTGGCACAATTTCTCGTCGAGCGCGAAAAGATCTCCGGCAACATGGCCGACCTGCCGGACAAGGTGCTGCTGCGTCTTGCCGCCGGCGTCCAGAACTGGGCGGTGAAACCGTCAGGCTCTGAAGGTTACCGCACCGCCGAAGTGACGCTCGGCGGCATCGACACGGCGGCGCTCGATTCCCGCAGCATGGAAGCCAAAGCCGTGCCCGGCCTTTATTTCATCGGCGAATGCGTCGACGTCACCGGCTGGCTCGGCGGCTATAATTTTCAGTGGGCCTGGGCTTCCGGTTTTGCCGCGGGCGAATGCGTTTAAAGCTCTTTGTTTTGATGCATGTCGTGGGCCCCAAAACCGCTGCACATTTTTTGACATGCCTTGGAAATATCTGGAGATACCGATTCAAGACTTCTTAATAGAGGTGCGCCATCCTGTCTCAATTGGCGGTTTGTAAGGTCGTCCCTAAATTAAGCTTTACCGGCAAGCCGATTTGTTGGATTGTTGTTGTGTTAGAGAGAAGTGAGGTTTCGCCCATGAACAGAAACGCACGACGCGCCCGCGCCATCGCAATTGCCGAGGCAAAGCCGAACGCTCGAATGGTCGCCCTGCGCTATCTGATGCTTGCAGCCGGCGCCACCGCCGCCTGCCTCGCGCTGCTGCTCTCGCACTTCATCTGATCCTTTCACCAGACCTGGAATCAATGTTGCGACATGCTAGTTGTCGCACTGCGGCATCGCGGTCCATAATTTGTAACTATTTCACTGCCTTGGCTTAACCCGCCATAACCGCTTATCCGAAAATTAATATCTAATCTGACACAATTGCTCGCGAATATTTGGGCATCTCCAAGTTGTTTGGACATGAACTGGCAATGACTGCCGCCTGGCCTCCGGGTTCCCCAATGTAAAATAAGAACAGCTCGATGTGCACCCGGCTGGCGCCGTGTGGCCGCCTGCGGGAGGAGTGGTGTATGAAAGGCCCGGAACGCCATGTTGATTGACAAGATTCTTTCCCGCTTCAGGATCAAGACCAAGGTTTTGATCTTCGTTCTGCCTTTCGTCGTCACCATTTCGGCGGTGGGCCTGACGGGCCTCTACGCTTCAGGACTTCTGCAGGGCCGCATGGAAATATCCAACAGCGTGCTGCAGTCGCTGAGTGGCTTCAAGGATCTCTATGGTTCGATGGACGATTTCCTGCGCGTCACCAGCCCTGAGGCGCGCGACAAACTGATCGCGGATCTGAAGACCCAGCAAGGCGTGCTCGATCAGACGCTGAGCCAGGTTGGTGACGAGGCCGCCGGTCGCGACAGCCTTGCGGAAGCATCGCGCCGCACCAAGGAAATTTCGGGCGTCGTCGACAAGCTGTGGGCCCTGCACGAGCAGGAGAAGGCATTGCATCAGCAGATCGACGCCGCCCAGAAGAGCGTGATCAGCACTCGTTTCACCGTGTCCTACCAGGCCGAGGAATTGCAGAACACGGTCCAGAGCGATGAGAGTGCCGCCACCGCTACCCTTCGCACCGCTGATCGCCTGCTGAAGGGCGGGGATTTTCTCGGCACCGTCGCCAGCGGCTTCAGCAAGCCGCAGACACCGCAGGACAAGATCGCCTTCATCAACGAACAGATGCCTGAGATCATCAAATCGCAGCGTCTGATCGCCATCTCGGTTCCAAGCAATCAGAAGAATGTCGTCGACGCGCTGGCTGCGACCATCGACGGCATCAAGACGATCGCCCAGACGCCCAATCCGACCGACGAGACCGCCACCGAACTCGGCCGTCTCGTTTCGCGCTTCCGCCAGACCGCGACCTATACGCAGTTGACCGCGACGCAGAAAATGCGTGACGCGACGCAGGAATTTGCCGCGCTCGACGGCCGGATTGCCCAGGCCAACTCGGTCCTGCAGGATACGAGGCGTCTCGAAAATTCGGTCTATTCGCTTCAGATCGTTCTTTCCGACTTTCTCGCCGATTCCAGCAAGGAAAATCTCGTGCGGCTGCAGCAGCAGGCCGGCACGCTCGGTAAGGACATGCAGGTGCTGGTCACCAGCGCCAAGGGCATGGGCTTTGCCGAAGGCATATCCGGCGCGATCCAGCCGGCGCTGGACGTTATCTCCGGCGGCGGTTCGAAGATCGTCGACACGATCGGCCAGCGCGTCGCGGCCTATGCCGCGGCCCGCCAGGAGCTTGACCAGATCTGGAAAAAGCTGACCGATTTCGCCGAACTGCAGAAGCAGACGGCCGGCACCGAGCGCACCCAGGCAAACAGCATCTCCGTCATGACCACCGGTCTCGGCATCCTGCTGTCCATCCTCGGCGGCATTGCCCTTGTGCTGACGCTGCAGCGCCCGATCAGCCATATTACCGGCGCCATGCGCCGCATCGCCGAAGGGGCACTGGATACCAGCATCTCCGGCGAGCAGCGCCACGATGAAATCGGCGACATGGCCCGCGCGCTCGGCATCTTCAAGGAAAATGCCATCTCGAAGATCCGCATCGAGGAGCAGAGCGACGAGGAACGCGCCGCCGCCGAACACGAGCGCCAGCGCAACGACGCCGAAAAGCGCGAGATGGATCGTCAGATCGAATTCGCGGTCAATGCGCTTGCCGCCGGCCTCGAACGCATGTCGCAGGGCGATATCTCGACGACGATCGAAACGCCCTTCATCGGCCGTCTCGAACAGCTGCGCCAGGATTTCAACGGCTCGATGATGCGCCTGCAGGCGACGATGAGCCAGATCCGCGACAATGTCGAACTGATCCAGGGCAATGGCAACCAGATGGCCCAGTCGGCCGAGGACCTCTCCAAGCGTACTGAACAGCAGGCTGCCTCGCTCGAAGAGACCGCGGCCGCCGTCGATCAGATCACCGTCACGGTCCGCTCGTCGGCCGAACGCGCCAAGGATGCCGACCAGATCGTCCGTCAGGCCAAGCGCAGCGCCGACGATTCCGCCGTCGTCGTCAGCAATGCGATCGACGCGATGAGCCGCATCGAAGGTGCCTCGCGCCAGATCGAGCAGATCATCGGCGTCATCGACGAGATCGCCTTCCAGACCAACCTCCTGGCGCTCAACGCCGGCATCGAGGCGGCGCGCGCCGGCGAAGCCGGTAAAGGCTTCGCGGTGGTCGCGATGGAAGTCCGCGAACTGGCTCAGCGCTCCGCAGCCGCGGCGCAGGAGATCAAGGGACTGATCAACAAGTCGACCAACGAGGTCAATTCCGGCTCGCAATTCGTGCAGGAGACCGGCACGGTGCTCGCCAAGATCAGCGCCCAGATCGTCACGATCAGCCAGCATGTCGAGATGATCGCCCGCGCCAGCCACGACCAGTCCACCGCGCTGCAGAGCGTCAACGCGACGGTCAACCAGATGGACCAGATGACCCAGCAGAACGCCGCCATGGTGGAGGAGACGACTGCCGCCAGCCGCGAACTGGCCGACGAGGCCGACTCGCTGCGCAGGCTCATCCAGCAGTTCAAGATCGACGGCGAGGCGGCGGCCGCACCAGTTTACCGCGCCGCCTGATCAGGGCTCGATTGCAAATTTTCGAACGGCCTCGGTTTTCCGGGGCCGTTTGCGTATTGCGTAGAGAGCGACCGGAAACGGGGCGACGAATATCGCGGGCGGCCGAGATTTACAGAACATTTTCCTTAACGCTTTTCGTCTAATTTAGCCCTCATTGTTCTGTCGGGGGTTTTGATGCTGCGCCTTTTCTCTACGTCGATCGTCCGCCAGATCGTTGCGATCACGCTGTTTCTGCTGGCCATCAGCACGGCCGCCATCGTCGGCGTGACCTATTACAATCTGAGCCACCATGTGATGGAGGGGGCCGTCTCCGACGCCAGGGATGCCACCCGCGCCATGGCCGTCCTCTACGGCGCGGCCGATCAGGCTGCAAAGATCGAGCTGAAGGACAATCAGCTCTCCGCTGTCACGGAAGACGCCATTCCCGCCCTTGCCGACCATTCGCTCGTCGACCGCACGGCGCAATCGATCGCCGGCGTTGCGACCATCTTTCAAAAGCAGGGCAGCGACTACGTCCGCATCTCCACCAACGTCAAGAAGGAAAACGGCGACCGCGCCGTCGGCACCAAGCTGGTCGCCGAGCACCCCGCCCAGCCGGTTCTCGCCAGGGGCGAGGCTTATTACGGTCCGGCGGAGCTTTTCGGCCGCAAGTTCATGACTGGTTATTTCCCGATCAAGAATGCCGCGAACGCCAATGTCGGCATTCTCTTCATCGGCATTCCGATGGAGGTCTATTACCAGCGCATGTATGAGCTGCAGATACTGGTTCTCGGTGTCGGTGCCATCGTCATGCTCATCGTCGGCGTTCTCGCTTTTTATGCGATCCGCCTGTCGGTGAAGCCTTTGCAGGCGCTGACCGCGAGCGTGCACTCGATTTCCGCGGGCAATCTCGAAGGGGCGATCCCTTGTGTCGAAAAGAGGAACGAGTTCGGCGACATCGGCCGGGCCTTGGCGCTTTTCCGCGACAGTGCCCGCGCGAGGCGCGACCTGGAAACCCAGGCTGGCGAACAGCGCGAATTGAGCGATGCCGAACGCGCCAGGAACGATGCCGACAAGCGCTCGCTCGACGGCCAGATCGACTTTGCCGTCAACCAGCTTGCCGCCGGCCTCGGGCGCCTGTCGCAGGGCGATGTCTCGCAGACGATCGGTACGCCCTTCGTCGGCCGGCTGGAGCAGCTGCGCGTCGATTTCAACGCCTCCCTCTTGCGGCTCCAGGATACGCTGTCCGGTATCCGCGACAGCGCCTCGACGATCCAGCGCAACAGCGGCGCCGTCTCCGCCTCTGCCGGCGAGCTTTCCAAACGCACCGAGGCGCAGGCGGCGAACCTCGAGGAGACTGCGGCCGCGGTGGAAGAGATCACTGTGACGGTTCGTTCTTCCGCCGAGCGTGCCCGTGAAGCCAACAATGTCGTGGCTGCGACCAAGAAGACGGCCGACAATTCCGGCGCCGTCGTCGGCGATGCCGTTGCTGCCATGGATCGCATCGAGCAGGCATCGCAGCGTATCGAGCAGATCATCGAGGTGATCGACGACATCGCCTTCCAGACCAATCTTCTGGCGCTGAATGCCGGCATCGAGGCGGCGCGGGCCGGCGAAGCGGGCAAGGGTTTTGCCGTCGTCGCCCAGGAAGTCCGCGAACTCGCCCAGCGTTCGGCCGATGCGGCGCGCGAGATCAAGTCGCTGATCGAGACATCGAGCCGCGAAGTGACGGCAGGGTCGGAACTGGTCCAGAAGACCGGCAGCGTCCTTGCCTCGATCAGCCAGGAGATCATCGCGATCAGCGGCCATGTCGAGACCATCGCCACCGCCAGCCGCGATCAGTCGGCCGCGCTGCAGGAAGTCAACGGTTCGGTCAACGCCATGGACCAGATGACGCAGAAGAACGCGGCGATGGTTGCCGAGACGACGCAGGCAAGCCGTTTGCTTGCCGGCGAGGCCGATACGCTGATGGCGCTGATCGAGCGGTTCCGCATCGTTGCAGAATCGGCACCGGCTCATCTCGGAGCAAGAAGAGTCGCCTGAACTGCGCAGCCGCTGCCGCTGCGGGATTGCGCCGCGCCCTTGCGCCGCCTTCCGAGGTTGAGGTCGAGCGACGTCAGCCAGGCGGCAAAGCCAATAAGGCTATTGTTTCCGAACTCGGCATAGAATCTGTCCTCTTCCGCCTTGCCGCCGCTTCGCTGGGGATAATGCCGACGGCCGATGGTGCCTGCGATGGTGAGCATGTCGATCATGACAATGTCCTTTCCTGTGTAAGACATCACCTGATTTAGGCGTCGAATTTCTCTTTATAAACGGGAAAAATCCCGCTATGTTTTTCATCCATGAAAAATGCGAGTTGGGATTCCTATCAGCTTTTCCTGCAGGTGGCCCGGCTCGGCGGGCTGACGGGGGCAAGCACTGCAAGCGGGCTCAGTCCTGCGACCGTCGGCCGGCGCATGCTCGATCTCGAGCAGGAAATCGGCCGCGCATTGTTTTCGCGCAGCCAGACCGGATACCGTTTGACCCAGGATGGCCAGGCGCTGCTCGATCACCTGCAGGAAATGGAGGCCGCCGCCCGCAAGGTGGCGGCGTGGCGGCAATCCGGCGAGGGCGGCACCACCGTCAGGGTCACCGCCGGCACCTGGCTCGCCTGGCTGCTGACCGAGAATTTCGCCGCAATCCGCATGCCGGGCGATGCCTTCGCCATTTCGCTCACGATTGGCGAGGCGCGGGCGAGCCTTGCCTACCGCGAAAGCGATATCGGTATTCGCGCCTTCGAGCCTGAGGAGGCCAATCTCGCTGCACGTCAGCTCGGGGAGGTGGCCTATGCCGTCTATGTCAGGCGCAATGCCGCCGAGACCGACGAGCGTTGGATTGCAGTCGCTGAGGAGGAGGCCATATCGGGCTATCTGCGCTGGCCGCACGCCCATTCGGCAGCGGGGATCGTCGCCACCGTCAATCGGCCGCGCTCGCTGCCGGATCTGGTGCGTGCCGGCGCCGGCAAAACCGTGCTTCCCTGTTTCGTCGGCGATCTCCATCCCGAATTGCAGCGGCAGGGCGGCGAGTTGCCGGAGTTGCGCCACCGGCAATGGATCGTCATGAATGCCGAGGACCGCCACCGCCCGGAGATCCGCACGGTCGCCGACCGCATGACCAAGCTCATCAAAAGTTATGCCGATCTCTTCGCCGGAAAACGACCGAGCCGCGGCTAGAGCATGATGCCGAAAACTGTGCAGCAGTTTTGGGACCGCGGCTGCATCCAAGAGGGACGTCGAGCGCCGCACGCCCGATAGGTCGCGCGGCGATTGAAGAAGCGGGCCGACGTCACCGGCCCGCCAACGGTCGGCTTTTCGTCAATGCCGGTTGGTGACGACGACGGGGATCAGCAGGTCGCCCCAGTGGCCGTCGCCGCCGTGATGACGGGCCGAGCGCACCAGTTCGACCGAGACGCCGGCCTCGACGGCTTTCATGACCGATTGGTTCAGCCGGTGCAGGTCGTTGGCGAGCATGCGGATCGTCGTCTGCTGATCCTCGTTCATGCTGCTTGCCTGCTCTTCGGCCCGTTCTCTGACGCGTGTAATGGATGCCATGATCTTCTCCTCCTCTTCGATTTATTCCGCAGCCGGCTTGAACTGCGCATGTTCGGTCGAGCCGAGCATCGCTGTTGTCGAAGACCGGCCGCCGGTGATGGCGAGCGACACGGCGTCGAAATAGCCGGTGCCGACCTCGCGCTGGTGTTTGGTCGCGGTATAGCCATTGACCTCGGCGGCGAATTCCGCCTGCTGCAGCTCGGAATAGGCCGACATCTGCCGCTGCCGGTAGCCGCGCGCCAGTTCGTACATGCCGTAGTTCAACTGGTGGAAGCCGGCGAGCGTGATGAACTGGAACTTGTAGCCCATCGCGCCGAGTTCGCGCTGGAACCTTGCGATCGTCGCTTCGTCGAGGTTCTTCTTCCAGTTGAAGGAAGGCGAGCAATTATAGGCGAGCAGCTTGCCGGGATGGACCTTGTGCACGCCTTCGGCAAAACGCCGCGCCTGATCGAGGTCCGGCTTCGAGGTCTCGCACCAGATGAGATCGCAATGCGGCGCATAGGCGACGGCGCGCGCGATGCAGGGCTCGATGCCGTTTCGCACCTGATAGAAACCTTCGACCGTGCGGCCGGCATCATAGTCGACGAAGGGCTGGTCGCGCTCGTCAATGTCTGACGTCAAGAGCTTTGCCGCTTCCGCGTCGGTGCGGGCGATCACCAGCGTCGCAACGCCCATGACGTCGGCGGCAAGCCGCGCGGCGTCGAGATTGCGGATATGGGCGGCCGTCGGGATCAGCACTTTGCCGCCGAGATGGCCGCATTTCTTCTCCGAGGCGAGCTGGTCCTCGAAGTGAACGCCCGCGGCGCCTGCCTCGATATAGGCCTTCATGATTTCGAAGGCGTTGAGCGGTCCGCCGAAGCCTGCTTCGGCATCGGCAACGATCGGTGCGAACCAGGTCTCGACGGAAAGACCCTGGGCCTCCGCGGTCTCAATCTGATCGGCGCGCTGCAGCGTGCGGTTGATGCGTTTGGCAAGTTCCGGACCGGCATTGGCCGGATAGAGGGACTGGTCGGGATACATCGCCGATGCCGTATTGGCGTCGGCCGCCACCTGCCAGCCGGAGAGATAGATCGCCTTTAGCCCGGCGCGCACCATCTGCATGGCCTGATTGCCGGAAAGTGCGCCGAGCGCATTGACAAAATCCTCCTGGTGAATGAGCCGCCACAGCCGGTCTGCGCCCATTTCGGCCAGCGTATGGCGAAGCGCCACGGAGCCTCTGAGCCGCTGCACGTCCTCGGCCGAGTACGGTCTCTCGATGCAGTCGAAGCGGCCTGCTGATGCGTTTGGAACAAGCTTGTAAAAATCAGTCATGCTGCTCTCCTCACTAAAAAGCCCGACAAAGGTGCTGCGTGACAAGATTGACAATATGAGCCGATATGACCAGAAAAACCTTTGATTTCTTGCCCGGAAAGAGGTTAAGATGACGAGGATTGACAGAGCGGCGCTGTGAATTTGTAAAATTTTGTAAATACAGCGCTCCTTCGTTGTCAAAGGGTGTGACATGGCGGAACGAAAGATATTCGCAGGCCCGAAAGTCAGGCGCATCCGCAATGCGCTGGCGCTGACGCAGACCGCCATGGCCGAGGCGCTTGAAATATCACCGTCCTACTTGAACCTGATCGAGCGCAACCAGCGGCCGCTGACGGTGCAGCTCCTTCTCAAGCTTGCAAGCGTCTACAGGGTCGATCTGGAGGAGTTGCGGGGCCAGACCGGCGGCAGTCTCGACCAGCTCAAGGAGGTGTTTGCCGATCCGCTGCTGTCGGGCGAGTTGCCGGGTGATCAGGAACTGGTGGAGGTAGCCGAGGCCGCACCCAATGCGGCAAGCGGCATGATCAAGCTCTACCGCGCCTATCGCGAGCAGGCGGCAAGACTGTCCGATCTGACGGCGCTGATGGCCGCCGAAGGGCATGCGCCGGTCGCCGCCGGCCGCTTGCCGCTGGACGAGGTGCGCGAGACGCTGGAGCGTAGGTCCGGCTATTTCGGACAGATCGAGACGGCGGCGGAAGCCTTTGCTGCAACGCTCCCCGGCGGCCTCGATCTTGCTGCCGGGCTGAAGGACTGGTTGCGTTCCGAGCGCGGTATCGCGGTGCGTGTCTTGCCCGTCCACGTCATGCCGGATCTGCGCCGCCGCTTCGATCGCCATTCGATGCGGCTTTTCATCTCGGAGCGTCTGTCGCCGGCCGACCGTGCACACGAGATCGCCGTTGAGGCTGCGACTCTCGCTTTGCTGCCGGCAATCGATGCCGAGCTCGACGATCTCTCGCTCTCCTCCGCCGAGGCGCGCCGCATCGCCCGCTTCGAGCTTGCCCGCATCGCGGCCTTAGCGCTTGCAATGCCCTACGAGGCATTTCTATCGGCGGCGAAGGCGACGCGCTACGATATCGATATTTTGCGTGCGCGCTTCGGCGTCTCCTTCGGCCAGGCGGCTGCGAGGCTTGCCATGCTGCAGCGGCCTGGGGCGGCAGCCATTCCCTTCTTTCTGATCGAGACCGATGCCGCCGGCCACCGGCTGCGCAGGGCCGGCGCGCAGGGCTTCCCGCAGGCCCGTTTCGGCGGCGGCTGTCCGAAGCTCAACATCCATGCCGCCTTCCTGCAGCCGGGCCAGATCCTCGCCGAAACGGTCGTCATGCCTGATGGCGCATCCTTTCTGACGGTCGCCCGCACCCTGGAGGGACCAAGCGTCGAATTCGGCGAAAGGGTCAGGCGCACCGCGATCCTCATCGGCTGCGACGCTGCCCTTGGCGAAGGCGTGGTCTACGGGCAGGCGACGGCGCTCGAGCCGGTGGCGATCGGTCCCGCCTGTCGCCTTTGCGAGCGGCGCGGCTGCCTTTCCCGCGCCGAGCCGCCGGTGACGAGACCGCTCGGGCTCGACGAGATGGTGGCAGGCCTCAGCGCCTTCGACTTCCAGTGATTGTGAAATCGTTGAGCGCGCAGGATTTTGCGCTTGTGGGCTTAGAAATTCCTTCTTAGTCTGCGTCGAAAACCAGAGGGAAAAGATGCCCCGGGTGCGGTATCTTTGAACAAAACAGGAGAAGTCATGAGGTCAACCATTCTATGCGTGACGGCCGCCGCCGTTACCGCACTCCTTGCTGCCGCGCCGGCCTATGGGCAGGAGCGCGTGGTCAACGTCTACAACTGGTCGGATTATATCGACGACTCCATCCTGACCGACTTCACCAAGGAAACCGGCATCAAGGTCGTCTACGACACCTTCGATTCCAACGAGACCGTGGAAACCAAGCTGCTTGCCGGCGGCACGGGTTATGACGTCGTCGTTCCCACAGCCGACTTCCTGCAGCGTCAGATCCAGGCCGGCGTCTTCCAGAAGCTCGACAAGTCGAAACTGCCGAACCTTTCCAACATGTGGGATGTGATCCAGAAGCGCACAGCCGAATATGACGCGGGTAACGAACACGCGGTCGATTACATGTGGGGTACGGACGGCATCGGCTACAACGTCAAGAAGGTCGCCGAAATCCTCGGTCCCGATGTCAAGCCCGGCCTCGAAGTGATTTTCGATCCGAAGGTCGCCGAAAAGTTCAAGGATTGCGGTATCTACGTTCTCGACACACCGAAGGACGTCATCTCCACAGCGTTCCGTTATCTCGGCCTCGACCCGAACTCCACCAAGGCTGAGGATTTCAAGAAGGCCGAAGAGCTGCTGACGGCCGTCCGCCCCAATATCCGCAAGTTCCACTCGTCCGAATACATCAATGCGCTTGCCAACGGCGACATCTGCATCGCCTTTGGCTATTCCGGCGACATGCTGCAGGCTCGCGACCGTGCGGCCGAAGCCAAGAACGGGGTCGAAGTCAATTATTCGATCCCCTCGCAGGGCGCCCAGATGTGGTTCGACATGATGGCGATCCCCGCCGATGCGCCCCATGTCGCGGAAGCCCACGAGTTCCTGAACTACATGATGAAGCCCGAGGTCATCGCCAAGGCGAGCGACCATACCTTCTATGCCAACGGCAACAAGGCTTCGCAGCAGTTCGTCAGCAAGGAGATTCTGGAGGATCCGGCGATCTATCCGACCGAGGAGGTGATGAAGAACCTCTTCACGGTCAAGCCGTGGGATCCAAAAACGCAGCGTCTGGGGACGCGCCTCTGGACGAAGGTCGTCACCGGCCAGTAATTCAACCTTAGGCCCGGACGGAAACGTCCGGGCCTTTCAGTTACCGGCCGGGGTGGAGGCCGGCAAAACCTTGTATTTCGGGGAATAATATGAAGTCTCTCGGCAATATCCGCCGCGCTTTTGCGCCTTGGACCGATCCGTCTGCAAAACCCTTCATTGCTTTCAAGAATGTCACCAAACGCTTTGGCGATTTTACCGCCGTCGACGATCTGTCGCTTGATATCTATCACCGCGAGTTCTTCGCGCTGCTCGGCGCTTCGGGTTGCGGCAAGTCGACGCTCCTGCGCATGCTCGCCGGTTTCGAGCAGCCGACCTCGGGCGAAATCGTTCTCGACGGCACCGACATGGCCGGCACGCCGCCCTACAGGCGGCCGGTCAACATGATGTTCCAGTCCTATGCGCTTTTCCCGCATATGACGGTCGAGAAGAATATCGCCTTCGGCCTGAGGCAGGACGGCATGTCGAAGGACGAGATGACTGACCGCGTCTCGCAGATGCTGAAGCTGGTCAAGCTGGAGCAGTTCGCCTCCCGCAAGCCGAACCAGCTTTCCGGCGGCCAGCGCCAGCGCGTGGCGCTTGCCCGCTCGCTTGCCAAGCGCCCGAAGGTGCTGCTGCTCGACGAACCGCTCGGCGCGCTCGACAAGAAGCTGCGCGAGGAAACCCAGTTCGAACTGATGGACCTGCAGCAGAACCTCGGCCTCACCTTCGTCGTCGTCACTCACGACCAGGAAGAGGCGATGACAATGGCCGACCGCATCGCCGTCATGAGCCACGGCAAGGTCGTGCAGGTGGCGACACCCGCCGAGATCTATGAGGCGCCGAATTCCCGCTTCGTCGCGGATTTCATCGGCGACGTGAACATCTTCGACGGCAAGGTCGCCTCATCGGGCGATGGCACCGTGGAGATCGCCATCGACGGCGGCTTCAGCGTGCGCGTCGCCGCCTCCGAGACGCCATCGGCCGGCAGCGCGGTCGGCTTCGCCATCCGGCCGGAAAAGATGCGGGTCGGGCGCACGCCTCCCGCCAACGCTTCGGTCAACGCCGCCAGGGGCGAACTCTGGGATATCGCCTATCTCGGCGACATGACCGTCTTCCATGTGAAATTGCAGAGCGGCAATATCGTCAAAGCCTCGTCCCTCAATGCGCAGCGCTCCGTCGACGACCCCTTCACCTACGATCAGGAAGTCTGGGTCTCCTTCGATGAGAACGCCGGCATTCTGCTGAAGGATTGACATCATGGGCAAGCTCACGTCCGGCCTCTACAATCGCCTCGTCATCGCCATCCCCTATACCTGGCTGCTGCTCTTCTTCCTGGCGCCCTTCTTCATCGTCTTCCGCATTTCGCTGTCGACGACGGCGATCGCCATGCCGCCTTACGAGCCCGTCTTCTCACTTGCCGACGGTTGGGCCGGGCTCTGGAGCAAGATCGGGGCGCTCTCCTTCGACAATTACAGCTACCTCACCGAGGACTCGCTCTATTTCAATGCCTATGTCTCGAGCGTGGTGATTGCCGGGATCTCCACTTTCCTCACATTGCTGATCGCCTATCCGATTGCCTATGGCATGGCACAGGCGCCGCGCAGCATCCGTCCGACGCTGGTGATGCTGGTCATCCTGCCGTTCTGGACGAGCTTCCTGATTCGCGTTTATTCCTGGATCGCGATCCTGAAACCGGAGGGGCTTCTCAACCAGCTTCTCCTGTCGCTGCACGTCATCGACAGCCCGCTGATCATCCTCAACACCAATACCGCCGTCTATATCGGCATCGTCTATTCCTATCTGCCCTTCATGGTGCTGCCGCTCTATTCGGCTCTGGAGAAGATGGACGGTACGCTGATCGAGGCGGCGCAGGATCTTGGTTGCACACCGATCAAGGCCTTCTGGCGCGTCACCTTTCCGCTGTCGATCCCCGGCGTGGTGGCCGGCTGCATGCTGGTCTTCATTCCCGCCGTCGGTGAATTCGTCATTCCCGACCTGCTCGGCGGATCGCAGACGCTGATGATCGGCAAGACGCTCTGGAACGAATTCAACGCCAACCGCGATTGGCCGGTCTCCTCGGCGGTCGCAACGATCCTGCTGATGATCCTGGTGATCCCGATCGTCTTCTTCCAGAACGCCCAAGCCAAGGCCGAAGAGCGGGGGAAATAGTCATGCTGAAATGGACCCGTTTCAACATCATCTCCGTCACGCTCGGCTTTGCCTTTCTCTACCTGCCGATCGTGCTCCTGGTGATCTTCTCCTTCAACGAATCGAAACTCGTCACCGTCTGGGGCGGCTTCTCCACCAAGTGGTATGTCTCGCTGCTCTCGAACCAGGGCCTGCTCGACGCCGCCTGGGTGACGATCCGTGTCGGCCTGCTGTCGGCGACGGTCGCAACCATCCTCGGCACGATGGCGGCGCTGACGCTGGTGCGCTACACCCGCTTTCGTGGCCGCATGCTGTTTTCGGGCATGATCTACGCGCCGCTCGTCATGCCCGACGTCATCACTGGCCTGTCGCTGTTGCTGCTCTTCGTCGCGATCGGTTTCGACCGCGGCTTCTGGACGATCACGCTCGCGCATACGACGCTGACCATGTGCTTCGTCGCCGTCGTCGTGCAGTCGCGCCTGTTGAGCTTCGATCAATCGATCGAGGAAGCGGCACAAGATCTCGGCGCGCCGCCGGTGCGTACTTTCTTCGAGATCACCCTGCCGATCATCGCGCCGGCTGTGCTCTCCGGCTGGATCCTTGCCTTCACCCTGTCGCTCGACGACCTGGTGATCGCCAGTTTCACGTCGGGGCCGGGCGCCACCACGCTGCCGATGAGGATCTACAGCCAGGTGCGCCTCGGCGTGACGCCTGAGATCAATGCGGTGTGCACGATCCTGATCGCGATCGTGACCGTTGGTGTCATCTGCGCCTCGGTCGTCACCAAGCGCCGTGAAATCCAGCGCCAGCGGGACGAGCGTGCGGCAGCCGCCGGCACGTGAGGTCTAACTAAAGCGCGAGCTCCTCGCGCTTTATTGCGCCTGAGGCGTATTGCCGAAAAGTGGAACCGGCGAGATCACCGGGTTCGGCCATGAGCCGCCGATGAAGAACGGCAGAAGCGGCAGCTCCGCCGCCTTGGCCGGATCGGTTGCATCAAGCGATCCGGAAAGCGCCAGCCCGTTCGACTGATAGGTGATGACGCCGGAAAGCGTCAGCGTCTGCGTGGCGCCGGCGATGCGGGCGTCGTGCATTTCGGCGGAGCCGTTGGCGAAGTCGGCCTGAAGGTTGAGCTGGTTGAAGGCGAAGGCGCCGCCTGCCGCCGCGCTCAGCGGAAAGAACGGTTTTTCGGCCGCCTGCGTCCGGAGTGCTGCGGCATCGATGCCGGGAATCGTGCCTTCCCCCGTCCAGAAGTGCAGCCTGCCGCTGACGTCGGCAAGGCCGGTCGTCCAGATCGCCTTCGGCGACTGCAGGTCGAGATCGAGCGATCCGGTTGCAAGCGGCAGCGGACCCTTCAGCTGCAGGCGCTCGGCAAGGGCTGCGAAGTCGGCATTGCGGATCGACAGCTGCAGCTTGCCGCCGCCGTCGAAGTCGCGCTGTGTCGCTTCCAGATGCGCGGTCATTTCACCGCCTTCGAACTGGCTGTCGCCAATATCGAATTTCGCCTCGCCGCCGGCAACGATCATGCTGGCGCCGACATCGGAGAGCTCGAAGAGACCCATCTGCGCGCGCCGCGCCGAAACCCTGACGTCGACATCGAGCACCCGCAGCGGCCCGCTTATGCCGGAGACTTCCTCCGCCTCGCCGGCCGCGAGCCTGAGCGCGAAGGCGTCGAGGAAGGGCTTGAGGTTCATCTGGTCGAAGGCGAGCGTGCCGCCGATCTTCGGTCGTTTGCCTGGTTGGGTGAAAAGGTCCATCACCCCGGTGGCGCTCGCTTCGTTCAGCGAGAGGCTGAGATTGTTGAAACGCAGACCGTTGCCCGACGACATGATATCGGATTCCAGCGAGGCGCTCTTCAGCGTTGCGATGCCGGGGATCGATTTGCCCGACCATGCCAGCAGTGCGGGCACATCGGGAATGCTGGCGGTGATATTGCCGGAAAGGGCCGAAAGGCTGGCGATGCTGGCAATGCCCTGGAAGTGCGCGGTCAAAAGGTTTGATGTGAGCGACGTCCGTGTCTCGGCATTCCTGCCGGCAAAGGCGAGCAGCGGCTGGCGCGAGGCGAAATCGACCTTCAGGTCCTCGCCGTTGATACGGGCGATGATGACCGCCGAGATCGCGCCGGAGAGTCTCGGCCAGGCGATATCTGCGGTGACGCTGTCGAAATGATAGGCCTTGGCGGACTTGATGTCGGTGACCACAAGCGTGCCGTCCTCGACGGTCACTGCGCCGATCTCGGCATCGAGATCGGGATCGAGCACCTCAGCTCCGTTTTCGTAACGCACGCCGCCGATCGCGCGTGCGAGCAGGCCGGCATAACTCCAGTCGATCAGCCCTTTCTCGTCGCGCGTCAGCGCCAGGTTAGGGCGCACCAGATGGAATTCGTGGAAGCTCGTCCGGCCTCTCAACGCATCGATGAGGCTGAAATCGGCCGACAGGCTTTCAATGCTGCCAAGCAGCTTGTCGCCGCTTTCGCGCGGCTGGCGGATGGTGATCTGGTTCAACGTGATGCGCGGCGTCGGCCAGAATTCGAGAACCGGACTACCCTTGATCTCGGCATGGTAGCCAGTCCATTTCGACAGCGCGTCCTCGATGCCGGAGCGCACGAAGCCGGTCGAGATGAGATAGGGTGCGGCTACCCTGAGCGCCACGAAAAGCGCCAGCGCGATCAGCAGGAACACCGTCGACAGACGGGCGAAGGCCGGAAGCCAGCGCGAAACGGGTCCGATCTTCCTGCGCCACCTGCGATGTCTTGACGTGCTCATGATCTCCGCCGGCAAATTCAGCCGGTCATCCCGTTATGCGCTGATTTCGCCGGATATAGGAAATATCAGGCATATGCAAATCCCTACAGCGCCGCGCGTCTTTTCAGACGCGCAAAGGACGCTGTAGCACTTTCAATTAAATGGTTGGAGCATGGTATCGTCCGAAAACCGCTCACACTTTTCGGCATCATACTCCAGGCGTCGGATCGCGTCGGTTCCACGCTTTATAATGCAATGCAGCATGATATAAGGACGGTATTGGGGAGGAGGATTGAATGCAGGATAACAGACCACTCTGGGTGCCCTCGGCGGATGCCGTTGCAAAAAGCCCGATCCATGCCTTCATGGAGCGCTGCAATGCCGATTTCGGGCTTTCTCTTTCGGGCTTTGAGGATCTGCATGCATGGTCGGTGGCCGAGCGGGAGAATTTCTGGTCGACCGTCTGGGATTTCTGCGGCGTCAAGGGAGAGCGTGGCGCAGAGGTGCTTGCCAATGGCGACCGCATGCTGGAAGCCCGCTTCTTTCCCGATGCGACGCTGAACTTCGCCGAAAACCTGCTGTCGGGCCGCGGCGAGGGCGATGCGATCATCTTCCGCGGCGAGGACAAGGCCGAGGATCGCTGGTCGTGGGACCGGCTGCGTGTGCTGGTCTCGAAACTGCAGCAGGCCTTTACAGCACTCGGCATCGGCAAGGGCGACCGCATCGCCGCGATGATGCCGAACATGCCGGAGACCGTCGCCGCCATGCTCGCCGCCGCCTCGATCGGCGCCATCTGGTCGTCCTGTTCTCCTGATTTCGGCGAGCAGGGTGTGCTCGACCGCTTCGGCCAGATTGAGCCAAGGCTGTTCATCGCCTGCGATGCCTATTGGTATTCCGGCAAGCTGCAGGATGTCGGCGCCAAGGTCGCCACGGTCGCAAAAAATCTGGGTGTCCCGACCGTCATCGTCCATTACGCCGGCGATGCGGAGGCCGTGGCGCGTAAGACGCCGGGGGCTTTAACGCTTGACGCTTTTGTCGCGCCCTATGAGGCAAGGGAGGTCGAGTTCACGCGGCTTGGCTTTTCGCACCCGCTCTACATCCTCTTTTCGTCGGGCACGACAGGCGTGCCGAAATGCATCGTGCATTCGGCCGGTGGCACGCTGCTGCAGCACCTCAAGGAGCATCGGCTGCATTGCGGCCTGCAGGCGGGTGAGAAGCTGTTCTATTTCACCACCTGCGGCTGGATGATGTGGAACTGGCTGGTCAGCGGTCTTGCCAGCGGTGCGACGCTCTGCCTGTTCGACGGTTCGCCCTTCGCCCCCGATGGCAACGTGCTGTTTAACTATGCCGAGGCCGAAAAATTCGCCATCTTCGGCACCTCGGCGAAATATATCGACGCGGTGCGCAAGGGCGGGCTGACGCCGCGCGTCAGCCACGATCTCTCCAGCCTGCGGCTGATGACCTCCACCGGTTCGCCGCTATCGCCGGAAGGGTTCACCTTCGTCTACGAGGGCATCAAGGAAGACGTACAGCTCGCCTCGATCTCAGGCGGTACCGATATCGTCTCCTGCTTCGTGCTCGGCAATCCGCTGCAGCCGGTCTGGCGCGGCGAAATCCAGGGGGCCGGCCTCGGCCTTGCGGTCGACGTCTGGAACGATGACGGCAAGCCGGTGCGTGGGGAGAAAGGTGAGCTCGTCTGCACCAAGGCTTTTCCGTCGATGCCGGTGATGTTCTGGAACGACCCCGACGGCGCCAAATATCGCGCCGCCTATTTCGACCGGTTCGACAATATCTGGTGCCATGGCGATTTCGCCGAATGGACGGAGCATGGCGGCCTTGTCATCCACGGCCGTTCGGATGCGACGCTCAATCCCGGCGGCGTGCGCATCGGCACGGCCGAGATCTACAATCAGGTCGAGCAGATGGAGGAGGTGGCCGAGGCGCTCTGCATCGGCCAGGAGTGGGACGACGACGTGCGCGTCATCCTCTTCGTCCGCCTTGCCCCGGATGTGACGCTGACCGAGGATCTCGTCAAGGCGATCAAGACCCGCATCCGCACCGGCGCCTCGCCGCGGCACGTGCCGGCGAAGATCATCGCGGTTGCCGATATTCCCCGCACCAAGTCCGGCAAGATCGTCGAGCTTGCCGTGCGCGAGGTCGTTCACGGCCGGCCGGTGAAGAACCAGGAAGCGCTTGCCAATCCAGAGGCGCTGGGGCTCTTCGCCGGGCTAAGAGAGCTGAAGGATTGACAGCGATCGTAGATTACAAGCTCTCACCCTTTATCAATTTCCTGTCATGGAAACCTTTCGTTAAGAAAGGTTTGTCAAAGGTGAAGCTAACTTGGGGGCCGCACATGAACGATGCCGCCTGGGGCCTTCGGGCCTCCGAAACATGACGTTGATCGACTGAGCTCTTGTTGAACAGCACCAAATTCAAAGGCGGCCTCCTGGCTGCCTTTTCTTTATCAACCGGCCAGCACCCGCTGCGACGGGAAGGTGATCTCGACCAGCGTGCCCTCGTTCGGCGCCGAATTGATCGAGAAGGTCGCTCGGTTGGCATCCACCATCGCCTTGGTCAACGGCAGGCCGAGCCCGGTGCCGTCGCCGCGATGACGCGATTGGGTCGAGGAGACCTGCCGGAACGGCTTCATCGCCTGGTCGAGCTCGCTGCGCGTCATGCCGATGCCGGTATCGCGGACCCTGAGGACGACGCTGCCATTCGCCTCATAGGAGGTGGAAACGACGATCTGCCCGCCTGACGGGGTGAAGCGGATGGCGTTCGACAGGATGTTGAGCGCGATCTGCTTGATCGAGCGCAGATCCGCCACGACCTCGGGTACCGCATGCGACAGCGCCGTGCGGATGATGACGCGCTGGCCGTTCGCCTGCGGCTGTACCAGAGCCACGGCCTCGGAGACCGCCTCATTGAGGCCGACGGCGGCAAAATCGAGATCCATCTCGCCGGCCTCGATCTTTGAAATGTCGAGCAGGTCGTTGACGATATCGAGCACATGCCGGCCGGAGCGGCCGATGTCGTTGGCATATTCGATATAACGCGGATGGCCGATCGGCCCGAAGCGTTCGCCGGCCATCATGTCGGAAAAGCCGATGATGGCGTTGAGCGGCGTGCGGATCTCGTGACTGACGCGGGCGAGGAAATCGGTCTTGTGGGCGTTGGCGGTTTCGGCTGCACCCTTGGCGTTGCGCAGCTCGTCCTCGGTGCGCTTCCACTGGGTGATATCGCGGATGACCGCGCAATAACCGTTGGAGGAGGTGAGCTGGCCCATCGTCATGAACAGCGGCACGAAGCCGCCGGCGGCCTCGCGGCCGATCACTTCGCGCCCGTCGTTCAATACGCTTGCCACGCCATGGTCGGAGAGACCGTTCAAATAGTCGATGACTGCCTTCTGGCTCTCATGGGCAAACAGCATGACGAAGGGTTTGCCGCGCGTCTCCTGTTCGTCGTAATTGAAAAGCGCGCTGGCCGACCGGTTCATCGAGCGAATGTCGCCCTCAGTGCCGATGACGACGACGCCGTCGGTCGCCGTTTCCAGGATCGAGCGCAATTCTTCCACTTCGACCTGGAGTTTAGCGACCTTCTCGAGCATCCGTTCGGGGCGGCCTTCGGAACGGCCCTCGGACCGGCCATCGGACCGGCTTGCGTCGCCGCGGCCATCTTCCTTGCCTTCCACCGGCATCAGCGCCAGCATCAGGGCGTTGGCGTCTTCCCAGCGCACCGATTGCAGCCGCGCGGTCACCGGCGCCAACGTATCGTCGGCCTTGACGAGCATCATGGTGCCGGAGCCTGCGGCCTTCTCCTCGAGTTCGCGGCGCTGCAGCAGCGCTTCGATACCGCCCACTTCGCGCAATGCCTCAAGCGAACCGTAGCCCGTCAACCGCATGAATTCCGGATTGGCATGGATCAGCGCATCGCCGATATGAATGAGTACGGCAACAGGCAGTTGATCGACGGTTCCCACCGAAAGCCCGTCCGTCATCTTGATGCGCGGCGGGATGAAGCTGGTGAGAACCTCGATCTGGCTGGTGGTCTCCTCCAGCCCTTCCGTCGCCTCGTCGTCGGCGATGATCGAAGGTTCTTCGGTGGCGCCATCGTCTTCGCGCTCAGCCTCGACGGCATTCTCGAAGATTGCTTCCTGCGGCGCGATCTCCTCGACCGACGGTATGTCCGCCTGCTCAGTGGCGGGTGTTTCGGCCTCGAACGCTTCGGGTCCGGAGGCCTCTTCGAAGCCGGCCGTTTCCGCGGCGCTGGATTCCATCGGCGCTGCGGCGGCAGGCTCTTCCTTGCGGGTGCCGAAGGCTTCGAGCCGCTTGGCGATCTCGCGGAAATTGGCCTGTTCGGCAGCCGTCAGTCCAGCGCCGGTGTTGTGGAGCTGAACGATCTTGTCGGAGAAACGGCGATTGGGCGTTTCCGAAATCCGAAGCGCCCGCGGCTCTTGCGAAAGTTCCGCTACCGGTTCGGCGGCGGAAACGTCGCCGGCATCGGCGCTGCCTTCCGCTTTTTCGGCTGCACTTTCCTGGGCAGGCGTCTCGATGGCCGCCTGCTCGGTGGCAATCTCATCCGGCGTTGGCTCCGCCTGTGTTTCGCTTGTCGTAGCCGCCTGATCCTCGACCTCCTGCGCCGGGGCGGGATCGATCAGGGGCTCTTCAAGCACTGTCTCCGCTTCGTGTAGCACCTCGGCATTGGTCTCGGCGGGCGGGCCGAGGCTCGCTGCATCATGGCCGATACCATCAGGGCCGAGCGTCAGGCCGAGCGCCAGCGGATCTTCCTGTGCATCGGAAAGCCGCACAACGCCGAAGCCGCGGAAACCATCGAAGTCGCGGTTGCGGGTATAGGTCGGCAGCGCCGCCAGATCGACCGGAACGACGAGGCTGGTGCCTTCGACCGGCCAGAGGATCGTCTTGCCCGACCATGTGTCGCGGCGGGCGAGCGCCTCGGAAAGCTTGCCGTCGGGATCGAGATTGAAGAGGGCGGCGACATCGCCGAAGGCAGAGCCGATGATGTCGGACGCATGCGGACCGACGGCCTCGGCAAATTCGTGGCTGACCTCGTTGAACCGGCCTTCGGCGTCGATCTTCCAGACGAAGCGCGTGGCGCGGCTGTTCGGCCTGAAGACGAAGCCGGGCTCAGCTGCAAGCTGAGGAGCAGGGGTAGCGTCTTGGACCACTGGCGTTGCGACGGCGGTCTCTTCGTGGACCGCTTCCGGCGTTTCTTCGACAGATGTTTCACCGGCTTCGGCAGGCGGTTCCGCCGTCGTCGCCGTTTCCACCGTCTCCGCAATGGAGGTCAAATCGTCCTCGATGACCGCGGCGGGCTCGGTGGCCTCATCCGCGCTGCGATCGATCATGCCGCCGTTGCTCTCCGGCTCCGCATCCGCGGCAGGGTAGGTTTCTTCAATTGCCTCGTCTGCGGATGCCGCGGCTGTCTCGGCTGGCTGTTCGTTTTCGCCGGCGATCTCTTCGAGCGTCTCCTCGACCTCTTCGATCCCCGAGACCGCGTCGATGATTTCGATGAAGCCTGCGGCGGCGACAGGTTCGTCCTGAAGCGCTTCGGCCGGCGGCGCGTTTTCTTCCTGTGCGGGCGCATCGACCGGGTCGAGCGTGGGCGCATCGACTGGATCGAGCGCGGGCGCGTCCAGCGGGTCGAGATGACCGATCGCGGCCTCCACCGCAAAGAGCAGATTGAGCGCCGGATCGTCGCTGAGCTTGCCGACCGCGGCCGGAAGATTGCCTCTGCCGGTCGCGACAGGTCGCTTCACCAATCGGTCGGGATGCGCGCCGGCAAGGTTGATCAAGGTCTTTGCCGTCTGCTCGGAGATTCCGAGCGAGGCAAAGCCCGGCGAAGCCGCGATGACCTCGCCATTGGCGCCGATCACCGCCATATGCGTGTCGGGATCATCAAGTCCCTGCAGCATCTGGGCCGCCGATGCGCCGGCCGCGAGCGGCTTTGCCGAGACCGGCACCGAAAACAGGATGGCCCTTTCGCCCTGGGAAAGCCGGATCAGTTCGGCAGCCGCCTGTACCTGCGCACGCTGAAAGCCCTTGGCAACGCGGATCATCAGGCTGCGGCTGTCGCCGATATCTGTGAGCTGGCGCGCCGCCGTTTCCAGCTGGCGGAAGGTGATGTCGGTGCGGTCGGCCCCCTGATCGAGCAGGTCGTAGACAGCCGAATGGCCGAAAAGCTCGGCACCCGCACCGTTCGCCCAGAGCAGACGAGCAAGATCGGCCGAAAACAGCACCATGGCCTCGCCGCGTGAAAAGCGTTCCCGCACCCGTGCATGCACGGCGATATCGATGAACGGATATTGGACTGCGGGCATGATCGAACCTTGTCGCTGTCGGCCTTCTTAAATTAACGGCTTATTAATAACTGCGCGGCGCATGCCGGTCCAGAAGAGGAGGGTGTTTTCGGGCGGAAAGGTTAACGTCTTGTGCACTGCACAATAAATGTTGCAATGCACAATGGAATGTCTTATATAAGCATCATCCCAACTACCAGGCAGCGACTGCCTCAGCCCAAAGGATGCGACCCATGGCTACCATAAAGACCGACGACGTTTTTTCAATCGCTTCTTTCGACCCGTCCAAGTTCACGGAATCCTTCCGTGAATTCGCCGAAAAGGGCGCTCAGCAGTCGAAGGATGCCTATGCCAAGCTGAAGACCGCTGGCGAGGAAGCCGGCAAGACGCTCGAAGCCACCGTCCAGACGGCACAGGCCGGCTCGGTCGAGATCGGCCTGAAGGCGATCGACATCCTGCGCATCAATTCCGAGAACTCGCTGTCGCACTTCGAAGCGCTGCTCGGCGTCAAGTCCCCGGCCGAATTCTTCGAGCTGCAGACCTCGTTCATCCGCAAGCAGGCCGAACTCACCGTCGAACAGGCGAAGTCGATCCAGGAAACCACCAAGCAGGTGGCCGAAAAGCTCGCAAAGCCCTCCAAGGACGCCGCCGAAAAGGCCATGGCTTCCTTCAAGGTTGCCTGATCGGTCTTTACCGATCGGAGATAAAAGGCTGGACCTCGCGTCCAGCCTTTTTGTATATTGACGAGGAATGGGACTTGAATTCCTCGCCAAGTCCTCGTATGTGACCCCCGTCGCGCCAAGCGCGATTTATGCGGTTGTAGCTCAGTTGGTTAGAGCGCAGGTTTGTGGCACCTGAGGTCGGAGGTTCGAGACCCCCCAACCGTACCATTTCCCCCCACCACCAGAATGAAAACTTGGTTCCTGTCGTTTCGATGGAACCCATGTCGCACCGGACCGTTCTCCATGTTAACGGGAGAATATGCATGTCGAAAACCCTGCTCTACGGTGCGACCAAAATCGACGAGACCAACAGCGCTTATGCGCCGGTCGAAAGCCTCGCCCGGTTTCAGTGGAAGAACCGCGTCTTTATCCTATTCGCCGACAGGGATAATTCCCGCGCCGCCCGGCAGGAAAATCAGCTGCTGGCCAACCGCTCGGCCCTCGATGAGCGCGACCTGGTGGTGCTGAAGATTTCTGGCGCCGGCGTCCGTCCGCTCTTCGGTGCGGCCGACGGCCTCGACGGCGAAGCGATCCGCCGCGATCTCGAGGCGCCGGAGGTCGGCGAATTCGCCGCTTTCCTTCTCGGCAAGGATGGCACCGTGAAGCTCAAGGCCAGCGAGCCGATTACCGATGGCGAGCTCTTCGCCATCATCGACAGCATGCCGATGCGCGCTGCCGAATCGCTGAAGCCGGACAAGTTGTCCTGATATCGCTGAGAATCAAGATCACGAAGCAGACCAAGATCATGAAAGGGAGGCGGTCATGTCCGTGCCCAACGAACCCATTCCAGACCAGCCGCCGATGCCCGGGCCTGGCTGGAAGCCAGAGCCTCCGATCAAGGAACCGGAGCCTGACCGGCTGCCCGACGAAGCGCCGGTTCCCAATCCCGACGAGAACGACGAACCGGCAAAACACACTTTCGAGCCTTAGAGAAAGATGTGCCGTTCGGCGCTGACGAGTTCCTGAAGAAAATCGGCGACGCTCCTGACGCGTAGCAGGTCGCGCGCGGTTTCGTGATAGGTCGTCCAGTAGGCGCGCCGGATCGAAACCTCCGGCAGAATGCGCTGGAGTTCCGGATATTGCCTGGCGATATAATCATGCAGGATGCCGATGCCGGCGCCTGTTCGCACCGCCTCCGTCTGTCCGATCGCCGTCGAAATCTCAAAGCCTGCATCCCAGCTCCGCATGACTGCGCCGGAAAAATTCAGGGACGCGGTGAAGATCAGGTCTTCGACATAGCCGATGCGGCGATGCGCCTTAAGCGCGTCGATATCGGCAGGTGTTCCCTGGGACGCCAGATAATTTCGCGAGGCATAAAGGCCGAGCGTGTAATCCGTCAGCTTCGAGGAAACGAGCCGCCCTTGGTCGGGTCGCTCGAGCGTGATGGCGATATCGGCCTCGCGCAGCGAGAGCGAGAAAGAGCGTGGAACCGGCACGAGTTGGATCTTCAGTTCCGGATGGCGCTCGATCAACCTGCCCATGCGCGGCGCAAGAAAGGAAACACCGAAGCCGTCGGGCGCGCCGACGCGCACAGTCCCGGCAATTGCCGTATCTGTGTGGCCGAGGCTGGCCTGCACGGCCAGCATTTCCGTTTCCATCCGCTCTGCGGATGCCAGGAACACTTCGCCTTCGGCCGTCAGCTCGCAGCCATTCGTGCGACGGATGAAAAGCCGCGTCTTCAACGCCTCTTCCAGCGAAGTCAGTCGGCGCGAGAGCGTGGCGTGATTGAGCCCCAGCCGCTTCGAGGCGGCAAGGATCTGCCCGGTGCGGGCGACGGCGAGGAAAATACGAACATCGTCCCAGTTCATGGCTTGGCACGCATTGCGATCGGATCGACCTCGATAAGCGTCAGCGATGTCACCATGTGCGCCGTCTGGTTCTTGTACTTAAGGAAATGCGGTGTTCGCAGATGGGCCTCGTATGCTTCCTGGTGGGCGTAAACTTCAAGGATCCGGATCCGGTTTGGGTTGTCCCTGATGGAAACAGCGCTCAGGGAAAGGACGCCGTCTTCCAGCGCGACGGATGCTTCGATTTCTTCCGTGAGCAATGCACGATAGGTTTCAAGCGTGTCCGGATCGATCTCCAGCTCCGCCATTCTGACGACGGGTTTCCGGCTCATCGGTTTGACCTCCCCCAGGGTTTGACTTGTCGGCGTTTGACTTGTTGGCGTGCCGTGCCAAGTTTGGAAGCAACGGCAGCGCCTGATGCAATGATGGAGCTATAATTTGCGCACAACGGTTGCTTACATCAGCGCATTGATTTGTGCAAATTGAAGTGCGATTGTCGGCCATCCAAAAACAGGAGGAACACCCATGCGTGAGATCGGTCATTTCATCGGCGGCAAACAGGTTGCCGGCACCAGCGGCCGCGTAAGCAATGTCTACAATCCGGCAACCGGCGAAGTCCAGGCGACGGTCGCGCTCGCAAGCGTCGAGGAATTGCGCGCCGCCGTCGAAAATGCCAAGGCTGCGCAGCCGAAATGGGCTGCCACCAATCCGCAGCGCCGCGCCCGGGTCTTCTTCAAGTTCGTCGAACTCCTGAACAAGCACATGGACGAGCTTGCCGAAATCCTCTCCAAGGAGCACGGCAAGACGATCGAGGATGCCAAGGGCGACGTGATCCGCGGCCTCGAAGTCTGCGAGTTCGTCTGCGGCATTCCCCATCTCGCCAAGGGCGAGTTCACCGAAGGCGCCGGGCCGGCGATCGACATGTATTCGATCCGCCAGCCGGTCGGCATCGGCGCCGGCATCACCCCCTTCAATTTCCCGGGCATGATCCCGATGTGGATGTTTGCGCCGGCGATCGCCTGCGGCAACGCCTTTATCCTGAAGCCCTCCGAGCGCGATCCTTCCCTGCCGATCCGACTCGCAGAACTGATGATCGAGGCCGGTCTGCCTGCCGGCATCCTCAACGTCGTCAATGGTGACAAGGGTGCGGTCGACGCGATCCTTACCGATCCCGATATCGGCGCCGTCTCCTTCGTCGGCTCGACGCCGATTGCCCGCTACGTCTATGGCACGGCGGCGATGAACGGCAAACGCGCCCAGTGCTTCGGTGGCGCCAAGAACCACATGATCATCATGCCCGATGCGGACCTGGATCAGGCCGTCAACGCGCTGATGGGCGCAGGCTACGGTTCGGCCGGCGAGCGCTGCATGGCGATCTCTGTTGCCGTTCCGGTTGGCGAGGAGACCGCCAACCGCCTCGTCGAGAAGCTGACGCCGAAGATCGAATCCCTGCGCATCGGCCCCTATACCGACGACAAGGCCGACATGGGCCCGCTCGTCACCAAGGAAGCCTATACCCGTGTTCGCGGGTTGATCGACCGCGGCATCGAGGAAGGCGCCAAGCTCGTCGTCGACGGCCGCGATTTCAAACTCCAGGGCTATGAAGACGGTTATTTCGTCGGCGGCTGCCTGTTCGATCACGTCACGCCGGAGATGGATATCTACAAGACCGAAATCTTCGGACCTGTCCTCTCCGTCGTTCGTGCCCAGAACTATGAGGAAGCGCTGTCGTTGCCGATGAAGCACGAATACGGCAACGGCGTTGCGATCTACACCCGCGACGGCGATGCCGCCCGCGATTTCGCCTCGCGCATCAATATCGGCATGATCGGCATCAACGTTCCGATCCCGGTTCCGCTCGCCTACCACTCCTTCGGCGGCTGGAAGGCATCGAGCTTCGGCGACCTCAATCAGCACGGCACGGATTCGATCAAGTTCTGGACGAAGACCAAGACCGTCACCGCCCGCTGGCCCTCCGGCATCAAGAGCGGCGCGGAATTCGTCATGCCGACGATGAAGTGATCGTCACGACAGCCCAATCTGCTATCTGTAATTCGGGGGCCTTTTGGCTCCCGAATTTTTCCTCGTGATGGTGATTGCCGGCGATATCGGCCCGGCGTCGAGGATGTCCGGAGACAAGGTCTGCTCACCATCTGCTTTTCCCCAGTGCCGAGGTCAAACTGGTGCGCAAAGGCACGCCCGAGCGCAAGCAGGCGATCCTCGATTATGTCGAGATCCTGAGGCGGGATTGACGTCGCGGCAAATGGCCTCATAAGCTGAATGCGAATTTCATATTTTGGAATTGTTCAAAACTAGCAAACCGCCTATATAGGTCTGAACAGACGAGTCAGGAGAATGGCATGCGGTTGACGAAGCAGACCAACTATGCGGTTCGCATGTTGATGTATTGTGCTGCCAACGACGGGCACTTGAGCCGGATTCCGGAAATCGCCAGGGCCTATGGCGTTTCCGAGCTCTTTCTTTTCAAGATCCTCCAGCCGCTCAACAAGGCGGGCCTGGTCGAAACGGTGCGCGGTCGCAACGGCGGTGTGCGCTTGGGCAAACCGGCCGCCGACATTAGTCTTTTCGACGTCGTTCGGGTGACGGAAGACAACTTCGCCATGGCCGAATGCTTCGAGGACGACGGTGAGGTCGAATGCCCGCTGGTCGATAGCTGCGGTTTGAATTCGGCGCTGCGCAAGGCGCTTAACGCCTTCTTCGCCGTGCTTTCGGAATACTCCATTGACGACCTCGTCAAGGCGCGTCCGCAGATCAACTTCCTTCTCGGAATCACCGGCGAGCCGGCCTATCGCAAACCCGCGATCGTTGCCCCCGCCGCCTGATCAAAAGACCAGGATGAACTTCTGAACCGCGGTTGCCCCCAGCAACCGCGGTTTTTGTTTTTGCGGGCATCTCACATAGCCTCCGGAACGGAGAAATGCCGGCTGCGTGTCGCGATGGGCGCGTTTTTATACCAAATGCGACAAAATTTCGGTCTTTTTTGTGCGAATATTTCCGAATGGGGCTGATTTTTGACGGAAAATTTCTAAAATTGTCCAGCTGGAAAAATTTTCTGCGTAGCCCGTTGCTTTCAGTAAATAAATATCGTTCCATCGAGCGTCGACCGGGATGGCAATCTACGGTCTCCAAACATCAAAAAAGAACAACCGGGAAACAATATTATGAAAAAGATCTCTGTCCTGCTGGCAGCGACGGCCTTGATTTCCGTCATGGCGACGTCGGCCTGGTCCAAGACCCTTGTTTATTGCTCCGAGGGCTCGCCGGAAGGCTTCGACCCCAGCCTCTATACGGCAGGCACGACCTTCGACGCGTCGTCGCGCACGGTCTATAGCCGCCTCGTCGAATTCAAGCATGGCGGGACCGAGATCGAGCCGGGCCTGGCCGACAGCTGGAGCGTTTCGGCCGACGGCACGGAATACACCTTCAAGCTTCATCCTGGCGTCAAGTACCAGACCACCGACTTCTTCACCCCGACGCGTGACTTCAATGCCGACGACGTCATCTTCTCGTTCGAGCGTCAGCTCAAGGCTGACAATCCGTGGAACAAGTATGTCGAGGGTGGCTCTTACGAATACGCCGCCGGCATGGGCTTTCCCGAGCTGATCAAGTCGATCGAGAAGGTCGATGACCTCACCGTCAAGTTTGTCCTTAATCATCCCGAAGCGCCGTTCCTCGCCGACCTGGCCATGGACTTCGCCTCGATCGTCTCCAAGGAATATGCCGACAAGCTTGCCGCCGACGGCAAGATGGCGCAGCTCAACCAGCAGCCGCTCGGCACCGGACCGTTCACCTTCGTCGCCTACCAGCCGGATGCCGTCATCCGCTACAAGGCGAACGAAACCTATTTCAAGGGCAAGGAAAAGATCGACGATCTGGTTTTCGCGATCACCTCTGATGCTGCCGTCCGCGCGCAGAAGCTGAAGGCCGGCGAATGCCACCTCATTCCGTATCCGAATGCGGCCGACGTCTCCGAACTCAAGAAGGACGAGAACCTGACCGTGCTCGAGCAGGCCGGCCTGAACGTTTCGTATCTCGCCTACAACACCTTGATTGCTCCCTTCGACAAGGCCGAAGTCCGCAAGGCGCTGAACATGGCAATCAACAAGCAGGCGATCGTCGACGCCGTCTTCCAGGGTGCCGCAGCCGTTGCCAAGAACCCGATCCCGCCGACGATGTGGTCCTATAACGATGCCGTCGTAGACGACAAGTACGATCCCGATGCGTCGAAGAAGATGCTGGCAGATGCCGGCGTCAAGGATCTGAAGATGAAAATCTGGGCGATGCCGGTTTCGCGTCCGTACATGTTGAACGCGCGCCGCGCCGCAGAATTGATGCAGGCCGACTTGGCCAAGGTCGGTGTCGATGCGGAAATCGTCACCCATGAATGGGCCGAATATCTGAAGCTCTCGTCCGACAAGAATCGCGACGGTGCCGTCATCCTTGGCTGGACCGGCGACAACGGCGACCCTGACAACTTCATGGATACGTTGCTTGGCTGCGACGCTGTCGGCGGCAACAACCGCGCTCAGTGGTGCAACAAGGAATTCGACGATCTGATGACGAAGGCCAAGCTGACGGCCGACGTCGCCGAGCGCACGAAAGCCTATGAGCAGGCTCAGCTGATCTTCAAGAAGGAAGCTCCCTGGAATACGCTCGACCACTCATTGGTCTTCGTTCCGATGAGCAAGAAGGTCTCGGGCTTCCTCATGGACCCGCTCGGAATTCACCGCTTCGACGGTGTGGACATTTCCGAATAATAAAAAATCTGTAAACTGCCCGGTCAACGCCGGGTGCGGCCGGCGGTCAGGTTCCCCTGACCGCCGGAAACTATTGGAAAACCTGCTATGTTGCGTTTTTTCATCGGCCGCCTCGCGGTGCTGATCCCGACATTCCTTGGCGTTTCGCTGATAGCCTTCTCGTTTATCCGCATGATCCCCGGCGACCCCGTCATGCTTTTGTCGGGTGAACGTGTGATGGCGCCGGAACGTCACGCCCAGATCATGCACGATCTCGGTTTCGACCGGCCCATATATGTGCAGTATTTCGATTATCTCGGAAAAGTGCTGCAAGGCGATCTCGGCACCTCGATCGTCACCAAGCGGCCCGTTCTCGGCGAGTTCTTCACATTGTTCCCGGCAACGCTGGAGCTTTCGCTCTGTGCCATCATTATCGCCGTCTGTCTTGGCGTGCCCGCCGGCGTCTTTGCGGCCGTCAAGCGAGGCACGTGGTTCGATCAGAGCGTGATGGGTGTGGCGCTCATCGGTTATTCCATGCCGATTTTCTGGTGGGGTCTGCTGCTCATCATCTTCTTCTCCGGTTATCTCGGCTGGACGCCGGTTTCCGGCCGCATCTCGCTGATGTATTTCTTCAAGCCAGTCACCGGATTCATGCTCGTCGACAGCCTGCTGTCGGGCCAGAAGGGAGCCTTCGCCTCGGCCGTCAGCTACCTCATTCTGCCGACCATCGTGCTGGCAACCATCCCGCTCGCCGTCATCGCACGCCAGACGCGTTCGGCGATGCTCGAGGTGCTGGGTGAGGACTATGTCCGCACCGCGCGCTCCAAAGGCTTGAAGCCACTGCGTGTCGTCGGCGTGCACGCGCTGCGCAACGCGATGATCCCTGTCATCACCACGATCGGTCTTCAGATCGGCGTTCTTCTTGCCGGCGCCATCCTCACCGAAACGATCTTCTCCTGGCCGGGCATCGGCAAATGGATGGTCGATTCGGTCTTCAAGCGCGATTACGCCGTCGTCCAGGGCGGCCTTCTGCTGATCGCCGGCGTCATCATGCTGGTCAATTTGATTGTTGATGTTCTCTATGGCTTCATCAATCCGCGCATTCGTCACTAGGAGCGGTCCATGAGCACGGTCACCGTCAAAACCGGCCAGCCATCCGCTCTTGCGGAGTTCTGGCATTATTTCTCCCGCAACAAGGGCGCCGTCATCGGCCTCGTGGTGTTCAGCATCATCCTGGTCGTTGCAGTCCTTGCGCCGCTCTTTGCGCCGCATGCGCCGAACGAGCAGAACCGCCAGGTGCTGCTGGCCGTACCGTTCTGGATGGAGGCGGGCAGCGCCTCCTACCCGCTCGGAACGGATGCCGTCGGCCGCGATATCCTCTCGCGCCTGATCTACGGCGCGCGGTTCTCGCTCTTCATCGGCGTCGTCGTCGTCACGCTTTCGGTCATTTCAGGCGTCCTGATCGGCCTCGTTGCCGGATTTTTCCGCGGCAAGATCGATACCGCAATCATGCGCCTGATGGATATCATCCTGGCCTTCCCCTCGCTGCTGCTGGCTCTCGTTCTGGTGGCCGTGCTGGGACCCGGTCTCACCAATGCGATGATCGCGATTTCGCTGGTCAACCAGCCGCATTTCGTCCGGCTGACGCGGGCCTCGGTCATTTCAGAGCGCGAGAAGGAATATGTGATCGCCTCGCGGGTCGCCGGTGCGGGCACCTTCCGGTTGATGTTCAAGACGATCCTGCCAAACTGTCTTGGGCCACTGATCGTTCAGGCGACGCTCGCCTTTTCGGCGGCGATTCTCGATGCCGCTGCCCTCGGTTTTCTCGGCATGGGTGCCCAGCCGCCGACACCCGAATGGGGAACGATGCTGGCCGAATCCCGTGAGTTCATCTCGCGCGCCTGGTGGGTGGTGACATTCCCGGGTCTTGCCATCCTCATCACCGTTCTCGCCATCAACCTGATGGGTGACGGCCTGCGCGACGCGCTCGATCCCAAACTGAAGAGGTCGTGATGTCACTCCTCGAGATTGAAAATCTGACGGTCGAATTCCAGACCTCTTCCGGTCTATTCCGCGCCGTCGACGGCGTGTCGCTTGCCTGCGATAAGGGCGAGATCCTGTCGGTCGTCGGCGAATCCGGCTCGGGTAAATCCGTGGCCATGCTGGCCCTGATGGGGCTTCTGCCGTGGACGGCGAAGATCACCGCCGACCGGATGCAGTTCGACGGCAAGGACCTGCGCGGCATCTCCGCCCGCCAGCGCCGCAGGATCATCGGCAAGGATATGGCGATGATCTTCCAGGAGCCGATGTCGAGCCTCAATCCGTGCTTCACGGTCGGCTTCCAGCTCGGCGAGACCCTGCGCTTTCATATGGGCCTCAACCGGAAGGAGCGCCGCCAACGCTCTATCGAGCTCTTGAACCTCGTCGGCATTCCGGCGCCGGAAGACCGCCTGTCGAACTTTCCGCATCAGATGTCCGGTGGCATGAGCCAGCGCGTCATGATCGCCATGGCGCTCGCCTGCAATCCGAAGCTCCTGATCGCCGACGAGCCGACGACCGCGCTCGACGTGACGATCCAGGCGCAGATCCTCGATCTGCTCGTTCGCCTGCAGAAGGAGCAGGGCATGGCGCTGGTGCTGATCACCCACGACATGGGTGTCGTCGCCGAAACCGCCGAGCGCGTGCAGGTGCAATATGCCGGCCAGAAGGTCGAGGAACAGCCGGTGAGGGCACTGTTCCGCGATCCGCATCATCCCTATACCGCAGCTCTGCTGGCAGCCCTCCCCGAACGCGCCAAAGTCGGCCAGCGTCTTCCCTCGATCGCCGGCGTCGTTCCCGGCCAGCATGGTCGCCCGACAGGCTGTCTTTTCGCGCCGCGCTGCGGTTATGCCACGGTCGAATGCGATCGCGGCGTGGTGCGCCAGGGCCCGGAGCTCGGCCAGGCTTTGTGCAATTATCCATTGAAGGACGGCAAGCCGCTGGGGCATCCCGGTGTCATCGCCGTTGAAACTGCAGGAGACCTGGTATGACGGGCGCTGTTCTTGAGGGCAGGGATCTCGCCCGTTTCTACACGGTCAACCGCGGTCTCTTCAAAGCCGACGCAACCGTCAAGGCGCTGAACGGCGTCAGCTTCAGCCTGCATTCCGGCAAGACGCTCGCCGTCGTCGGCGAATCCGGCTGCGGCAAGTCGACACTCGCCCGTCTGGTCACGATGATCGAGGATCCGACGGCCGGCGAATTGCTGATCGACGGCAAGCCGGCGCGCGTCGGCGACCGCAGCTTGCGCAGCCAGGTGCAGATCGTCTTCCAGAATCCTTACGGCTCGCTCAACCCGCGCCAGAAGGTCGGCGCGATTCTTGAAGAACCGCTGAAGATCAATACCGATCTCGATGCCGCCGCCCGCCGTCGCAAGGTGGAGGAGATGATGGCCCGCGTCGGTCTGCGTCCGGAGCATCATGGCCGTTACCCCCATATGTTCTCCGGCGGCCAGCGCCAGCGCATCGCCATTGCCCGCGCCCTGATGCTGCGGCCGAAAGTGCTGGTGCTCGACGAGCCGGTTTCGGCCCTTGATCTGTCGATCCAGGCGCAGGTGCTGAACTTGCTGATGGACCTGCAGAAGGAGATGGGCCTTGCCTATCTCTTCATCTCGCACGGTCTCTCGGTCGTCCATCACATCGCCGACGAGGTGATGGTGATGTATCTCGGCCGCCCGATCGAAACCGGTCCTGCCGCCGAAGTCTTCGCCCGGCCGCGCCATCCCTATACGGCCGCCTTGTTGTCGGCGACCCCGATCGCCGATCCCGAGCGCGAGAAGACCCGCATCCGCCTTCAGGGCGAACTGCCGTCGCCGTTGAAGCCGCCGACGGGCTGCCACTTCAACCCGCGCTGCTGGAAGGCGCAGGACTATTGTCGCCAGGTTTCTCCCGAATTAAGGGGAGAAGGCGCACAACAATATGCCTGTCATTTCCCGCTCGACTGAGCGGGAAGCAAAGTTTGAGGAGGAAGCATGCCGGATGAGCGGACAAACAAAGCCCATGCGATCATCGTCATGGGGGTCAGCGGCTGCGGTAAATCCTCCGTCGGCGAGAAGCTTGCCGAAGCCCTGCACCTGGCCTTCGTCGAAGGTGATGCGCTTCATCCCGCCGCCAATGTCGAGAAGATGTCGAAGGGCATTCCGCTGACCGATGAGGACCGGATGCCCTGGCTCGACCGGATCGGCGAAGACATCAAGGCCTCGCTGGAGAAGAGCGAGGGTATCATCGTCTCCTGCTCGGCGCTGAAGCGCCTTTATCGCGACAGGCTGAGGGTCGCTGCCGGCGGCAATTTGTTCTTCGTTTATCTCGAAGGTTCCAGGGCGCTGCTGATGAAGCGTATGGGCGAGCGCAAGGGACATTTCATGCCAGTCTCGCTGCTCGACAGCCAGCTGGCGACGCTTGAGGTGCCCACAGGCGAGCCGGGCGTCGTCACCGTCGATATCGACGACACGGTGGAAGGCATTGCGGCGACCGCTCTCAAAGGTCTCGCTTCTCTCGGCATCACGGGTTGAAACGCTGCGGCGAATAGGCCGCAATATCGATGAACGGTGTCTCGCCGGTGATGAGTTCGGCAAGCACGCGGCCGGTCACCGGCCCGAGCGTCAGCCCGTGATGGGCATGGCCGAAGGCAAACCACAGGCCCTGATGGCGCGGCGCCTTGCCGATAACAGGCATCATGTCCGGCGTGCAGGGGCGCGCGCCCATCCACGGTTCGGGATCGAGCCTGCCTCCGAGTGGGAAGATGGTGCGCGCCACGGCCTCGGCGCGGTCGAGCTGGACCGGCGTCTTCGGCGCGTCGAGCGTAGCAAATTCCGCCCCGGTCGTCAGGCGGATGCCGCGGTTCATCGGCGCAAGGAGATAGCCGCGTTCGGCATCCAATGTCCAGTTGTTGAGCACGGCATTACCCTCGGCGGCATAGTGCATGTGATAGCCGCGCTTGACGCCGAGCGGGAAGGAATAGCCGAGCCGGCGCGTTGCAACGGCCGCCCAGGGGCCGAGTGCCATCACGGTATCGTCGGCTTCGAGCGGACCTTCCGCGGTCATGATTTTCCAGCCGGAGCCGAACGGACCGAGCAAGGCGGCGTCGCCCGTGACGAACCGGCCGCCGAGACTTTCGAAATAGCGGCGATAGGCCGATGTCAGCGCATGCGGGTCGAGCACCGACCAGGGATCGCGCCAGCGAATACCGCCGGCGAAATCGCCGGTCATATCAGGTTCCATGCGGGCGATATCAACAGAAGTCAGGCTGTCATACTCCACCCCGAATTCATTCTGCCAAAGTGCTGCCTCCGCAAGCGCTTGGTCGCGCTTGGCTTCAGTGCGGAAAATCTTTATCCAGCCGTCCTTGCGGATCAGCCCTTCGGCCTGCGACGCCTCGATCAGATCCTTGTGTTCGACAACCGAATTTTCGATCAGCGGTGCATAGGCCCGGGTAATGATCGCATGGCGCGGCGCATTGGAGTTCCACCAGTAGCGGCCGAGAAAGGCGATCTGGCTCGGCAGCGTGCGCAGGTGATAATGCGCGTCGATGCGGTTATTCAGCGCATAACGCAGCAAAAGCCCGAGCTGCTGGGGAAAGCCGTAAGGTGCCACACCTTCCCGCTGGATCAGGCCGGCATTGCCGAACGAGGTTTCATTGCCCGGATCCTTGCGGTCGATCAGCGTCACCTGCCGGCCGCGGCGCTGAAGATGGATGGCCGTGGAAACCCCGACGATGCCGGCGCCGAGCACGATTGCGTTTTTCGCCATTTCCGCTTGCATTCCGCTTTGTTTATCGGGGTGAAAATGCCCGTGCCGATACCGCGACGCAAACGGAAAATCGCATTCATTTCAAAATCATTGCGCTTTTCAGTGCGGCATTTTCAGCCTTCACGCGGACATGGAGGATAAGCGCGTTGAGAATAGAAAAAACGATCGCGTAAAGCGGCAGACCGAAGGCGAGGGGAAGGGCGGCGATCTCGCCGACGACGATCGCATAGTTCGGATGGCGGAGGAAGCGATAGGGCCCGGATCTGACGAGCGGCGCGCCGGGCAGGATGATGATGCGCGTCGTCCAGCGGCCTTTCAGCGTCGCCAGCACCCAGAGCCGCAGCGCCTGCAGCCCCATGAACATCAGAAACCAGAAGAGCGCGGCAGGCCTGCCCGGTGCAATGAGCCAAAGGCCGATGATCCAGCCGGCATGCAGCGCCACCATGACGGGATAATGATCGGGTGCGACCTCTCTGGCGCCTCTGGCAAGAAGCGCCGCCGTATTGCGCCGGGCGAGCACAAGTTCCCCCAGCCGCTGCAGCGTCACGAAGGCAAGGAGCGCGACCGACGGCCACATCATGCGATCCTCCTGAGCGTCACGCAGCTGGCCGAAAAGCCCGGCCCCATGGCGATCATCGCGGCCCGCTCCGGCAACCCGGCGCGGATCGCCCGCTCCAGCACGAACAGGATGGTCGGCGAGGACATGTTGCCATATTCGGCAAGCACGGCCCGCTCGTGATCGAGCGTGCCCGGCACCATCGAAAGCGCGCTCTCCATCGCGGCTAGCACCTTCGTGCCGCCGGGATGGCAGATGAAGCGGTCGATATCCTCCACCTTCAACCTGTTGCGCGCCAGAATAGCCCCCACCGCCGGGCCGAGCTCCTTTTCGGCAAAGGGCGGCAGCGATTGCGCCAGCACGATACCGAAGCCGCCGTCGTCGATCTTCCAGCCCATGATATCGAGGGTGTCGGGAAAAAGATGCTCGCCGGTCGATTCCACCTCCGCCAGCCCGTCTTCGCCTGATCGCAGCACGCAGGAGGCAGCGCCATCGCCGAAAAGCGCTGTCGCGATGATGTTCGGCCGCGTCAGCTCGTCCAGCCGGAAGGCCAGCGTGCAAAGCTCGATCGAGACGAAAAGCACAACAGTGCCCGGCCGATTTCGCGCCAGCCGCGAGGCGATCGCAAAGCCCGACACGCCGGCGGCACAGCCGAGCCCGAAGACCGGCACGCGCTCGATGTCGGGTCTGAAACCCATCCGGCCAGCTAGCTGCGCATCGAGGCTCGGCGTCGTAAAGCCGGTGGAGGAGACCGTCACGACACAATCGACATCGCCGGCCTCAAGCCCTGCCTGACGAAGGGCCGAGCTGGCAGCCTCGACGAAAAGCCCGCCTGCCACCGCTGCAAAGGCCTGCATCCGGTCGTGCCAGCCATGCGGCTCGTCGAACCAGGCAAGCGGCCGCGCCGCATGGCGCTTTTCGATGCCGGCGCTATCGAAGACGCGGGCAAGATGGCGGAAATCCTCGAAGCGGTCGGCAAACAGCCGGGCCGAGGCTTCGACCGCCTGTTTTTGGAAAATGACATGTTCGGGTGTGGCAACGGCGAGGCTGACGAGTTTGACGGTGTCGGTCACAGAATTCTCCTTGTCCCTCCGGCGGAACGAAGGAAAACACGCGGACGCCCAATTTATTCAGCTCTGAAGCTTCACGAAAGGGTGAAGAAGGAAATGCAAGCAGCAGCCGAATAAAGCTGGATGCAGCGGTGTTCTCTCGTCGCAACGTCACTTTCGAGGAGTTTCCCCATGACGATCATGACAGCCCGCATCGCTTCCATCATTCTCGGCGGCTGCCTTGCCGCTTCTGTTGTCTCCGGCCCGGTTTTTGCGATCGGCGATGATAGCAGCACGACACCCACCTGCAAGAAGGGCGAGATCTACGACCAGAAGACCAAGAAATGCGTCAAGCAGCAGAGCGCCAACGTCTCCGACGAGAACCGCGCCGACTATGCCTATTCGCTGGCCAAGGCCGGTCGTTATGAGGAGGCGCTTGTCGTGCTCGACACGGTCAAGGATCAGAACACCGCCGAAGTGCTCAATTATCGCGGCTATGCCACCCGCAAGCTCGGCCGCACCGACGAAGGCATCTCCTATTATCTGCAGTCGGTGAAGATGGACCCGCAATACGCCAAGGTCCGCGAATATCTCGGCGAAGCCTATGTCATCAAGGGTCAGCTCGATCTCGCCAAGGACCAGCTGAAGTCAATCAAGGCGATCTGCGGCACGGCTTGCGAGGAATATCAGGATCTGAACGCTGCAATCCTCGATCCCTCAAAGATCTGATCAGCAGGCCACGGGCAGGAAAATGGAAGCACGAAAGGGATGTCAGAATGTCGGTCGCGCGCACGCATTTTCCTGCCTATAGTCGCGCCAGAATGGAATCGCCGGTTCATTCGGCGGTTTCGAGGGATGCAGGATCGGCGGAGGCGGCCATCGCGAGCGAAGCGGATATCAGGAGCGGCCTGACGGAAAATCTGGCAAGGCTCTGGCGTTATGGTCTCGTTCTCTCGCATCAGCGCGATGTCGCCGACGACCTGGTCCAGGCGACCTGCCTTCGTGCGCTGGAGCGCGCCGATCAGTTCATCCCCGGCACCCGGCTCGACCGCTGGCTGTTTTCGATCCTGCATTCGATCTGGCTGAACGAGATCCGCTCCCGCCGAGTGCGCCAGGGCCAGGGTTTCGTCGATGCCGGGCAGACGCTGACCTTCGACGGTGCGCACGATACCGAAACCCATGTGATGGCGGGTCAGGTGCTGAAGCAGGTGAATGCGCTGCCCGAGGCGCAGAGGACGGTGGTTTTCCTCGCCTATGTGGAAGGGCTTTCCTATCGCGAGGTTGCAGGCATATTGGATATCCCGATCGGAACCGTGATGAGCCGGCTGGCGGCGGCCCGCGCCAAGCTCTCCGACGCTGGACCGGAAGGGGGACGGCAATGACGACGAAACAGACCATTCCCTCCGACGAGGAACTGACCGCCTTCATCGACGGCGAACTGACGGCCGAAGAGGCTGCGCGCATTGAAGCCATCGTGAACGAAGACGAGAGCACCGCTGAACGGCTGGAATTCCTGGCGCGCGCCAGCCTGCCGTTCAAGCAAGTCTTCGCTCCGCTGCTCGCCGAAGCCCCACGCGAGAAGCTGGAGGCGATCCTCGCCGCCATCCCCGTCCAGCAACGCGCAAAATCCGCCTCCGCACCCCTATTCGCCAGCCGCCGCCGCTTCCTCGGCGCGCTCGCCGCCTCGCTGGTCGCCGGCATCGCCATCGACCGCGCCGTCATCGGCATCGGAGCACGCTTTTCGGCAAAGGATGAAAACAGCGAGTGGCGCGCCGTGGTCGCCGACTATGTCTCGCTCTATACTCCGGAAAGTCTGGCCGGCCCCGTGCCAGCCAGGGAGGACCAGGCCGCCCAGCTCGCCGGTCTTGACGAGAAGCTCGGCCTCTCACTCTCCCCCGAGGCCATCTCGCTCCCGGGCATCGATTTCAAACGCGCCCTGTTGCTGCAATATGACGGTAAGGCGCTCGCCCAGATCGCCTATCTCGACCCCGAGACCGGGCCGATGGCGCTCTGCATCGTCAAGTCTGACGCGGGGCCGAAGGCGCCGGACCTCGAAAGCCGCAAAGGTATGAATGTCGTCTACTGGTCGAATGCGACGCATGCCTTCATGCTGATCGGCCGCATCCCGGTAGACCGGGTGCAGGAATTGGCGGAGAACGCCCGGAGCAGGCTTTCAAGCTGACCAGCTCAGCGGGACTTCAGCTTCGCCGGGTTTTCTTGGGGAGCGCGTTTGAGCTCGAAATTGACGCTTTCAAGAAGGACATCGGCTTCACCACGGTCGGACAGGACGCCGTCGTCAAGCTCGAAGTTTTCCCTTCACTCGCTATGGAACGATCACAGCCGCGTCACCGAATTGCGGCAGATGCGATCCTCGAACCCGACGCGGGCACGCCGGAGACGACCCCGCGGCACAACAGCCGGAGACGACGTTCGGCGGCGCCGAAACAATGCGGACCTCTCGCTTTCCCGATATCACCGAGCCTGAGACTTAATAAATTTCAGCATATGACTGTAACGTCAATTTAAGTGCCGTCGTGGCAGCAATTGCGAAGGTTCGAACGGGCGAGCACAGGATCCTGGAATATGTCTTCTGGCCTTCGGTAGAGGTTGCGGCGGAAGCGCTTCATGAGCGTTAGTTACTGACGTCAAAAACTTTCCTTCTAAGAAATAAAGCTTTTAGTTGAATTTTCCCCTGAATTGGGGCAGAGGGAAACTGGCATTGGGCGCGGCTGTATGAGATGCGCAAACGGGGATTTTATGACGGACCTTATTACTCCGACGAAGATCGTCAACTGGACTGGCGATAACAAAGTTGACGGGCTTCTTGATCTCTTTGCCTGGGACGGAACGATAACCTATGCGTTTCCCACGACTTCGTCATCGTATAGCTATGGCCCCGAAAAATACTATTCTTTCACTCCAATTTCGTCGCAGCAGCAGTCTCTCGCCTTATTCTTTATGGAGCAGTCCTATGGGAATGCTGCAAACGACGGCTTCTCCGTAGAGGGGTTCACGAACGCCAACTTTGAGGCCGGAAGCGCGGGTACCGCAACGGTGCGGTTCGCTCAATCGTCGGATCCCTCTCTTCCGACGGCAGGGGCCTATATGCCAGCTGCCTATGGACGGGGTGGCGACGTCTGGTTCGGGACGCGATATGCTGGCACCGAAGATGATTATCGTTTCCCAAGGTTCGGCAACTATGCGGGCCATACCCTGGCGCATGAGTTGGGTCACGCTCTCGGACTGAAACATGCTCACGAAGGGGGAACAGTCGTTCCGAGCGCCTACGACTCGCTCGAATATACGATCATGACCTACCACACATTCATCGGAGACGATGAGAGTGGGGCCAAGTATGAGCATGATGGCGCGCCACAAAGCTTCATGATGCTCGACATTGCCGCCCTGCAGGAAATGTATGGTGCGGACTATACGACGAACAGTGGCGATACCGTCTATAGGTGGAATCCCAACCAGGGCATCACCTATGTCAACGGGGTGGCGGCCATCACGCCCGCTGCCAACAGGATCTTCGCAACAATCTGGGACGGCGGCGGTACCGACACCTATGATTTGAGTGCCTATACGACCGGCCTTAAAATCGATTTGCGAGCAGGGGGGCACTCTGTTTTTTCCCAGGGCCAGCTGGCCGACCTGGGAGGAGGCCCAAATAATGGCTATGCCCGCGGCAACATTTTCAACGCCCTTCTTTATCACGGCAATGTTGCATCGTTGATTGAGAACGTTCAGGCCGGCTCCGGCAACGATTCGATTGTAGGCAATGAGGCGGACAATACGCTCTGGGGCAATGCCGGAAATGATTCGCTTTCCGGCGGTTCCGGCAATGACACACTGATCGGCGGAACAGGCAACGACACCTATAATGTCGACAGTCTGGCCGACGTGGTGACTGAGGCGCTGAATCAAGGGACCGATCTGATCAGGACGTCGCTTTCTTCCTTTGCCTTGACCAATATTGCCAATGTCGAAAACCTCACCTTCACCGGCACTGGCGCTTTTACCGGAACTGGAAGCGGCCTCGCCAACACGATCACCGGCGGTGCCGGCAATGACTTGCTGGATGGCGGTGCCGGCAATGACACACTGATCGGAGGTGCTGGCAACGATATCTACGTGGTCGACGCTGGCGTCGATTTTGTGGTCGAGAGTGCGAACAAGGGGACGGACACCGTCCGGACGGCGCTTTCAAGCTCTATTCTCAGCAACAATGTCGAGAATTTGATTTACACGGGATCCTCCAACTTCACCGGCACTGGCAATGCGCTGGCCAACACGATCACCGGCGGCGCCGGCAATGATGTGTTGGATGGCGGGGCAGGCGCCGATACGCTGATCGGCGGTGCGGGCGACGACACCTATATCGTCGACAATGCCGGCGACAGCGTTGCCGAGAACGCCGCCGCGGGAACCGACACGGTCAGGACCGTGCTGGCAAACTATACGCTTGGCGTCAATGTCGAGAACCTCACCTATATCGGCACGGCAGCCTTTGTCGGGACAGGCAATAGCCTCGCCAACACCATCACTGGTGGTGTCGGCAACGACACGCTGAATGGTGGGGCCGGCGCTGACACGCTGATCGGCGGAGCGGGCAACGACATCTATGTGGTCGACAGTGCGAGTGACGTCGTCACCGAGTTGGCCAGCGCCGGCACAGACGAAATCCGCACGTCGCTTGCGACCTACTCGATCGCGGCACTGACCAATGTCGAGAACCTGAGCTACACGGGATCGGCCAGCTTCACCGGCACCGGCAATGCGCTCGCCAACAGGATCACCGGCGGCGGTGGCAATGATCTGCTGGACGGTGGCGCCGGCAATGATACGCTGATCGGTGGTGCTGGCAACGACATCTATGTGGTCGACAGTGCGAGCGACGTCATCACCGAGGCGGTCAGTGCCGGCACCGACGAAATCCGCACGGCGCTTGCAGCCTAC